>NZ_JHXY01000085.1 GCF_000621585.1 [Eubacterium] cellulosolvens LD2006 | reverse complement strand
GCTCATGCGTTCTGAATACACATGGCTGACATGTCCCTCTGCACAGCATCCCAACACATGTTTATCATGGAATGCTCGCTGAATTGCATCCCAGTTATACACCAGGTATCTACGGCAGTTCTCCACAACTTCGTCTCCACCGCAGTGGTTTTTAATCCTGGTAAGTAGTTTTTTCGTAGCCAGTAGATTGTTCTTGTAAATGTATTTATAGAACCGTCCTTTTGTGATATTTGCTTCGTCTAATGTCAGATTGGATACGCGGTTGATATACTTCATCAGATGGAATCTGTCCGCAACCAGGACGCTCCTGTCGACGTAGTTTACGCCTGCTTTGATCCAACCGGCGCCGTCTCCGCTAATGTACACTTTCTTCAGTATTTCTTGGTTATAGTGGCTCTCTATGTATGCTTGTACCTTCTCCCAGAGAATACGATTTCCTTCGCTACCTTGATACAGTCCTCCCTGATAAAAAGGCATCAGAAGCTTCTTTTTTCCCGCACACAGAGATTCTTTTCCTTCGTAGATATAGATCAGCTTTCCAAGAAAGCCTTTTGATTCTGCGGTTCCTCTCTGCTCATGAATGTGATCTTCATCGGCCTCAATATACAGATACTCACACCATTTTTTCTCAGTCGCCGAAGGTATTTTCTCCTCTGTGAGAGGTTGCAGTATAGCATGAACTTTCTCCATTACTGCTACTTTCGAGATCTTCTGTTCCCCTATCTTCAATCGATCTGCAGCTCTCTGATAAGATCCTGCGACAGCTTCTTTCAGCACGGTAGCTTCTGCCTGTTCGCTAAGACGTTCTTGAGTCGGAAGTCCCATCATTTCATCCAGAAGGAAGTGATAGCTCTTGTCCTTTTTACTCTGGAAAAGAGTATGTGTGAACGTGACATCACCTGCAGTTGTAATCAACGTCCGATTGACCTTCCGTTGAATAGTGTAATCCCGTTTTCTCACTCCACTGTCTCGAATCAAGCTGTCTGTTTCCGTCAGAGTCAGAGACAAAAACTTGGCGATTGTACTGTTACCAAGATCAACGGCAG
>NZ_JHXY01000084.1 GCF_000621585.1 [Eubacterium] cellulosolvens LD2006 | reverse complement strand
AACTGCCAGGTCAGTAATAATCCAACTTTACCTGAGGTATTTTTCTTGGTCAAGGCTGCTTCCCTTCACTGTTTAAAGTATACAGGAAGCTTTCGGTTTATAATACTTTTCCAGTTGATGCTTAGTGATGGTCTTAGCAACGCAATCCAAAAACTTCTCTTTGTCAGGAATCAATATTTCATACATATCATTCGTCCGCGTGTTCCACAAAATCCCTTTTTTAAGCTTTTGGGCAACAACATAGCATGCACATTGAAGGAAGTGTTCATGTGTAAGCTCACTTACATACTTCAATTCGTATATAATCTTATTCTTGATTACGTCGGCATAACCAACTGCTGAAAATTCCAAGTGTCCTTCCGTTCTCTTCGCAAACTGAATCTCACTTATTTTCTGAGTATCCTCCTGTGTTGTAAATACTTCAAGAAGCCGCTTTTTCAATTTGGCACATTGCTCATCTTCCACTACTTTTCTATTAACTTGTCTCACATATCGATTTTGACTTGTTTCAAGAGAGGTCAAATATAATATCTTTTCATCTAATGTCTTATATTTTGTAGTATCAACCGTTTTATCTTTATTCAGTAGCTTATAAAGTTCAAGATCCTTATCAATATCATATTTTTCAAAAAAAGAAGCTTCCTGATATATACCTATACACGGTGCTAAATCTATCAAATCTTCATGATTTTCGATTTTAATTACAGACATATCTGCTCTATCAACTTTTTTGATATCGAGCAGTCCATAGCACGCTTCGACATCTTCCTTATACTTAAAATCGAACATCGTAGAAATTTGCATGTCTTTGAAATTATGGTTTGTTTCGTTCGGCGTTGACAAAGATTGTTCTGAAAGCATCTCCTCATCATGTTTTACAAATATTATCTGATTCTTCCCTCTACTAGCAGCAACACAGAAAATGTTTCTAAGTATATCATATTTTTGTTCGGGCATTTCTCTCCGAACCGCCCAATAGCTTTCTGTAAAATCAAATACAACACAGATTTTTCGTTCCAATCCCTTGCTACTATCATATGTAGTGAAAATTGCAGTCTCCTTACGTGGTGCAGTCGACCCTGATCTATCATTATCAGATATACTAGTATAACGAAAAATAAATAACTGATACTTTAATTATTCTGTGGTATAATAGTTTTATCATGTATAACAGAGGTGGCTATTATGTCAAGA
>NZ_JHXY01000083.1 GCF_000621585.1 [Eubacterium] cellulosolvens LD2006 | reverse complement strand
CAAAAGACGATCTCTACCATTTTCCTGACATCAGGAAAATGGTCGCATTGGTAGCCATCCATTCGCTCTCGATATGTCATGACGCTTGTGCAGCGATCTTTCTTTGGCAGCATCTGTTCCACCGTAATGGACTTAACCGTAAAGAAACTTGTTCTTCGCTCCGGCGCGGGTCCAATTGCCTACCGCAGGACATCCTCCTGCAAAGCATTCTCATCGATCCGATCCGTCTGTTCGATGGTTTTCTGCTCGGAAAGAAATTCTTGGATGGACTCCAGTCGCTTCTCGGTGAGTGTCTTGGACAATTCTTTTTTCTCTTCCTCGGAAATACTTCGACTGATCCTTCTAAAAGAGGGCGCCGATCGCATGAAAGCATCGACCACCCGGGGAGAGAACTGGGTTCCCCTTCCTTTTAAAATTTCCTTAAAGGCTTCCTTCACATCCCATGCGTGTTTATAGCTTCGCTGACTGGTCAGGGCATCGAAGACATCCGCCACTGCGACAATCTGTGCTTCGATGGAGATCTCATCCCCTTTGAGTCCATGCATATAGCCTGTGCCGTCCCATCTTTCGTGATGCTCCCTTGCAATATTGCGGGCAGTAATCAGAATCTTGACCTTGGAGGTCTTCAAGACGTGATCACCATAGAGCACATGGCGCTTCATGATATCGAACTCCTCCTCCGTGAGCCTTCCCTTTTTTTCCAAAATCTCATTCGGGATGAGGATCTTTCCTACGTCGTGCATCATGGACGCGATACGGATCGTATTCGCCTCCTCTGCCGAAAGCCCAATCTCCTTTGCAAGAATCTCACTGTAAATGGCCACGCGTTTTACATGACCGCCGCTTTCCTGCGATTTGTTCTCCAGAATGTCCGCAAACGCTTCGATCATATTTTCTTGTAGATTAAGCGTCTGCGCCTGCGCCACCAATGCCCGCTGATTGGACGCTATAGTGTCCTTGTAGAGGCGCTTGTTCTCTATGACACCGTTGACCTGCCGCAGCATAACTCGGACAAATGCGAACGCGGATCCGAGCGCAAAAATCGAATGAAGCATCACGCCAAGCTGCATATCGTCCCATGTTGAGAGCTGATGAACGGCACGGTACATCGTGATACCAAAACCGTATGTATTAGTAAGCATGATCAGTAGATAGATCATCAGGCTGAGAATGCGCGTGTTTACCTTTTCCATTTTTTCCATGTTACGAATGAGTTCTTCGAAGTCCTTATGCATACAGACGTACCAGATGATCACGCAGCTAAGATTTAGAAGAATACTAAGCAGAATGTATTTTGGTTCATCCATATGCGGAAGCATGGTGTTGGTGATATTGGAAATCAAGGTAAGAATCGAATACAGGATGAATACCAGTACTCGATGTCGGATCCGAAGGATGGACGCATAGAGGTTGATCAGGAAAAGATACACCACACC
>NZ_JHXY01000082.1 GCF_000621585.1 [Eubacterium] cellulosolvens LD2006 | reverse complement strand
AGGTACTGTCAATAGTTTTTCGCAAATTCAGTTTTAAACTGAACCGCTTGAGTGCCAAATACCAGGACGAACATTTCCGGTCAAGGATGCTCTGCACAACGCCATGTCCTTGACTGGAAATGGGCAGACTGGTAGCGTTCAACAAGCGGTCAGTACATAGCTCGGTTTTAGAATTGAGTGTTTTCTATTTTTGTGCATTTTTAAGAAGTAGTTTGCTCATGTACCTCTTCGGAGATCAGCATGGATCTCAAGTGTTCCATGTTGAGGTAACGCTTATTGCCCCAGTCACTTGACGCTACGTAACGCAATCTGGCGCATACTAGCATCAGAGCTGATTCCCCGTCGGGAAATGTACCAACCACTTTGGTTCGTCGCTTAATCTCCTTATTCAGGCGTTCAAGCGTGTTATTCGTTCGAATTCGGGTCCAGTGTTCTGACGGGAAATTCATATACGTAAGCGTCTCAAAAATACTCTCTTCGACCTTCTGTGCGGCTTTGGTAAGCTTCATTTTTCGAAGCTTTTCACAGACCTTCGCTGCTTTTTCCAAGGCGGCTTCCTTGTCTTCTTGAGCATGAATGGCTTTGAGCATTTTGGCTACTTCTTTGGATTTCAGTTTCGGCGTGACCGATAGAACATTTCGGTAAAAATGTACTGTACAACGTTGATACTTGGCATCAGGAAATACTTCTCCGATAGCCTCTACCATACCTAGTGCTTTGTCTCCGGTGATTAGTTTTACGCCGGACAGACCGCGAGATTTCAGCCAGACAAAAAAGTTTTTCCAGCTTTCGATATCCTCTTTAAGGCCTTCACAAGCTCCGAGGATCTCCCGATAGCCATCATTATTTACGCCTATGGCAATGAGTACAGAGCAGTTTTCGAATTCTCCGCCCCAACAACGTTTGAGGTAGATTCCGTCAACAAAAACGTATGGATACTCTTCTGTGATGGGGCGATTGCGCCATTCTTCGATGTGTTCATAAGCCTTTTTATTGAGATTGCTGATTGTTCCGGGAGAAACTTTAGTGCCCCATAAAGCTTCGGAAATATCTTCGATTCTACGGACAGACACGCCGGCGAGATACATTTCAATCAGTGCTTCTTCTACCGAAGTCTCACGGCGCTTGTATCGTTCAATGATAGATGTTTCGAATGTCAGTCCCTTAAGTTTTGGCATCCGAAGATTGACCTCACCGGAAGCTGTGGTAAATGATCGATCGTAGTGGCCGGAACGGTAGCCTTTACGTCCCTCTTCACGGGCGTAGCGATCGGCATTAACTAACCGATCCGCCTCCGCATCCAACATGGCGTTTAAAGCCTCTTCAACGCTGTTACGGACAAGATCTTTTAATTCGGTATGGATTACCTCCTGGTTCACCTGTATAATGTTATCAGACATAGTTCTCGACTCCTTTCGAATTTTGTGTGGTAACTCAATTCTACTTGTGAGTCAGGGCTATGTCTATTTTTTTGCCCCCCGGACGGGCTGAAATGAATTTGCGAAACTAATTATACGTTATC
>NZ_JHXY01000081.1 GCF_000621585.1 [Eubacterium] cellulosolvens LD2006 | reverse complement strand
TGCTTAGAGACGCCAATCCCGATGCTCTTGCCGGCATCTACATCGTCTGCGGACGCACAGATATGCGTTATGGGATTGATTCTTTGGCAGCCATTATTGAACATCGGTACAAGATGAACCTGTTCATACCAAACACCCTCTTCCTCTTCTGTGGCAGATCAGCTTCCCGAATCAAAGGACTGATCTGGGAAGGCGATGGTTTTCTGCTTCTCACCAAACGTGTAGACTGCGGCCGGTTTTGCTGGCCAAGAAACTCCGATGAACTGAAATCCCTGTCACCGGAACAATTCCGATGGCTCATGCAGGGCTTCGCCGTGGAACCTGTCATCCACGATATTTCACCGAAATTCTCCGCATGATTTTTCTTTTTTTCTTGTACAAAACAGAGAATTATTTATCCTCTGTACACCATGATCTTACGGGTGCTATGTACAGCTTTCAGCGACTTTTTCAAGCTTTACCAAAGTCTCTAAAGCTCTGCATAGCACTTTCTTTGTTCAATGTACTCTCTGTCCGCGTTCCCCTGTAAAAGCCCTCTAGAGCCTTACAGTCATAGGCAAAATGCCCATTTTTTATACCCCTTCGATTCGTGTTTTATCTTCTGTTTTGGTATAATCATTCATTGGAAAGGAGCGTTTTTACCATGCAGCAGTTATCAAATGAACAACTGAATAGTCTCGACAGAGAAACTCTTGTGATTTTGGTTTCTTCTTTGCAGGATCAGTTACTTACGCTTCGTTCCCAGTTGGACAAGGCAAATGCAACTCTGGAAGACAACAATCGCCAGATCGAACTCCTTGTCGAGCAGATTCGCATCATGAACCAGCGTCACTTCGGGAGGAAATCCGAGAGCAATCTTTCTCAGATTGAAGGACAGCTCACATTTTTTGACGCTTTTAATGAGGCAGAGTCTCTGATGGATTCTTCTGTTCAAGAACCGGAGATTACGGAAATCGTCGTCTCCACGCATCGCAGATCCAAGACACGCGGAAAACGCGAATCAGATCTGGAAGGACTCCCGGCTCGCATCATTGAGCACAAGCTTTCGGATGAAGAACTCGCTCAAAAGTTTCCGAATGGTTATAAAGAGTTGCCCCCGGAAATATACAAACGTCTTTTCATCATTCCTGAGACATTTATCGTAGACGAGCACCATGTTCACATCTATGTTTCCAAGAATAACGACGGAACCATCGTCCGTGCGCCCAGATCCGTAGATCTTTTCCGCAACAGTATCGCTACGCCGGCTCTGGTTGCCTCCATTATGAACGGGAAATATGTCAATGCCCTTCCTCTGGAGCGTCAGTCCAAAACATTCAAGTGTAATGGCATCAATCTTGCAACAAATTCTCTGGCAAACTGGATAATCAATGCGTATGATCAGTATCTTGTGCTGATGTATGATCGCCTTCATACCCGCATCTACGAAAATCATGTGATCCATGCCGATGAATTATGTAAAGCTTTACATAATTCATCTTATGGAAAGTGCTATGTTATGT
>NZ_JHXY01000080.1 GCF_000621585.1 [Eubacterium] cellulosolvens LD2006 | reverse complement strand
CCAACTGCCAGGTCAGTAATAATCCAACTTTACCTGAGGTATTTTTCTTGGTCAAGGCTGCTTCCCTTCACTGTTTAAAGTATACAGGAAGCTTTTGATCCTTCCTGTTCCGGCATTTCATCGCTGCAATTCTCCGGCGAAGCAGTCAAAGTCATCTCTTCTGTTTCTTTGGAAATCTCTTCCTGCCCGCTCATTGAAACCGCACTATCGTTTGACGTTCTCCCTGCGCACGCTGAGATCATAAACATCATCATGATCGTGTAAATAACACTCTTTGATCTTTTCATTCATCCACCTTTATTTAAGATGCTCGCCCATGAAACTCTCTATTTTACCGAACGGAATATAATCCTTGTATCCTCATTATACTTACTTGACGAATTTTTCGCTAACGAATAAAATGAATATCGTGATATTCCAAAATGGAATGCCATGCAGTAATGAACAGTGCATATGGATTTGTAATTCGTGCGTTGGGAGCTTGCTCGTATAAGCACTAAATTATCAATGCCATAAAAATCTTGTTCCTTTCTGTAAATATTTACTGAAAGTTAAAGTGTATGATAGTATGGACAGATATTCTCGTAATGCCCGTCTTTCATTCTGAATCCACCCGGTATCGTTCCCAACTGCACAAAGCCTAATCGCTCATATAAATGTCTCGCATGCACATTGCTCTCAACTACAGCATTAAACTGCAATACCCGAAAGCCAAGTTCTTTACCTTTGGATAGACAATCTATTACCAGCTTCTCTCCAATATGCAACCCTCGACACTTTGAACCTACTGCATAACTTGCATTACAAATATGTCCACATCTACCGACATTATTCGGATGCAAAATATATAAACCAACAATCTGTCCATCGTCTTCAGCGACTCCAGTATAACTCTGCGATTCAAAAAACTCCCGACCTGACACATCGTCAAGCAGATCTTCCTGAGGAAACGCTATTCCATCCTCGACAACTTCATTCCAGATTTCTATCATCTTATTAATGTCTTTTTCTTCATATTTTCGAATAATCATTCATATGCCTCCTCCATCCACCGGATGTAATTGGAATGATGTGTAATTCCCATCTTGTCGGTCTCGCAATACTGAACGGTATGTGTATAGACAAAGTCCATGTCATTTCTCCTATAAGAATGTTTCGCGTATCTGTTATGGAGTGCCCCTTTGCTGTCACCGGGATTCCAATTCTATATCCATCTCTTCCGCAGCTTCGTAATCAGAGATGGATATCTTCTGCCTTCGCGTTTTATCAAGCTCGATCCACTCATCCAGCGTCAATGGAACATAATCTGAAAACATGCAAAAGCAGTTGATCATCTGACAGGGAATCCCGACCATCTCGTCCGATCCACGAACCTGACGCTTATACTGTCCGATCCGTTTCTGGTACTCATTTACGATGTACTCATCAAAGGTATTATGAACATGACCATAAAATGCGAGAAAGATAAGCCCCTATCTTTCCAGCCATCCAGCCTTGTAGAGTGCATGCTCGATATCAGAACCGCCAAGCAGTTTCTTGATGGCAGTTGCCTCGGCAGACGGATAAAGCTCCATCATATGCTGCGCAATGGCTTTTCCGGAGTCTACTGGT
>NZ_JHXY01000079.1 GCF_000621585.1 [Eubacterium] cellulosolvens LD2006 | reverse complement strand
AAGCAGGCCTCTTTCTATTATTTTGACAGGAACGAGGATGGCGAGAAAGTATATCGGAAAGACAAGAAGCGGTACGTCGTGGAACCCATGGCACTCGTCTTCAGCGAGGACAATTATTATCTGATGGCTTGGTCCTCCAAGTATGAGGGAAAAACCAATTACCGGGTGGATCGCATGGATACCGTTGCTGTGGAAGAGGAGTCCGTCAGCGAAAAGGCAATCCTGGAGACGGAGGACATCGCCACGTTCCGCCAGCAGGCCTTCCGGATGTATGGCGGCGAAACAGAAGACGTGGTGCTGGAATTCAACGAGAAACTGATCGGTGTTATCCATGACAAATTCGGTGAAAACACAAAGATGATCCGGACAGCACAGGGCAAGTGCGTGGCGTCCGTTCGGGTGCAGGTATCGTCGACCTTCTGGGGATGGCTGTTCCAGTTTGTGGGAGATATGCGAATCATATCACCGGATCCGCTGATTGAGGAATATAAAGAGCGGGCAAAGATGGTTGTCAAGGTAAGATGATCTGAGCGGCAAATGTCATTCAGGTAAGAAGTGTATTTGAAACTATTGAATAAGTTAACACGAGAATACAACTGTGCGGAGACAATATATGGCAAATCTTGGAAGGAGAAAAGTTTACGTTCTTGTAATACTCGGTCGATGACATATTGGATTTATTCGATGCAAAGCAATTTGTAATTCATGAGGAACTGTTGCTTGGTATCGTTTTCAGGAGGTTCACAAAACTATAAGAAAGGAAAGATATGAAACTAACTGTCGAACAGCAAAACTTCATAGATTGTGCATTGGCGAGTAACAATGTATTGGTGGATGCTTGTGTGGGGAGCGGTAAAACCACAGCTATCCAGAGGTTATGTATGGCTTATCCAAAGAGTAAACGTATACTCTATCTTACCTATAATAGGTTGCTCAAGATTGATGCTAAGGAAAAGATTACCGGCAGAAATGTTACCGTAAACAACTATCATGGATTCGCATATCAGTGTCTCGTAAGAGAAGGTATCAAAGCGGGAATCTCTGACTTGATCCAGGTTTTTCTTAGAAGAAAACCTAAAGTTGGAAAATATGATCTATTGGTACTTGATGAGTATCAGGATATTGATCAAGAAATAGCTGAGATGCTTATGTATATCAAGGAATGCAATTGTGATATACAGATTGTTGCTGTAGGTGACATGAAGCAAAAAATATATGACAAAACAACACTTGATGTTCGAAGATTTGTAGATATCTTTATTGGTAAGCGTGAGAATTTAGAGTTCACACAATGCTTTCGACTTTCTAGGAATATTGCGGAAATGCTTGGCCGTGTGTGGGAAAAGAGAATCGTTGGCATAAACCAGGAATGTAAGGTTTCATACCTTCCAGAAAAAAATGTAGTCGAATTTTTGGCTGAGCAGCAACCAGAGGATATTCTCTGCTTGGGTTCCAGGAATGGAGTGATGTCTAGGACGCTAAATACTTTAGAAGATAAGTATTGCTCGAAATATAACAAGAAAACTGTATATGCTAGTACATTGAATAATAATTAACTGACACTTAATGAATCATTGGATTTAACTCCAGCTGACTCTGCCTCAACAACACTGATTTCATCCATTTTG
>NZ_JHXY01000078.1 GCF_000621585.1 [Eubacterium] cellulosolvens LD2006 | reverse complement strand
GTATGGTGCGCGGAAACCTGCGCACCGCGCATGCGGGCAAACTGGACAAGAGAAAACAGGACGATGGGGCAGTGTTCTATCACCGCCTTCCTTGCACAGGATATCTTCGGCGGCAAAGTGTATGGCATAGAGCGTTCCGGCGGCAACTTCCATTGCTACAATGTCATCGGTGACTGCAAGTTCGATCTGACCAGCGAACAGTTTGGAGAAGAAGTTCTCGATTATACGGATAACCCGGAGCAATTCCGAGAAGTGCATTTTGCAAAAGAGGAGAAGAGACTCCGCTATGAGCTTCTAAAAAGAAGGTTGAAAGAGGTGTTGGCATGAACATCCAGATTTTCGGTACCAAGAAGTGCAATGACACAAAGAAAGCAGAGCGTTTTTTCAAGGAACGCGGAATCAAGTACCAGTTCATTGATCTGCAAGAAAAATCCTTAAGCAAAGGCGAATTGACATCGGTTTCCAACGCTGTTGGTGGCATCATGAACATGGTAAATCCTGACGCAAAGGATCAGGATGCCGTAGCCCTATTTCAATACATCGCCGATGAGGATAAGTTTGGCAAACTTCTGGAGAATTCGCAGATCCTGAAAACACCGATCGTAAGAAACGGCAAACAGGCAACGCTCGGATATTTGCCGGATGTATGGAAGAAGTGGGAATAACAAATAAAGAAATATGATTCAGAAATGTTGAGGAATCCATATGATTGATTATATTGTGTTCCCGTCCAGTTATTTCAGTATCACAAAAGTGGATGAGGATTTAAAGGTTGATATTTAGCTATCAGTATGGCATACTATAATCAGAATTGCGGCGGGCGTCTGCGGACCAAGCCTAAGGGAGTCGGATGCGTCCGGCTTCTTTTTTTGCCCAAAAAGAAAGCTCACTCTTATCCTTAGCGCTCCGCATTTGTAGCGCTTGAAATTTCTATAAATGCAAGCATACGGAGAAGCTTACTAATCCGATAACGAAGAGCATAATTTGAATCCGTATAGCAACCCCGGTTTATCACCGCCAAATAATCCCGAGAAGACTCCACCTGAAAGGTACGAAATCACAATTGGAATACGAAAACGGAACATGGATCATGCATGGCGTCGCCGGAGATGATCCTACATGCCTGCACACCGTACAGGACGCGATCAACTACATAAAGGAAGTGGGTTTTCTGCCTCTCTTCAAGAATGACATTCCGGGATTTTCCTTAGAAGAGCGAACGGAGCCTCAGTTTTGGTGGTGCGGCGACCCAAAGACAGACCCTTGGGAATGGCGTGCACTTATTGCAAGGAGCGGGGAGATTGCCTACGGTAAGTTTTTTGAGAAAAAGGCCGGATTTATCTCCAAAGAATGGCTGCCCTACTTCGCAAACTACCGGCGGGACGGTTATGATTTCGACGCTCTCTGGGACGATGAGAAGGCTACAAAAAGACAGAAGAAGATCATGGATCTTTTCGAGACAGAAGAAGAACTGTATTCCAACGAGATAAAGACAAAAGCCGGTTTTGGAAAAGGTGGCGAGAAGGGCTTCGAGGGGACGCTGACTGATCTCCAGATGAGGACGTATCTCACGGTCAGAGATTTTCGCCAGCGGGTAAACAAGAAGGGGGAATCCTATGGCTGGGCGATTGCCGTTTATGC
>NZ_JHXY01000077.1 GCF_000621585.1 [Eubacterium] cellulosolvens LD2006 | reverse complement strand
AAGCACTTGAAGAACTACCGTTTGAATGATGATTTCTGTGCTCGGAATATAGAAATGAGGGACGCTAGTCGTAAAAAAACTGGAAGTTCACAATAAGGGTTTAAAATAGCTCAATCAACGAAAACAAATGATATAAAGCCCAAAAAAAATATATATATATACAAAAACAATGCGTACACTGTTGCTATACATATTTTAACTTATTGACAGTATTTTACACGCATCAAGAGAAGGAGAAAATATGAGAAAACAGAAGATACTTGCAATTGTAGCTGCATGTCTGGTTGCGACGGCATGTCCTAGCGTAGTATCAGCTGGAGAAGTTGAGCAGCAGGAAGCTACAACAGAAGTATATGGAGCACCCGAGAACGTCATTCTCTCAGGAGATTGTTCGGCGACAGACGAAGATCATGTGCAATGGTCGGTGGTACGGAAAGATGATGGGAAATATAAACTTGTCATCTCAGGGACTGGAAAAACGAATTCTATTGAAGGCATAAGCATTAATTACTGGTTGGCGTCCACATATGGTAATGACGCTTATGTTTCGGACGTAGAGGTAAAGGAAGGGGTTACGGGTATAGAATACGGTTTGGCTACTTCTACAACAGAAAGCGTTTCTTTACCAAACGGACTTATTTCAATAGGAGATGGTGCATTTTCTCTATGTAAAAAACTGTCCCAAATCAATATTCCAGATTCTGTAACGGATATAGGGTTTGGAGCTTTTTCGGGGAGCGGAGTTACAAGCGTGACGATTCCGTCTGGGATAACAGAGATAAAGAAAGAGACATTTAAGAAATGCGATAATCTTAAAGAAGTCAACATCCCAAACAGTGTGACGTCTATTTGTGAGAACGCGTTTTGTGATTGCAGGAGTCTTAAAGAGTTGAACATCTCAAATAGTTTGACGTCAATTGGTTGGGGAGCTTTTTCTGGTTGTAGCAGTCTTAAAGAGATCAATCTGCCAAATAGCGTTACAACTATTGAGAGCGATGCATTTAGCGGTAGTAGTCTTGAAAAAATAAACATACCCAATAGTGTGACTGTTATTGCGGCTGGTGTATTTAGCCAATGCAGCAGTCTCAAGGAGATAAGCATACCAAACAGCGTGCGAACTATTGCGGATGGCGCGTTTTATGGTTGCGGCAGTCTTCAAGAAATAAGTATACCGGATAGCGTAAAAGAGATTGATGCTAGGGCATTTAATGATTGCGATGGTCTCAAAGAAATCCGTATTCCAGAAAGCGTTAAAACAATTACGTGTAAATCTAATTATGAAGCGATTCAATTTTGGGATTGTAAAAGCTTGAAAGAGATTTATCTTCCGCATTCGCTTGAAAAACTTGAATTGTACTATAGAGTTGCTTACGGTTCGCCATTAACAGATATTTACTATAATGGAACAAAAAAAGAGTGGGATGAAATCGAAAAGGTTCATAAGCGACAGTATGTTGACGACAGAGATTTTGAAT
The DNA here is from genome assembly GCF_000621585.1 of [Eubacterium] cellulosolvens LD2006. Lineage (GTDB taxonomy): Bacteria > Bacillota > Clostridia > Lachnospirales > Lachnospiraceae > Bilifractor > Bilifractor cellulosolvens. The sequence goes on along the minus strand of NZ_JHXY01000077.1, from coordinate 223 downwards.
TTGAAAAAGATGACTGGAGTTTTTTGGGTGTAGAGGACGTCACCGTCCATTTTCTGGATTCTGAAATAACTGTTCCGGCTAAAACTCCGGCGGCAACATCAACACCCACACCTAAGCCGACAGTTACTGCGACTCCGACGCCAACGGCAGCTCCTGGAAAAGAGAAAGCGGTGACCATGTATAGACTGTACAATGCACTCAACAAAGAACATTTCTATACGGC
>NZ_JHXY01000076.1 GCF_000621585.1 [Eubacterium] cellulosolvens LD2006 | reverse complement strand
GTAGGCAGACCTTCAGTGCGCCTTCCGGGCGCAAGCAGGTAATAGTCCCTTATAGGGACTGAGCAGGCCACCGGCTAAGCCGGTGGTCCTGACTCAAAACAATCAATGGACATCACCACCTTTCATAAGTATGCAGTCGCTTTGACGCAAAAGATTTTTTATTCGCATTTCATAAGGGGTAAATTCCCCATATGCTTCATGGAAGCGTCTCCATTTTTGATAATAAATCCATGCATTCAAACTTGCTTCAAAACTGATTCGGAAAATGTCTGCAAGTTCTTCCGGACAAGTAAGTTGCTTACTTCTTCCTTTATGTATTCATAGCTTTGATCATCTAGACGCGTAGTAATCATTACTCCTTTTCGAATAAAATACTCATAATTTCAATTTTTTCTTCTTTGGACATCTGATGTACATTTCTTGCGATTAGTCTTGTTGCATATACTATTTCGTTTTTAGAAGCGGGACTATTTCCATTCATTAAATAGTCGGATGTGGTATTGAGCGCCGTGGCGATACGTGACAATACATTAGCCCTAGGAATCCGATCACCTTTTATGTAATGAGAAACGGATGCCTCGGTCACGCCGGCTATTTTGGCGAGAGTTTGTTGTTGCATACCTGTACTTTTTAATAATGCTGAAATTCTTTCCCCCAGTGTGTCTGCCATTGTTCATCCTCCTTTATGCATGATCAAGTCTAGCTGTAAGATAAAGATTCTTACGAAAGATCATAACAATCCTAATTATAACTCGAATTATCACAATGTCAAGTTTAACAAGATATTTTGTTGATGATGCAATTCGAAACACAATATATTGATTTTGTAAAGGCGTTATAGATAATGCGAAAATATGCCGAAAAAGCTGAATAAATGAAAATGTATCTGTTTTTGAGATGTTGGCAAAAAGTTAACAGCGATTTCACATTTATGTGATATAGTATGGATAGCAAATAGAAACAGAAAGGTAACTGGGGAAATGAAAAAGGAAAACAAGAAACTCGCACAGCAGATCCGTGCAAAGGAGCGTGAGGCAGCAACACGAAAGGCGAAACTCAAGAAGATCATACCGGCGACAGTCATCAGTGCCGCAGCAGTTGTGCTTGTTGTGGGAATCATCGTCACAGCAGGAAACGGAGGAAACGCTTCGGCAGATACAGAGGCACTTCAGACCGTATCTTCCACATCCATCGTCTCCACATCACTGGAGGAGGTTTCCACTTCTTCCGAACCGAAGTCTGATATTGAGACACCTTCTGAGAGTGGCGTCCTTCAGGCGAACAAAGACCTTGTGGTCAAGGAAGGCGATCTGGTAGACATTGACTACGTCGGAAAGATCGACGGCGTTGCCTTTGACGGTGGAGATACAAAGGGGGCAGGAGCCCGTCTCAGAATCGGTTCCGGTCAGTACATTCCAGGTTTCGAGGATCAGATCATCGGCCATAAACCGGGTGAGACCTTCGACGTGGTAGTTACCTTCCCGGAGGACTACGGCGCAGCAGAGCTTGCCGGCAAAGAGGCTGTATTCACCACAACCCTCAACGGTATTTACAAAGAGTGATGAAGGGAAAAGTTCGCAAGCGGACTTCAACTTTCAAAAAGCGGCATCATCTACAACAGAGCAGATGATGCCGCTTTGTTTGTGTCACAGTGAAAATAAACCACCTGCTCTGCAGGTGGAGGGAAGATCTTTAGATTAAAGAAAACTCCCGTGTTAATATAAATGTTGGTCTG
>NZ_JHXY01000075.1 GCF_000621585.1 [Eubacterium] cellulosolvens LD2006 | reverse complement strand
ACCTTCGCATCGCCCTGGATGCCGTTGTCATCGGTGATGGTAGCTCCGTATCCGGTCGTACCATCATAGGTGCCGCCATTGGCCGAGATGGTCAGCGTGGCCTGTTTGTTCGTCAACGGGCAATCTGCCGCGCTGCACGTTGCGGTAATGGTCGCGCCGATCGCGGAATAGGTGAAGTCGTGAGTGTGAACAGGCTCAAATTCCGCCACAACCTGAGCAGCTGTCGGAGTCATAAGAAAGGTGTACTTCGAGCCCTCGGTCACAGCAGTCAAATCAGAGGTTACCTCAGGCATCGTGCCGTTGGGCATGCCGTGCAAAGAATAAGGATAAAAGCACACATCCAAAGTTCCATCGTTATTAATTTCAATTATCCACTCAGAAGTATTGTCGTTCGGATTTTCAGCATAAAATACTTTACCGTTCTCTACACTAAAATCTGTATATTCCATGGTGGTATAGGTGTTGCTGCCCACAGTCAGCACGAAGTTTCCGTTTTCTGCCTTGATTGTAAACGGCGTTCCTTCTTTCTCGTCGTTGAATACTGCCGAACCCATCAGCGATACCAGATCCGCCAGCTCTGTGACCTCCGGCTTGGCGAAGGCCACCGTTAGCTTCTTCAGCCGATAGCCCTGATCCGGCGTCACATTCAGTGTGACAGTTTCATCCTGATAGGCTTTCGTGGCGTTCACGCCGCCCACCTGCGCTGTGACAGTGCCATGCTGGGCGGTGGTGACATTGATGTCAATCTGCTTGGCCAGACGAGCCTCCCCCTCTGCGGTCCGTTTCACCACATACTCGGTAAGGCCGGGGCTTTCACTGATAAAGTAGTCCGCGGGATCGGCGCTGCCCATCTTCTCTGCCCATCCTGATGTGAACACACCGGGGTTCTGCATGGTTACTCTGATTTTTGCGACTTCGTCCAGCTCCCCGCCGATGACAAGCGCAGCGCTTCTGTACTCGTTGTGCAGGTCAAGGTTGCTGGCGGCCTGGCTCTCACCCACTGTGTTCTTAGAGATGCTGGGGGCATCGGAGAGCGTGATTTGGCCATTCCCACGATACACGCCGCCGCCTCTTCTGGATGCGGAGTTGCCGTTGATGCTACCGCCGGACATGGTAAAGGATGCGATCATATTTTCGAGGTATACGCCACCTCCACAATCACTTGCAGAGTTGCCGTCAATACTACCGCCAGACATGGTAAAGCTACCACTGTTCACATTTACGCCGCCGCCCTGTTGGGCACTGTTTTCGGAAATGCTGCCGCCGGAAATAGTGAAGCTGCCGTTACTAACATAGACGCCGCCGCCCTGTTGGAAACTCCCCGCTGCAGTACAGCCGGTGATTGTACCGCCAATCAGGCTGAAAGCGCCTGTGTTCAGAGACACGCCGCCGCCGAATTGTGCTGTGCATCCGATGACGGTACCTCCATACATGCTGAATGTTCCGCCGGTGATGCTGACACCGCCTCCAGTCGTGCCTTTTCCACCGGTGATATATCCGCCGTTGATCTCCATTGCACCTTCGGAGCTTACTTCGTTGACTGCTGTGCCGCGCCCATCCGTCAGCGTGATATAATGCTTTGTCTCGGCGTCACAATCATACAAATTCAGTGTTGCGCCGCTGTCCACCTTGACCACACTGGTCTCGGCACTTCCGTTATATCTGATGCCGTGCCCATTAAGGCAGAGCTTGTTCTCGCCTGTGGGAACAATCCATGTGCTGTCAATGATAACATCCTTCGTAAGATAGTAGTTGCCC
>NZ_JHXY01000074.1 GCF_000621585.1 [Eubacterium] cellulosolvens LD2006 | reverse complement strand
CGCCGCAGGAAAAAAGGAGAACTGCTTATGAGAAAAAAGATTAAACAGGTAGTTGGAATTCTGTTAAGTCTCGTACTGGCAATAGGACTGATGCCGGGAATGAGTATGACGGCAAAGGCAGAAGAACCTCAGATCAAAACGGGAGTGGAGTATCTGGCGTATCGAACCTTCGACGGGAAAGAGATCATGGAAACCCATGACTGCATAAAAGTGACCAGCGAGACTATGGAATGGAGCTCGAATAGTTCAACACAAGGATGGTATGTTGTGGAAGACGATGTAGAAATCTCTACACGTGTGGAAATGAAAGGTGATGGACGTGTTAGCTTGATCCTTAAGGATGGTGCTTCATTGCGAATACCAAAGGGAATTCATGGTAAGAATATTGATATATACGGACAAAAACAGAGTACAGGAACTCTGCTTATAGACGCAGTGGACGCTAATAATGATGGAATTGGTTTTAATTCCGGAGATGATCGCACATATAATGGTGGTGCGCATATTTATGGTGGAAATATCAGTGTAACTGGTGGAACAGGCTGCCCTGCAATCCCCGCGGGATATGTGACCGTAGAATTGCTTGGTGGAACATTAAAGGCCATCGGTGGAGAAGGTGCACAGGCAATTGGAGCAAGCACTGCTGAACTTAATGAGAATCCGAATTCAGGTCATGGCTTTAGTGAAGTATATGCTTTTCATAATCGCGCGTATGAAGGAGAAGACAACAAGGGAAAGTTAATAGAGAAGGATATTGATGGTGAGTATGCGTTATGGACGGGGAGTACATCTAACAAGTTGTTCTTCGAATATGTAGATATCAAGCATAGCTTTAGAACGGCGAATGATGGAAAAACCGTGATTGTGGAATGTGAAGATATGCCTCGTGATGCCAGACCTGTTGAAATTACTATCGAGGCTCCGCTTTTGGATAAATATGGAGAATCTAAGAGTGCAGAAGCAACGCTCAGTTATTATCCCTGGTCTTATTTGCATGATGAGCGAGAAGAACGGTGGGCAAGTATAAGCTACTTTAATACAGATTCGTCCGGCAATAAAACCGGCAGTGCTCTGTCAGCGGCTCCTACCGAACCAGGCACGTACTGGGCAGAGTTCTCCCTGGGAGAGGGCGTGAATAAGAAAACTGCCCACGTCGTCTATACCATCGCGAAAGAGGTGGCAACAGGCGAGGCGGAATTCAAACCGGATGCAGATTCCAAAATCAGTGGTATTGAGAGTGAACAGATCGAAAATCAGTTGGCTACTATTGCTGACGCAGAATTGAAAAAAGAAACAGAAACTATCGGACAGGATCAGACAAGGGAAGTTAAGGTCAGTATGGAAGCGCAGGAGATTTCCAAAGAAAATGCTTCCAATGATGTAAAGAACGAAATTGATGCCATTGAGCAGGCTGCTGTGAAAGTAATTCCAGCAGCAGATCAAGAGAAGATGGAGATCGCTTTCCTGAACATCAACATAAAGAAAGCTGTTATCGTAAAAACGGTAACGAATGGTCAAGCGAATGGAGATGATCCAGTTTGGCATCCGATGACCTCATTGCCGCAAGTGGTGGACATTCCGGTCAAATTCAATATGACAGGAAAGTTCAACGCAAAAGTAGCCAGATACCATAACGGAGTAGCACAGGTATTTACAAAACAGAAAATACAGCCAGCCGCAAATGCACTTAAGGATGGTACATTCTGGGTAGAAGGATCCGGAGAGAATACAAAGGTACACATCTATTCCAGTGAATTTTCCACATACGCTCTCTTTACTTCCGGTACCAAGGAATATGTCACGGAGGATACTTCTAACAAGCCATCTGA
>NZ_JHXY01000073.1 GCF_000621585.1 [Eubacterium] cellulosolvens LD2006 | reverse complement strand
CAGACGATGTAGATGCCGGCAAGAGCATCGGGATTGGCGTCTCTAAGCATAGCGCACCGCCTTTATCAGAGTCGCAAGAAACTCCGGGGAAACGGAGTCGTCAACTTCGATAGAGATCCCGTTCATGGTGATTTTCGCAGTCGTGCTACTTGTACAACTTGTAGAATCAGTCGGCAAAGCGATGGGCTTGTATGCATTTGATTGTGTAAGAGATGTCGCTGGTACAGTTGTGGGCAAGAGGATGGGAACGATGTCTGGAGAAGGAAGAACTTGATCTACAATTTCGTCCTTAAGAAGACGTTTCCAGTAATGATAACGGTGAATTGAGAAGTGATTCTGATCACACCATTCTTTGACGGTAAGGCCGCTGGCCTTCTGATCGGCAAAACGAGCTGCCCATTCTTTCATTTGTGCTTGATGAATTTTTTGTCTTGTATTCATGAGATAAAACCTCCTTGATAGCGCAAATCGCACGAGTTGCGCGACTTGAACGATAGCGTCGAGGCATTATATCAAAAATGGAGATGGGCAAAAAGGTACGTGTGGTTGGGGACTTACTTTTTGTCGGATTTGGGAACGACTTCGCCAATACTTGATTTCAAACATATTTTGCCTTCACGATTGCGCCACTAATATTCAATCTGTTTTTCACGATTGCGCCAAAACCGGTAGTACATCATCAATCCGGTCCCACCCGTATTACAATCAATGTATTTCTCGGTAGTATGAATGAAGCAGAGCTTGCTGAATACGCCCGTAAGAAAGGCTTATATGTGGAACAGATCAAGTCCTGGCGCGATGCCTGTATGAACGCCAATGGCAGTATTGCAAAGAAAGCTACCCAGTTAAATCGAGAACAAAGGGAAGCCAAGAAACTCGAGAAGGAACTTCAGCGAAAGGAAAAAGCCCTCGCAGAAGCTAACGTACTTCTCAAATTATCCACAAAGGCAGATGCAATCTGAGGAGATCGAAATGACACTGTATCACACAAGCGACAGAGAAATCAGAAATCCTGATATTCATTACGGAAGGAAAAATGCGGATTTTGGCTAGGGTTTTTACCTCTCTCCGGACAAGGACTTTATTTACCGGTGGGCAGGTAAAAATGCCGTGGTAAACGAATATGAATTAGATACGACCGGGCTTGAGATCCATCGGTTTGCGCGTGATCTTGACTGGTTCCGATACATCTTTGATAACCGTCGGACAAAGGATAGCCTTACGGCGGATGTGATCATCGGTCCCATCGCAAACGACACCATCTTCGATACCATGGGTATTCTGAGCAGTGGACTTCTAGAACCGGAAGAAGCCATGGAACTGCTGTTAATCGGTCCTTCCTATGCGCAGGTTGCTATTAAGACGGAAAAAGCTGCCAGTCAGTTACGATGGTTGAGCTCGGAAAGAATCGTCCAGATGAACGAAGAAGAACGTCTGGCAGAACAGACTGCCTATCAAGAGGCGCTTGCTGCGGCGATGGAAGGAAAAACTGTTTAAGGTAGATCATCCGACTGTATGCATTGGCACGATCCCTTCCTCACAGAGAAGAGGGAACCGTGCCATAACCTACGCCCTAGCTTGGAATATTTGATCGTTGCCTACAATACGGATATCAACTTCTGTTCATGCGTTCATGCGTTGATTGCGCTATAGTTTCCATAATGTTGATGGACGATACATTATAAGTTTCTAAAATGTTGATGTATCAACATTATTGGTTTCCATAATGTTGATACATATATTTTTTAATACTGCAAAATAATCGCAGAGGTAGAATTGCTAGAATTTTGTAGAAAAAGAAAAGCGACGGATAATGCATGGATCGGAGGTGCTGTTATAGGCAGTCAAAAATAAAAACACATAATCCGTTTATAAATCCACAAATAAGTGATATACTATAATTGATTTATAATTTATCAACATCAAATCCGTTTTTATTTTGGAGGTGCTAATA
>NZ_JHXY01000072.1 GCF_000621585.1 [Eubacterium] cellulosolvens LD2006 | reverse complement strand
AAATGGATTCACGAGTTAATTTCGTGGGAAGTTCACAAGCAGGAATCTTCGGAGTGGTGTTTTAGGTGCTTTACTCCACCTCACTGCGTTTTAACTGTATTTTCGAACCAAAAGTAAATGGCACAAAAACCGTCATTATAATGCGAGAAAATTGCAAAATAACAACCTTTTATGTTGACATTCCACTGAGGTTTGCTAAGATATAATTGATTTTGCGAAAAACTCGTAAATGGAGGTGAAAAATATGCTTCTTGAGTTCAAAACTAAGAATTACAAGTCCTATGTAGACGAAATGGTCTTTTCTATGATACCTGCTCCCAAACAGAAGGGATTGGATTACAGTATTCTTTCTATGCAGGCGGGAACAAAATCATATAAAGGTTTAAGTACTGCCGTGATCTACGGACCGAATGCCTCCGGTAAGACAAATGTGATCGGCGCAATGGACACGTTCCGATCGATCGTTCTACGCGGCAGCATACAAAATTCGGATGGCAAGTCACCGAATGCCGCGGCATCTTCTTTGGAGTTAATACCTAATTGCAACGGATCTACGGAACCTACGGAGTTTTCCATCCGTTTTATAGACGACGGATTGGTTGTTGAATATTCCATACTGGCAGATCTTGGCACTTTTATGGATAGTGATTACCAGAGACGGCTTGTGGAAGAGAAGCTTACGGTAAACGAAAAGCAGGTGTTCCTTAGGAATGAAGATCTGACAGTTGACCTTCCCTCTGTGATAAAAGACTATATAAACAAGAGTATAAAGAGAAAGACACCGAAGATGCTGGAACTGGCGAAAGACAGCCTGTCGGATACCGAGCTGTTTCTGACCAATGGATTTAAATCGATCTATGCGCAGGAATTAGTAAAGCGAATCATTTCATGGTTCGACAGAAAATTCATCGTTGTTTATCGTTCCGATGATATGCGACTCGTTCGGAAATTTGCAGATCCAAAATCAGATACGGTTTATGTGGAAAAAACACTGACAGAAGCTGCCAGGGAATTTGGAATTACCGGAAATGCACTGGGATACAAGTCAACAGATAATGAGGATTCTGAGGACTCTGTGCTTTGCTCCATCTTTGGAAATAAACTACTTCCGGCAGAACTCTTTGAGTCTTATGGAACCATACGTTTTGTCAATGAGTTTCCGCTCGTTATTCTAGCACTGTTAAATGGAGGCACGCTTGTCATGGACGAGTTTGATGCTTCCATTCATCCGATGGCTCTGATGAATATCATTAATGTTTTCCATAATGATGACATCAATAAGAATCGTGCGCAGTTGATCTTCAACACACACAACCCGATCTTTCTGGATGCATCGCTTCTAAGAAGAGATGAGATCAAATTCGTAGAACGCGAAGATGATACGGGAAACAGCATTCACTATGCGCTTTCTGATTTTAAGACCGCAGATGGCATTCGCAAGGGCGAAGACTATATGAACAACTACTTTGTCAGCCGCTATGGTGCAATTAAAGATGTTGATTTTAGCCCAATACTCGAAATGGTCATTGCAGAAAGCGGGGTGACCGGAAATGAATGAAAAACGGGAGACCAAGAAAAAAGATTTGCCTGGCGAACAATGTAACGTGTATCATTAAGGAAGCTTTATGGGAATTGTTTCCAATCTTCCTTGTGGCGCACACTGACCGGCGGAAAGAAAAAAGAATCATCGATATAGCGGAGTCTCCGTGGAACTGAATTCTAAGGTTCTACGGGGGCTTTTTTTGACGTAAAAAAGCTGTGGCTAATATGCTTTGCGCACCGCGGTCACATTAATGAAGGGGATTCATTATCGATGTTCCACTTGTGCGACTTAAAAACAAAAGATTCGTATTAATCCGACAGAAAAATAATTGAGCTTTGTCGCAAAACTGTTTATACTGTTAAGTGTTGAGCGAAAATTCAGATCTATTGTAAGAGGATAATACATGGCAGGTGGAAGCTTACAGAGAATAAAGCTGCTGAAAATCGT
>NZ_JHXY01000071.1 GCF_000621585.1 [Eubacterium] cellulosolvens LD2006 | reverse complement strand
GACACGACACGACACGACACGACACGTTGCAGGCACAGCGAAGCATAAAGCTTAACTGTGTTATTTTTGATGTAAACAGAATACGTGCGGACAAATATAACCGTCAGAACTGATAGGGCAGGAAGCCCTCTTAGTTCTGACGGTTTTTTTGTATTTATGTAACCATGGTTGCGCGGCGGCAAGTATAAGCAAGGCCGCCGCAGGGAAAAAGGAGAACAGCTTATGAGAAAAAAGAGTAAACAGGTAGTTGGAATTCTGCTAAGTCTCGTACTGGCAATAGGACTGATGCCGGGAATGAGCATGACGGCAAGGGCAGAAGAAGGCCAGGGACAAGAAGGTTCGGTGATAGTAAATAATGTGGAATATCTTGCGGATCGAACCTTTGATGGGAAAGAGATCATGAAAGAGCATGATTGTATAAAGATAACCAGTGATACTACAGAATTGAAACCTGGTGAGTGGTATGTCGTAGACGGAGAGGTGAATATCGAAAAACGTGTGGAAGGACCGAAAAAAGATTGTAGTGATGATGAAGCTGACAAGGCTCATCTGATTCTTAAGGATGGTGCGGTTTTACGTATACCGAAAGGAATCCATGGACACTGTATAGACTTCTACGGCCAGAAGAATAGTACTGGTCAGTTGATAATAGATAATGTTGAAAATGGATATCAGGGAATTGGGACTAATTTTGAAGAGTCAGGTTTTCACGATGAGGAACTTGGAAATGGTGGAAATGGCGGATTCTTTGGGTTCTATGGAGGTACCATTAGAATTACAGGAGGAAAAGGCGCTGCTGCTATCTATGGAGTTATGAACTTTTTTGAATTGAAAGGTGGCTCGTTGCAAATAACCGGAGGAGAAGGTGCTCCTGCCGAATCACGGGTGGCTATGGAGTCGTCTGTGGGAGTACACGTGATCGCGTATGAAGGAGATAACAATCAAGGTAATGTCGTATATCGTGGTATGTCGTATCCTACTTGGAAAGACACTAACAAATTGTATTTTGAACTTGCAGATTATCATCATACTTACAGGACTACGAATGAGGGTAGAACAGTAACTTTGGATTGTGACGTCTGCAACCCTACCGGCACTACTCCTGCTGGAATTAATAAAGTTACAATCTGTGCACCGACGTTGAAAAAATATGGCGAAACAGGCGAGGGAATTAATGCAGAGGCAACGTTAGATTATGCCGGAGGACAAGAAGGCCGTCAGATGACGGATGCGGCAATAATAAGCTACTTCAAAACTGATTCATCCGGAAATAAAACCGGTGATGCACTAGATAAAGCGCCTACGGACATTGGAACGTACTGGGCAGAATTTACTTTGGGAGAGGGCGAGAATCAGGCGACCGCCCACGTCGTCTATACCATCTCATCAGAAGTTTCTAGAGGAGATTCGATATTTAACGACAATGATGACGTTCCTGAAATTACATTTGTTGAGTACAAAGAGATCAAAGATCAGCTGGCGTCTATTGCAGCCGCAGAACTGGCTAAAGAAACAGGAGCTATCGAAAATAATCAGACAAGAGAAGTTAAGGTCACTATGGATACAACGGTTGTTTCAAAGAAAGACGCTACAGGTAATGAAAAGATAGCGATAGAAGCCGTTGAGCAGGCTGCTGAAAATGACGTACCTGAGGGAGATCGGGCTAAGATGCAGATCGCCTTCCTGAACATCAACGTTAAGAAAGCGGTCATCATAAATACTGTGACAGATGGACAGGAGAGCCTGGTCAGCAATACTGAGACCACGATGAGTACATTGCCTCAAGTGGTGGATATTCCGGTCTATTACAATATGACAGGAAAATTCAACGCAAAAGTTGCCAGATACCATGACGGAGTAGCACAGGTATTTACAAAACTGAAAACGCGGCCAGCCAAAAATGCACTTAAGGATGGTACATATTGGGTAGAAGGATCCGGAGAAAATACGATCGTACACATCTATTCCAGTGAATTTTCCACATACGCTCTCTTTACTTCCGGTACCAAGGAATATGTCACGGAGGATACTTCTAACAAGCCATCTGA
>NZ_JHXY01000070.1 GCF_000621585.1 [Eubacterium] cellulosolvens LD2006 | reverse complement strand
AAAATGGATGAAATCAGTGTTGTTGAGGCAGAGTCAGCTGGAGTTAAATCCAATGATTCATTAAGTGTCAGTTAATTATTATTCAATGTACTAGTTCTTAAGCTGCAAGAGTATCGTATGTCTGAAACGTTAGGTATAAATGTTCCAGTTAGACATTTAACTGTTTTAGAGGAAGCTCATAATATTCTTAAAAGAACTTCAACCGATCAGCCGGTTGAAGGTGGTAATCTTGTTGGAAAGAGCGTTGAAATGATTTCCAATGCTATAGCGGAAATGCGTACTTATGGAGAAGGCTTTATTATTGTAGATCAGGCTCCGGGGTTAATGGATATGTCCGCAATAAGAAATACGAACACAAAAATTATAATGAGATTGCCAGATCAGACTGACAGGGAATTGGTAGGAAAAGCAGCTAATTTAAATGAAGACCAGATTAAGGAGCTGGCAAAGCTCGCAGGTGGAGTTGGTGCAGTCTATCAAAATGAATGGGTACAGCCGATTCTTTGTAAGGTAGACAGAGTGGATATTAGTGAATCGCTGTATGAATATGAACCTATGGATAAAAATGATTATGAAGATACGTACACAGATCGCTTATATGTAGCTGAGTTATTAAGTAAGGGCATGGCCATAGGGGAAGAAGTCAACCGAGACGAGGTGATAAAGAGACTTAATCACATGTCATTATCAGATTATGAAAAGATTTCCATAATCAAAATGCTGGAGAATCCACCTAAAGAACCTGATATGACCAAACTTGCACCAGTGATGAATTCACTTTTCCCTGAGATTACAAAGAAAATTAAGGATGCATATGTTAATGAGACAGATGTAACAGAATGGACTAGGGAAGCGAATGAACTTCTAATTAAACAGAAGGTTGAAGATCAGGTCAGACGCGATATAATCCAATCTACAATAACCTACTACTTGGTTAATGAGACTAATAATCGTGCTTCTCTTGAGAATTGGATTCAAAAAGGAGGACTCAAATGGTAGGCGAAGTTACGGCGAAGGTTGTTGGTGATGTTGCAAAAGAGACTGCAAAAGAGACAGCCAAAGAGGTTGGTAAATACGCAGGGAAACAAACAGTTGATATCACAAAGCGATTGGATGTTTCGGCTAAAGCAATTGAGTCTAAGGCAGCTGGTGTTGATATTACAAAGCGAATAAAACCGGAAAAGATTGGAATAGAGGATACTGCAAAAGAATATATAGCAGATCTGAAGGCAAAATCTGTCTTTTCAGAAACAATAAGCAATTCGCTTGATGTTTCAAAGCTTGAAAAGAGAACACCAGAAGATAATGCTAAAATGAGAGAGGAATTTGATAAAAAGAAGTCAAATCTCAGATCAGAATGGGAAAAACTCAATAATAAAGAGTGGCCAAGGTATACAGAACCGGTTTATAACGAGAGAGGTATTATGATAAGAAAGGCCGGCGATTGTTTGGATGCTCATCATGTTCAGCCGCTTGAACTAGGTGGGAAAAATGAGGCAAGTAATATCACTCCGTTAGACCTTAATAAGCACAAGGATATTCACTCAAAAACCGGATCATGTACAAAGCTCGTTGAAAAAGTGGTAGGAGGACAATAATGAATAAACAGGAATTTATTGATGCAGCTTTGGCTTGCGATATTAAGGAAGATAGAGTTAAAAGGATTGAAAAAATTTATAAGGTTAGCCTTAATGATGAGGTTTCTAAGCTGTTGTCATATGCAGATACTGTTGATTTCTTTGATGAAGAAAGAAGAGCATTATCATTTGATGAGATAGTTGATGCTAGTGAGGAGCTTGAGGTTGATACTGTTGAACTTGGAATAATCCCATTGATAGATGCGTATGATTGCACTTATATTGTTTATCTAACACAAGAAGACAAGTGGGCAAGATTTAGTCCTGTAGATGGAACCATTTACATGAAAAAAGACTCATTAGCAGAAGTGATATAATGAGGTAAAACATATAGGCATATACTAAAAGCCTTTTATTAGTTTATTCATCTATTTCGCCAAGTGTATTACGGTAACTGTTAAAACGAAGCTTAAGTCTATTGAATTTGAAATTGACGGAGGTGCTGTTATGGAGTTATTGATTTTACTATTTGTGATGTTTCAGTTGTAAGCACTCATCCATGCGTATTCGATCGGGCTAAAAAAAAGAAAAACCCCGCATTTCTGCGGAGTTTCATGATAAACAAGAGCAGATTCTGCTA
>NZ_JHXY01000069.1 GCF_000621585.1 [Eubacterium] cellulosolvens LD2006 | reverse complement strand
TATTTGCTGATCAGAACACTTCTCTCATAAGCGTCTGTGGTGTAAAAATGCTCTTTGGTCGGGACGTAGTACAGACGATAAACGGTTACCGATTCATCTTTGGTAGTCGGCTCAGTGGACTCGGTCGGTGTGGTGGTTGATGACTCGTTCTTATACTCCTCAGTTCCGGATGTGATCAACGCATACGTCGAGAACTCTTTCGTATAAATGTGTACGATCGCATCTGCGTCTTTTCCTTCCACAAAGAAAGTTAAATCCTGCAAAGCATCGGGATCAGGCTTTTCGTAAATCCTTCTAAACGACTCAGCCTTTTCGCCATGATATCTTACTAATTGAAGATTATGCAGATCTGTCAGATCATATTGTACAGGAATATCAATTGCTTTTTTCAACTCACTCAGCGTCTTATTGGTATTCGTCTTTGCATCCGGTAACGGCATTCCATTTGAATCCAACTCGTATATTGCTACGTTTTGATTAATCTTGAAATCCAGGTAACTGATTTTCAGGGACTCTTTATCTGCTGCTGGAATCTTTTTATTTGCAATCAGCTTAATTGCGGAAACTTCCTTCTTCGTCACATCTGTTTCTGTAACCACTTTTGTTTCCATTGTAACGGTTACATCTTTTTTCTCGTTGTCTCCAGTCTCGGTCTTATCTTCTCCTGCGATTTTTGCCAGCTCCTTATTGACATCTTCAAGAATAACGCCTATGACTTCCGGTGAATTCGTATTCTTTTCAAATGTTGTCTTTCCGATATTTTCATCAGCAGGATCCGCTTTCTCAACAGTAACAGTCACTGGAATATTCCGTTTTTCTTTGACCCAATCAGGCAGATATGGTACAAATTTCGCGTAAAATTCATGTTCACCCAGGTCTCCAACACTGAGTGTCGGTTCTTCCCATGCAAAGCTTCCACCGAGCATGACTCCTTCGGACCAAGATGTCTCAGGCAACTCCACATCCTCCAAAGTATCACCATATTTCGCTTTTATCCCCGTGGGAACAAAAGTGCTTGCCTCAGCTTTGTCAATCGTATAAACGACATGCGGATTTGCCTGGTCATTATTTTCATCGAAAATGAAGCCTGCCCAATACGTACCGGGAACCTCAGGCGCAAAACGCAATTCTTCGCCAGTCCTATTCCCCTCTTGATCCGTAGCGAAGTACTTTATTTTCGAGATCGACTCATAACGCCCATCAACATAGTTTCCGTCATCATCGATTATACTGAATAAGCCCCATGCCTGTTCATGATTATCATTTGTCACGTATGTAGCTTCTTGCGCATCCCATTCATGATCTCGCCCAAACTGCTTATATTTCGGAGCGTTGATTGTTACTTCCACAGGCTTCTCCTCACTTGTTTGTGAACATCCTTCCTTGCAATATGCCTTAAGGGTTGCTCCACCATTCGAAAGTTCATAAACGAAATGATGACCCTCATACTCTGCATACAATTTCTGCGGAACTGTGTCGCTGTACGTATATGCGAATGCCCCTGGATTAATGAGTTCACCAGTTGAGTCCTCTCCTTCATACACGCGCATATGTTCTCCAAATTGGATACGTTCATCATCTTGCTGGCCTGAGAAAGCAGTAGGACTTCCAATAGCTTCCACTCCTACTCCTCCACCCTCTGCAAAAACACGACTCCTTGACACTTTTGTATTATTATAGGCATAAATTCCGGCTTTACCTTGCCCTCCTTTTACAGTTACATTTCCACCACTGATTTCAATATTTCTACAGTCAATGCCAGCCTTTTCAGAATCCACATCATCTATAATCAGTTTTCCAGTATTAGCCCATTGTCCGTATATTTCTAAAGAATCAGCGTCTATTCCCTTCGGCACACGTAAGGTCACGCCATCACATAGCAATAATCTAACGACGGTTCCCGTAATCTTGAGTCGGCTTGAAATAATCGTATTCTTATCAACCACATACCAGTTCATATGACCGTCATCACTTAATTCTGTAGTATTATCTGTTACTTTAGTGAAATGTTCACCTATACCATAAAAATACACTCCTTCGAATTCCTTCAACGGATTACCCGCCTCGTCTACAGAAAAACTCCACTCTCCTTTTTCTCCAAACGTAAAACTCTCTGTCTTTTCCTCAGCCTTTGCCGTCATACTCATTCCTGGCATCAGTCCTATTGCCAGTACGAGACTTAACAGAATTCCAACTACCTGTTTAATCTTTTTTCTCATAAGCAGTTCTCCTTTTTTCCTGCGGCG
>NZ_JHXY01000068.1 GCF_000621585.1 [Eubacterium] cellulosolvens LD2006 | reverse complement strand
TTCATCTTATGGAAAGTGCTATGTTATGTAAAGAAGATAAAGAACCCCATATTTTTTATCAGTTCTTTATCCTCTTGTCTTTACATAATCAAATATTATTTTTTAACCAATCCATAAGAGTTTCTTTCTCTTTTTTTGAATATCTGGTTACTGACAAGTCAATTTTAGCTCCGGCATTTTCTAGGAATCTACGCTTTATTTCAGGGTTGGCCTTAGCATATATTTCAGTGGTTGTAACTGAGGAATGGCCTAGAAAATCGCGGATATAAATAAGATTCACTCCACTTTCAAGTAAGTGCATAGCTTTTGAGTGTCTGAGAACATGCGGGTGAATTATTGCATTACCAAAAAGAGGGCTGTTTATCATACGAGCTGTTTGGGAGTGCTTATTAAGTATATATGCTACTCCTGCTCGGGTGAGTGGATTGGAGTTTTTGTTAGTGAACAAATATGCAGTGCTGTCAGATATTCCGTAGATGAGAATATACTTCTTTATAATAGAGGCGGCATTATCACTTATAGGAATGACACGAGTTTTATTCCCCTTTCCTGTAACAACTACAGTTGCTGGTGAAGCAAGTGAAATATCTCCAATTTTGAGATCAATAAGTTCTTGCACACGACAACCAGTTTCATAGAGCAAAGACAGAATAGCCAAATCTCTTATGCCTTTACGAGTATTTGAGTCTGGCTGTTTTAGGACTAATGCAACAGCATCTACTGAAAGATAGTCTATTGTTCTGCTTTCACCTTTCTTAGGCGGAATGTCCATAATTGTTTGGAAACATTCAAGGTTTTCAAAACTGTGCATAGACATATATTTGCTGAAAGATTTTAGAGCTGCCAAGCGTTGATTCCTTGTTGACACTGATGCATTGCGAGCGGATTCAAGCCAGTCTAAGAATGATAAAATGTTATCCTTTTGAAATAAGTTGATGGATATTTTACCTGATTTTATTAACTTTTCCTTATCTGCAAAGGAAAATAGTAATATAAAAGTGTCCCTATATGACTTTATGGTGTTTTTTGAGTATCCTGCTGTTATTGGAAGATAATAAGAGAAAAAAGACGTTATATCTGATGTTATTGAATTCATAGATTTACACCTCCGGGAAAATGATATTTGCCTGTTCCTGTGTATAATTCAACACGCTTATAAAGTATTGTTTAGTGAGACGAAGATAGTATTCTGTAGATTCAATACCCTTATGTCCCATATAGATACTCAAAGCAGGTAAAGAACAGTATGGATCCATGCCTTTACTGATAGACGCCTCTAAAGCGTGAACAGCATAGGTATGGCGGAGATCATGAACACGAGGATATTTGCCATTGGACATAGGTTTTATTCCTGCAGATTTCATGAGCCTTTTAAAAGTATGAAGAATAGTCGTTTGAGAATAACATTCTCCATGCAACGCCGGGAAGAAATATGGATTACCATCGGAACGATCAACCTTTTGGGCATATCTTCTCAGATATTTGGTCAGTGAGTCCGACATGGGGATCATGCGAGACACCTTGTTTTTGCCATTGTGTAAAGTTAAGATACCTTCTTCAAGGTCAACATCCTTAGTCTTTAATGCTAAAGTCTCGCCAACACGAGTGCCACATGCATATAGCACTCTGAAAACCGCAGGATATATGAGTGGAGTATTAACAAACTTATTCTTGTTTGGTCCTATCTGGTCGGCTTGACGTAGAATGAGGGTTATCTCCTCCACTGTGAATATATATGGAGTAAAATCCTTAGGACACTGAATTAAGGTTGCGGGATATACATAAGAGTCATCTCCATTTAGTTTAAGGTATAGACCATACTGACGAATAAGAGATTGGTTGGCATGCTGCGTTCGTGGTTTGCAGCCTTCAGATTGAGACAAAAATGAGCAGGCAACATCTTCTGTGAGATGGGACACATTTCCATTGTTATGCACATAGATGAACTTAAGCATATATGCTAGTTTTCGCTGATCCTCTGCAGAAACAGAAAAGCCTAAAGACCGTTTGTAAGATATATATGTTTCTGCCTCGGAGCGTATTTCAACAGGGAATTTGTAGTCAGTCATTTGTTTCATAAGGGACCTCCAATGCGAACATGAGCAATGTTGAGAAATCGATGTTAAGATAGATTCTTGTGGTATTAAGATTCGTATGCCCTAATACATCTTTTATTACATACATAGGAGTGTTATTTTGTAGGAGATTACTGGCAAGAGAATGCCTAAGAGAGTGAGGACCATGCTTGCGTGTGGAGATATCTACGCCGGCTTTTAAGAAATACTTGGTTACTATTGAATGAACCTGAGAAGCATCAATCATCTGATAATTATTTTTAATGCCAACAAAAACTAGATCCGAATCACAAGCAGGTCTACTATTTTTTAGATAATCAATCATTGCATACTTTATATTTTCAAGTAATGGAAGTTGATTAAAGACTCCTGTTTTGAATTGGTTGAATTCAATGGTATTGTGTTCCCAGTGAATATTTTTCAACTTCAACCTGCGAATATCGCTAGAACGCATGCCAAGCTCAGCAGCCAATAGTACAATGAGCAGATTTCTCTTTCCTCGTGCGGTTGTATTATCAACACTTGAAATTACTTTATTGACCTCATCTTCAGAGTAGAATGATAAAATACGGTCCCGTTTATTTGTGACAATTACTGGAAATAATTCATTGCCTGAAAAGATAGTTATTCTTTGGGTGTGTAGATAATTAAAGAAATGTCGAAGTATGAACAAACGACTGCTTTTTGTAGAGCTTGATAAATGAGAAATGCTTTTAAGATAGCCGGCTACATCTTTGGGAGAACAGTCAGAAAAAGAAAAGATTTTTGAATCGCCAAGATAATTGCAGAGAGTGGTGATTGTGACTCGTTTGCCTCTCAGTGTGTCCGAGGCCTTGGATTCAAACTCCGGTAATGATAGATAACTTTCAATTATGGGGTTATACTCTTGGTAGTTTAATACTACTTTGTTATTGTTTGACATAGTGATATCCTCCTCTCAATGAGAATATCGCCTTTATATTATGTAAAGTTTAGTACATTGAAAACTCAAGAATAACCGGAAAAAAGTTGCTTGCTTCACATAACATAGCACTTTCCATAAGATGAA
>NZ_JHXY01000067.1 GCF_000621585.1 [Eubacterium] cellulosolvens LD2006 | reverse complement strand
GGTTCATTATCCGAGAAGTATTATTATTCAAGCAAATATCAAAAAAGCTGCATAAAATCAGTGTTTACAATAAGATTTCTTGAATAATAATAGCGTCATTTTACAATGAAGATGTAACGATTCATCTCATAGTAAAGGAGGCGCACATGGATAATAAAGCTATACCGTTCACAGAGCTGATGAATGCAGTTCTTGATCAGCTAAAATCCCAGAGATATTTGGAATCTACGCTGACTGATTATCGAAGAACTTATCAACGCATTAATGTATTTCTGAAAGAGCAAGAAACTGACATATATACTCATGAGTTGGGTAAGGCATTTATCGATGACTCAAATGTATGCAAATCCACGTTGTCATCTTATGTTTGTGCTGTACGAAGGCTGGATGATTACATTGATGGGAAGCCATATCGGTTCCATCATGAAAATCAAACGCTGACAGCTCCTAGAGAGTATTCGGATGTTATATCAGCATATCTTGTTGAATGTGAGAATAACGGCAATAAACCAGCAACTGTTCTTTCAAAAGAAAGAGCCTGTGTTGTCTTTTTAAACCAACTAGCGCTAGAGAGATGTTTCAATCTATCTCAGCTGAATGCCGAGGCAGTTACTCGTGCGTTACTTGTGTTCACTAATAAAGATGACTATGCACGCATCCGCCAGTTTCTTAAATATCTTGCTGATACAGGTATCACAAAAACAGATTTTTCTGGAATTGTTCCTCGTTACAAAAGAACAGTGCCGCTTCCTACGGTGTATACACCAGAAGAAATTTTCAAGATAGAGGATTCAATTGATACAAGTACCAATACAGGAAAACGGAATCTTGCGATTGTCCGTTTAGCTTCAAGAATGGCTCTGCGAGCTGGTGATATAACCAGGCTTAAGTTATCAGAAATCAATTTTGACAATGGCTATATCACAATAATTCAGGAAAAAACAGGAGTTCCTCTTTCTCTTAAAATGCCAACAGAAGTATCTGACAGCTTGGCATTGCACCTTGAAAATGATGATCATTCATCAGAAGATGGCTACGTATTTCATATCATGACAGCCCCATATGGCCGAATAACAACAAGTGTTATACGTCATATCCTGAATGAGTGCTTTGACAATGCAAATATTTCTACCGAAGGTAAGAAACATGGTTCTCATTCACTCAGATCATCGCTTGCAAGCTCAATGGTAAATGATGGTGCTTCTTACGAAGTTGTCAGACGCATACTGGGCCATACTGATCCTGATGTTATTAAGCGGTATGCAAAAGCTGACATAGAAAACCTGAGGCTATGCGCTATAGATCCACCTTCTCCTTCTGGAAAATTTCTTAATTACCTTTCTGGCAAGGAGGTGATTAAGCATGTTTAAAAGTATCTATGCCGACCAACTCTCTCAGTACTACACTTTACGTAGCAAAAACCTAAGTGACAGCGCCAAAAAGCATGAATTATGTTACTTGAAACGTTTTGACAAATATGTCTATGAACAATTATCAACATATGAGCATTTGGATGAACCCTTTATCAGTGAATGGATAAGTTCACTGGCCGGAAAAAGCAGTTCTATAGAAAATGAAGTTATCGTTATTCGTCAGTTTTTGAGTTATCTCAGGCTTTCAGGCGAGTATGCATTTATACCACCTGTTCCAAAAGTTCATGAGGATTACGTTCCCTATATTTTTAGCGATGCTGAACTGGAAAGGATATTTGATGCTGCTGATAATGTTATCCAGAAAAACATCAAAACTGATCCATATCTTGTTATTGAGTTCCCTGTAATAATAAGACTGCTTTATAGTTCTGGTCTTCGGATTGGAGAAACCTTACGGATAGACCTGTCTGATGTTGATCTGGAAAATGGGATTCTAAAACTGCTTAATACAAAAGGTAATAAGCATCGCCTGGTGCCCATGTCGTCTTCTATGACAGATATCCTGATTCGCTATTGTATGGCAATGGGAATATATGGCAAAAGCAAAGGGTGGTTATTTCCTTCATCCAAGTCAGATGATCATATTTCTAATAGCGCCATAAAACGCAGGTTTGAAATGATACTCAAGGATAATGAGATACAACTGGAAAACCGTGGGAAACATGAGCGCGGGCCTTGTCTTCATTGTATGCGCCATGTATTTGCCTTTAAGTCTTTTGCACAAGCGGAGCGTTACGGAAGACATCTGGACCAAACGATACCATTCCTGTCAATCTATCTTGGGCATGATAGTATTAATGAAACCTCCAAGTACCTGAAATTTAGTAATGAGCTCTATCCTGAGTCTATTGAAATTTTTGGTAATTATATGAGCGGATTACTGCCAGAGGTGGATTATGAAACGTAAGAACAATTCCTTTATGGACCATCTTGAACGTTATTTCAGTAATTACCTTCCGATGAGCAAAGGGCTTTCACAAGCCACTATTGATTCCTACAAAGCGACCTTTAGATTGCTGATGGAATTTCTTTACAAGGAAAAGGGGCTCTCCTCAGACTCAATAGACTTTGATGTACTTGATGAAAAGCTGATTACAGCCTTTTTAAATTGGCTCGAATCGGAGCGCAAGTGTAGTATTGCAACAAGAAACCAACGTCTCTCTGCTATTGCTGCGTTTTCAATATATGCGCAGAACAGAGACTTCGGAGCGGCAGTTTCTTTCAGAAGTTCAGTGCTAAAGGTTCCTAAGAAGAAAGCACCACGCCAAGGCAGGAGTTCATTCACAAGAGAGGAAGTCAAAATCCTTTTTGAAATACCTGATGCAAGGTCTGAGATCGGTATTAGAGACAAAACTCTACTATGCTTCATGTATGCCAGTGGAACAAGAGCACAGGAAGTTTGCGACCTTACCGTTGGCGATATTCAGTTCTACCCTGACAGAGCCGGTATCAACATACATGGCAAAGGTCAAAAAATAAGGCGTATAGGTATTCCGAGCGACGCGTCAAATATGTTGAAGAAATATATTGAACATCGTAAAATACAGAATGATGCAGGAAGACATGTGTTTTCAAGTCAGACTCATGAGCAGATGACTGTTTCCTGTATTGAAGAAATCTATGCCAAGTACATTGACAAAGCGAAAAACTCGCATCCTGACAAGTTCAGAGATAATTACACGCCGCATTCCATGAGGCATACCACAGCAACACACATGATTGAAGCTGGAGTTCCTCTGATAGTAGTTAAGAACTTTCTGGGGCACGTATCTCTGCAGACCACTCAGATCTACACAGAAATCACTCAGGATACCATGGATAAGCATTTGAAGTCTTGGAATGAAAAGTGGTTTCTAAGAGATGAGCAACGTGATGCAAGCACGGAAAACAAAGGCGGCATACCTGACTTTCTAAGATAGAACCGTTTCATTATTCGAGGTATTTAGCGGAGAACTGTGTGGCTATGCTGATGCTTGCAGTTCTCCTAGAATAACAATACTTCTCGGATAATG
>NZ_JHXY01000066.1 GCF_000621585.1 [Eubacterium] cellulosolvens LD2006 | reverse complement strand
GACTAAATGTGGAAGGACTTATCCGTTATACCACAGGGCAGTTACAAGCTCCGACCTCTAAGGCGTTAGCCGTAGGTCGGGGTAGTTGACAAGGCTCTTCAAGGAGAACTGGAACGTGGCTTTGGATTGACGTAGCAGGTGTAGGGAGGAACGCTGTCAACGTATAGCCGTTGGATCCGATATTAATTATTGCATATATGAAAGTTCCCCAATGTCATGATAGACACATGAGGAAAAAAGTCATAAAAGCTGACATTTGTATCGACATATTCTGACATCGATAGTATTGTGTTGTATGAACGAAAGGGGTGACTGTAATGAATGAAAGATTGAAACAAGTTAGAAAAAGCTTGAAATTATCGCAGGAATTTGTTGCGCGGCAATTAGAAATGACAAGAACAACGATCGTTGCAATAGAGGCAGGGACAAGGAAAGTCACAGCTGACGAAGTAAAGAAGTTTGCGAAACTGTACGGTGTTAGCACGGATGAACTGCTTTATGGTAACGTAACCGAGGATGCAGAGGTTCGAGCTTTTGCTCGTACATTTTCGGAACTTTCAGATCAAGATAAAAAAGAAATCATGAATTTGATGAACTTTAAGAAGCGATATAAGGAGAGTTTGTAGTGGCTGATATAAGTGATTTCTATGGCAGGTATAGGGGAGACGATCCGATTGGTAAGCTGATGGAGGACTTTAGAGCCACATCTTCAACCGTCATGAACTATAAAGAACTTGCCGATGGCGTTCATCATTTTAAGGAAACCGAGAAAGGACGTGATCTTATGTGTGAAGCAGTAAGAAGATATGCAGAAGAATATGCGGAAGAACGTGTGGTTGATAACAAAGTAGAGATTATTAAAAATCTTATGAAGAATATGAAATTGACTCTTGAACAGGCATTAAATGCAGCCGGCGTTACCGGGGAAGAGAAAGAAATAGTTATTAAGAAGCTTCAGAACTAATGCGTTTTTTAGACGTTGCAAAATAAGCAGTGGATCGAAATGATCTGCTGCTTTTTGATGTTATAGGAAATTCCTCTGGAATTTCCTATAACACAAAACGTTCCGCTTAGATGCGCAGCTCGCAGATAAGAGTGTCTTTGGCATAGCGTTGGTTTCCTTTCTACAAGCTGATTCGACGGTTGAATAGACGCATTCGACCGTCGAAAAATGACGCAGGGGGAATCGAAACTCCCTCTGCATCAAACAGACCTCAGTCGATATGGAACTTCTCTTTTAATTCTCGAATGGTCTTCTCTAAGGTTTCCACCTGCTCAATGATGACATCGCGGTCGTTCTCTGTAGCTTCCATCAATTTGCTCAAATATGATTTGGCAGATCTTCGCATCTTCAGATGAAAAGGTGAAGTCTTTGGAGAAGTCTGCTTTTCGGAAGCATCTTCTTCGGAAGGTTTATCCTCTGATTTGATCGTAAGGTCGCCGCCCTTGAACATCTTTAACAATTCTCCAAAATCGTTTCGGCTAATGGTTATTTTGCCATCCTCATCCTGATACTCAGGATTGGTTTTTAAGAACTCTGCAAGAGCTTCCTGCGATTCGATTGGTAACGATGCGGCTTTAATTACCGTGGAGAGTCCGAGCAGCTGCTGGATATGTAACTCCTTCATCGAAGGGGATACTTTGGTGTCATACGTCTTGTACATCCAAACAGTTCTGCGATCGATGCTGCACAGTTCCGCCACTTTTCCTATCTCAGGTTCAAGACCTTTGTTCGTAAGCGCCGTCTCTGCTTGTTTGATCTCGTTTAAGTAGTAAAATACATCCTTCTCTCTGGATTCATTTGCAAGATGATGATGCTTGAACTGCTCTACCGGATCATCGGTATAGTCGATCAGATGCGCGGGAATGGTACTCTGACCATTGAGCTTCACTGCCGCTAATCTTTGATGTCCGCTGACGAGATCATAGGTAGTTTCTCCATCATGCTTTTTATAGACAACGATTGGCTCAATGTATCCGGTTTCTTTGATCTCTCTTGCATATCTCTCCACATCATTCATAGGCATATCCTGATTGTATGGAGAGGGTTTGACATCATTTACATTGATATCGGCGATTGTATTATTTTTCAGAAATCCAGTAGCTTCCGCATGCTCCTTCTGCGCGCGCATGCTTGCTTTTTTCATAAATGCGCTCTCTGTGATATTGATCTTTTTTCCAGCCATATCTTAACTCCTATTCCTCCGCACTCTTCTACTCTTCCGAACCACCAAGTCCGATGCTGTATAAGATATCCGCATATACGGTATAGATATCTTTTGTTAAGTTTGCCATTTCGTAGGAAGCAAGCGGTGCTGTCTCAAACTGGGAATTCACATACACAGCGCCCTCTCTCACTGGCCGGCCAATCACGTTATAGTTATCAGCAAGAAATTCGTACATCTGGCGGGCTGTCGATCGGTTCGGGAAATATCTTCCGATCACGATTCCTAAAAATTCAATCTTTGCGCCGATGGAATGGGCAACGTTGATATCCGAAAGAGTTCTTGCAATTGTTGGCAAGCACTTCTGATTGGCTTCTACATTGCAGATGGCGTAATCACAGGTGCGATAAATCTGATTGATCCAGGTATCCTGCTTATGGGCACGAGGCGTATCAAAAAGTACGATATCGAAGTCCTTGATATATGGAGATAACCGCTCTTCGAGATAGAACGTGGATTTATCGGCGTAGTCAATCGACTCAATCATGTCATGAGCCGGAATAATCGCGATTTGATAGTATTCGTTTCTGCGAAGGGTTCTTGTCACAGTGATCTGTTCCGCAGATTCAAATTGATCAGGCGCATATGCGAAGTAGTTGAAGGCCTGATACGGTGTTGTGTAATAATAAGGAACCGTGTCGGAAGGAACGGTATCCTCTAAGATATTCCAAAGCGTGATTTTCTCCGCGTCTTCCAATTCTTCAAATTCTGTATTGGACAGGAGATCATCTGTCAGATCTTCCTGATCATCACAGCCTACAATACATACTTTGTATCCATCATTCGCAAAGAATGCGGCAAGCTGCTCTGTGGTAAAGGTCTTTCCTACTCCCCCTTTTCTGGAGAACAGACCGATCTTAATGGTGGTCTGTAGTTTCTTTTTCTGATTGATAATTGTCATTGACGACGCTCCCCTCTCTTTTCTAGCGAGTTACGAAAAAATCAAAAATAATGAAACCGTTTAAAATGGATATTCAACCGTCGAATATTACAACGGTTGAAAATATAGATTAATCGGTTGAATCCCATGGTTTATACTGTAATACAGCCGTATTTGTGTGTCAATAATTTATACCTTGTAGTAAGAAAGAAAATTGAATATTCGATATGATGTGATACGTATCACATGAAAAATAAAGGCTAAGTTCCAGAAAGTTTTTCTATCAGGAAGATGCGAAAAGTACTCTCCTATCTTAAGCAATGTTGATATTTTGTGAGATACGTATCCCATGAGAATATGTTTCATATTTCCATATAAAAGCAACGGAAAGAGTTTTTGATGACTGGATACGTATCATATGAGAAAGAGAAAAGAAAAACCTTATGAGATACGTATCACATGGGATTGAGATTAGAACCATTGTAAAAGCGTTCTTTCAAGTATTGGCACATTGTAAAAAACTGCAATCAAACAGTTATTCATG
>NZ_JHXY01000065.1 GCF_000621585.1 [Eubacterium] cellulosolvens LD2006 | reverse complement strand
GGTACGGTCTCCGTAGCAGTTCCATAGCTTCCGTCGGTCTTTTTCTGGTACTGGACCTTCGCATCGCCCTGGATGCCGTTGTCATCGGTGATGGTAGCTCCGTATGCGGTCGTGCCGTCATAGGTGCCGCCATTGGCCGAGATGGTCAGGGTTGCGACGTGGCCGTCAGTCCCACTGCTCTCAGGCAACGTGCAGTTCCCGTCCGTGTTCGCACAGGTCGCAGTGATAGTTGCACCGTTAGCATCATAGGTAAAACTGTGCTCATGCACAGCCGGAAACTGCACCTTCTTATAAGACTCCAGATTCTGCCCGCTTTCGCTTATCGCAATATCTGTCTTTCCCTCTGTGCCTTCTGTATTCGTCCAGCCAGTACCGGGAATGGCGTTCTTGACAGTGCCCATGATGGCATACCATGACCCTGTTGCCGTAACGCTGCCGCCGGATATATCAATCACTTTTCCATCAATAATTGCAGAGATGCCCACACCATAGTTGCCGTTTGTACAGGAAGCGGAAACGGCGCCATTCGTAATTATCACATTTCCATATGACAAAATCGCAACTTTACTTTCTCCGGACGAAACAGCCTCTATGGTACCGCCGTTGATTGTCAAGTCTTCCTTGCAGAAAATGGCAATATCTGTTGCAGTAACACCAAGTGTCCCTGTTCCTGAAATTGTAAGCCCTGCTTTACTACTACGAATTCCACCATAATCATTCCCAGTATTATTAATCGTGCTTGTACCCGTCAACACGATATTTAGCGCTGACGTTCCGTCATAATAAATACCGTATTTGGTAGACTCCTCGGGTTTATATCCATCCGTAATGTCCGCGTCATTCAACGTCAGAGTATTGGTGTCCGCAGCGTAGCTCCATGTGGGATGCGCCGTGCTGTCCGTCGCGTTCGCCTCGGTCACCTGCGTGCCGCCGACCCAGATGGGGTACTTGGTGACTGTCCCCAACTTCAGCTCGTCGCCCTCCGCCAGCACGGAATAGGCGGCATCATCGCCGGTAAAGCTTGCCGCGTAGCCCTTCGCCTTGACCGAACCGGGGCTGGAAGTAAACGCGCCGGAATAGCCGTCTTCCAACGTCACGCCGATGCGAGCGCTGCCGCCGAGCGCGCCGGCGATCGTGATGACCGAGTAGACATCACTGCTCGCTCGCTTCAGAAACACATTGCAGTCCGTTACACCTTCGTCAAGGATCTGCTTGTTATCCGTGATCGTCACATCGCCGGAAACTTTGAATGTGGCGGGATCCTTCTGGTACGGTTCAATTGCATATCCCCCGCTTACATATACGCCACCGCCGAGATTCGCGCTGTTTCCGGTGATGCTTCCGCCGGACATGGCAAAGCTTTTCCCGTCGTTTATGGCTACGCCGCCGCCATAATCCGCGCCACTATTATTGGAGATGCTGCCGCCGCTCATGGTAAATGTGCCGTAATCCCCGACGCCGCCGCCATAATAACCGGCGCTGTTATTGGAGATGCTGCCGCCGGACATGGTAAACGTACAGTCATCATTAATACACACACCGCCACCGATGCCGGCCGCGTTTCCGATGATCGAGCCACCGCTCATAGTGAAGTTGCCGGAAACAAGGTCATCCTCGGAACCTTTATATACAAGCACCCCGCCGCCTCTATCGGCCGCGTTTCCGACGATCGTACCGCCGAACATGTTGAAGACGCCGCCACCGATGTATACGCCGTTCCCTTTACCCATATCATAGCTGTCTCCGCTTTTCCCGCCGGTGATGTAGCCGCCGGTAAAGAGCTTGTCGCCGCTGTCAGAAAGCACGGCGAGGCCGTCGGTGATCGAATACTTGTGCGAAGTCTCGGTATCGCAGTCATAAAGGTTCAGCATCGCACCCACGGGGACTTCTATGACGCTGCCGCTGTCGCCGGTGTAGGTGATGCCGTGCCCATTAAGGCAGAGCTTGTTCTCGCCTGTGGGAACAATCCATGTGCTGTCAATGATAACATCCTTCGTAAGATAGTAGTTGCCCGCCTCGGCCGGAAGGCTGTTAGCGCTGTCCCACTCTGTAAAGGTGATTCCGTCGTGGGTGTGAACAGCAGCCGGACTACCGTAAGTAAATGTCTTTGTCGCAGAATCGAAGGCGACCTTGCTCAGGTCGAGCTTTAAAGCGGGGCGGACACCAAGCGTCATTTCCACGTCGTTGCCACTACCGTAGACATTCCCGGACAAGCAGTCCACGGACACCGCATGGGAAGCGTTGCCCCCCAGCGAGCAGAGCCACCAGCCGTTTCCAGCGCCAGTTGCCTGAGAGCACTTCATGAAATCATAATTCGATAATGCTTCAACCTCCACAGTTGTCAGAAGAAACATCGCGTTACCGATTACTGCTGTTTTTGCGTCAGACGAAATACTATTGTTATAGTAATTATCCACTACTGTTTTCACTGTAGGATTGCTGCTATATTCAACAAATTGTCCGCTTGAATTATACTGTGACGCACCAACACATTCTTTTGCCAATAGTGTTACCGTAGTGGCATCGTAATCGAACAGGTACCAGTCTTTGTCGTCAAATTTTATTACTGTTGTGCCGTTCTTAAGACTTGCATATGGGGGTTCATCCGCATACGCCGTCAAACGCATCCCCGGCATCAATCCCAACATCATCACAAAGCAAAGCAGGATGCCCACAAACCGTTTCATCTTAATTCTCATAAGCAATTTTTCTCCTTTATTCTTTATTCATGGCTGTTATGGCCGCCGCATGGCCATGATTCACTTTCCGAAACCTTCATCTCGTAAGGGAAACTTCCCGAATTTCACAGCAAAGAGCTCAAAGTCCGCAAGCGGACGAAAGGCTCCCCCATCCCCTCAATCCTGAGGGGAGCGCAGCAGGACTTTCGCGCGTCAGCGATTTACCCATCTGCTTAGCTGCGCATCTAAGCGGAGCGTTTTTGTCTCATAGGAAATGCAAAGCAATTTTCTATGAGACAAAAAAAGCCGTCAGATCCGGCAAGACACAGTTGTCCTGTCAAATCCGACGGTTATCCATCATCCATATATAGTATTCTGCGCGAAAAATAAGCAGAGTTATCCTTGCGTTGCGTTGCGTTGCGAAATCGTAGCTCGTTTTCGGCATATCTGTCAATCCCTTCTTCTGATCATGACATCGTGTCTACGCGCGTTCCTATAGAAATATTTTATCATTTTTCAAAAAACCATACCATTTCTTAAACCATCAAAATTCCACTGTGTTCTTTTAACAATCTGCATAAGTTCCTGCAAGTTTTACAGTCGGAGTTGGGGAAGATACCGGGGAACATGGCAGAAAGAAAGAAAGTTTTTCATGAACACCCGACCGATGGCACGCATCACGGTGCTGACACTTTTGTTTTTTGCAGGATGTCTATCACTTGAAAGTACACCGGTTGAAGCAGAAGAAGGAACGGATGCCAAGAATTCTGTCACAATGTACCGCAACCGACTTGGTCTTCCGTCTCTTTCAAGAGATCCGGAACTGGATGAACTGGCAAGAATCCGGGCTTGTGAAATTGCCGTTCAGATGTCGCATACCAGACCCAATGGGGAAGCATGGTATTCTGAACAGGGGTCTGTCAAGTAGACAACCCAAATATATAAAAAATAGCGACCATGTTTGTACCGACCCCCAAAAGTTAGACCAAAAATCTAACTTTTGGGAGGTCGGTACATGAATCCTGCTTTTTTTATTCACGCTATGTCTGCTATAGAATTATTGCAAACCGGTTCTCGCTCTTACTTCTCTTTCACGC
This sequence comes from [Eubacterium] cellulosolvens LD2006, assembly GCF_000621585.1. GTDB lineage: Bacteria > Bacillota > Clostridia > Lachnospirales > Lachnospiraceae > Bilifractor > Bilifractor cellulosolvens. The sequence continues at coordinate 355 of NZ_JHXY01000065.1, read as the reverse complement.
CGTACCATCCAATTTTTTCGTCGATCCATCCCACACTGATCAGATGTTTCACTTCATTCTTCCCTGCGGTGAAATGATGAGATCCGGATGTGATGAACGGGCAGAATACGCGGTAGATCGGAACGGTTTTGTTGTCATCCGAATACCATCCGATACCTTCGTATTTCCAGCCATATTTTGTGGAAAGTACATCTTTCTCATGTTTGTCTGTGGTGTAATGATGATCTCTTAAAACCGGATTGTAGAGTCTGTAAACCGGCGTATTGGATTTCTCCGGTGCGTACCATGCGATGCCCTCGTATTTCCAGCCATATTTTGTGGAAAGTACGTTTTTCTCATTCTCAGACTCGGTATA
>NZ_JHXY01000064.1 GCF_000621585.1 [Eubacterium] cellulosolvens LD2006 | reverse complement strand
TATACCGAGTCTGAGAATGAGAAAAACGTACTTTCCACAAAATATGGCTGGAAATACGAGGGCATCGCATGGTACGCACCGGAGAAATCCAATACGCCGGTTTACAGACTCTACAATCCGGTTTTACGAGATCATCATTACACCACAGACAAACATGAGAAAGATGTACTTTCCACAAAATATGGTTGGAAATACGAAGGTATCGGATGGTATTCGGATGACAACAAAACCGTTCCGATCTACCGCGTATTCTGTCCGTTCATCACATCCGGATCTCATCATTTCACCGCAGGGAAGAATGAGGTGAAACATCTGATCAGTGTGGGTTGGATTGACGAAAAAATTGGATGGTACGGCGTGAAAGAGAAGTAAGCGACAAGACGTTAAGAATAGCGTAATTAAAAAACCAGAGCAGGATGCAGTGTCTTTCGGACATTGTGTCCTGCTCGTTATTTTTGATGATTTGAAAAAACATACAAATGACGTTATGGTATGATAATGGACAATAAGCGGACTATAGTTTAAATTTGCTTTCGCGCCACGAGGGGGTCGGACAAAGGGGACGAGCGTAGAATGAACAGAGTGGTTAAAAAAGAGGTTGGGAGAGCAAGAAACAGATGGATTTCAAGGCACTGATGAAGATCAAACTGTTGAAACGGTATGATCCGGAGGAATTCACGTTTGATGTACTGAAGGAAGAGTATGGGATTTTTGCAATCAGAGGTCCAAGAGGGATCCCGCATTCGTTGAGTGAAGCATTAAAGATGGAATAGAAAGATTGGTATTTGTTATGAGTGATGAAAATGTGAGCAAATTTATTTCGCTCATCTTGCGCCATAAGCCGGAGACCATCGGCATTACGCTGGATGAGCATGGCTGGGCGGATGTTTCGGATCTGATCGCAGGGGTTAACAAAACACATCCCCTGCGGATGGAAGATCTTGAACGGATTGTTGACGAAGATGAGAAGCAACGCTATTCGTTCAACGAGGACAAGACACTGATTCGGGCGAATCAGGGACATTCCATTCCGGTGGACGTGAAGCTGGAGCAGGTGGAACCGCCGGAGATTCTTTATCACGGGACGGCGACAAAATACGAAGAGGCGATTGACCGCGAGGGACTGCTTCCGAAGTCGAGGCTGTACGTTCATCTCTCCGGAGATGAAGAGACCGCACGGAAGGTTGGACTCCGGCATGGAAAATTGGTGCTGTACCGGATCAAAAGCGGAGAGATGCATCGGGACGGATATGTGTTCTACCGGTCGGTCAACGGCGTGTGGCTGATCAAAGCTGTGCCGGTGAAATATATGGAGAAAGAATTGGAGTGAATCATTCTTGAGCGGCGCCCTGAAGGGATATCGTTGCAAGATCATAGATCGTTATCCGGGTGGTCATACGTCGATCGATGTGATGAGTGAAAACACCTTGTACAAGCATTTGACTTTGGAGGATGTCGTAGAGAATGTGGCGTTGAAACGTCAATAGTAATCTGCCATGCAAAAGAAGCATTGATGGATTGAGATATATCTCATACTTTGTAAACAACGGGGACGGAAAACTGGAAGAGGGGGGAGGCTCCGACTGTAAAACTTGCAGGAACTTATGCAGATTGTTGAAAGAACACAGTGGAATTTTGATGGTTTAAGAAATGGTATGGATTTTTGAAAAATGATAAAATATTTCCATAGGAACGCGCGTAGACACGATGTCATGATCAGAAGAAGGGATTGACAGATATGCGTAATAGAAATACGCTCCTTAGAGCAGAGCAGAGCAGAGCAGAGCAGAGCAGAGCAGAGCAGAGCAGAGCAGAGCATGGGCTAACTGCGCCCTTTTTGCGTCTTGCGGAGCGCTTGAAACTGAATACTACATTGTGATGGATAACCGTCGGATTTGACGGGGTAAGTATACCCTTGTCAGGTTCGGCGGTTTTTGTATTGTTCAACATGGTGATGCGGCGGCCATAACAGCCGTGAATATAGCAAAGGAGATAAAGGCTTATGAGAATTAAAATGAAACGATTTTTAGGCATCCTGCTCACCCTGACACTGATGCTGGGCTTGATGCCGGGGATGAGTTTGACGGTGTATGCTTCAACACTGAACAGTGATTCTACGACATGGTCCGAGAATTCAGTCATTGCCGGTGATGTAACGATTAATAACAATGTCACGGTTAATGCCGATATTACACTAACGATTCCCGCAGGCAAGACACTGACCATCAACGGTCAATCCGACTATACCAGCATTGCTGTAATCAATGATAATAGTCATACCCTTACCGTTTGTGGTGGAGGAACACTGATCGTCAACGCTCCCGCGGAAGATGAGTACCACCCCCGGGTTCCTGGTATTTATGGAAACCTTATTGTTGATGGTGCAACTGTCCAAGTAACCGGAGGAGAAGATGGTGTTTACGGTGATGTTACAGTCAAGAGTGGCTCGGTCTGCGTTAACGGCGGTAACGGTAAAGCCGGCGGTAATGGTTATTCTGGTATATCTGGGTTTGTCATTGTCAACGGCGGTTCTATCACTGTTGTTGGTGGAAATGGCGGTAACGGTGATACTGATAGTACTGGTGACGGTGGAAGTGGAGGATATGGTGTTGGCAACGTCATTGTTAACGGCGGATCTGCCACTATAACTGGCGGCAACGGTGGAACTAAAAGCAATGCCTATGCTTTTAATGGCAGTTTTGGTCAAGCTGTAAATGGATCCATCACCGGAAATGCCGAGGAAAGCGATGACAATATCAATTGGACATCTGTGACTGGCAGAGCTTCTCAAAAACAGTATATAAAATTTGTACCCATATTGGTCACCGGCGTGTCCCTCGACAAGACCACTGCTCAGACGATTGACGTGGACGGTAAGGTTTTCTTTACGGCTACCGTCACTCCTGAAAACGCATCGGACAAGACGGTGAAGTGGAGCGTTGGTGGAACAAATGCGGACGCGGTGAAGCTGTATTCTGACGAAAATTGCACCACCGAGGTTGGCACGGATGCCACCTCTACTCTGACCGTTTACGCCAAGGGCGAGTCGGCGGGCAGTGCTACCGTCACTTGCACCAGTAATGCGGATAACACTAAGAGCTCAAGCTGCAATGTTACGGTAAATGCGGCGGCCATCGAACCTGTATCCTACATGGAAGCGTCCGTGGATGGGACCACCCATGCGGTGACATTTACTGATAAATCATGCACAGATTATACTGTGGTTGACTCGAGCACCACGACCTGGGGAACTGCCGGTACGACATCATGGTATGTAGTAAACTCCGATGTTACCATCGACTCCGCCATCACCTTCACAGGTGACGTGCATTTGATTCTTGGTGATGGGGTAACGTTGACGGTGAATAATAATGTGAAGAAAAGCGAGGATACTAATACAGCTAATTTAACCATTTATGGGCAGGATGCAGGAACTGGTGCCTTGAATGTGACAAGTAATGGTACTTCAGCCATTAATAATAATTATACAGATACTTCCAATTATAATAATTCCGGTGGCAATATAAAGATCAACGGTGGAAAGATAACAGCAAGTGCGACAGGGACAAATGGTCACGGTATTTATGCTACAGGTGATATAACTATTAACGGCGGTGAGGTGAACGCTGAAGCGATTGCACAAAGTAACGCTGGGATTTGGGCGTCTGGCGGTACAGTAACAATCAATGGTGGAAAGATAACGGCAAAAGTTACGAACGGAGGGATCTACGGGACTGGAATCCTTGGTTCGGGTGTTATTATATCCGATGGCGAAGTCATCGCTGTAGGAAACTATAGGGCTATCGATTGCAATGTCAAAAATGAAATCGCCGGAACCGGCTGGACGAATACAGAAGGCACAGAGGGAAAGGCAGATATTGAGATAAGCGAAAGCGGGCAGAATCTGGAGTCTTATAAGAAGGTGCAGTTTCAGGCTGTGCATGAGCACAGTTTTACCTATGATGCTAACGGTGCAACTATCACTGCGACCTGTGCGAACACGGACGGGAACTGCACGTTGCCTGAGAGCAGTGGGACTGACGGACACGTCGCAACCCTGACCATCTCGGCCAATGGCGGCACCTATGATGGTACGACCGGATACGGAGCTACCATCACCGATGACAACGGCATCCAGGGCGATGCGAAGGTCCAGTACCAGAAAAAGACCGACGGAAGCTATGGAACTGCTACGGAGACCGTACCCACCGATGCGGGCGACTACAAGGCCAGCATCACAGTAGGCGGCGCGACCGCAAGCGTGGAGTACACCATCGCCCAGGCTGATCCGACCGCGACTGCGCCTACAGGCCTGACCGCGACCTACGGCCAGACCCTGGCGAATGTCTCTCTGGAAGGGAAAAATCCGGAAGGCAACACGCCTGGAACCTGGGCATGGGCGGATAGCACGCAGAGCGTGGGCAATGTCGTTACCCCGGCTGCGACATTCAAAGCTACATTTACGCCGGATTCGTCTAACTATAAGACTGTAGAGAATGTGGAAGTGACCGTGACGACCAACAAGGCGGCTCCGACTGTAACTGCGCCGACGGCAAAGACGCTGACCTATGCAGGCACCGCACAGGAGTTGGTCAATGCCGGTTCTACAACCGGCGGCACGATGCAGTATGCTCTCGGCACCGCGACCGAAGCCACTGGACCTTATACCACATCCATCCCCACCGCCACCGATGTGGGAACCTACTATGTATGGTATATGGTAATAGGAGACGAGAATCATGTGGATTCGGAGCCTGCGTCTGTCACAGTAGCGATTACAGAGAATATGGAAGAGGGGAAAGCAACCTTTGAAAAAGAGGATAACGCGTCCGCCATCACGGGCGTAGATGAAAAGACGATCGGTGAACAGATGCAGGAAATCGCGGAAGCTGATGCTACAGATCCACAGGAAGGGCAGACCAAGTCCGTTACGGTCACGCTTGAAACAAAAGCTGTCCCGGCAGACGAAGTGCCGCAAGAAGAAAAAAAGGCTATCGACAAGGAACTGAAGACAAGCATACCGGATTCTTATGCAGAGACGG
>NZ_JHXY01000063.1 GCF_000621585.1 [Eubacterium] cellulosolvens LD2006 | reverse complement strand
TGACAGGGATATCTACTACATCCTGAAGCTCTTTCAGTGATGATTTGATATTACTTTTTTCTTCTTTATCTCCATTTGAACTGTTCTCATATATAATTACGATCTTGTCAACCGAGATCTCAAGAAAATCGCTCTGTACCGTTTCTGCATAAGTATCCGGTATGCTTGTCTTCATTTCCTTGTCGATGGCCTTTTTTTCTTCTTGCGGCACTTCGTCTGCCGGGACAGCTTTTGTTTCAAGCGTGACCGTAACGGACTTGGTCTGCCCTTCCTGTGGATCCGTAGCATCCGCTTCCGCGATTTCCTGCATCTGATCCCTGATCACATCCTGATCCACGCCCGTGATATTGGAAGAATTGTCTTTGTTTACAAACGATGCTTTTCCTTCGTTCTCGCTAATCGTTGCGATCACACATGCCGGAGTACTATCCTGATGATTTTCATCGCCTTTTGCTATGTACCATACGTAATAGGTTCCTATATCAGTTCCCGTTGGAACCGCTTCGGAAAATGCCGATGTCGCCGGTGCAGTTGTCTCATCCTCGCCGAGGGCATAATACATGGTTCCTCCGGTAGCTTCACCGGCTGTCACCAGCTCTTTCGACTGACCGCTATGGGACAGTTTTTTACCTGTCGGTGCCTTTGCTACAACCGCTTTCTCCTTTTGCGCATAAGTATAAGTATACGTCGTAGCATTTGTAATAGCTGTATCCGTGCTCGGCGTCACATCCCAGCTTCCTGCCTTGTAGCCGGTATTCGGATAGCTTCCTACTTCCGGAATCTGATCTGCCGTCAGCTTTAACGTGTCACCTTCATATCCATTCAGCGGCACGGTCTTATCGGCTGTTGTTTCATCATCCCATTTTCCGTTCACAACTTTGAAAGTCACTGTTCTGGAAATCGGTGCATCCCATTTTGCCCAATATTCTTTGCTACCGGTATTGGTTGCGCTGATCTGCGTTACCGCAGTCCCGGTACATTCGGAATTATCATACCAACCGCCAAATCTATATCCCTCTCTGGTCACATCGGTTGGAAGGGTTACGCCCGTACCCACCATGTACGAAGAGATGTCTCCGGCACTGATGGTTCCTTCATTTGCATGTAAGGTCACCGGAAACGAAAGCTGCGCGGTGTGTGTCACATTGCCGATTTGATCAGTCACGGTTTTCCATTCGATAAAGGTTGCACCAGACAGGGGACCCATGTCGTCTATGAGCAAGCTCAAAATGGTGTTCACTTCGCTGCTCGAATCAGCGGCAGGCACTGCGCCAGTAAACACTTCTCTACGAAAATAACCGCCAATGACCCATTTTACTTCATGCTCGCCCCACTTGGCATAGACGGTCTTATTCTGTGTGATTGGTTGGAAAGCAAAACCATTTTCAAAGATTTCATCCTCATACCAACCGCCGAAGTAGTATGCGCCATTGGTGGGTTCTGCCGGCTCAGTCGGGCATTCGTCCACATCCAGTACCTGCCGGGCGATTTCACTGCCGCCATTAGAATTAAAGGTGAGAGTTACCTTGATGCTGTAATCCACACTGGCAGTAACACTCTTATTTTCACCCTCAGAAGTCTTCACGCCGGACAAAGTAATTTTAGCGGTGTATTTGCCTCCGGCTGTGGGCGCAGTTTCACTCTCCTCGTACGTCGTTCCGTCTCTTCCGACATACTTGATATTTGTCACAGCAAGGTTCGCTCCGGTAGCCGCATTGAACGCGTCCAAACCATCCAGTGTCGCAGAAGCACTGATATCGGTACCGGTCTGTCCAACATAGGTCAGCGTAGGTGCAACAATTGTCAGTGTCGGGTTGCTCGTCAGCGTGCATTCTTCCGCAGTACAGGTCGCCGTAATGGTCGCGCCGCTGGCAGAATAAGAGAAGCTGTGCGTATGAGCTGGCTTCAGTGTGAAAGAATTTGATTCAGATGAGAAGATGACAGATGACAGATTGAGCTTTAAAGCGGGGCGAACCAAAATCCAGACGGCGTCAACATCTGCGTTTTGGACATCGCCGGAACTGGAGTCTACGCACCTCGCACTGCTACCACCATCAGGATTGGGCGAGCGGAGCCACCAGAAATTGCTGAATTGTTTGACATTCACAGGCAGGGGACCCGCCTCTCCCTCGCTCAGCAGATACAGCTTAGCATCAACTTCGGCATCGCTCTCCGATCCCTTCACCTTAACAGTGTCGATCGCGCTTGCAACATCTGCAAAAGAGCCGTCGCTGACTGTCATATTGTCCAGTGTAGTTTTTATCGTTGAAGTACTGTATTTATTGCTGTTATCATGAAACTTGGAACCACCAAAGCTCTCTGCAGCCAGCAGCGTTACTGTACCTGCATTCACTGCTGTAGAATTGTCTTCGATGATATACCACTTCTTGCCGTTAAAGGTCACCTGTAAGTCTGTCAGATCATTGCCACTCTTTTCTTTGTTAGCATCTGTTGTTACATCATAGGCGGTGTATGCCTTCTCTCCCGCCGCATACGCCGTCATGCCAATTCCCGGCACCAAGCCCAGCACCATCACAAGACTGAGCAGGATACTCATAAATCGTTTTTTTGTTGTCATAAGCAGTTTCTCTCCTTTCTTTGTTCACGGCTGTTATGGCCGCCGCATAGCCATAATATACACTTGCGTATAAGCTACGAATTGCTCCGTGATTTTCACTCTCGCAATTCTACGTCCATTGACAAGAGCTTATACGCACAAAGAAAACGCCGGACCTGACAAGACAAAATGGTCTTGTCAAATCCGACGGTCATCCATCATCCAAATATGTAGTTCCGCTCATAAAAAAGGCGCAGTTACACCTGCGTTGCGTTGCGAAATCGTAGCTCGTTTTCGGCATATCTGTCAACCCCTTCTTCTGATCATGACATCATGTCTACGCGCGTTACTATAAAAATATTTTATCATTTTTCAAGAATCCATACCATTTCTTAAACCATCAAAATTCCACTGTGTTCTTTCAACAAACTGCATAAGTTCCTGCAAGTTTTACAGTCGGAGCCTCCCCCCTCCTCCAGTTTTCCGTCCCCGAAACCAGCACCCAGGCTTTCGCATTCGTTCATTTTATTGTATAATCAAGATGAATATTCGTTCATTTATTTGTATCTATACAGCCGATATTCGTTCATGAAATTGTGTTTTTCGGCTAATATTCGTTCATAAAAAAGGATTGCGCGATGGAAAGACAAGTATACAAAGAGCTTTTGGCATGGAAAAACAGCAAGAATAGAAAACCGCTCATATTAAACGGTGCCAGACAAATCGGGAAAACATGGATTCTGAAAGAATTTGGCAAACGCGAATACAAGAACGTTGCCTATATCAATTGCGAAACATCGGATGAAATGAAAATGATGTTTTCCAATTTTGATGTCAAACGTTTGATCCGTGGATTTTCTTCCATCACAGGCGAAAACATTCTACCGGAGGAAACGCTGATCATCCTGGATGAAATCCAGGAAACACCACTTGGCATCACAGCACTCAAATACTTCTGTGAGAACGCCAGAGAATATCACATCATTGTTGCCGGTAGCCTTCTTGGCATTAAACTACGTTCCGGAACCGGATTTCCGGTTGGAAAAGTAGACGAAATTACCATGTATCCCATGACCTTCCTGGAATTTATGTATGCTTCAGGAAATGGACTTTTAGCAGAACAGATCCAGGAACACCGATGGGAAGATTTCGCTCCATTTTCAACCAAATTCACGGACCTTCTCCGTCAGTACTATTACGTTGGCGGTATGCCGGAAGTGGTACAAGAATACATCGACAACGAGAACTTGAATGAGGTACGCATAATTCAAAAGCGAATCCTTACAGACTACGAACAGGATTTTTCGAAACACGTACCGGATTCTCTTTTGCCTAAAGTGATTATGGTTTGGAATTCTATCCCCTCGCAGCTTGCCAAAGAAAACAAGAAATTCATATACGGAACGGTAAAGAAAGGCTCTCGTGCAAAGGATTTCGAGGATGCCATTCAATGGTTGATGAATGCAGGCCTTTTGCACAAGGTCATTCGAGTAAATAAGGTGCAACGACCGCTTAAGTTCTATGAAGACGTCAACGCATTCAAAATATTTCTATCGGATCTGGGATTGTTAGGCGCAATGGCTGACGTTACTGCCAAAGAAGTACTAACCGGAGTAAACTATTTTTCCGAATATAAGGGTGCTTTCACTGAGCAATACGTTGCACAGGATCTCATTGCGAATGGAAATAAACTGTACTACTATTCAAAAGAAAACTCTCCACTAGAGATTGATTTTTTAGTACAGAAAGATGAACTGTATCCGATCGAAGTAAAAGCTGAGGAAAACGTAAAAGCCAAAAGCCTGCGCACGCTTTATGAAGACAACAATCGTTTGAAGCCTGTACGGTTTTCCATGTCCGGATACAGAAAACAAGATTGGATGGTAAATGTTCCTCTTTATTTAGCATCTGAATGGATACAGAGTGTCGAGTAACAATTGTTTTTCACACAAGACGAAAGACAGCCGGGTCAACGCCCACAATGGGCATTGGATCCGGCTGTCTTACTTGACTTATCCTCAATTATTCACTGCCAAGCGGTGTACACGGCTGAAAGCCGCATAATTATTACAGTTCCAAAGATTTGCTGCTTTCACAAAGTAAAAGCAGTGACCGCTCTGCCGGACTATCGCCTGAGTGTGCAGTTTGCAGAGGGTGTGACAAAAATTTATGATATAAAACCCTTATTCGAAAAATGGGCACCGTTCAAAATTTTAGCAAACTCATCGGATCTGTTTTTCAGCGTAGAGGTTGATCCGGGCGGTTACGGAATCATCTGGAATGATGACCTCGATCTTTCCTGTGATGAGCTGTATGAAAACGGTGAATCGATTAAGACGCCCTTTGACGGGCTCATGGCATTTACCGACGCCACGCAACTTTGGGGCCTGAACGAAAGCACGTTGCGCAAAGCGATTGCCTATGGAAAGCTTATCAACGGCGTGGATGCATGTAAATACGGAAAGCAGTGGGTGATTTCCACAGAGGCTATGAAACGGGAGTACGGGCTTCCAAAAGTCCCTGCCAAATAAAAGTAAACGTATCCCCAAACCCCCCTCTTCAAAGTTCATTTAAAAAAGCAGGATCCAACGTCTACTACGGACATTGAATCCTGCTCTTTTTTTATTCACGCTATGTCTGCTATAGAATTATTGCAAACCGGTTCTCGCTCTTACTTCTCTTTCACGCCGTACCATCCAATTTTTTCGTCAATCCAGCCCACACTGATCAGATGTTTCACCTCATTCTTCCCTGCGGTGAAATGATGAGATCCGGATGTGATGAACGGGCAGAATACGCGATAGATCGGAACGGTTTTGTTGTCATCCGAATACCATCCGATACCTTCGTATTTCCA
>NZ_JHXY01000062.1 GCF_000621585.1 [Eubacterium] cellulosolvens LD2006 | reverse complement strand
GGAGCAATGAATCTGTACCGCATGGGAATCAACTATCTTGAAGATAGTCAAGTACCTGCTACAGTTACGGCAGAGTAAACCTTTGCCGTAAAGGGTGCTGTCAGCCACCCTATGATGTAACGCCACTTTAGGTAATACCTATTTGGGTTAAAGGTCGGAGGCTTAAGCCGTTACTACGACTGGGCAGTTACAAGCCCATTACCTTTAGGTGATGGGTAGTTGACCACATGTCCGATGATTCTTCCGGCTCTCGTTCTGTAACGTTCGTCCCCGATCGCGTCAGCCACTGCAAGAAAAGCCTCCACCGAGTGCATATTCGCATTCAGCCCACGGTAATCATCCAGAACCGCAAACGCTGTATCCCAGGTATCTGCCGAGAGCCCCTCTTCTTCCATCCAGAAATACCGGTCATAAACCTCAAGCGCATGATCCAGAAGCTCCCGCGCCTGCTTTGCTCCCGCCAGATACGCGGAAGAGGCTGCGAGAATCACAAAGGCGTGCGCATAGCACTGCTTGTCCGGAAGAATTCCTCCGTCACTCGTGACGCCGGCATACCAGCCGTCATTCACCTTGTCGCGGAGTTCCCCCGTAAGTCCCTCCAGACCCTTTTCAATCAGCGCCTCACTTCCCGGGTGTCCCAGAAATTTTGCCAGACTGTACACGTGCACCATCCGGCTGGTAATCCAGGTCTCCCTAGGGCGTTCCGTCATAGGTGTCCCGTCATCTCCCAGATAATAAGAACCTCCCGCAGGTGACGGAAAGCGATGTCCGAAAGCAAAGAGCCTCTCGCGGATTTCCTTCAGAAATTCTCTGTTCGCAGCGGTATCATACCGGTATTTCTCCTCCATGTTCATCCCCCATTAAAACGCTTTTTCCCAATCCGCCTCTTTAAAGCCGGTCAGAACTTTATCTTCCGTGATCAGAAGCGGCCGTTTCACCAGCATTCTGTCGCCGGCGCTTTTTCTATGTTGTAATGCATATCCCTGCCGGTTCCATTCTTTACGCAATGACGCGCATGCGAATCGCGCGAAGCAGCAAAATGAGATCATCTGTATCCCATCTCAATATTCTGCAAATCACCAATTTCCGCATTACCCTCAAGATCTTCATAGATGTACATGATCGTGTAATACGTTCCTGCTCCAATTCTTACTAAAGTTCCATCCTCAACAAGTTTCTTCAATGCTGATATACTGTCCTACCATATATCCGCTACGATAAAGCAATAGTAATGTCATCAATCGCTTCGTACAGCCGTCTCATCGCTTCCTCAAGGATGGATCGCGGACAGGCGATGTTGATGCGCTCGAACAGATTCGTCTCTCTGCCAAAAATAATTCCGGGATCCAGCCAGAGTTTTGCTCTGTCCATTAGAAGCGTCTCAAGTTCCTTATGATTGTCCGCCACTTTGGAAAAATCAAGCCAGACAAGATACGTTCCCTCCGGCTCTATGAGTTTGATTTGCGGCAGATTATCTCTCAGGAAATCCCGCAGATACGAAAGATTACCCTGCAGGTATTCGAGAAGTTCCTCCAGCCAGGGTTCGCCGTTTCGATAGGCTGCCATGGCCGCCGTCATTCCGATCACGTTGGGAAGACTGTATCCCGTAACACTGTTTTCCTTCCGGAAGGCCAGACGTGTATCCGGATCAGGGATGATAATATTGGAAAGCTGCAGTCCCGCCATATTGAAAGTCTTGCTGGGAGAAGTGCCGAGGATCAGTTTCTTCCTGTAGGTTTCCCCGAGGGTAAAAAAAGAAGTGTGCCGATATCCCGGATACACAAAGTCCGCGTGGATCTCATCGGAAAAGACATAGACGTCATGTCTCTGACAGATTTCCGCCAGTCGCATCAGTTCTTCTCTCGCCCACACCCGTCCGACCGGATTGTGGGGACTGCACAGAAGGAACAGCTTCACATTGTTCTCAATGATTTTTTTCTCAAAATCCGCAAAGTCGATTTCAAACCGCCCGTCCCGGTAGAGCAGTTGATTGTTGACCACCTTCCTGCCGTTCTTTTTGATCATCTGCATAAAGGGATAGTAGACCGGCTGCTGAACGAGCACAGCATCTCCGGGTTCCGTGAAAGCGCGAATCGCGACACCGATCGCGTAGACAACGCCGGGCGTGACGACGATATCCGTTCCCTCCATCGTAAATCCGTGTCTTCTTCGAAACCAGTCGCGGACGATATTTCTGTAATCCTCTCCGATGTTCGTATAACCGAAGATTCCGTGCCGCACCCGTTCTGTCACTTCGGCCAGCACCTCCTCCGGGAGCCGGAAATCCATGTCGGCCACCCAGAGAGGAAGAAGATCATCTCTCCCCTTTTGTTCCATGCCAAAATCCCACTTGATGCAGTCGGTGTTTCTCCTGTCGTGAATCACATCAAAATCATATCGCCCCATATCCGTATTCCTCCTGTGAAGCCGGTTTTCTTGCCAGATTTGCCCTCTCGCCCATGATGCATTTGCCGCTCATCTCCCTTGCATCATTGGGCGAAGCCTTCCGGCGCGTGCGCTTCGGGCCTGCTAATGTCTGGTCTGTGTGAAAAAGCAGCCCTATAGGGATCCGTATCAGTTCTTCACAGCCGCTTCCCACTCGGCTTCCTTAAAACCGGTCAGTACATGATCCTCTGTAATAAGAAGGGGTCTCTTCACCAGCATCCCGTCCGACGCCAGGATTTTGAACATCTCATCCTCGCTCATCTCCGGAAGCTTCTTCGACAGTTCCATCGCCCGGTAGAGCTGTCCGCTGGTGTTGAAAAATTTCTTCAACGGAAGTCCGCTTTTCTTGTGGAGCTGACGCAGCGTCTGCTCATCCGGATGCTCCTCTTTGATATCAATGACTGTGTGCTCTACGTTGTGATCATCCAGCCATTTCAGCGCTTTTTTGCATGTTGTGCATCTCGCGTAACAATATACTTTCGTCATGTGCATTCTCCTTTCAGTCATCCCACAGGGAATCCGGGCGTTGCAACGCTCTGTCTCCCACACATTTTTCTTTTATTGTAACGCGTTCCCTGTTTCGTTACAAAGCGATTTCTGTATATTTGCTAGTCTGAAAGTGAGCCACTTAGACTTCAAACGCTGACTTGAAAGTGAGCCACCGGGGGTGCGGACAGAATCTTGCACCATCACCCCTTATTAGTTTCCTCTGTAATCGTGATAATCTTGCAACCGGCCATTGTCTTTGAAGTATTGATAACAGGTTAATAATTCATCACGAAGCACTGACTGAGCTCTTTTATAATAATCAAGTGCATCCTTGTCAGATCTAAAGCCGATATCTTTTCTCATAAAATCACAGAACATTTCATCCATTGTAACTTCACCAGGATCATAAAAACACACCGTATCATTTGATACCCGACGGGCAAGGACACAATGAAGCCCCCTTTTGATGTGATGTGTAAAAATGTCAGCGAGTGAAAATACATACACTGAAAGCATGCGAGAATCACAGAATCGTGTATATCTGAAAATTCGGATGTGATTCTTTTGGATTTCAGCATCGTTTATATTTGAACTGTAAGTTTTGTGTAAAGACCTTCAAATCAGACATAAAACTCCCCGATAATCACGAAAAAAATCAGCAGAGAATTTCATCCCTGCTGACCTCCACTATTATTATTTCTTCTCTGTTTTCAATCCATACCAGGCAATTCCTTCATCTTTCCACCCCACAGATACCAGATGTTTTGCCTCATTTAATACTGTTGTATAGTGATGGGATCCTGACTTAAGGATCGGGCAATACCGGCGATACAGCGGAACGCCCTTCGAGTCATCCGAATACCAACCAATTCCCTCATAGATCCAGCCATATTTCGATGATAAGACGTTCTTCTCATTCGCGTCTGTTGTGTAATGATGATCTCTTACAAAAGGATTGTAAAGACGGTAGACCGGTGTGTTTGATTTCTCCGGCGCGTACCAGCCAACGCCTTCATACTTCCAGCCTCTGGTAACCAGCACATCCTTCTCATGTGTAGAGGCCGTATAGAAATGTTCTTTGTTGAGTGCATTGTACAGTCTATACATGGTCACCGCTTTCTCTTTTCCAGGAGCTGCCGTTGGCGTCGGAGTCGCTGTAGCTGCAGGTTTTACAGTTGAGGTCGGTTTTGGTGTGGGCGATGATGTAGGTTTCGCGGGCTCAAGGAAATGGATGGTAACGCCCTCGTTAATAAAATCCTTATCTGTTTCATTCCAACCGTCTTGAACATAATAAATTCCTTCCGGTTGTTTTACCATACGAGCAATATACTTGTGTATTGTTTTCCATTCGTCACTCGTTCCATTATAATAAATATCAGACAATTCTGTATTGCCAGAAGCAAATGCCGGTTTAAAATCATAATAGAGTGACATAAACCCATTACCAGATGCATAAATCTTTTCAATTGAATGTGGTAAATTGATTTTTTTCAAATTTTCGCAATGATCCCACGCATTACAATAGATATCTTTTACTCCTTCCGGAATACTCAATTCTTTAAGGCCTCCACAATCGTAAAAGGCTTGTAATCCAATACTCTTTACATTCTCAGGAATCGTTATTTCTTCTAGTTTTTTACAGTCACTAAATGCACTTCCCCCAATAGATTTTACTCCTTTGGGCATAGATATTCTCTTGAGGTTGATACAACCGCAAAATAAGGAATCTTCAATAACAGATACCCCATCAGGTATATCAATTTTTTCAAGATTTTCACACCCTGCAAATGCCCCTGATCCAATGGAATTTACCCCCTCTGGGATCGTTAACTCCCGAAGGCCAATATAGCAATTATCAAATGCCAATGTTCCTATTATTCTCAAACTTTGTGGAAGACTTACACTTTGAAGATTGACACAATTCATAAAAACCTGATCCCCAATAGAAACTACTCCTTCCTGTATTTCGATTTCAGTGATTTCGTAACGATCAATTTCATAGTAGTTAAAAATGCCAAATGAATCACCGTTACACATCTTACCTGATCCTGTGATGATCAGCTTATATGTTCCATCTTCTTTCTGTACTAACCGCCATTTGACATTATCTTCGGCTGTCGCCGAACAATCTCCGGAATAAACAACATTTTCCGACGCTCCATAAACCGCATTTGCCGCTTCCTGCTGCGTGATTTCTCCTGCCATAACTACACCTGGACATGATGTTGCTACTAGACACGCAGCTACGATCGCAAGGATCTTCTGTCTTCTCATATTTTCTCCTTCTCTTGATGCGTGTAAAAATACTGTCAACAAGTCAAAATATGTATGCCAACAGTGTACGCATCGTTTCTCGATATATATATTTGGTTTCATGTCATGCTTTTTCGTTAATTGAGCTGTTTTAAACCCTTATGCACATTCTAACTCTCAGCTGACCGCCATTATTATCATTTCTTTTCCGTATTCATTCCATACCAGGCAATTCCTTCATCCTTCCACCCCACAGATACCAGATGTTTTGCCTCGTTTAATGCTGTTGTATAGTGATGGGATCCTGACTTAAGGATCGGGCAATACCGGCGATACAGCGGAACGCCCTTCGAGTCATCCGAATACCAACC
>NZ_JHXY01000061.1 GCF_000621585.1 [Eubacterium] cellulosolvens LD2006 | reverse complement strand
GATTGGGAACAGCGTAAGCTTGGGGAAGTCTTCGAAGAGTACTCGGAAAAGAACCATGAGGAACTTCCAGCGTTGACTATAATTCAGGGTGGAGGAACTGTTAGAAGAGATGAATCTGACAGGGCAATTCAATATGATAAAGCCAGCCTATCTAATTACAAAATGGTCAAGAAAAATGACTTTATTGTACACCTTAGATCCTTCGAAGGGGGACTAGAAAAGGCAAACTCTGATGGCATCATAAGCCCTGCATATCATACTTTTCACGGGAATAACACCGATAGTAGATTCTACTATCCATTCTTTAGATCAAGACGCTTTATAGATGTTCTGTTGAAACCTCATGTGTATGGAATCAGAGATGGAAAAAGTATAGATATCGAGGGGATGAAAACGATTATGATTCCCGTTCCATCATATGAAGAACAGCAGAAAATCGGTGAGTACATTGAATCACTTGACAACCTTATCACCCTTCATCGGCGTATGGATCACCATGGCAGAAGGAGGCTTACAAATGCATACAACGACAACCGCCAAGTCCGGGATTTTGTTTTGTGACTACTACAAACAATGGATCTCCGTCTACAAAGATGGTGCCATACGACCGGTCACGATGAAAAAATACCTAATGGCATATCAGTGGCTTCTGAAACTGGTTCCGCAACTGCCGATCGAGGCTCTTGATCGCATTGCATATCAGAAATTGCTGAATGATTACGCACAGTGCCATGAGAGACAAACAACGATGGACTTTCACCATCACCTGAAATGCGCAATTCTGGACGCAGTTGACGAAGGATTGATCCCCCACGATCCGACGCGAAAAGCAATTATTAAGGGAAAGCAACCACGGGATAAGAAAACCAAGTACTTGAATCAATATGAACTTCATAAACTTCTGGACGATCTGAAACTGACTCAGGAACTCACCATGGACTGGTTGATTCTGCTGATCGCAAAAACAGGTATTCGTTTTTCTGAAGCGCTCGCAATCACACCTCACGATTTCGACTTTGTTCATCAGCAGTTATCGATTTCTAAAACCTGGGATTACAAGGACGCCGGCGGTTTTCTGCCGACTAAGAACAGTTCATCCATCCGAAAAATTCCGTTGGATTGGCAGACGGTTATTCAATTCGCAGAACTTGTACGGAATCGTCCGCCGGACTCTCCCATTTTCATCACAGGGAAGGTTTATAATTCAACAGTCAACGATCTGCTGGCAAGACACTGCAGAAATGCCAAGATACCGGTCATCTCCATTCACGGACTGCGCCACACACACGCTTCTCTCCTGCTGTTCGCCGGAGTGTCCATTGCCAGCGTGGCCAGAAGACTGGGACATTCCAATATAACCACTACACAGAAAACATACCTGCATATTATTCAGGAACTTGAGAGTAAGGACATTGATCTTATCATGAGATCCTTATCCAATCTCAATTCTTAACCCCCGGAAAAGCAGCTACAGCACACAACATTCATCCATACGCCGAGATAATATAAGAGCTTGCGGACCCAAAATCTGCAAGCTCTTATAATCACATTTTTGTGATTTTATTCTTTGATGAGGGGAAGAATCAATGGCATCAATTCCTCTTTGAAACTTCGAATCAGAGCGCCATTGAACTTAAATTTCGGCATTGCACCTTCTGTTGCTTCTTTATATGCCGCATAATTCGCTCTTTCCTTCAATTTATTCTCATTCGCAAGTTCTCCATGTTTGAAGTGCATCGCCTCATATTTCACATCATCAAAATCGACAAACCATTTATCCGCGAACAACTTGACTTCTTCGTCGATCACCTTCTCTTTCATACGATAGATCATCTCCGATACTTCCTGTCCCATGAATTTTGACGTATCGCTCTCCAGTTCATCCAACCATTGCATAAAGAGGCTACTGAGGGCGGCATTGTTGTCCGCATACTGTTCCACTTCTTTGCGAACTTCCGCAAGTTTTTCTTTGAACTCTTCTTCTGTAAAATCATCAATCGAGTCAAGGAAGCCCTGTAAGAGACTAACGATGTATTCGTAGTCGATCTTAAACTTGTTATATGCAATCAGCTCATAGTCGTCCAAAATCGGATCGTCATAAGGATCATCGACCGGATCATCCTTTATTTCTTCCAGAATATTTTTGTACCATGCCGCATAGTCATCATATTCTTCCTGCGAAAATCCTCTCTCTGCAACAACATCTGACGTATACGTCGAGAAAGATTTTAGATGCGCAAAATCACGATCCAAATCCCGGAACAATCGAATAAACGTTTTTTTCTGTTTCACTGACAGCGACGCCAGATCTTCCGGCGTTGACGCAAAGGTTCGAATTGTTTTCAACGAACGAGTGAAGTTATCCAGAACAGTGTCCCAGTCTTCCGCCAACGCTTTGCCATATCCACCTTTCGAATACAGCACCAGAGCATCATTGATTCTCTCTTTATACTCATCCGGACAACGGAAGGTTACGATTTGTCCCGCTCTTTTATATTCATCATAAAGACGATTTGTTCGGGAGAATGCCTGAATCATTCCCTGTGGGCTCATCGGCGGCCGGTCGATAAACAGCGTAGAAAGACATGGTGCATCGAATCCGGTCAACAAACGATCTACAACTATTACAAGATCCAGCTGTTCCTTGCGCAATTTGAAACGCGGTTTTTTACGTGCCAGTCGATCATTCAGATTTTCGTTATACGCTTTTATTCCCTCAACCTGATAAGATGTCCCGAACAATTCATTGTAATATCTCAGGATTCGCTTCATAGACTCCTGATTTCGCTGTGAAACCTCTTCATTTTCTGTAACAGAAAAGGTAACCGCCACCTTCGGGAAATCCGGCAATACCTTTTTCACCTCTTCACTGATCTTCAGTTCATCCTCTCCGGCTTTGATTTTCATCAAAAGATCATAGTATCTCTGTGCCGCAGGAATGGATTCCACGGTTAACATTGCTTCGTATGTTTCATTTCTGCCATTCTGAAAGCCAAGCTTTGCCTGCGATTGATTGAGTATGATCTGAAGAACATTCCTCATATGTCTTTCACTATGATAATAAGCCTTCTCCACTTCCGGTTTCAGATCCTTCGGGCCAAGGTTTTCTACGTTGAAACCGAGAACCGCCTTGTCGTGTATCGCCTCTTTAATTGTGTAACTGTGGAGGCACGGGCCGTACAACTCTTCTGTTGTCTGCGCCAAATCACCTTTCTGCTCATATTTGTTTTCTTCAAAGATCGGTGTTCCGGTAAATCCAAACCAGATCGAATGATTAAAGAACCTCTCGATATCACGTTTGGTCTGAGGCGTAACAGCTCGGTGACATTCGTCTACAACAAAAGCTACTTTGAGCGCCCGGATCTTGTTGTATTCCCGGGAACCTTCCTGCAATCTTCGATTGATCATTACCTGCATTTTCTGCCTGGTTGTGACAATCATCTGCCGGTTATCATCCGCAAGTCGCTTGATCAGGCTTCCGACATTATCCGTATCATCCACATCAATCGTGTCATTATCCGCATAAGACTGAAAAGCACCCTTTGTCTGAACATCTAGGTCTTTTCGATCAAGCAGAAACACAGTCTTTTGGATCGACGGAATATCCATCAACAGGTTACGTGTAGCCTTGTAGGATGTCATCGTCTTTCCCGAACCTGTTGTATGCCAGATAAAGCCGGATTTTCCGCTCTTGGAAGCAGCTCTCATGGCTTCAATCGCATGAATCTGATACGGACGCAAGATCAGAAGCTTTTTCTTCTCATTATCCAGAACAGTATACTTCGTAACCATCTCATGTGCCTGCGGAATGCGAAGCACATCATTGGCAAAATCAAGGTAATCACAAACCGGCTCATTCTCGTGGTCGATCCATCCGGTCAAAAATTCTTTGTTCAGCTCCCCTTCTTTCGCAGCTGCAAAGTACTTTGTATCCACAGCATTGCTGATGACAAACATCTGCACATTTGAAAAAAGTCCATGAAATTTACCTTCTCTGATGTACTTCCCAATCTGATTGAACCCTTCAATATAGGAATGATCCTTATTCTTCAACTCAATATGAATCATCGGAATACCGTTGATCAGAAGTGTTACATCAAATCTACGATCTCGATCCTCTTCGCCTTTACTCTTCCGCGCTTGGTACTGATTGATCACCTCATAGACGCTGGTTCCTCCGGCTATATGCTCATTATTCATGACCACCAGATGAAGTGTTTCATTTCCACGTTGGACATGAACATAAACTTTGCCGTTCTCTCCTACCAACCATTTACCCGCATCAAAAAACGTAGCATGAGAAAGATCATTCTTAATCTTTGCAAATTCTGTATCACTGAGCGGTGTATCATTCAGCTTAGCTTTATTGTTCTGTTCAAGAATGTACTTGAAATTCTTCCAAAGATCCTCTTCTGTCCGAAGATCCGGACGATATGTCCACTGAGACTCTCCATTACAGAGCTTATCGATCAGCCGCTTTTCTAAAACTGATTCTAATTCCCCCATTTTGCTCCCTCTTCTTCTGTCAAATCAACTGTCATTATGCCTTTTATTTCCCCGGAAACATGTTCTGGAGCATGTATTTCTTCATTTCTTTCAGTTCATCGCACTTACGCTGATGAAGGGTGATAAGGTTGTCTATCCGTTCTAAAACGGCTACAATTTTTCCTTGTTCTTCAGTTTTAGGAAGACAAATATCGAGATCTGCAATTATGGAAGCATTATAGCTTTGCTGTTTTGTTCCCTGCGTAAACCTTATCCCGTAATCCTCTCCGACAAGCTTATACCATTGGAACAAAAAGCTCGGTGTCAGTCGTTCCTTATTGGGAAAAAGAGCCATGCATGACTGGTTTAATGTTGTATCAAAGCCAAGTATTGCACAGTTTCCACGTGTTCCAGCAGCCTCCAATCCTGTTATTGCCATTACAAACGTTCCTTTAGGAATAAGCCGTAAATTAGCTGATTTTTGCCCTGCCTCTGTAATAGTTTCAACGCTTGAATAAACTATTCCTCGATTTAATTCACCACTTGATAGCCAGCTTATATCTCCATTCCAATACTCATCTTTAAATCTGGATGGGGTTTGGCCGTTATACATATCCTCTAGGATATCGCCAAGCTTACACTGTTCCCAATCGTCCGTAAAACCATCGAATCTGATCTCTGGTTTTGTCTGACCATTTTTCGGAAACATTTTTTGAAGCATGTATTTTTTCAGTTTTTTTGTTTCGTCACACTTACGCTGATGAAGGGTGATAAGGTTGTCAAGTGATTCAATGTACTCACCGATTTTCTGCTGTTCTTCATATGATGGAACGGGAATCATAATCGTTTTCATCCCCTCGATATCTATACTTTTTCCATCTCTGATTCCATACACATGAGGTTTCAACAGAACATCTATAAAGCGTCTTGATCTAAAGAATGGATAGTAGAATCTACTATCGGTGTTATTCCCGTGAAAAGTATGATATGCAGGGCTTATGATGCCATCAGAGTTTGCCTTTTCTAGTCCCCCTTCGAAGGATCTAAGGTGTACAATAAAGTCATTTTTCTTGACCATTTTGTAATTAGATAGGCTGGCTTTATCATATTGAATTGCCCTGTCAGATTCATCTCTTCTAACAGTTCCTCCACCCTGAATTATAGTCAACGCTGGAAGTTCCTCATGGTTCTTTTCCGAGTACTCTTCGAAGACTTCCCCAAGCTTACGCTGTTCCCAATC
>NZ_JHXY01000060.1 GCF_000621585.1 [Eubacterium] cellulosolvens LD2006 | reverse complement strand
TAGATTTTTTCCCTGTGATCCATGCCTGCATTCCAGACATTTTGAAACGCTATGCTGTCATCCCTGCATATATCCCGGAGAAACCTTGAGATTTTGGAATCGCTGTACACTTTCATTTCATCTGTAAACAGCGGATGGTTATACGCATAGTCCGGATAATACTGTGCTGCATTATTCTCAGCAACAATGGTATATGCCGCAAGATCCAGGAAGAGACCACTGTCTTTTCCTATGATTTCTTCAAGTTTTTCGTCGAGCTTATAGTGCGAAATAACCTTCTTGATCGCCATCCACGCACCAATCTTGAGACAGCCACTTCTTGGTGAGGAAGGAAGCGCGTCCGGAAGTTCCACATCCGGGAAAAACTTCAGGAAGTTTCCATTCGGATACATCATGGTCGGATCATCTTCACATACCTTTCCGATGGATGTGCATTGAGGTACAGTATACTGCTTGCCGGCATAATACTTCCGTCCGTGCTCATAATAAATGTACGTTGTTCCTTTGATTTTCTTCCTCGAAATACCTGTTTTCAGCTTCGGTATTTCTACCACTAAATCAAGATACATGGCCCCTCCAATAGAGTGTTAATTAACTTGATATAATTATACCATTACTCTTGATTTTAGGCAACAAAATGCGCTAAATAATCAGTATTTATAAGGGTTTTCTCTCTTTCCTCATGCAGAAGCTATTATAGAGTGTTAATTATATGGGAAGTTCACAATGAAATATAGTAACTATCAATTTTTCAACTTTTACTGACAACTACCTTGACAAACAGCGCCGGCGATAAAAGTATCCTCCCTTCTGTCAGAAAGCGGGAACATCCTTCTTGTAATTTCAGGAAGTTCCTCCCCGATAAAGGTCTCATAATCATCCCACGGCGTTCTGGACTTAAAATAAAAAGCATTATCTCCTGACGGCATCACAACCGCAAGATTCTTTTCCTCCGCCCATTTTTGTATTCGTGTCTGACTTACCCAATCAGTATAGTTCCCCAAAAGGCCATGCAAAAGATAAAGTGTCTTATACTTATGATCTTTATCCATCAGATACCGATCTGCATCCGCGTCAAACCTGTCCACCGGCAGGATTACATTAATCGGAACCATACGAAACAGCGCCTTCGACATATAATTCACTTGTATTAGTGCCATAACTCCGTCCTCTTATTCATCGATTTCATTTCATCTTTTCTTATAAAGAAGCAGTTCCGGATCATCTTCACATTTCTTACCGATCGTTGTGCGTTTGGGAATGTTGATTTTCCGGGCTTTTTCAAGCCTTCTATTCGTTTGAGTGTTAACCATCACTGAGAGTTAAGATTCCGTTATCTCAGCGTTTTTGACGGCCGCGGCAATCGAGAGTCCGATCCTGCGATTGTAGGGGATCAGGGTCGCCTGCACCGCATGATACAAATCGGACTTTCCGGGCCAGACCGTCGTCAGTAAATGGTTGCGCCGGTCAAGCTGATGAAACCAGGAACCGTTGACATGATCCAGCACGCACTCGTCGAGGTATTTCATGTACATCGCGTAATCATCTGCGTATTTTTCTTTTCCGGTCACCTGAAAAAGAACCGCCGAAGTGTTGATCGCCTCCGCCAGCGTCCAGTGCATTCTGTCATGAACAACAGGCTCTCCGTTCCAGTCCGTGGTATAACAGAAACCCGGCTCTCCGTCCGCTGCCCAGCCGTCCGCAACCGCCCGGCCATAGAGCTGCTCCGCAAAGGATATGTAATTGTCAGCTTCGGAATCTTCCCCGTACACCGACACGCACCACTGCACAATCAGCCGCGCCCACTCGATGCCGTGTCCCGGGGTTGCGCCGTAAGGCTTGAAAGGATCGTCCGGTTTCTCCCTGTTGCAGTCCAGATCCGCAGACCAGTCACTCCGGAAATGTTCCGGTGTCCGGAGATGATTCTCCTGTGCCCATTTCATCACGTGTCCGATTATTCTCCCTGCTCTCTCTCTGTAGCGGTCATCGCCGAGAGCATCCGCTGCCGCGAGAAAAGCTTCCACGGTATGCATATTTGCGTTCAGTCCGCGGTAATCATCCAGAACCGTGAACTCCGCATTCCATGTATCACAGGAAAGTCCTTCATTCTCATTCCAGAAAAAACTGTCATAGACTTCAAGGGCATGATCCAGCAGCTCCCTCGCCTTCTCTGCCCCTGCCAGATACGCGGAAGAAGCCGCGAGGATCACAAAAGCGTGAGCATAACACTGCTTGTCCGGAAGAATTCCACCCTCACTTGTAACTCCTGCATACCAGCCGTCATGCAGGTCGTCATGCAATTCACCCGTAAGTCCCTGCAATCCTTTTTCTATCAGCTCTTCACTTCCCGGATATCCCAGAAGTTTCGCCAGACTGTACACATGCACCATGCGACCGGTAATCCAGGTCTCCCTCGGACGCTCCATCATCGGAATACCATCATCCCCCAGATAATAGGATCCCCCCGCAGGCGACGGGAACTTACGTCCGAAGGCAAAGAGCGTCTCCCGAATTTCCTTCAGAAATTCCTGATTTTCAACCGTACCATACTTGTATTTCTCCGCTATTGTCCGTCCCCGGGAAAAATACCTGCTTTCGCATTTCTTTTCCCCCGGATTTTCCGCGCTGACGCAATCAGGCTCAGCAATAAAAGCGTTCATATTTTCCATAAATACTCCCCCAAAAAAATTTTTTCATCTATTAACATATTAGCAATTATTGACTAATTCCGCCATTTTTACCAATATATTAGTAGAAGGAGATGACAAAATGGATAACTACGATCAGCTTTTATACGCCCCTCAGATGTTGCGGATAACGGATGGCGCCTATCCCCCGCCTATGATCTCACCTACAGCGACACCTACTGGGGCGAACAGACAACATCCGTAAATGGAAAAGGAAAAAATATCACCGAAGAAGATCTGGTGAGAGTAGGAACCGATGCGAGGATTCCCACAAGCCGGTGTGAAAAATGCCTGAAAACCGTGCAGAAGAAGATCGCTACACTGAGAACTTATTGGGAGGGATGATGCGAAATGGCCCGTTCCTTATCATTTTCCTGCATCGACTCTATCATCCTCTCATACATCTGCCTTAAATCACAGGATGGTTTCCACCCGAGTGCTTCCATCTTCCCTGTATCCAGATCCATATAAAGTGTCTTCGCATATCCCAGTTTCTCCACATCCTCCGCGAGATCGAAGACAACCTTAATCTCTGAATCGACAATGCTCTCAGCCACCAGTTCCGCCATCTCACGGATGGAACAATAGGTATCCTTATTCGCGACGGTATACGCCTGCCCGGGTTTTCCTTTCAGCAACGCCACGAGAATCGCGGAAACGGCATCCGCCGTGTACAGGTAGCAGCGCTCCGTAGATCCGTCGGACTTCAGAACGATGTCCCTCTTCTCCACAGCACATCTCATGAATTCGGCAAAAACCCTTCCGTCCTCATATTTCACCCCGGGGCCGAACGTCTGAGTTGCGCGAAGAATCACGGCCGGCACACCATACTGCACATAATAACCGTTACACAATGCTTCCGAAGCCTGCTTCGCGATGGGATAACTGTTTCTGGCATTCATTGTCTCGAAAGCGCCCAGCTCGTTTTCCTTAACCTTATGTCCCTTTGCCGGAAAACCATAAACCTCCATGGTGGAGAGCTCCACGTATTTCTTCACTGAATGAGCCGCTGCCCAATCCAAAAGAGCACGATTTCCTTCCAGATTTGCGAGAATCGTATCCACCGGCTTCTCCATGAAAAACTTTGACGAAGTGGGGCTGGCGAGATGAATCAAATAATCCACCGGCACATCCAGATCCAACACATCTCCAAGCTCATAGTGAAAAATCTCAACCGGATAATCCCCGTAGAGTTCCTTCGCCAATGACTCATTTCGTACCGGCAGAATAAGCTTCATATTCAGATCTTTCTCACGACTGTTATACCCAAGCGCATACACAAGATTTGATCCGATCAGACCGGTAGCTCCGGTAACCAGAATCGTGGTATCCCGAAACCGCTCCCAGTCAATAAACTCCGCATCTCCGATTCTTCTGCAGTCTTCCAGCTGTATTTTGTTCATCCCTCTATACTCCGAAGATCTGTGAATTCTCATGGATATCCATAAACGTCTTGAACATATAGTAATCCGTCGGTGTCGTGATCTTGATATTCTCCGCCGAGCCTTCCACCGTATAGACATCGTGCCCGTTCAATTGCATCAAATAGGCTGTATCAATACAGTCATCCATACCGGACTCAATGGCTTTCTTGTGTGCCGCCTGCAGTTCTCCCAGACGGAAAGACTGGGGAGCCTTCGCGATCTGACACATACTCCGGTCAATGATTTTTCCGACCTTATTGCTGTCATTGCATTTCACTGCAATAGTCTCCACCGCCGGCGCCACGGTGACAGCAGAACCATAATGCTCCACGGATTCAATATTTTTGCTGATAATCTCATGATCAATCAGCGGCCGAACCCCGTCGTGCATCAGACAAATCGTATCCTCAGGGTACAACTCAGAAGCCTTCTTGATACCCTCATATCGCGATAACATGCCGGTATCGCCACCGGGAATAATCGCCCGAACCTTGCTGATCTGGTACTTCACAACCAGCCTCTGGCAGTAGTCTATCCACCCCTTCACGCAGATCACAATGATTCCGTCAATCTGCTCATGCTGCTCAAAATGCTCCAGTGTGTAGATAATGATCGGCTTTCCGTGAAGTTCCAGAAACTGCTTCGGCTTTGTCTTCGAGTTCATCCGCTGGCCTGTACCGCCGGCAAAGATTATCGCAATATTCATCTGGCATCTCCTATGTGTTTTTGGTTATTCAAGATCATTCCAAAAAATTCTTGTCAGCATAAACAATATGGTATTTCTCACGATTCATCTCAAAAAAATATGTAATCAGTCTTTCAGAAATAAAAGCCGGGTAACGATTTTGATAACGATCTTCAAGCGCTCCACCTGCCTCCGCGACATGGAACTCAATCGGAAACAGCCACTCGCAGAGCTCGTCAAAGACTTCTTTTCTTGCAATCAGCATATTGCAGGGAAAAAACAGCCCCGAGTTCTTGAAAAAATGCGACGCGTTCTCATAATCCTCGGGTCTGTTTTCTTTTAGATAGAGCAACATCTCGTCCCATTTCTCTCCAACATGACGATTCCGGAAGTTGTCTTCAAGACTTGGATACACATATAAAGGTACAGGCAGAATTACATCAATTTTTTCTCTATCCATAATCTGTTTCCAGTTATCCGGCAGGACAAAGTGTCTTCTGTAATGTGCCAACCCCACCACATCTTCCCTGGCATTTTTCCAGATCCAGTATAATGCGGTCAGCTCACAAAACTGCCTGTTTTTTTCCGAAATATTATCCCCGGTGTTATCAAAATATGCCGCATCGAGCCGTTGATCTGCCAAGGCCGTTCCAACCTGTATGACCCGTTCACTTTCATCCAGGCTGTAAGCATTCGACAGCTTTTGATCAAAAACAGCACTCGCGACATAGATCTGAAACCGTTTCCTCTCTGCAGAAAGAGGAGCACCTTCTTCTGTATTATAGTTGTATATCTTAATGAATTCCCGGTTCTGCTCCGCAAAGTACTTGGTCAGAAAACGATTTCTCAACTCCGTATCGAACTTTACATCCACGGGAACGATATGTTTCATTCCAATCTTTCGCAAAGTATCTGTGAGATGCCCCCGATTTACACCACGGGTTGCAAGATAGACGACAATATCTACCTCCAGTTTCGTATCCGCATCAATTCTGATTACCGGTACGCCATCCACATCCGATGGATTATCTTCGTCATTGTCGTATAAATAGGCACCGATCTCCAAAGAAGGATCCAAATACTTCAGATAGAATCCAGTTGTGATGCCACGAGAGTGGGCTCCCGCGATGTAAATTTTAGCCATGCGCTGCTACTCCTTTATTTGAATGTATCCAATTGTGATTAATGATCTCTTCACTGTGAACTTCCCAGGAAATTAACTCGTAAATCCATTTCCCTGTCCTACCGAGGTTAAATATCTGCCTTTCCTTTCAGGAAATCGATCACTTCCTC
>NZ_JHXY01000059.1 GCF_000621585.1 [Eubacterium] cellulosolvens LD2006 | reverse complement strand
ACGCTTCTGCTTCGATTATTTCTATACCTTTTCTTCGGCATAATGTTCCAAGAATCTGTCCTATGTCTGCTCTGATATCCTTATAAATTACCTGTCTCCTGTACTTAGGTGCAAAAACTATGTGATACTTGCATTCCCATTTTGTATGGGCTAAACTATTTTCTGTACTCATTATGAGCACCTCCCGTGTTTATATTTGTGGTTTGCAGACCAACATTTATATTAACACGGGAGTTTTCTTTAATCTAAAGATCTTCCCTCCACCTGCAGAGCAGGTGGTTTATTTTCACTGTGACACAAAAAAAGCGGTCAGCAAAGAACGTATCCTTGCTGACCGCCAATTTTCTCCTCCATGAATTCGATCCGATCTTTTAGAAACCACCTTCTTGATACGCCCTTGCGATGACGTAGGGCGGTTCATAAAATGCACTGCAATTGTAGTTGTCAATAACCTCGCAGAGTTCGTTGTTATATACACGAAGAATGCCATCCGCATAGTCTTCCTCAGAGTTCATGGTATCGATGATTAGTCGCTGATATACAGCACCCATCTGAAGCTCCGTAGGTATGTGCTCTGCCAGATCTCTGTCAACATTCGTGATATCAAAATCACCGGGCTTTAGCTCATAGTCTTTGATCCAATCGTCCACTACCTTTAAAGGGTTCTCGGAATGAAGGACATTCGCGACACTAAGCAGATGATAGAATTCGTCTTTTCCGATCGTATTCACAACGTAACGGTTTCTCTGATGCAGATGACGAGCTACGCGCTCAATCATATAGCATACAAAAAACAAATCATCCTTTTCGATATCTTCTTCCGGGAAATATTTATTTTTCATAATACATTCTTCCCTTCAAATTCGAGAGTCTTTAATGCTTCCTCTGTACAGTACACGATCTGATGTGTCGGGTAATTGAATTTAACAATCTCCCAAAACGCAGTTACGGATTTCTTAATTGTTAAAGCGTACCTGAGATATGCTTCATTTTCGCTGATTCGCAAATACAAAAAGATCATCATTTCGAGGCTACAATTGTTCCGATAAAAAATGCTCCTTGAGATTACGATAATTCATTACCTTATTCTTGGTCATGGCATACCATGTGTCGTTATAAAGGTTGATTAATCTTCGACTAAAGTTCCATTGTCAAATTCCTTCGCTTTTTTATATAATTGATCTTTAAATGTAGTTTTTGAATGTATATGGGCATCAATTAGTCTAACCGCCTCATGATACACTTCCATGTCGTTACCATCGAGTTTTCCGTCATGACCGGTAAGTTCATCCCAAAAATATTCACCCTTCGCAAATGTAGCGGAATTATCCTGTGGCGCACCGTTCAGCAAAAAATCACACATTTCCAGAACGCGTGGTTCTAATTCCTCCTTGCAATTAATGAATTCATCATTTCTTATAGCTTCCGATACATCAGCAGGTGTGCATTTGCTACCATCTTCATTCTTACCAAAATCTGCCCAATCGGATCCGTTACTTTCTATCCTGTTGCACATATATACGATACCCGGATCAAAAATCCCACACGTAGTTACCCATTCTGTGCCCTGTTCTAGGCATTCACTATCACTACAAACAGATACGGATGACGCAATTGCAAATTCGTTTATGTAATCTTCCGTATTCATATCCTCCGAAGCCTTTTTAAGTTGTCTCAGAGCCATGCTTTCTGCCAAAACAGTATTAATTATTGAAGAAACTGTAGCAGAAGCATACGAAGCCCCCTGTTTTCCGAGTTTTGAAAAAGCCGGTTTTATTGTTTTATCAAGCCCAGTGATTCCGCCGGATCCATTTAGAAACATATCTGCCGCACTGAGAGCAATAGCTAATGGTGGATATTTCACACTTAAAACTGTCAGACTAGCATTTTTGACGACCTCACGATACACATTTGATTTAGCCTCTTCAATTGATTTACTAAACATTTTTTCCTTTAGAAGAACAGCCCCATCCTTCAAAGCTGATGGCGAGTTGTAATTGATGCCTTTTATACGGTCTTTGAAGGAATTACCATTCGGCGTGGAATGTTCTATTGTAAAACTAAAATCCTTAGGATTTTGCGGATCCGTACCGAAATCCAACTCGAAGATGGAAACGTCTAACGGAGAACGCAATCCTCCCATGCCCTGATTGAATTGATAAACGAAGCGTAACTCAGCTTCCGCCTCTAAGATGTAATACGCAGCTCTGGTACGATAGTAATCTGCCATTTTTTGTTTGTGATCATCACTTCCGCAAACAGAGTTACTGGCAGCGTCTCTTGTATCGTAAAGCTTGGAATTGGTACACGTCACCATTCGACCAAGATAAACGATGCTCGTAGGCATTTCAAAAGTATTGAAGGTGTCGCCCACTCTTTCCAGAGGATCATATGCCGATAAGAGCGCATGATTAAAATCCTCTATTTCTTTGAAATTTTGATCACTCATCGTACACTGGTTCCTGCTATCAAAATGATACATATGAATATAGTAATCTGACAGTACTTCAAACATGTCATCTGAAAGTTCTTGGGGATTGATCATAAACGCTTCTTCATACTTCTTTCCCATTAATGCGTTTAAAAAAGTTCTGTCTTTCTCAGTGGTGCATTGTTTCACAATCGCTAAAGTTTCGGCAGGCGAATATCCCTTTTCCTTCATATTGGAGATTTGTTCGTCCGTAACTTCCAGCTCTATCAATTCTTCCATGACACCATCCAAATTTAATGCGGTTTCAATCGAAAGTGATTCGCGCCAATAATCACTTATATAGGAATTATAGTTTGCACCATCAAATGCCTGTCCCATGGTCAGTAAAGCGTCGATGATCAGGCCTCTATACTGAGACGCTTG
Organism: [Eubacterium] cellulosolvens LD2006; assembly: GCF_000621585.1. Lineage (GTDB taxonomy): Bacteria > Bacillota > Clostridia > Lachnospirales > Lachnospiraceae > Bilifractor > Bilifractor cellulosolvens. Next base: position 3,690 of record NZ_JHXY01000059.1, on the reverse strand, counting down.
TTGAAGCATGGCATATGTCGAATTTTCAATACCGTCGTACTTTTCAATTATTCGAGTACACTCGTCGATAATAGACTGATGAAGAGCCGATTCATTTTCGTAATGTTCAGCCTTTTCTCGGTAGTATTCATCGGCACCTGTCAAACTATAACGTGAAGCATTATACAAGCCGCGGTAATAAGCAGCTTGTGCATCTGTTATTGTTTTTAGCTTTCTACGTTGTTCCCGAAGTGTGACACTTCTTCCAAAAAGGCATTCATCGCCGATGAATGCGTTTGCCTGCGTATATTCCTGAATATCTATGTCATTCGCGCTCTTAATCGCGTCAATGATCAGTATGTAGTCTTCCAACTGCCTCTTCAGTGATCGAATTCCACAAGAGTCAATGGTCGGATCCTCGACAAATTGCATTATTGCGGCTTTGATCTTATCATATTTCTCGTTTTCTGCTGTGAGGTTTGCAATAGCCTCCTCATGCTGTCCGCAAAGAAGCTTCGCATTCAATTCATCTGTGCATAACATATCTCATCTCCCACTCTCTGCCATTTCCGGTTATTCTTCAGCTTTTTTCCTTAAGTTTTCTTCATGCTCTTCTTCCAGCATCCGTATTTTTCGGTCTAATTGATCCAGATGTTCATTACTTAGTTCTGCCAACCGCTGACGTTCTACCTGCATTTGGTGAACACACTCTTCCATCATCATTCTCAACCGGGAAGGTTTCGGTCCGAGAGATGCACAATCCTCTATTGTTTGTGCAATCCGAATCTGAAGACTGCGATCATCCGCCTCTGTTTGTTCCTTGAACTCTTTACGATGTTTTTTCCATTCATCGATGTCCATATTTGTCCGCTTGTCCATGTCCTATACCTTCCGATTAATCACTCAGGGATTCAAGCTGCGCTTTGATTTCGTCATCTAAACCGTGTAAATCATTCAGTACACTCAAGATGTTCATTGCGTCTTGCGTAATAGCTTCTATAAATCTCTCGTTCACGGTCTGAGCGGAGTGATAGGCTAAGTTTCCATTGTTTTTTACAGTGACTGTACTATCGTAATCAACAATTTTTAAGTTATTGAGAGAAAGAGCATCTACCTGTGTTCCGATCAATTCTGCATCGCCCTCCATACTCCCGTCATCTACAGTGATCCCTGTCGGATCCTGATAACCGCTTCCCGGCATAACATTTCCTCCCTCATCGTTATAAAAAGGCCGCGTTCCGTTCCGAAGAACAGAATGCAGCCAGACAATCACGCAACGATCGCGTGACTCACGGTTTTGCGTCCCTGCATCACTACAGGTTTGCTATGTAATTAATTTTAACAAATGGACCCTACGAATAGATATGACCAAACGGCGAAATTGTACGTTTCCCTATATTAAACAAAGGCAGAATGGTAGTTTTGACAGATTCATGAGCGCTCGTTTTCGTCGTTTCGAAAACTCAAAGGTGCTGTGTTTCGTAGGTTCATCGTCCGCAATATGGAAGTTATGTGATATTTGACGCATAATTATGCAAGAATACTGACATGTAATGATATAATCGAATCGTTATATTTCTATAGGATATGGTGATTCTATGGATGGAACAGGGAGCATTGACAGAAGAAGTGTTTGTAGAGAAGAAAAGTCGTTATTTCAACTTATGTGAGAGGAACAATGATGGGAAAAGTGAAAAAAGGAAACAGTTGCCGAACTTTCCTAAAATCCGGGATATGTTTTTCCGGCGACTGGAACAGGTGCAATCCGAGACGAATTCATGACAAATCTCATTGCGCACTTTACACCGCACAACAGGCAAGAGCACCCGGATGTGAGAAACAGCTTCAATCCTGCTCATCACATACCGGGTGCTCGCGTGTAAGCCACCGTATTTCAATTGATAAGTTTATTGACCGTCCTGATTACAAGCATCATCAAGCAGAAAAATCAAAATTCCTTGCGCCTCTCACGGAACCGTCGAATACTCCACTGATATTTCCGCTCTTTGATCGTGCCGTATAATCCCGGATCATCTCCAGCAATTCCTCTGCCGAATCCGCATAGATCACTTCATACTCTTCACCCATATAAGCAATCTCGAACTCGTCATCGAAATCATCGTCCGGTTCTTCCTCGGCCTGTTTTGCTTCCAGGCGTTTCTCCTCCGCTTTCTTTTCAGCCTCTTTAGCCTCGGCCTTCTTCTCAGCCCGCTTCTCCTGTTCTGCCTTTTCGGCAGCCTTCTTCGCCTTAGCCTTTTCGTCGGCTTTTCTCTGCGCCGCTTTCTTCTCCTGCTGAGCAGCCAGCTGCTCTCTGGCCTCCTGCTGGCTCCTGTTGAAAACTGCAAAGAACGAGGTCGAACCATCGTCATTGACCTTCATGCCAAAATTGGCAAGCAGATCGTTTTCGCCTACCTGATTCTTAATGCCGAGCAATTCATTCTGAGCATTCGAAATAATGTTCTCATACTTTGCCCGATAATTGGAATCAGTTGCCATCTTTTCAATCTTCTCTTCATCGATGAGCACGACCATCTTGCCGGATGTCGCGAATGCACCTGCGTTGGCCTTCGCGGATTCTTTCATGTCTTTGCTGACAAGAACAAAGTCCATACTTCCGTACTTCTGCTTTAACTGACTGTAGTATGATTCCGCCTCTTTGCTCAGCTGAACATCCCCAACTGTCTTACCGAGTGTCTTGTCAAAATTTACACGGATCGCACTATTATCCGAATAAACCTGTTCAACCTGCTCATATGAATCCCGGACCCGTTCCTTCGATGTCACGGTCTCCTGTTCAACCTGGTTTGTCTTCACAATACCGGGTCGATTGGTAACACTGCTGGGATAATTCCGAGCCGCACCATTACTGATTCCGTTCAGTGACATATCTGCACCTCCTTTGCGTTACCTTTGTAGGTAATAAATCGACAATATTATTCGTGCAGATAAATCGTTTTAGTACATTCTTTTTTGCGAAAAAAATAAGCCGCCGTGCGAGTGCACAGCGGCTTATTCACAGATTCATTTAAGAAGTACGTACATACCCTCAAAACTGAACACACAACTTATTCTTCTGCATTTATTCACTTTAAAGAATCGGTCATTCAAAAACGCTTCGCGTTTTCTTCATGAAGTTTGCAAAGCAAACTTTCGAATCCGCATTTGATTTTCGAATCGGTCACTCAAAGCACTCCGTGCTTTCTTCATGAAGTTTGCAAAGCAAACCTGATCCAATTCCGAATTTATTTTACAGAATCAGTCATTCAAAAGTGCTTCGCACTTTTTTCATGAGGTTTGCAAAGCAAACCCTTGTCCCGATCCATACACAGCCTTACAAAGGTTGCACCTTTGACGTCTGTGTCTGAATCGTTCCAACTGATTCTTTGTTATAGGTCAAACCCTCGACCGATTAGTAACAGTCAGCTCCACACCTTACGGTGCTTCCACCTCTGCCCTATCAACCTTGTCGTCTTCAAGGGGTCTTACTTCTTTCGAATGGGAGTTCTCATCTTAAGGGGGGCTTCACGCTTAGATGCCTTCAGCGTTTATCCCTTCCGGACTTGGCTACTCGGCCGTAGACTTGGCAGTCTAACCGATACACCAGCGGTCCGTCCATCCCGGTCCTCTCGTACTAAGGACAGCTCCTTTCAAAACTCCTGCGCCCACGCCGGATAGGGACCGAACTGTCTCACGACGTTCTGAACCCAGCTC
>NZ_JHXY01000058.1 GCF_000621585.1 [Eubacterium] cellulosolvens LD2006 | reverse complement strand
CATACCATATTCCGGGTTGTCCGCTTGCGCAAACAACATCGACGCATCTATCGTCCCGTCACTCTTTATGCGAAAGGCAGTCTCAATTCGCACACACCCCGCAAGGCAGACAGAACAGATCATCAACACAAAACCTAGCAGTACAAATCTTCGTAGTCTTTTCATGTTTCATTCCCTTTCTTCGTCTTGTCTCATCCGATCATATACAAGCGACATCTTTTTTCAGTCACAGCATCTCGAACAGCATAAGATTTCTGTTTCGTTACAGAAAAAGACTTCCCTCTTTTTTTCAGAATCAAGGATCTCTTTTTTCTCTTTTCATGATGCCCCTCCGGTTCGAGACATGCTACATTCAGGGGTTATCTTAACCAGATTTCCCTTCCATCGCCGCAGCAAGCGCCTCCTGATAGGCATTCTGCTCTACCTGACGTTCTTCTTCGTTCATCTGGACGATTCTTTCCGAGCGTAGCCACTGAAGCTGTCTGGCCGCTTTTTCCGTCTTAATGGCCGCCTGCGTATAAGCAGGGCCAATTAGCAGAAGTTCCATGGCTTCTTCCGGTTCTAGAAGTCCACTGCTCAGAATACCCATGGTATCGAAGATGGTGTCGTTTGCGATAGGACCGATGATCACATCCGCCGTAAGGCTATCCTTTGTCCGACGGTTATCAAAGATGTATTGGAACCAGTCAAGATCACGCGTAAACCGATGGATCTCAAGCCCGGTCGTATCTAATTCATATTCGTTTACCACGGCATTTTTACCTGCCCACCGGTAGATGAATTCCCTGTCTGGAGATAGATAGAACCCCCAGCCGAAATCCGCATTCTTTCTCCCGTAATGAATATCTGGAATTCTGATTTCTCTGTCACTTGTGTGGTACAGTCGCATTCTTTAATTCCTCCAGAGCAGATGGGTGGCAGCGCCGTTCGTAATCCGTTATAGATGCCTTCGGATATTCAGTCTTAAATGTTACTGCTTTTATGGTTTATAGATAAACTGTGAAACTGAGCTTTGAACTTCGAGCTGTTTACTCTTCCGTCTCCGGCCATAACGACAATCACTGGCTTCTCATCAGTTTTTTACATACTTTGTTCCTCTTCCGGCGCCAACTTTCCTAATGGCTCCCGTCCTAACCATTTGCCCCAAAACCGCTTCTATCGTAGTAGCACTGACATCCGGAAGTATTTTCCCAATATCAGCTTTCGATACAGGAAGAAGCCCATTTTGCAGAAATGAGTAATCGAATATATGCATAACCAAGTCTCCTTTCTGCATTATTATATAACCTTTTTTATGCAGATCATCAATTTTATATGCATAAATTATGCCGCATTTTTATGCATATAAAACGTTGTAAGAAGTAACCGTGACATACGATGACAGCATGGAAGAAATCCATTCACTTGGGAACTAGCGGCTGTCCGTATAAGCGAGGGTATTATGAGACACTCTCAAACATTCAGCAGCTGTCTGTCCAGTTGGAATAGCAGAAAATATCTGTACCTTGAAAACTCAAAACTACCTCTGATCACATCAACGGGATTCGATCACCCTTTTTTAGGAATCGATGCCCGAAGGAGGTTGGTAAAAAAGTATTATCTACCGAGCAGAGGTGGTTATGGGAGCTATGAATAATCCAGGTTTAGACATCAAATTGTTTCATTCCACATAAAAAACATCTTCTACACACCTGTCTAATGCTGAACAAATCAAAAAAACCAGTTTAATTGATGGATTAAAAATCTCATTTTCTATTGCTGATATTGTCTGTCTTGAAACTCCCACAGCTTTTGCCAAATCATTTTGCGAAATCTTTTTTTCCGCCCTTATCACTCTTATCCTATTTTTAACAATTATATCTTTTTCCATATTATTTCACCACAAAAGCTATCGTACAAATCACACATACTACATTTGAAATAACTGCAGGAATCAAATATTTTTTTGATTTATCAAAATTGAAAAACATAAAATAATTATGAACACATATCCCACTAGTTGCTATTGCACCCACATCATAAATTTGTTCACCTCTAATAGTTCTTACAGCTGCAAAAAGTGACATGACGACACAAGTAATCACAAACACCCTCTTCCATGATTTACTATATAAATACATTTCCATTTCATCCTTATTCTCAAGGCTCTCTTTAAGTATACGCTCTTTCATTTTTTCCTCCTAAACAATTATGAACTTTATAAAAAGATTAAGACAATCCCTCTTGTCTGTCAAGCGGCACTTGCTTTTTGCTATAGTCACTTGCTATAATTCTTTTTTCTACCTTTTAATACGGCTTGAAAAAGCCCGGATTACGCCTATAACCATCCGCTTTTCACGCCGGAGTACAAGATCTACAGCGACTCCACTGTATCAACCTTCATCAGTCAGATCTCAGTGGAAGACAGTGTTTTGTCTGTGGGATAGAGAAGGCTTCTGTCATAGAAGAAGAACTGAAGATGTGCGGATACTTCTGCATCATTACTTCAGCTGAAATGTCTGCCAAAGAAGCACTTGATCTCTATAAGAGCAGGGACGCCTCAGAAAAGCTGTTTAAAGCAGATAAGAGCTTCCTTGGAAATCGCAGTCTAAGAGTATTTTTTTAAAAAAAGACCCCTATACCATTTCTGGTATAGAGATCTTTATTCGTCATCTTAACTTAATGACATTGCTCCGAAGAGATCCTTTTATTATTCAAGCGTATCCTACAATTGTTTACTGAGCATACCCAACTTTTCTTTTAGCTTAATGTCGTATTTCTTTTCAAACTCCCGTATCCATACCGTATCTTCTTCCCTATATGGAGCCTTGAAAAACCGTCTTATGAATTTTGATAACTGGCTTCGAAATACCCAGTCGAGCTTTGCAGCAGTATTGACAGCGTCAAAATCCTTTACCGTTTGTGACTCATCTGCTATCCCCATTAAGTATCTTGGAATCAGAACATCTATCCAAAGAGGCTTTCAACCTTCCAGCCCTCCTATCAGATCATCCAGATCATCATCTTCCTCCGGGAACTCCACAAGTCTATCGCTTATATCTTCTATGGTGAGCTGATAACATTCCAGCGCCTTTTCCAAGGTTTCCCTGGGAATCGCATTATGGTTGTAATTATATATGACGTAGTCGATATACTCGTAGGGAATGACTATTTCATTGCTCGCAACATTTAATCGCGAATTGCCCCCAATACTTTTAAGAAGATTTCCCACCCGTTTCTCAGTCCGCTCTGTTTCCAGCTGTGTTTTCTGCTTACTGTCAATCTTTCCCACGGACTCAAGCCTGTTGAGTGCCACATCATAACTGACATTAAACTCAGACATTATTCTCGCGATATCCATACCGGATAATCCGCTCATTTCAAAATCCGGAAGTTCCAGATCAATAAAGCGATCGATCTCATCTGACGGCATCAATAAACAGGCCGCAAAATAGTTCGCTTCCTGTTCCTTTTCATCCCCACTGCCTCCACCGATCGAAGCATTATTATCAATAAAATGCTGTTCCCCATTAAGGTGAAGCATAGCGTGTCCTATTTCATGTGCCAGAGTAAAGATTTCTCTGGAAAGTCTGATGCTGGTATTAATAAAGATGATGATATCATCATCTTTTTTCATAGCAAAACCAAGATCAGCGTTTTCTCCGAGAGGATATCTGAGAAGCTTATATCCCATTCGATCACACTCTTTGAACAGATCTATAATTCCATATCGGCTGACCTTACACTTTTCGCGAAAGGAATCTGCCTGTATCCTTATTTCTCTTTTCCTACTGACAAGCATGGAAAACTCCTCCTTATTCCCTGTTTCTATGCTGTAATCTCGTGTACATGTGCTTATTTGCATAGAAAAGATCCAGCATATCAAAAATCTTCTCAGAAGAATTTTCACCAGCGCCTGCCCTATACGCTACTGCAGGTTCTTCATCAAGTACCCTGGTAATGTCACCGACAGTCACATCCAGTATTTCAGCTATCTTCGCAAGGATGTCAAGTGTAATACTATTGGTACCGTTCTCAATACGGGCATACTTTTGTCTGCTGATCCCCAGATGATCTGCTACCTGCTCCTGTGTATAGTCTTTAGCTGTCCTCAAAACCTTTATACGGCCACCCAGTAATGCGTTCATGTCCATCCCTCCTTTTTCTGATTTCATTGTATCATGAATCAGAGCGATGTCAACAGATGATGTTATGTTTTTGTAACATCACTATAATTCTATGTTTCGAATCCATTCCACTCTGTCCAGATAACAAAAAAGACATTCGCATTGGTACACACTGACGATGAAACTTATGGTTACCAATCACGTTTGGGGCTGGGGAAGATACCGGGGAACATGGCAGAAAGAAAGGGAGTTTTTTCATGAAATCCCAAAAAATGGCACAACTGACCGTGCTGGCTCTTTTGGTTTTCGCAGGGAGTCTGACACTTGGAGATACACAGGTTCAGGCAAATGAAGGATCGGATGCCACTCATCCTGCCAAAGGAACAGAGATATGGTCATTGAAAAAGCCTAAGATGTTCTGAGCCACATCTATAAGTTTTCCTCACGTAAAAACTCCACGACAGAATTCATCCATCGTGGAGTGTAAAACATATTCTTCGTTCGTTTTATGCCACACGTCGTACCTGTGTCTAGCCGAGTTTCTTTCCGATCAGATATCCTCCGGCCGCCATCACAGCTCCGGCCGCCATCATGATAAGTCCCGTTATCCTGTCCGAAGCTCCAGTCGGCGTTATTCCCTCAATAAAAACATGTCTTGTTGACATAGGCTCATAATTTACGGTGATTTCAGAACCTACCTCATATTGCTTTTTCGTTTCAACGTCGATGGATGTTGTCCAGTCACCCGGCGTATACTCGATGGTCGTCAAATACTTGGAGCCGGATGCTTCCGACGCGGTTACAACGCCTACCACCGATTCGGTGCACTTCGCATTCCGCCGATCTGTATCTGCACTGATCCCAAATACAAAATAGAGACCTGAAAGCAGAATAAAAATTCCTGCCACAATTCCGCCCCAGTGTCCATGCTTTCTTGTGATTCTTCGCTGTGAATAGGATGCCATATGAACTCCTTTCCAATCTGTCGATTATCTATAAATTCTTCCATACAGATTGCTATATATCATTAAGTATACACCATTATCCTTAAAGTATTAAGTCCGGAGGGTAACAATAGCATGGCACGAAAAATGAAGTTTTAAATGGTTTTTTGGTACTTCACAGAAAATGATAGATAACAAAGAACGTACGCGACTTGCCGTCGTTCGTTTTTCATCGTTTCATATGATATTTGATATTTCTTCCGGCTCCCGTTTTCTCAATACAATTATTCGAAATCAATGTGTTTAATGCTCGAATCAGGGATGCCTTTTTTATTCCGGTGATCTCTTCCAATTCTTTTCTTGACATTTCCTTTGCCCCGATGAGCATATGCATAATGATTTCAGTTGTACGATCGGTCTGCGCGGACATAAGTACCGGCAGTGTGATACAGATCGTGTGCTCTGTAAATGTAAATGAGGGTTTTGCTTGTCCATTCTTATAGGCATTCATAATTCTGCGAATACCGGTTCCAAATTTCTCAATGTAATTCAATTTCAAAAAGGTTTCAGCCAAAACAGGATTCCGTAACACAGATACCTGTGCATGCAGGTACTCGTCTTCCGAAATATCCTCCGGAAGGCCTCCCGGGGACGTGATTTGAATTCGATCTTCATACATTGCGATTTGAATTGCTGCAGAAATGTCCCACATACGATGAACAAGCGCATTGGCCAGTGCCTCACGGAATGCAATCTCCGGTATCATCTCGACAAGGTTTCTTTTTATGCCGTTGATTTCTTCATATTGGTAGTATTTTTGATATATGCGGATTGCATTGAGGTATTCCGCAATAATCGAAGTGTTTTCGAACCGTTCCCGATCCATAACTTGATCTTCTGTTTTACCAAAACGAATAATGTCTATTCCACGATAGCGATTTTCATCTGCCAACAACTCTGCGGCAATCGTATATCCGGTACCGGAGACATATAAGCCAAGTGTTTTCTGGATGTTTCTGTCAAATGCATCGATTTGAATGGTGTCCATCAACTCTTTTTCCAATATCCGGAAGGTTAAGTTCTGATTTTCAGCCGGAAGATCTTCATAATCACGATTCGTTCCCCGTAAGATCAATCGTTTCAGCTCTACGGTATCCACCGGAACGCTTGCTGTATCTGATCTTCGATACGCCTTTCCGTGGTAAAAATAAGGAGACGAATCTCCCCTGTGTACGAGTAAAAGAACGGTATTGTTATTCGTGTTCACAGTGATTTCGTAATCCGGCACAGGCGATATGCTGTCGTTAATGGCATTTTCTATATCTATGCTTGCTTTATAAGGATCAGAGAGGCCTTGAACGGATCCATCATCTCGAATCCCGAACACAATCTTCCCATCGTGGTAATTAGCGAACGCACTAACAACTTTAAGAAAGGTTTTGGAAACTATTTCTTTGTATTCGATATATCTATTTTCCTGCATGGTATATTCTCCTAAATATAATCCGCTTGTATTCCTCTGTAACGATTATATATCATCGGCCCAACGATTTGCAACGAAAATGAATAATCGACTCATCCATGTGAAACGAAAGGCGTTATTCGACTCGTTTTTCGTTTCATGCAACGAAAAAGGCCTGAGATAATTCTCAGACCTTTTTCTTCGATCCAACCATGTAAAAAGATTATTATTCTGTTTGCGTTTCTCTGAATGAGCACGGAAGCAAATCATTCGAAAAAGCAACAACTGAAGCAGCAGAAAACGAGCAGGAACTCTCGATTTATGTTGATGGGAAGCTTGTTTCTTCAGCGGAAGTTTATCAGCCGATTACAAATGGAGAATTTACTCTCTCCGGTCTGGGAATGGAAGAAGCACACACAAACAACACAATTTCTTCGCCGTACAAATTCGGTGCTACCACTTCGAGTTTCTGCATTTTTCAGCGAAGATACTTTCATAAAAGTATCATGTCGGTGCCATTTTTGTTGGGAATCTTTCGGAAATCACCCGTTTTGTACGTTATTTCGTCTGACAGTTATCCAAAGACTCCTCAGGGCTCATGGGCTTATCCTTTCGAATCCTGATTTTCTTTCCGCAACAAACCGCGCGAGTTCCACATCCCCCTCTTTGTTCGCCATTTTTTCCGCCTGTTCTTTTATCTCTGTCAGGTAGAAGCCTTGTCCAAAGTCCTTATATGGACGGCACAGCGCAAGGTTAATTTCTTTAATGTCGGTGTTGCTGCCGTGATATAGGCGCATTAGTATCTGCCTCCATTTTTTCTGCAAATGATTGTTAGATCATCGATGGCATCGTCCAAACTGAGCGTATGCTCTATGTCATAGTGCTCTTTCAGAAATTCGATTCCCTTATATTCATACAGATAGGAAAATGCTTCTTTCGAAGCAATATGAAATCTTTGGGCAAATTCGTTTATACAGACCACCGTATAGTTGATTTTCTTTTTTAATACACTCATGGAATGATCTCCCGTGGAGAAACGACCGAGGAGCTGACTGTCCCGTGGCTGACTTCGAAGTATCCCTGGATAACGTATAATTAGTTTCGCAAATTCATTTCAGCCCGTCCGGGGGGCAAAAAAATAGACATAGCCCTGACTCACAAGTAGAATTGAGTTACCACACAAAATTCGAAAGGAGTCGAGAACTATGTCTGATAACATTATACAGGTGAACCAGGAGGTAATCCATACCGAATTAAAAGATCTTGTCCGTAACAGCGTTGAAGAGGCTTTAAACGCCATGTTGGATGCGGAGGCGGATCGGTTAGTTAATGCCGATCGCTACGCCCGTGAAGAGGGACGTAAAGGCTACCGTTCCGGCC
>NZ_JHXY01000057.1 GCF_000621585.1 [Eubacterium] cellulosolvens LD2006 | reverse complement strand
AGAGCGCTGTCAGTACCATCGCTAAGATACTTTGATACACAAAGCTGTACTGTTGCAGTACTTATGTCGTAAATTCTTGCGATATCACGGATGGGTACGCTATTAGCTCTGTCCAACAGAATGTGAGCACGAATAACTACTTGAGCCTGTATTGTACGTTGTTTGATTAATGAACGAAGGTATTCGTAATCTCCATCCCTAAGGGTTATTGCAGTTGCTTTTCTTGACATAATAGCCACCTCTGTTATACATGATAAAACTATTATACCACAGAATAATTAAAGTATCAGTTATTTATTTTTCGTTATACTAGCATCCCCATAATGAGAGATTTGGTTTCACTAGATCCAACTCTACTTAAATCAATAATTACATTCTGATTAAAGAGCGTTTCAGCATCGATTTCATCTGTGCAGAAAACCTGTCCATTGATTCCATTTGCCAAAGATTGTAATCTTGTAAGCAAAGATCCCTTATATGCACCTTTATTCTCAGTATCATATTCACTTGAATCAATTATCATTTTTATATTTCTAGCAACATCCGCAAAGGTTGGATACATGTTTTCACCATACTCATTAGTTGATGAAATTAAGTCCCATCCACAATTTTCATAGGATTTCTCAATCGCATTTTTTAGCACTGCCGGCATTGCCGCATACATAGGCCAACATACATTAAAAATCTCAACCAGGCGATCCATATGCTCATACACATGGATTTTCTTCGGAAAACTAAATGGATTTATTTTCAAAAGCTGAGATAGTACAGGATTTGTTCCGAATACATAAACATCATCATCGTTTCCAAAGATATTTTTGTATTCCCCCTTGGCGGGTTCAACAACCATAAACTTAGTCCCAGATTCACGAGCTTCTGAAATAATCTTATAAACTGTATTGCTCTTTCCTGAACCTGTACTTCCGGTCACAAATACGTGAGACGCAAGTGATTTCTTGGAAATTTCCACATCCATAGACTCCACATGATTCATGTGGAAAATTTTTCCAATCCTTAACTTATCATCATCACCTTCGCTTAAATCATAGGAAACTATGTCCCTGCCAAACTCCGTACAACTAATTACAGGCAATCCTGTAATAGACTTTTGTGGGAAGTTTAGAGAATATGCCAACTCTTTTCCAGAAAGGCTAGTAGTCGGAGTTACCACCGCCGGATATACATTACTGATCGGAACTTCTTCAGTTAAATTCGGATTCAGGGCAAAAATAGGATGTCGCAGTTCCTTTAAATATGAACATATTTCTTTCGCGTCATCACTGCTCTCGCCCATATCTCCGCGCCACAAATTTACAGCTGTTTGAGAAACATATGATTTCTCTCCCTGTGTTAGTGCAAGATATGAATATGCCACATTGTTGGCCACATTCTGATCTTCACTTACTACATAAGCTGCAAAATCCCACATACCCAAAGCAGTACTCTGCTCATAACGCTTCATTTGGTATTCAAGATTTTCTAGCAAATGCTTAATATTATAATTTGTAAAATGCTGAACAATTCCTTCATTCTTACCTACCGTTGCCGTAACATTAGATGCACGTGCAAAATTTGCACCTACATTTGCTCCTAAGTTTACTCCTTTATAAACCCCCTGCGTTGCCGAAACAGTATTGGATACTGCCTTGCCTAAAGTTTTGGCCACAGAACTTGCCACTGTGTTAGTAACAGCTTTACTCGTGGAAGAAGCAACAGACTTGGCTACATTTTTTGCTACGGATTCTGACACAGTTTTAGTAAGTGATTCCCCTGCCGTTTTGGTTACTGCATCAGAAATACTACTTCCATCACTATGAGAAGTAGATACATTAGAACCGTTTTCACCTCCAACAACTTTATGGAACAAACTTTTTGCTATATTTTCCCCGGAACTTGTACCATCAGAAACAGAATCTGAACTATTGGTTCCTTCTGTATGCGCATTAGATTCAGATGTATTTGTTCCTTTTGCCGTACTAGATGATGTTGTATTTGTTTCACCTGTTGTGTCTGTTTCTGTCGAACCTGTAGTATCTGTTTCTCCAGAAGATGTACTATCCGTATTTGTAGTACTCTCGTTCTGAGTTTCACCTTTACTTACAGTATTTGCCTGAGTTTGACCTTGCTGAATTCCAGCACTTGCACCTACATTAACTCCAAATGTTGCGCTAGATGTCACTGCATCTGATGCAGTGAAGGTAAAATTGGTCTCCCACCCCGCATATGGAGCTAATCCAGAATATAACTCAGCCAAATGAATCTTCCGATTTTCTATGTCACTAATCGGTGTTGCTAAGAGAATAATAGTGTATTCTTTTTCTATAGAGTCAGGAACCACACCATCCAACAGTTTCTCGATTGTCTGATTAATAAACTTTTCAGATTTCTCACCTGGAATATTTGATGTGCATGCTACCGAATAAGGAAGATCATTATCTAAGCATGATGGTGTACCTTTACCATTTGTATGTGATAATTCTGATCCTGGAAAATTACCTTTTATTGCCTCAGCAAGCCTTGTTTTATAGTTTTCTACATCAGTATTATCATCGGAATTTTCCGTATTAGTAACCGCCAAAAACACTTGAGTTTTATCACATGAACGATGAAAAATAAGAGCTATATTACATGCCTCATTTGATAAGACCTCATATACATTTACGAGTTTTTCTAAGCTGTTTTCTTTCTTATTAGTAACCCATTTTGTGATTTCAAAATACCGAATATTATAATTCGTTCTGAAAGAAATGCCATATTCCGCTTCTCTCTTTACAGGTACATACATATCCTGCAAATGATTAAGATATTCGTTAAATACCTCTACACTGCTGGCAGCCAATAATCGCCCTGTTAACTCAACCGCATTTTCATCATCCATGCTAGGCTCTTCTGATAAATAAGCCTCTCTTTTTTCTTGGACTGCATGGAGTTGCTCCGGGCTAAGAACTGCCAATTTTGCAACTTTATCAGCAGCTTTTGAACCCGCTTTCGCTATCATATTTTTGATACCCATAGCATCTCCTCTTACTCTTCAGTCAATTTCCAATCCATCATTTCATATAATTCCTGGGTATATTCATTTAGTTTAATTCTACGATTATCCAGTTCCTCAATTCGTTCTGTCATAATTCGAATTTGTTTTGCCTGCTTTGATAATTCAGGACTGTACTCTACAATATTTTCCCTTATCTCATCCAAGAGAGCCTGAATCCAATTAAAAGCGCTATCACGATGACTTGCTTCAATTGACTGATATCGTTTCTCAGCGCCTTGTTCGATATTCGAGTTATAAGTTTTTGCAAGCTTATCTATATTCAAATGATCTGACTGCCAAATCGTCATTTCTCCTACACGAATCTTCTTTTCAAAATTTTCTTTCTCAAATATTGTATCTGCTGCATCATCCTTAAAAACAATCTTGTCATAAGTTATGATGATGCGCTCTAATTCTTGTCTTCGTTCATCGGTTAAGACCTCTGAGCCTGAAACAATTTGTGCCAAAGCATTTCTTAACTGTTCTGTCTTTTCTGTCCAGTATTCTCTCGACTTTATATCGAGTTCCTCGTATACTTCAGCCAACTTCTTCTCATACATATTTGTCACATATTTAAGCAGGCTATCCGCAGCTTGTTTATCCACCTGATGTCTTGTTCCACGCTGCGCTTGGTATGTCTCAATTGCATTTTCTGCATCCTCTTTAAGCCCTGAGAATATCTTCCTTACTGAAGCTCCGTCTTTTTCACTAGCTGCCTTTTTCAGATTATCTATAAAATTTCCTGTCAAAGATTCACGTGCTTTCTTGGCCTCATCCGAGAAATCTTCATAAGCGAGGTCTTTTTCATGTTTCTCTGTGAATGCGGCTTCCTGTATCTTTATCTCCTCTACAGAGAACGTCTTATCATTTCCATCTAAAAACTCAGACATATATGTTGGATAATATGCCACATCATCCTCTCTATGACTTTCAGCGGTATCCGCTAACTTAGCTAAAAGAACCTTTTTGTCCGCCTCCAGCTTATCATTTATATTTTTTCTTATTTCTTCCGTTTCTAGCTTTGTATCTTCGATTTCATCTTCGGTAATCTTTATAACTCTGGTAAGAAACATCTGCGACTGAAAACATTTATTATATGCTGAATATATTCCTGCAAATTGCTCAATCTCTGTCTCAATTGTAAATAAGCCACTATTAACAAATACTAGTTCCTTCTGTTCCGCAGCTAATGCATCGGATCTCCTTTTCAGCTGTGCAGGTTGTATATTGAACAAATATAGCGTCTTGTAATGCTTATTATCAGCATTTTCATAACGATCCACTTGTGCATCGTAGATATCCTCATATATGTAGTCCAAAAACTCTCCACCATTTTTGGAGCCCAATCCCAAGATAGAAGATACATAAAACAATCCCCCTGAATACAAGTTTCTCGGAATCGCTTGGCGAAGAATTCTATTCTGTTCTTCTTCAGTAGCACCACGTCTCTGAATTCCAGCAGAATCAGCCTTATTAACTACAATCATCGTGAACCGATTATCTAGCTCATCCATTTCCAACATCAGATGGTATAAATTCTCATTATCATTAGAATCTAAACTGTCCGGTGTAGCCACTAGAATTGGCAATCCATTTGTCATATTGGCCATTGCCTCTTTTAGTACTTCTACGTGCTTTGTATTAGATGCAGAGTTTGAGCCTGGTGTATCAAAAATCACAAAAGGATGAGTTGTCTTTGAAAGGACTCCGTTTACAAACGGAATCTGAACTTCAATTAAATCAGAAATTTTTGTTTCTGATTCCTCATCTTCAAAGTCATTTATTACGCTAAGAGTTTTATTAACACGAGCAACAATACTTTCATTTTCCACTTCGGAAATAGCCGTCTTAATTGCAATTAACAGTTCATTTTCTACGATAGTATTTGGATAAACAGTATCTTCTTTATCAAAATGAACCTCGACATCAAAATCCAGATACTTACATTTAACAAAAGCTCTATCTGCATAAGCAGATCTTGAAATCTCATATATTTTTGCCGTAACACTCTCATTACCACTTGGCAAAATTTCACTTCCAATAAGCGCATTTATAAATGTTGATTTTCCTGCACTGTAATTGCCCATTACACATATGGGAACCACATCACTTAAAGCATCAGAAAATCTTGTTAAATCTCTTTGGATTTTTTCCTTGCTTACGCTTTGAAGTATAAGAGGACTCATTTCTTGAAATAATCCCTTAACCTTTGGAAGAATATCCCTAGCATTAGCCAAATAGAGCTCGGATTTTTTTGCTATAATTTTCCCTTCATATGAAGGATCTGAACACACGTCTGTTAGTTCTCTAAACTCATCAGCAGAACCTTCAAAGAAAATAGAAATCCCATCTGGGTTATCATAGTCTTTGGCAATAATATCTACTATCTTTTTAACTTTGAATGGAAAAAATCCGGCAACAAGTTCCTGCTTTAGAAGATTACTTGTCCGTTTTGTGTCATAAGTAATATCATCCCATACATTCTCTTCCTCAACCCAATGTTGGTATTTAACCTCTTTTTTGTATGGATTGCTAATTATCTTGATTTGCGCCTTCATTTTTCCATCTCCTTGTAATTATCTATCAACCAGGCTTCAGTATGCTCATTCCTCTAATATAGTACTCATTCTTTATTAATGAATCACTTAAACAAATCAAAAAGTGAAAAACTCGTCTTTTTATAAATCTTATTATAAGCAGATTTCTTTGGGTTTTTAAGCCAGCCCATACCCTTCTTTCCATATCCTGGTATAAGTGATTTCTTCACAGCTCTTTTTGCGCGTCCCGTTGTACGAGCCTTAAGACTTCTCTTAAGACTAGGCTTTCTCATTCCAAATTTCATTGTTGCCTCCCGTTACATTCCTAAGAATCGTTTAAAATCAATCATACGCTGAACATAATACTCTGCGTCCTTTGCTGAATTCTTCCTACGTCCCGTAAAATGACTAATTAAAGCTTGCCTTGGCTCATCCAAAGAATCATCAGATTTTAACCATTCCTTAAAATCGCGGTCCTCATGCTTCTCCAAAAAGAATGTATCCGTAGCCATTGTCTTTAAAGTTACATCGGAGTAAGGAGCTTTACCCTCTTTTTGTCTAGAGTCATCAGTTACCTTCCTTAGGAAATCCATATACCTTTCAAAGTACTGATCTCTATACTGATCACCCATTTTTCTAACCATGACTCATCCTCCAATCATCCTCATCGTCTTCATCAGACGCTTCATCGTCTAACGCACCCAACATAGAAAGAGTAATAAGATCATCTACAAAATCTACGGATCCATCTTCGGTTCAATCAAATCCAAACATAACGAACCTCCTTACGCACATGCGAATGCAGAAAAAACAATTAAGCTACCAATTGTATTGCCGATTTCAGTCGGCTCCGTGTATTCCTTGATTTTCCGTAAGGTCTTATCAAACAGTTCTTCATCTCTGAAAATCTGAAGAAGTACTGCGGTGTTCCTTGCATCGTCTAATGCATCATGTTCTCTGCCGGAGAAATCCACACCGGCCATATCCAGGGCCATCTTCAGGGACAGCTGTCTTTCAAATCCAAGATGGGAATCAAACTCCTGCTGGAAGTCTGACCAGGCATTACCAAGCAGTTCTGCTTCCTGCTCCGATACTTCATATTCCTTCAGAATCATTTCCTTTGAAATCTGCCCGTAATCTGACTCACTCCATGCATAAATTGTGACATCATCGTCGGTTCCCAAGCACCAGTTTGTGAACATACGAAGCGCCTCATTAAATTTTGGAGCATTTACCATCATATCGTCCGTGATTCCGGTAAATCTGGAAATCTCCTTCACGATGCCATCGCTATACTCAGGCTTCACATATGTACGGAAGGATGAAATCTCCTACAGGTTGTCATCTAACATAACTGCACCAATCTCAATATTCTCCATCGTGCATACTCTGCGCGCCTCAGACTTCTGACGAATGTTATTCATTGTTGCTGATCTCGTCTGTTATACCACAATTGCTCTACTACTCCACCGCTTTCTTTGCCCGCTCTTTATATTCCTCGATCAGCGGATCCGGCGATATGATTCTCATATCTCCCACAAACTGGAACAGCCATCCCCAGAAGGTCGGCGATACCTGTACCCGGACGGACGCCACGCACTTGCCCTGTGCTGTCCGGATCATCTTCGTGTTTTCCCCGAATTTGTCGTGAATTACACCGATCAGTTTCTCGTTGAATTCCAGCACCACGTCTTCTATTTCGCCGCCGTACATCCGGAAGGCCTGCTGACGGAACGTGGCGATGTCTTCCGTCTCCAGAATTGCCTTTTCACTGACGGGTTCTTCTTCCACAGCAACGGTATCCATGCGATCCACCCGGTAATTGGTTTTTCCCTCATACTTGGAGGACCAGGCCATCAGATAATAATTGTCCTCGCTAAAGACGAGTGCCATGGGTTCCACGACATACCGCTTCTTGTCTTTCCGATATACCTTCTGGCCATCTTCGTTCCTGTCAAAATAATAGAAAGAGGCCTGCTTATGCCGGAGCAATGCCTTCTCCAGTTCGGCCACGTTTTTATAAATTTCAGCATTTGTGTGCTTCGTGGTGTTGAAACACACCACATTCTCCCGAAGGATCTCCGCCCTGCGGCTTCCTCCGAGAGTCGCTATTTTTTCTACAAACTGTTTTGTCTGTTCTTCCGTTATAAAGTTTGCGGCCTGAACAGCATCAATCAATATTTTTAATTCCGGTACCGAAAAGTCACGATTCTCAAAATAGTACCCTCTTTGATGCCCCACAATCACGCATTTGATATCATAACCCTGCTCATTCAAGAACTCGACTTCTTTACTGAGTGTCCTTCGGTCTACGGATATTCCCATAGCAGCCGCTTTCTTGATCAGATCGTTGGTACAGAGAGGTGCTTCCTTGCAGCTCTCCTGTTTCAACAATTCTACGATTTTCAGCAGCTT
>NZ_JHXY01000056.1 GCF_000621585.1 [Eubacterium] cellulosolvens LD2006 | reverse complement strand
GTACTTTCCACAAAATATGGTTGGAAATACGAAGGTATCGGATGGTATTCGGATGACAACAAAACCGTTCCGATCTACCGCGTATTCTGTCCGTTCATCACATCCGGATCTCATCATTTCACCGCAGGGAAGAATGAGGTGAAACATCTGATCAGTGTGGGTTGGATTGACGAAAAAATTGGATGGTACGGAGTGAAAGAGAAGTAAGCGACAAGACGTTAAGAATAGCGTAATTAAAAAACCAGAGCAGGATGCAGTGTCTTTCGGACTTTGTGTCCTGCTCGTTATTTTTGAGGATTCAAAAACCATACACATGACGTTCATGGTATGATGATAATGGACAATAAGCGAACTATAGAACGGAAGTATAATGCATTCCGATTAGCGGAGAGGATATCGACGAGAACTATGCGACAAATGAATGAGCCCGGTATGGTTATGGACTGCTGTGCTACCATTCGTTGAGGGGGAACGATAGACGTTTCATTCATCCTCTTCGAGACCAAAGCCGTAGAACCGCATCTCGTTGTACCTGGCATTTGCCTCTTCCGTTGTTTTCTTCTCCCGCCAGGCGGCGATGTCGCTGCAGATGGCCAGCATCTCATCGACGACAAGCTCCTCGCTCGTCGGTTTTACATTGTAGAGATACGAACACATACGCTCCATCGCTTTCGGACTGCCAAGCTGCTTTGCGATTGCCTCTCCGAGAGCCTTCGGAAACCCAAGGGTTTCCATCGCCCGAAGTAATCGATCTCTTTGATAGGACCATTCACGTCCATGTTCTGTCATTTCCATTCCTCCTGAATGGATGCCATCAGCGCCCGGCATCCTTCGTTCACGTCTTCCCACGTAGTCCGGAAATCCCTTGTGTACCAGGGATCCGCGACGTCGCGCGGAGTATCGGTATAATCCAGCAGCCGTCGGATCTTTCCATCCGGATCACCGCCGGCTATTCTGATCATATTGCGGATATTGGCCTGATCCATTCCGATGAGCAAATCATATTCCGCGTAATCACGGCCGGTCATCTGACGCGCGCGTTTTCCCTCGCAGGAAATACCGTGCTCTTTCATGATCTGCCTGGCCGGCGGATATACCGGATTTCCCACACCATTCCAGATCTCCTCTGTTGAAGTGGCCGCAGAAGAAATTTCAAATCGGTCAGACAATCCCTCTTTCTCAACCATGTCGTTCATTACAAATTCTGCCATAGGCGAACGGCAGATGTTGCCGTGGCAGACGAATAGTATTTTTACCATAACCTTAAATTCCTTGTGAACCTCTCCGACCTACGGCAAAAGCCTTAGAGGTCGGAGCTTCTAAAGAGGGGCGGTAAATCCGTCCTTTTCTTATTTAAGAAGTTTGATATTTAAGTTTCCACCTGAAACTCAGGCAATCCTTATTCTTACAGGCGTGTCCACTTCGCCTCTACCGTATAGGATACTGAGATCCACAACGCTACTTTTACGCATGATATTTAAAGCGCCATTGACATCGGCGTTAAAACGAATGCCACTGGCAGTCCTGTACATTCCTCGATGTATCCGGTTACCACTGAACTGATATTCCTTTGGGTTGTCATCATTGTAAACAGGAATATGGTCTTTATCCCAAAAGGAAGCCTTTGACGTATAGCTTTCTTCCTGTTCGACATAAGTAATACCATTAAGCTCACAGAGGTATGACAGTTTATTCCTTAATAATCCATAAGGGATGTTGACAAAATTCTGATTGTTCTGTTTACCCATGTGTGAACCCCTCTGGAATGTATCATTATATCCGACTACAAGGGTTCCGATATCGTTGGCGATACAGTAATCTACAACCTTGCGTGCAGCCTTGCTCATATAGTCATTTACCTTGTTGTTACGATCACGAGCAATGGCTTTCTGACGATTTGTAGTCTTTTTGCCCAAATGCTGCTTATCCTTGATGGACTGCAGGCGGGCATTCTCTTTATTGAACCACTGGTTTATAGACTTGAGCCTTCTTCCGTCAATTATGAACGATCTGCCATTACTTGATACTGCGGTTACAAGATTGTTTATACCAAAATCGAGAGCCAGTGCATTGTTTTGATTAAGATTTCTTTGAATACATTCAGCTTCATAAGAGTATTGAATTTCAAAGAACCTGGCATGTGCTTTTGGTATGATGCGTATCTCTTTAACCTTTTTATCAAGCAGTATGGGCGGGATTGTGATCTCAACAGGCTTGTGGGTTTTCTTAAAGCTGTTTGAAAAGGGAAGTATCAGTTTATTCCCGTTAAGCCTTACAAAACCAATGACAAGCGTTGTATAGCCGTCTTTTGGAAGATAATGCGGCAGTTTACAGTCCTGAAAAGCGTACTTACCCTTTTTTGCAAGTTTAAGTAAGCCAAAGAATGACTTGAAGCTACCATCTACTTCTTTAAGAATCTGCTGCGCCATATTTGAGTTTAATGTTCTGTAATTAGAGCTGTTCTTTAACAAGGCATAGTTCTTTTTGTATTTTAAGAACTTACCTTCTGTAAAGTAATACTGCCTTACATTATAGATGGCTTCATTGGTGAGATTCTTAGCTGCATGGGACAATTCCCTTATTGAATGGTAATCGTCCTTTGACAAGTGCTTTACCTGCTGTTTTACAGTAAGATACATACAGTTTTCTCCTTCATAAGACTTGGATTACTCCTGTATGTATATTATATCATACATTATGCTTGATAATGTATGATTCTGATAAAATGTAGATGTATTAAAAAAGACCAATAGTTAAGCTATCAGTCTCTTGTATCTTTTTTAAGCAAATGCATTCATCCCCTACCTACGCTACGCTTAGAGGTAGGGGTTTTCTGCGAAATCATTGATAAAGTTTTTGTTGTCCGAAATGGAGATTAACCGTTGGGTACCCGGTTTTTAGAAACTTATTTGCTTTGATTGAACAAACAAGTTTCTTCTGGTATAATGCTGTAAAAGGAGATACGGCAATGATTGAAGTTAATTGTGAATACAAGATCAAGGAAGATATAGGATTTATCATTGAAGCGGAAAAAATAAACGCCTTGGAACTGTCGGAAGCGACCAAGATTTCAAGAACAACTTTTAATGCAATAGGTAAAAGAGGAAGTGCAACTGATGAGGTCTGTGAGAAGTTGTATGCCTATATCTACAGGCATAATTACAGGATCAATTCAGTTAAAGAGGAATTAATCAGAGAGAAGTATGGGACGGTTCTTTTTCATGGTTCTAAGAGCGGTCTCTCTGGTATAACAGTTTCCGGATCAAGAAATAACTGTGATTTTGGGAACGGCTTCTATTTAGGGCAAACCTATAGCCAGGCATTATCCTTTGTATGTGAATATGACCGGGCCTCAGTGTACTCATTTAAATATTCACTGAAAGGGTTAAAGTGTGTAGAGTTCGATTGTTCTTTAGATTGGATGATAGCAATTTGTTACTTTCGGGGAACAATAAAAAAGTATGCCCGGAGTGAAATGCTTCAAAAGGTTGTAAAAAAAATCGAGGATGCAGATGTCATCATCGCACCAATAGCAGACAATAAAATGTTTTATGTAATGTCTCAATTCGCTGAGGGAGAAATAAATGCAGATGTAGCCATTCATTCATTATCGGCATCCAGACTGGGATTGCAGTATATCTTTAAGACAGATAAAGCCTTAAAGAATCTGATCCCAATAGAAAGATATTATTTGTCTGTTCCGGAACGGGAAGATTGCAGACGTGCGTTGATTGAGAGAGGTTACGAGATAGATACCAAGCTTAAACTTGCAAAAAGAGAGTTTAAGACCGGCTTATATATAGAGGAGCTGTTGAAATGAGAGAGTTTGATCATACCGGTCTGCTGTTGGCAGAATATCAAGGAAAACTATTTGAAAAATCTACGGAGTTAAATTGTTCCTCCGCAGTTTTTTTTCGAAGATTTTTACATTCAGATTATGTGAAGAAGATGGATCTGAATGATGCAGTATCACTGACATTGGACGTGAATGAAGGAATAGACAGCATTCAGAAACAATTTGGTGATTTCGATTACGGTAAGACAAAATATTCTAAAAGTGCAATGTTTTGGATCGGATATATGTATAGATATCTTTCGTATACCAGAGAAGTTACAACCAGATTTGTAATGAAGTTGTTTCCATATAATCAATTAAATGATGTCTATTACTCCTTTCATACACAAGATCCCGAATGGTGTGTGCAGAGTCTGTTGGAAATGAATAATCTGAGCGAGGAAATATTTGATAATAATCTGAGATTGAAGAAAGTAATGGAGGAACAAGGTAATTACTAAACTTGTTTGTTCAAATAACGCATTGACGGCACCAATGAGCGCTTTTATAAAACTATGCGCTCGCATCCAAATTTAACAAAAAATAGCAAAATATGTAAGCTTTGCTTGGTAGACAGGTGGAGCTTACTATTTTATGATTGAGAAAAATGTTAAAATAATTGGCAAAGGTGGTAGAAATATGAGGAAGGTGTACTTGGATAATATTCGCTGGATAACAGTAGTGCTGGTTGTCATCTATCATGTAATCTACATATTCAACGGTGTAACACAACATGGCATCATCGGACCTTTCAGTAAACATCAGCCCCAGGATACATATCAGTACATTGTATATCCCTGGTTCATGTTACTTCTGTTTGTGGTATCCGGCATGTCAGCCCGCTATGAACTAATTAAACGAACAGAAAAGGAATTTATCAGCGTAAGGACGAGAAAGTATCTTGTACCATCAACAATCGGCCTTCTGGTTTTCGGATGGATTCTTGGCTATTACAACATGCTGATGTCCGGTGCATTTAATTCCATGAACAACGTACCGGGGCCAATCCTTTTCCTGATAATGGCAGTCAGCGGCTCAGGCCCTCTGTGGTACATCCAGATGCTTTGGCTCTTCAGCCTGATTCTGGTATTGATTAGAAAGATTGAAAAGGACAGATTCTATAATATCTGTGGTAAAGCAAATCTTTTGACACTTATACTTCTTGTTATACCCGTATATGGAGCGGCACAGATACTTAACACACCGATAATTGTGGTATACAGATTCGGTATCTACGGACTGGGCTTTATGATCGGCTACTTTGTATTGTCCCATGACGAAGTGATGGATCGACTTGGTAAAAACTGGCTGTTATTAAGCATCCTTGCCTTCGCATTCTGCATAGCCTTTGTGATTTTATATAAAGGTCAGCCTTATCCGGATCACGTAGTTCTGGACACAATCATGTGCAATGTATACGCATGGTTTGGAACTCTCGGTATACTTGCCTTCATGAAAAAATGGGGAAATTTCACGAATGCTTTCTCAAAGTGGATGTGCCGAAAATCATGGGGCCTCTACGTATTCCATTATCTGATGATAGCGGTCAGCGGATGGTATCTGCATACATTATGTCCGTTCCTTGCCCCTGTCATCGTATACCTGTTGGTTGCAATAGCAGCATTCGCAGGCTCCTACCTTCTGTATGAAATCATGAGCCGCATACCTTTCATAAGGTGGTGTGTTCTGGGGAAAAAAAAGGAGAAGAAAGAATGAGTTTTGCAGACAATCTTATGGAATTAAGAAAGCTTAATAACCTGTCACAGGAGGAAATTGCTGAGAAGATAGGCGTATCCAGACAGACACTTTCAAAATATGAGACCGGAGAGTCGCTGCCGGACATAAAGAGATGTAAGATGCTGGCTGACCTCTTTGGTGTATCCATGGACGACCTTATCTCATATGAAAAGAATGATTCGGACAACCTGGGATATGCTATACCGCCGAAAGGAAAACATATCTTTGGAATGGTCAAAGTGGGAGATAAGGGTCAGATCGTCATTCCTGCCAAAGCAAGAAAGATCTTCGATATTAAAACAGGCGACAATCTGATTGTCCTCGGAGATGAATTCCAGGGTATAGCTCTTATTAAGGAGACGGGCCTTCTCGGTCTTATCAACAGTGCGAAAGAAAGTATAACTGACTAAGATATCTGATTAATCGGTGATCGCAGAGCGCGGAGAGTGCGAAATCTGCGATGAGGGAGGTTTTCTATGAACGAGAAAAAAATTGCGGTTCTTTTTCCGGGGATCGGATATCACAACGAGAAACCGCTTCTGTATTATTCCGGAAAGTTGCTGAAAGAAATCGGGTATGAAGTGCTCAAAATTACTTATGATTTTCCTTTTCAGGCGAATTCGATCAAAGGCGATGCGGTGCAGATGAAAAATGCGTTTGATCTTGCTGTGAGACAGACGGAGAAGCAGCTTCTCGCAATAGATTTTTCGGCATACGAGAAAATTCTTTTTGTCGGGAAAAGCATAGGAACGACAGTGGCGGCAGCATTTGATCAGACGCATGGGATCGGGGGAAAGCACATCATCCTCACACCGGTACCGCAGACGTTTTCCCGTCTCAATCCGGAATGCGGAATTGTGTTTCACGGCAACGCCGATCCGTGGTGTGAGACGTCTCTGGTCATTGAGAGGTGCAAAGATCTCGGGCTTTTGCTCCATATCATACATGATGCCAATCATTCGCTGGAAACAACGTCTGTTCTTGATGATATCCGGAATATGGCTGAAGTCCTGCGGCTGATCAGAGAATATGCGGAGCAACTGTAAGCGCCATCAGAAACTGTGAAGAACGGAAAAAGACGGCGGAGGGATTTGACCTTGTGATCGGCCTTCTGTTCTTAAACCTCCTTCAAAGTACCGCATGGACGCATGTATTGCTTTCCGCAGGTATAGGGGCACTTGCCGGTCTGTTTTCCCTGTGGGCTGGCTGTCAGACAGATGTCTTTTCCGGGATCGCCGCCGCGTCGCCGTCTCTGTGGTTTCCGAAGTTCCCGGATTATCTGAAAAGCAATCTCTACTCTTTTCAAGAGTCACTATCTACTGCTTTTTAAATAAAGTAAAACGCCGCGCCACAGCCTTGGCAGGCCGTCGCGCAGCGACTTAGTTCTCTTTTAATATTATGTACTACTGTGAGGAGTATGACTAATGAGCAATGTTATTTTTGACATGGCCGGTAAAGATGACATATCTGAGTTGGTTCGTTTGAGAATTGCATATATGATAGACGATTTCGGAACTATCAGTGAATATGAGCGGCAATGTATGGAAGAACAACTTCCGGGATATTTTGACAGAAGACTTGGAAAAGAACTGATCGCATTTGTTGCAAGGGCAGAAGGGCGGTTGGTGGCAGCGGCATATCTGCTGATCATTGAGAAGCCGGCGAACCCGTTTTTACCCAATGGACTTGATGGAGAAGTGCTCAGTGTATATACAGAGTGAATACCGTGGAAAGGGCATCTGCACACAGCTGATGAAAAACATGATAGAGTTTGCGAAAGAAAACAAATTATGCCGAATAGATTTAATGGCAACAGATGAAGGCTATCCGGTCTATAAAAAGGTCGGGATCAAAGCACCGTCTTTGTATAAGCATTACAAAAACAAACAGGCGATCTTTGACGCCATCATCGCTGAAATGAATCACAGATTTGAACAGCAGGCGCATACCTTAAGCATAAACGGTACCGATCCGACCGCAGATGCTGAAGTTTATAAAAACATGGATGAAGATCATCTGGTCAAACTGGGAACCGATCTATTTACGTACTACCTTCATGACAGTTATACCAAGCGATTTAGGAAAATGCTGACACTTGAACAGTTTCAGGATGAAGACCTTGCAAAGGTATACTCTAAACAGTATTTTGATATGCCGCTAACTTACCAGGGGATGCTTCTTGGACTGCTGGTAGCTCAAGGATTTCTGGTGGCAGATGACGTTCCGGTAATGACGCTTCAGTTTTATGCTCCCATATATATGCTCCTTACCGTTTGCGACAGAGAACCGGAGAGAGAACAGGAAGCGCTTAAGCTGATGGAAAAGCATATCCGGCAATTCGATAAACTCTATGGGAGGAATTTCTGATGAAGATAACGGTTATTAACGGTACGGAAAAACATGGCGTTACATACAGGCTTAAGGAGATCTTTCTTGATGAGTTAAGAGACCGCTCAGAGATCACTGAGTTTTATCTTCCCAGGGATTGTCCGGGTTTCTGCATCGGATGTACGGCCTGCTTTCGAACGTATGAGGATAAGTGCAAGGATGCAGAATATACTCAGAAGATCGAGAAGGCTTTACTTGAAGCAGATCTGCTCGTATTCACATCACCTGCATATGTCTTCCATACAACCGGTGCCATGAAGGCAATGCTGGATCACTTCGGATACAGATGGATGCCACACAGACCTGCGAAGGAAATGTTTGGAAAGCGTGCTGTAATAATCACACAGTGTTTAGGCGCAGGGGGAAAATCGGCAGCAAAAGATATCAAAGACAGCCTTTCATGGTGGGGTGTCAGCGATATCAGGGTATGCAGCTTTAAACTGATGAGCGAGATCGACTGGGAAAAAATTCCGGAAAAAAAGAGGAGACAGATAACGGCAAAACTGGCTGGTACCGCAGCTAAGGTAAAACGGATAGATTTTTCACGACCTGCAAGAACAAATTTTATGACCAAATGCAAGTTCTATGCAGTAAGAATGCTGCAGACCGGACTCGGAAAGGCCGATCCGGAATATACGGATTATAAGTATTGGAAGAGTAATGGTTGGATCGATAAAACCAGACCGTGGAGATGAGAAATAGGCTATGGAAAACGTAAAATCATTTTATGACAGGGACCGGCAGATACTGCTGGAAAAACAAAGCGTGTATGCACCGGACCATATTTCCGAAGAACGGATTTTGTCCAAGGAAGATGCCTATGAGATCTGTACGAAGGTTCTTCGTATGCATCAACTCACGGAAGAATATGTCTTTTGCTTTTGCATGGACTCCACCGGGAAAGTGCAGGGATAGGTACTGTCAATAGTTTTTCGCAAATTCAGTTTTAAACTGAACCGCTTGAGTGCCAAATACCAGGACGAACATTTCCGGTCAAGGATGCTCTGCACAACGCCATGTCCTTGACTGGAAATGGGCAGACTGGTAGCGTTCAACAAGCGGTCAGTACATAGCTCGGTTTTAGAATTGAGTGTTTTCTATTTTTGTGCATTTTTAAGAAGTAGTTTGCTCATGTACCTCTTCGGAGATCAGCATGGATCTCAAGTGTTCCATGTTGAGGTAACGCTTATTGCCCCAGTCACTTGACGCTACGTAACGCAATCTGGCGCATACTAGCAT
>NZ_JHXY01000055.1 GCF_000621585.1 [Eubacterium] cellulosolvens LD2006 | reverse complement strand
TGATCGACTGGCCGGGAAACACGAAAGAACGGGAAGCACAGATATCTCAAATGAAGGAGTATCTGGATGAGACCGGAGGTTACTATCGCATCGTTGTGGAGCTTCCCAACAAGCCGATCAAGAGTAATGCGACCAAAGTATCCAATGGAGGAAGAACGCTGGAATGGGATCTTCCCGGTATGGAGGCGGGGGAAAACTTATACGCAGAGTTCTCTCTTGAAAATACGGGGAAGGGATCTGGTGTGATCTGGTATGTCGTGGGGATTGTAATTCTTCTTGGAGTTGTCCTCGCTGTTATTCTGATCCTTATGAATGAGAAAAAGAAACAGCAGGCACCGAACGCAGCCTATGGCTTTCCACAGGGTGCGGGATACCCGATGCAGAATATGCCCGGATCACCGAACATGGGATATCCAAATCCCAATATGGCCGGACCACAGAATGGAGGATATCCAAATCCAAACATGCCATTCCCTCAGAACGGAGGATTTCAGGGGCAGTTCGGTGCCCCGCAGATGCCGCAGGCAGGTGGACAGAATCCACCGCCCTTCCAAAATCCAATGCCGGGAAACTATCCGCAGGGCGTGGAATATCCGCCGCAGAATCCATATGGCAATCCGCAGATGCAGCGACCGATGATGAATGACGACCATCGTTTCCGACCAAAAGAGATGATGGGAGAGATTCCTCCACAGGGGACAGGTGAGAATGCTGCGGATGATAAAACAGTAGAATGAAACGGATGAGAGATACCGCACGGACCATGAGGTCTGGCGGTATCTTTTTTGAAGCATTTGGTCGAATAAATTGCATATCATTATGAAAGAGAATATACTTGGATAGGTATATTAAAAAAAGGGGGCTTACTATGCGTGGAAAAGTATTATCTAGAATGAAGAGAACGTGCTTGCTCGGGCTTATGATTATTTCCGTGACAAGTCTTACTGCATGTGGAAAAAGCGAGAAAGTCGAATCTTCATCATCATCCAAAGAGAGTCAACCATTAGCTACATCTTCTATCACGGAAACGTCGAGTTCCGTTGTTGAGGAAACCACAGCTAATGATGAGAAGGAAGAGCAAAAAAATGCGCTCAAGGATAAAGAATCACTTGAATGGTTTGGAGATGTCAGAAATGATAAAACCGGAAATTGGAGGTTGGCGCAATATTCGTCAGCAGATTCCTTAGAGACATTTGCAGCAGACTATTATCATGCATTTTTTGAGTCGGATGATGAAATCCATGCTGTGATCAATAGATCCCTGAATGTAACAGGAAGAGTTTCTGTGATAATGGATGATACTCTGGATATCACACTTTTCGATTACGTAGACAAAGAAGAGCATGATGCAGACATGCTTTTCACCGGCACATTATTAAAGGAATACTGGGTAACCATTTCGACCGGAGAGATTGAGGAAATTCAGTAATAAGCAAAGACATCCCAACCCCTTTGGGTTCGGGATGTTTTTTCGGAGACGTTGTGAAGGGTATTCGATTTTTTGAGCATGAGTTTTTCGGGGCTGTAATCGAAAGGTGCTGTGCATTTGTATTTTGTTATGACTAGCCATTGGGGGAAAGAGAAATGTCGTTTTGTACAGACTGTGGGAATCAATTAGTGGAAGGAGCTAGGTTCTGTTCGAGGTGTGGAAAACCAACGAGCGGAGCCATAAACATTCGTAGGCAACCGAATTCTGTAAGTGATATGGGCAAGTGCCCGAATTGCGGGGATTTCATCAAAGCCTTTGCTGTACGATGTCCATCGTGTGGTTATGAGCTTAGAAATGTACAGGGATCTTCAGCGGTACAAATATTCGCTAGGCAACTTCAGGAAATAGAAGCGAGAAGAAAAGAAAAATCTAAAGTCGCTGGAGTGTTGGAGTCTATAGGGATAAAGTGTAGCAGCGCGATTGATGAGCAAGAGATCAATTTGATTCGGAACTTTGCGGTACCAAATACGAGAGAAGATGTCCTAGAATTTATGATCCTTGCGGCATCGAATATCGATGAGAGTGTCTACAATAATTCGTATAACACTACTGAAAAAAGTATATCGAATGCATGGCTGGCAAAGACCAAACAGGTATATCACAAGGCAAAGCTTTCGTTAGGAACAGAACCAGAATTCTCCGAGATCCAGAAGATCTATGATGAAAAAATGAAGGACGTGAAAAAGAGCAAACGTGAACCATGGTTAGCTGTGGTAGGCTGTATTGTTTTCTTTGTTCTGATAATAGGATTGTGTTCTATTGCGATAGTATATTCAGAAAGTAAATCGAACAAGTTGGATGCGAAATTGAATTCGACAGTGGTCGAAATCCAGCAGGACATCATTGAGGGCGACTACGATTCTGCTTTGGTTAAGGCGAATGGGCTTCGTTTTGACCCTGAAGTTAGTGAAGAAAAGGCGAAGCAATGGGATGAGCAAAGAAAGGATTTGATCAAACTCATCAAAGAAAAAAAGAAAGAGAAATGATTGTTCCGCAAATGGAAGAAGTAAATGCCTCAGAAGAGGACAGGCAAGAATGCTGCGGATGATAGAATAGAAGAATAAACAATAGACGAGAGAAAGATATCGTTTGACGCATGAGCGTCGGATGATATCTTTTTCTTTTGCAAGGAGGCTCTGATGTGCTATCTACAAGGAATGCCTGTGACTGAAAAAAGATGACGGAGCGATATGCTGAAAAGAAAAATGCAAGAAGGGAGCCGGCGATGGAAAAGAGAGTGGCAGTGGTAACCGGTGGCGGTCATGGCATCGGAAAAGCAGTTGCGGATTGCTTTCGACGAAGCGGAGCGAAAGTCTATGTCATCGATAAGCAGCCGGGCGACTGGTTTGTGGGAGATGTTGGAGATAAGGACACACTGGAGCGATTTGCGAAGCAGGTGATCGAGAATGCCGGTCGGGTGGATTATCTGATTCACAACGCGCTTCCGGTCATGACAGGAATTGACGCATGCACGTATGAAGAATTTCAGTATGCCCTCTCCGTTGGCGTGACGGCACCCTTTTATCTCACCAAGCTGTTGGTGCCCTACTTGTCCGATGATGCGTCTATCGTCAATATCTCTTCTTCCAGAGACCGGATGAGTCAGCCACAGACGGAAAGCTACACTGCCGCCAAGGGCGGAATCTCTGCGCTTACACATGCACTGGCGGTAAGTCTTGCCGGAAAGGCGAGGGTAAACAGCATTTCGCCCGGATGGATCCACACCGGAGGCGAAACGATCTCGGAACCGGATGCCTTGCAGCAACCCGTCGGTCGGGTCGGCAAGCCGGAGGATATCGCGGAGATGGTAATGTTTCTTTGTTCGGAGAAGGCTGGATTTATCACCGGTGAGAACATCTGCATCGATGGCGGTATGACAAAACTGATGATCTATCATGGCGAGAACGGATGGACATACCAAGAGTGATTGCATAGGGGACAAACAGTCACGCCTTGGTAAAAATGGATTGGGTAAATAGCGTGGGGAAATATCTTGGATGAATGCGAAGAGCAGAGAAGTATATGAGAAGCTGATCCTTCTTACAGAGGAAAACAAAATCAGCTGGACAAAGGATCCCTGTAAGGGGGACATTGAGCCGTTGGTGATCTATCATGCGAGGCATGGACAGGATACCTATGCATATGTTATTCGAAAAAACATCCAGTACAATCTTTGGTTCAATCGAGAATCGTATCTTGCGGGAGTGTCGAATGTGTATGCGAAGCAGTTATATATGGCGATACAAACGAGTGTTGACAGCCATAGCGGTTCCGTTCGTATCCAAAGAGTCTTAAATATAATTGAACGTACGAAAAAAGGAGAAGTGGTTTGGAAAGAAAGTTCGTCTTCAAATGAAGATGAAGGCTTTGCCAGCTATATTGCCTCTTACGAGAATGACGATTATGTGTTTGAAATAAAAAAACAGGGGGGGTTTGCAAAGGCAACCCTCTGGATCAACCAAACGGCTATAAAACTCGATGGGTATTATGGGTTAGTTTCCAAATTAAAAAATCCCATACAAACATATATTGAAGACCAGAAAAAAGAAGGGGTTATAAAGCAAATCCAAAATGGAGCGCTCCAGTGGGAAGTGTTGAAGCCAACGATTAAGATTTGGAGAAAAAAAGTGAAAAAGGGCGCGGTTCGATGTATGGTGCACGCCGAAGGGGAAATGTATTCTTTTGTCGGATATATGAATATGAAAGAGCATTGCTGCCAGGGAGTCTTAAAATATCGCAACGGATTACGAAGTTTTGATTGTAGAGAGGGAGACATCCTTTCTGTTACATTGTATGCGGCTCTATATAAGATCCTCCAAAATCAGGACAAAGCGGAGGGAGAAATCAAAACGGAAACGACGAGCATTGATCGCATACAAAAGGTGATTCGAGCGACAAAACATGGAAGCTATATCTGGAAAAAGGATGCGTCGATGCCCATTTGCTATAATGCGAGTGTGGGGAAGAAAAAATATGTATTCGAGCGTACGGTCAATGAGAATACTGATCAGGGACGCTACGCGTGGAATCTCTGGATCAATCAAAACAAGTACGCGTTTGAAGAACAAGATCCGGAAGCACGAAAACTCCATGAAGCCATTAGGGAAAACTGTAGAAATAACGTAGAGAAAAATAAATCAGCACAAACGACGAGCAGTGATCGAGTACAAAAGTCGATTCGAGCAACAGAACAAGGAGATTATACCGGGAAACGGGATAAGGCGAAGGCTTCGAATTCGGAGAAGAAAAATGCGTTTGAGCGCTTAGACAAGCGTGAAAACGGTCAGGAACGCCACATATGGAATCTCTGGGATGAGCCGCTTCCGAAAAAGAAGACTGTGGCGGTGGCTCCCAAACCACAGGAACTGAAGAACGGTGAACGGATTATTGTCCGCAGTAACCTATGGAAATGCCGTTCAGATAGGCACAAGTTACGATCTCTGGTTGCTTCCATAAAGATCCGGGATAAGAATGGGAGAGAGACCAGCACCAGTGCGAACGTCGCTTACTGTGAAAAGTGTAACTGTTACATCATGCATGACGACGATTACGAACGGGTATCTTCCAAGGGACGCATCCTGTTGCCGGTGCAGGAGTACTCCGTGTTTGCAAATGGAGGAAAGAATAGCCTTCGGGATATCAAAAACGGTGAGTCTATCCTGAAAAAAGCCGGATACACGGTCGCTGAGAATAAGAAACTGCCAAGCAGAATGCGTCAGCAGATCCTTGCGGGCGTGATGGACAAGGGAACCCTGACGGCACCGGAGGTTTTGTCATATCTGGAGTTTTTTAAGGCGTCCAAGAAGAATCAGCCAAACTATCAGCACGCGATTCAGAAATGGAACGAAGACATCCAGTTTGTGATGGCGTATCAGAAATCTGCAAGGATGATGAATGCAAACCGTAAGGTGTCCGGGATTTCGCATAGGAAAAGGTAGATCGAAGTTCTAAGTTGATTGTTTGGAGTAGGTAATGGATAACTTTAAGGTACGGTCTATTGATTTCGATTATTTCCAGAAAATTGATGATGGCGATATATTGAGAAAATGCTACCCGGGTGGTGTAGATTGTTGACATCTCAGCAGTTCGAAGATGGAGCTACTGAGTCGGTAGACGACACAGAAGATATATACATCACGGGCGGTGCGCTTTCGGCGAATTGGAACGCATTTGGGAGTATCGTGACTTTGGATTTGCATGAAACTATCTTTGGCGATTTTTTCTGATGTGCTATAATATCCTTACCAAGAAGGATTCCCTTTGGGAGAACAGAGGGAGTCCTTCTTAGGACTTTCTCTGACTTGGAATACACAAGAAAGGAGAACTCACATGGCAAGAGGAAATGCGAAGGTAGCAACAAAATCTGACGCATATTTGATGATCGAAACAATGTCTGATGTGGATTTTAATGCATTGCGTGATTTTTTGAACTCAACTTCGTGAAGTCAAAAAAATGAATAGTCGCCGAAAAGAGATTCGTTGCGGAAGTGTCAGCTGCTGAAAAATCTGTAGATGAAGGAAATTATGTTACGTTATCAGAACTGCATGAGTTTTTAGGTATGTAGTATGTATAACGTAATAATCGAGCCCGAAGTTCAAACTAAGCTAATGGAGTTAAAAAACATATTACGTCAAGCACAGGGCGAGA
The DNA here is from genome assembly GCF_000621585.1 of [Eubacterium] cellulosolvens LD2006. Taxonomy (GTDB): domain Bacteria; phylum Bacillota; class Clostridia; order Lachnospirales; family Lachnospiraceae; genus Bilifractor; species Bilifractor cellulosolvens. The sequence continues at coordinate 3,164 of NZ_JHXY01000055.1, read as the reverse complement.
AAAAGGGGTTAAAACAGCGTTCTGAAAAAGAGTGCGATAGAGGATTTACGGTATGTTAGAAGAAATGGAAACAGATAAAGGACTGGCGATATCCTTGATCGAACGGTACATGAATCTGCAAAGGATTCTGTGTGCAGAGGACAAGGAGAGGGAGATCCATAATCAGTTGATCACGGTAAAAGCTCAGCTGGAAGTATGCGGTGTCAACATTGAAAAATTAAAGATTCAGTAAAAAAAGTACCACGCTGCGCAAATAGGGCATGCGTGGTACTTTTTCTCTTTTCGACATTCTGCCGGTATCAGTAATGGCGGCTTCGTAACAAAGCGATGATATAGGAGCAAATAAGTCAGTCCATTTTAGAGCCGTTGGTGTTAGTTACTCCTTTGTTGCGATTTTTCCATTTTTCCGTAAGCTTTTTAACTTCCTCGATGCCAGTAACGGTTGTACATTTAACATCTGGTTCCTGAAACTTTGGTTTCTCCAAAGCATCCAAAAATTTCTCTATACTCTCTTTGTCGGTGAGTACAAAGTTATGAAAAATACTGGAAGTTGCCATAATTCGAACACTCCTTTCTTCGCGTTCTTTCTACTATAAACCATACGGTATCGGGCGAACGAAGGCAAGAAAAAACGGATGGAGAACGAGAGAATCCGACGCCGATATCGGTTGTAAACCATGCTATAATATTCTTACGAAGAGGAATTCCTGAACATGCGGAAATCCCTTCGAGGGACTTTCTCTGTTAGAGATATTTGAGAAAGGAAAGTTGTAAAGGAGGGATGGGATATGGAAAATTCGCCCATAACCAAAGCATATAGTATTGACGATGATCAGGTTTGTGACAAACTGATCGAAGTGTTGTCAAAGCCTTCCCGGAGGAAACGCCCGACATCGAACAAGTACGAAGAAGGTAAAAAGATCTTAGAACAGCGTTTTTCTTTAGGCAGCGAAAGCAAGTGATATTTGGTTGCGAAAAAGCAGGACGCGGTCGTTTGTATCGCGTGTCAATCCGAGCGGGGGAAGGTATTGGCTGCGTTGGTAACATACCTTGGAATAAGAACCTTGGAGAAGGGAATTGAGATTCTTACCCTTACAGACAAGGACACGTTTTCCGAGTATCAGCCGTACCAGATGATTGATTCCGAAGCGGAGTTTATATCCCGAGTAGTGAACTACTCCGACTTATAGAAGTCGGAGCTTCCTGTTTCAACCACTACTGCATTGGCTACGAATATACGTAACTCAGCGTCTTACACAATGTCCACAGGCGTATAAGTTAGGGCTATTCCATCCCTACTGTATCTTAATTTTGCATTTCTCCCGTAAAAACAGCAACATAAAGCAAAAATGGCTTTGAGAAACGCATATCGCTTGTTCTCAAAACCACTTTTGTCTACAGTCTGAAGCCCCGGAGAATATACTCCGGGGCTTTTGCGCTGCGCAGATCTTCAATTTCATAATTCAATTGATATTACAATACGCATCATGAATTCTCCCAAAGAAGATTGATTAACTTAAAGCGGCGGCTAACATTTTTGTGTGTTCGGAGCAAATTACTAAACTCATCCGAAAGGGAATGCGTGTCGTGATTTAGGGCTTCTCTAATTTCATCCATGGTAAGGCTGTTAGCCGGACATTCTAAATATTTTTCGCTTTTAAGAAATATATCGAGTTCATGGCTTTCAGCAGTACGAAAATCCTTCATGAAGCGCTTTTGTAATCGTCTAACAACACGTCTGTCAACAAGTGCACCGCACTGTCTGAGCCCTTCGTCGAGGAATATACGCGACAAAAGCAATAACAAAGGCAAAAAAACAAAACGGATAATTAGCGTTGCAAAAAGACCAACACCGAAAAGTATGACTGAAAAAATTATAGCAATTAGCAAACGATATAACAAATGATCCCAAAAAGTATTAATCGGAAAGCCATCAATGGACGGAAAATATTCACTTGCAAATGCGAATAGCTTCAGTAGCAGAGACGTAACTATTGGATCATGTGGACTGATGACATACGCATCCAAAACAACAAAGCTGCAAATGATAAAGAAGATAACTGACAAGATCTTTATCCAATTATGGATATATTTAAATGGAAGACTGGTCAAAAAGCCAATCGGTTTTGTTATTTTTAGAAAGGCATACAGCCTCTCGTAATCCTTCGCTTCCGGTGTTAATATGTTCAAGTAATCTAGGCTGCTTCGTCTGTATTTCTTTTTCATAATCTTTCCTTTCCATCTGTCTTATTAATCAGGGATTTTTTTATCCGGTGGATGTTTTTAAATAAAGTGATGAGATTATTTGGCGCATTGCCTCCTGTCTTACGTCTTTCTATGTGATGTACGTTAAGGATTTTGTCCTTAGACCTACCTTTGCAACATTGACAAGTATGGCCATCTATGAATAACACGTATTCTCGAATATTCCAAAATCCTAACTGTTCCCTTGCTGGTAATCTGTACCGCTGACATTAGGATTTTTAATCTTCTTTATGTCGAAAGATGCTATTTCTACTACGGTATTTGAGATGTGGTGTGTTTCTTTTTAGTCTGGCTGGCTACAGCCACACGAAATCCCACGTATTCCTACTGTTAAAATCATATTGTTTAGAATTAAACATATTAAATAGATGATGATAAAGCTCTTCCCAATCATCATCAAAAGAATTGTAAACGAGACAAAGTTTGTTCAATTCTTCGATAAATGAAATTTTAGTAGAAAAAGATGAGAAGTACAGATCATCAAGATCAAGGAGTGTATCGTAAACATCCGCAGCACAACGCAGAAACTCATCTGACATTTTTTCGATGTTTGCATAATCACAAAACGGCATGCGGTAATTCGCAGGTACTGTCAATAGTTTTTCGCAAATTCAGTTTTAAACTGAACCGCTTGAGTGCCAAATACCAGGACGAACATTTCCGGTCAAGGATGCTCTGCACAACGCCATGTCCTTGACTGGAAATGGGCAGACTGGTAGCGTTCAACAAGCGGTCAGTACATAGCTCGGTTTTAGAATTGAGTGTTTTCTATTTTTGTGCATTTTTAAGAAGTAGTTTGCTCATGTACCTCTTCGGAGATCAGCATGGATCTCAAGTGTTCCATGTTGAGGTAACGCTTATTGCCCCAGTCACTTGACGCTACGTAACGCAATCTGGCG
>NZ_JHXY01000054.1 GCF_000621585.1 [Eubacterium] cellulosolvens LD2006 | reverse complement strand
TCTCATGTAGTGTGTCTCACTGCCGATGTCGCATCCGACGATCAGCATATCGTCACTGATAAACGTGAGCTTTGCGTTCTTATCGAACTTGCCACCTACTTCCAGATCTTTCCAAGTCGATGCCTTCATGTCTGCTTCAACCGCCGCGATCCTTCTGCCAAGCTCCTCCTGCGAAAGAACATTCACTGATTTATTGATATTTGCTTGATTTTTCGCCTTTCTGTCTTTACTATTCATCTTAGATACCTCTCGTATTTTTGGATTTTACCAACTGCCAGGTCAGTAATAATCCAACTTTACCTGAGGTATTTTTCTTGGTCAAGGCTGCTTCCCTTCACTGTTTAAAGTATACAGGAAGCTTTCGTAAGACTCGGATTACTCCTGTATATATATTATATCATACATTTTGCTTAAAAATATATCATTCTGGTAAAACGCAGATGTATTAAAAAAGACCAATAGCTAAGCTATCAGTCTCTTGTATCTTTTTTAAGCAAATGCATTCATCCCCTACCTACGCTACGCTTAGAGGTAGGGGTTTTCTGCGAAGTCATTGATAAACATGATTCTTGCTCATGAGATATTCCTCCCAAACGATCCCAATTACGGGAAAACTCCGTGGTTTGTTGACATTTTCCTCTTACCTCAAACATACGCCCTATCTAATAGGGTGTCAATGCGGGCTGACATGTGTTTTTTGATTCTTTTTGATAGATATTGCATCCATCAAAAAAGGTCTGAGAATTCTCAGGCCTTTTTCTTCGATCCAACCATGTATCATGGCTGTTTTCTTTATTTCACTGCACTCATTTCGCCCTCCTTGTTGCAGAAGTAGGCATTATCCGTCAACCGATCATCTTCGTCAACGGACGATGCGTTGACCTCTTTTACCATGGCCACCAGATGCATGGGATCCGTGACCAGATGCGCCGGCATGACGATGACTTCGTGCTTGGAACTCGGGAGGATATAGAATTCCTCCTCGCCGATTTCTTTTCGTATCCGGCTGATAAAATCCGGGTGGAAGATCACGGCAGCCCCATAGAGCGCGCATCCAAACATAGCCTTTTCCTCCTCGATACTTACGACCAGAGGAACATTTCCTGCGGATGTTCCGCCGAAAATCGCATCCAGACCGATGGCGTGAATCTCTTTTTTCGCAAGATTTCCGATCACATCCGCATGAATTGTTTCCGCGGAAACGCCCATGATTTCCAGCAGCTGATCCGTGACGGTTGTGGAGGCATCCTCCGCGGTAAAAAGCTTATACACGATCGACAGATCACAGACATCCTTATGCGGAACGTTGGTAAGATCGGCGATGGCCTTCTTTGCCACGACGACCGGTATCAGATGTTCCTTTGCCTCTTCGTAATCCCGGAAGTCAAAATCCGGCATCACGCATTTTTTCTTGCTTTTTTCATAAATCTCCAGAAAGCGGTCATACGCTTCCGCAAAGCTGATATTGCCCTTCCTGACTTCCTCATACAACGATTTGATGTTTATGGTTGTGGACAAAACGGAGCTGATGCCGATCCGCACGCCCCGGTATGAGGTGGCGGTTGGTCTTGTCACGTCGATGACTTCCGCGTCGTACCCGTCTTCGTTCAGTTCCTTTACAAGGAAGGTACGGAACAGCTCCTCGGTCGTAAACACAGGAATCTGGGTTCTTCTTTCATCCATTGCTGTTGCCTGATTCATCATACGATTTCTCCTTCTCCTGCCCTTTGCGGCAGGCACATTGGTCAGCCCTCTTCCATGGGCTGACGGTTTATGATCATCAGCCCCCTTTGGGCTTCCCGTTCGCTTAAAGAGAAGGAACGGCATGTTATGGAATTTAAAGTGATTTCGGATCTACGCACGACCTTTTTTGTCATGCGGCTTCCGTTAGGGCAAAAAAGAAGACAAACCATTCATGGTTTGCCCTTTCGCTTTTATAAGCATGGTGGATAGCAGAAATCTGCTACCGTTTTTTTCCGGCTTACGCCGTAAAACACAAAAAGAGCCGGGGGTGACTGGCTCTTCGACTCGGGAATACTTTCATAACAAATGTATATTCATATTGTACAAAACCATTCTTGAAATGTAAACAAAAAAATGATTTTGCGTATCATTTTTGTTGGGTTCCATCATATCAAAGGAAAACAGGGCAAAACGATCTCTGCCCTGTCCTTTCTTTTCCTGTAATAGGAATCCGTCGAATTCCTACCGATGAATTCTAGTCGACATTATTGCGGAATCCGCATTTTTGTCTAATAGAGACTCCACGACTTCCATACCTTCATGCGCTCACATATCGGCTTTACGACAGCTTCTCCTTCAGTCTCTCCGGAATTCCTCTCGGGCCACGGATCGTGCTGACGCCATATTCCTTTAACGTCTCCAGCGGAAATTCCTCCGGGGCGTAGCGCTTTTCCAGACGGATCCGCATCAGGGCTTTGATGTCCAGATTCGTATCGGTGTACCGGTAGGGGATGTCGGTCTCGATGACCGTTGTCTTGTATAAAATGGCGGAGACGGGGGAAGCCACATACATGTAGACCGTATCCTTTACATTAACGCCTCTTCCCTGCTTCCAGTTGATCACATCCGTATCATCAAAGGCATGCTCGATGTCATAGTACTTCGGATTTGCCGGAATCAACCAGTCCCTTGGCGGCCGCAGCTTCTGCTGCTTGGCCTTGGATGCGGTCAAAAGAAAGCTTTCATCGATCAGGCGGCAGATGGTAGAAAGAGGAACTGTCCCATCGAGAGCGATGGACAGCCAGTGTCCTTTGCTCATGTGATAGCCGCGGAAAAAACCTTCCTGCCCGGCCAAGGTATCCAGTAGATACGCGTCGCCCACCTTTACGTTTAGAAGATCGAGATCACCCTCTTCGGAAAGTTCCAGACTCTTCTTTGTGGCGATAAGAAGCGCGGCAAACCATTTCCGGTTATCCGCGTGGCGGAAGATGCCATTTCCCGGACTTTTTTTCCAGAGATATTCAATGTCGACGTGATAGGTCTCCCGCACATAGGCGAGGACATCCTCTTTGATCTGCAGCATATCTTATTCCTTTCGCAGTTGCTGTGCCATAGCGGCCTGTGGTGGTGTGCTATCCTACGACACTTTTTGTATTATAAAAATACATCTCGAAGCATTTGTGCCACTTCCTCTGTCGAAACATCATAATTAATCAATGTGTTAACATCAAATGGTTCTGTCTCTAACGATTCTATAAATAAACGAATATCGTCCTGAACGGAATTGGGTAACTCTGCAGGGCGTTCAACTTCAAGTTCAACTACTATCTTTAAAATATCTTTTTTATGTTTCTTATATTCTGAAGAATGAATTGTTTCTCCTGCTTGCCGTCTATTCCATAAATCTAGATACGCTTTTGCCTTAAACAGAATAAGATATTCTGGTCTAAGAACCGATAATCCATTTATCTTCTGTCTACCATCCAGAAGTACCTTATAATAATCTACATCCAACAATATTCCTGATAAGCTAGATACTTCTTCATCAATATGAACTGGCGTGAGCACATTAGGATTCCTAAGAGCAAACTCTGTTCTGGCAAAAAGCTCAATCATTTTTGGGTAGGAATCATCTTTCGGATTTGTAAATCTGAAAAACTGTGGCTTCCCAGCTGATGTAGCCCTATTCTCATAATTACCTTCTTCAATAAAGTTCCAAAACTTTTCACCGAAATCAGGTGTAAGCGCCTCAACAATTAGCACCATATCTAAATCTCTGGTCACTCTAAATTCAGCATTTCGATTTGCAAAATTTATGTCACAAGCAGCACCGCCAATTAAAACGTATTTGTCCTCGTCGCCTGCAAAATACTTTTTAAAAGTCTCTAAACCTTTTACCATACATACTCCTCTAACATCTCTAAAGCACAACTTTCGACACGTTCATCATCCATTTCATCTTCTATAGATAATAAAACACTTAAAGGGTCCTGCACATTAGGTTTTATTGCATCAATATAATAACCCAGTTCAAGAACAATGCTTCCAATTGTATCACCTTTAGCAGCTTCCTTCATCTCTCTAATCCCAGAAGATTGCAAATTCTGCTTTGTTACAGCATATGTTGGATAACTATTATCTGCCAATAACGAATACTCGGATAATGCCGATATTCCGGCCTTATTTTCTAGTTTTGCATCCTTTTCAAAAGCAAACTTTTTTATAATTGGGTTGCGAAGAAATGGCTTAATCTTCTCCCAACAAGCCTTCTTACCGACATTCATCGTAATAGCTCGACTTTTTCCTTTAACATCCATAACATCAATACCCAGGTATTCTATTTCATCAAAGCACTTGCTAACAGCCATCTTAGATACACCCATTCGTTGTGAAATCATTGTAACTGTAGCTTTATCAAACTCTTCATACAATCCTATAAGAAGAATCTTTTGCGTGAGAAAGGAAATTATATGAACAGGTTTTAGAATTCTCTGTCCATTATTAGAGAGTATCATTCCTAAAAACGGAAGAAAAACTTCCTTGCCTTTCAATACGAATGGAATGCCCTCCTCTTTCATCTTTTCCACAGAGTAAAATGTTGCATCCTCCAAAAATAAAACACAGTTCATTTGCTTTACTTTTTCCAAATAAGCTCGATTTCCTCTTAGTTTTGCTAGTCCTAAAAATTTTTTAGGTTCCAATGCCATCCAAATAACACCATTAGATGAAACTGTATATATTCTATACTGTGACCTATACAATAAAGGTAGCCCCTGATAATTCTCTTGAGACTCCTCAATAGTTATACACATTTTTAGCTGACTTTCTAAATACTCTTTCATAATTTTGCCCTCGTATTTAATTCGTAAACTATTTTTGTTTACAAATTAAATATAACACCATTATAGCAATTTTACAATCAGGGATTCTACGATTTTACTGAGGCCAGCAAAATCATATGAACTACTTTTCCATTTCGCAAATATAAGAATTTTTTAAATTACAAAGTAACAGCGGGTACAAAAAGAGAAAAAGCAGGTGCCTTTCTCTGAAGCAAAGAAAGGCACCTGCTCAATTCTTTATTTATTCGTGGCGTATTTCATAGAAACCATTACGATGCGGCATTTACTTTGAAAGCTTCCGTCTCGCCGATCCAGCCGCGTGTGATCAGCACATCATACTCATGTTTTCCGGTTGTGAAATGATGTGCGCCGGTGATAAGACCCGGATGCCAGAGTCTGTAAACTGTTGCATCACCTTTATCGTTACTGTAGAAGGCAACGCCCTCATCTTTCCATCCGTACTTATTAATCAGAGTCTTTCTCTCGTTCGGATCTTTTGTGTAGTGATGATCCGTCGTGAACGGATTGAAGAGACGATATACCGGCTTGATGGTCTAAGTGGCATTTCTATGCAATTATTATCCTATTGTAAAGGGTCGATAATGGATGTATGGAGAAGTCAGCAATTCTGTCGTAATAAGCGGCATGATGGAAAGAACTGGGGGATATTGAAGAATACAATCCGAACATGGAAGTTCTGGGAACGCAAGCAGCAAAGGAGTGACGTAATATGGTAATTCAGCACAATATTCCAGCAACAAACGCATACAGAAACCTGACATCCAACCGTTCCGGTCTTTCCAAGAACCTTGAGAAACTTTCCTCCGGATTCAGAATCAACCGCGCAGCAGATGACGCAGCAGGACTTGCTATTTCCGAGGCAATGAGATCCAAGATCAACGGTCTTGATCAGGCAACAGCAAACGCAAACGATGCTATCGGTTTGATCCAGACAGAGGAAGGTGCTCTTACAGAGACCCACAGCATGCTTCAGCGTATGACTACACTGGCTACACAGGCAGCGAATGGTACCTATAACAGCACATCCCGCGCTTCCATCCAGAAAGAGATGGATGAGCTCGGAAACGAGATCGATCGTATCGCAAACAACACCGATTACAACGGAATCAAGCCTCTGGCTACAGATTCTAACAAGGGAAATACTTCTACAGCTGTTAATAACGACAGCAAGCTGAACATGACGATGCAGATCGGTCCTACCAAGGGTGAAGTTCTTGACCTCAAGGGACAGGATATGACTCTGAAGGGAATCTTCAACGATCTGGATAAGGTTAGCTCAAGCGGAGTCACTGTTACAGAAACAGGGCTTGATGGAGATGCTACGAATGCAACTAATGGTCCGAAGGCAAAGCTTAAAGCACTTATCGACGATAAGAAGGTTGATAAAGATCAAGCAGGAAAAGATCTTACCAATGCTGTCAGAGACGCAATGAACAGAGCAGACATGAAGGGCGCTGCCAGTGTATCTGTTACAGTTACTGATGCTGGATCAGTATCTATCAGTGGCGGATCCAAGATCACTGGAGATGGAGCAGACAGCGTAAAGGCTGCCCTCCTCGATGCTTATGATTCCCTTGACGGTGTTCAGAAATCTAAGGGTGATACAGCTACAGGTCTTACTGACGGAAAAGAATACATCCAGATTACATCTTCCGGAGTTGCTGGCGACGATGTAACAGCTAACGCTAACCGCGTAGTAAAGAACATCCAGTCTGCAATCGATCATGTATCCAGCTACCGCGCTGAACTTGGTGCTAAGCAGAACCGTCTGGAGCACACAATCAATAACCTCCAGGTAACATCTGAGAACACAACAGCAGCTGAGTCCCGCATCCGTGATACAGATATGGCTAAAGAGATGGCTGCATACACAAAGAATAACATTCTTTCTCAGGCAGCTCAGTCTATGCTTGCACAGGCTAACCAGTCCGGACAGGGAGTTCTTTCTCTGCTTCAGTAATTTGGTGCAAAGTTCTTTTTGGGAGTATCAGGAATAGTGAAATAATGGTATCTCTTGATATGCGTTTTGTATGAGGCGATATTGACATTACGATGAATGTGGCCGGTCGTGAGAAATCACGGCCGGTTTTTTCATGTTTTTCGAGGCCGTACAACTTACACGGCTGTCTACGACCTCCCTGTACAAAACAGGTGTACTTGCCTCATGGTTTTTGCGATTTTGAGCTGTAAATTATTTTAAAAGTATCTCATGGCCGGTTTTTTCAGAGGTTCACTTTGAGAATTTACCTGATTTGTACAGTGTTATTCTGACAGTGACACGCATCATCTCGTCTGCGGATTTTGTCCGCAGCAGTAAATTCCTACTCAATTTCGGCAAAAGATTTGATATTTTTCCATAGGATTGATTACTCATGCTCCTTCAGCAATAGCCACGCAAAGGCTTTTGCTGTTCTCAGTTCCGGCTCCTTGAAATGATTTCCGGGATTCCACGCAAGCGTGGTGAGAATTCCTTCGTTCTGGAAAATCCCATGAGCTGCCCGCACGCAATCCCCAACGGTTGCCATTCTTGCATTTCTCGTCTTTTCTTCTTGATCCCCGAGGCTCAGATACACCTTGTCCGCCTTCATCGAATTTGCTTCCAGATAATCAAGAAACCGTGGATACCAGAGGGATGGTGATGCGGCGGCAATACCGGCAAAGGCATCCGTCCGGCATCCAGCCCACAGGGAAAACAGTCCGGCCAGTGAATATCCGCCCAGATAACAACGTCTGGGATCACCCTGTATTTCCGAAAGGATAACGGCAAGCGTCTCTTCTGCACCGCCGGCAAAAGCATGATCTCCGAATACCGCAGGTGCTTTCCATGGCGAAAGATCATCGTTCCAATCATTCACCTCAAAGGCGATCAGATGAAAATCATCCCCCGCCTCATTCTGTATCGCGTCAATCTCTTTTTCCATCATCGGAAGATTGTGCTCATCGATCAGCTGAATCAGCAAATGTGACGCATCCTTCTTGCCATATTCGTGACGATGCATTTTTTCTATCTCCTCATCCTGCTCTTCTGTGGGAATGTTTTTTTTCCATAAAGCTTAATCAATTACTGCATCAGCCCTTGTATATAGCGTTTTTCTGCCTGCTCCTAGTCTAACTAACGTTCCATCTTCAACAAGCTTCTTTAACGCTGATTCTACAGAAGAACTACCTAGGCTTGGACAGCCTATAAGCACTTCCTGTTTTGAAAACTTACCAATACGCTCACTTACATAAGCTTTCACAATGTCATATGACGTACTCTTTGCTCCAGCCGCATGAGCAATAGATACTCTTGCTTCAAATTCCTTGTAACATGAAAGTATGATACTCAACATATACTTGATAAATGGCTTAGGGTCATTTATTCCCTCGTGCCATCCTTGGTCTGCCTTTTGAAGTGCATCATAGTACGCTTCCTTTGTATCAGCTATAGCTTTCTCAATACTGATGTACTGCCCAACCATGTATCCGCTACGATATAACAACAGCAATGTTAATAGTCTGCTCATACGTCCATTGCCGTCATTAAACGGATGAATACACAAAAAATCTAGTAGGAAACATGGTATTAAGATGAGCTCATCAACAAGCTCTTTATCCAATGCTTCTTGATATTTGTCACAAATAGCCTCGATAGCAGGTGGTGTTTCATATGGCTCTAATGGCTTAAACAATACAACCTTTTCACCTGATTCCAATACCATGTCTATTTCATTTGGGGTTGTCTTATATTGTCCCCCATAAGAAAGATTTGTGAACTTAAGCAAATCTCGATGCATTTGAAGAATATAATTACTTCGCACTGGCAAAACATCATAATTCTCATGCACAAGGTTAAGCACATTTCGATAGCCGATGATTTCTTCCTCATCCCTGTTCTTGGGAGTAGTTTTATCTGCTACAAGCTGCTTCAATCTGGCATTTGTAGTTATGATACCTTCAATCCTGTTGGATGCCTCTGTACTCTGTATTTTTGCAATTTCAATAAGTCTATTAAGCTCCACAGGTTTCTGCCGTAGAAAAAGTTCCTGTTTTCCCTTATACTCGTGAATCTTTGATATATACGACATTATCTCGTTATCCCAAGTTCTATCTGCAAGATAAGAATAATCAAATTTTCGCAATGATAAGTTCTCCTTTCTCCCAAGGCGAATATTTATCGCCCATATTATTTATTGTTTTGGGAGATATTCTCTGCCGTTGGGAGAAAATCTCTACTCCCAATTATATTCTTCTTTCTCCCAATATCCAATCATAATTGGGATTTATTTATATTTTTCATTTGTATTCTTCTATGCCCCTAACAAAGGAGCGTCAAATCTTACGAAGAAGATTCCTCAAACGGATTTGTTTCCCTCATCAAGCAAAAGCAGGTGCCTTTCTCTGAAGCAAAGAAAGGCACCTGCTTTATTCCTTATCTATTTGTGGCGTATTTCATAGAAACCATTAAGATGCGGCATTTACTTTAAAAGCTTCCGTCTCACCGATCCAGCCGCGGGTGATCAGGACATCATACTCATGTTTTCCGGTTGTGAAGTGATGTGCGCCGGTGATAAGACCCGGATGCCAGAGTCTGTAAACTGTTGCATCACCTTTATCGTTGCTGTAAAAGGCAATGCCTTCATCTTTCCATCCGTACTTATCAATCAGAGTCTTTCTCTCGTTTGCATCTTTGGTGTAGTGATGATCCGTCGTGAACGGATTGAAGAGACGATATACCGGTTTGATGGTCTTCTTCTCTTCGTCTGTCGTCGGTGTCTTCGGGGACTTCCATGCGATACCCTCGTCGACCCATCCATATTTATCGATCAGAACTCTCCGTTCGTAAGCACTGGTGGTGTAGAAGTGTTCCATGGTCGGACCGTAGTAGAGACGGTAAACAGTTACCGATTCTACCCTCTCTAGAAAAGCATCAACATCTAGTGAGATTAATTTTCTTTTATAGCTATATGTTGTTGTGGTTTAACGTTTATTCCATCGATTCTTTTGCTTTTTAAGACTTTTTGCAACCAAAATGCAACCGGGAATTAATAATCTTCTTTCAGTCGCTTTTCAATATCAGAGGCACTGTATAATACTCTAGTACATTGAATAATAATTAACTGACACTTAATGAATCATTGGATTTAACTCCAGCTGACTCTGCCTCAACAACACTGATTTCATCCATTTTGTATGTCCAATGATAAACTACAGGTTCACGATTTACTTCTTCAAAATAGAGGTAGATACGCTGCTCAAGTTCTTCCTTGGATTTTACACGAATACCTCTAAGCATTTGCTTGGTCATCTTACTGAAGAAACTTTCTATCATGTTAAGCCATGATCCATGCTTAGGTGTAAACACAAAAACAAAACGACCTTCCGGTCTTGTTGCAAGATAATTTCTTGTCTCTTTTGATTTGTGTGCAGAGTGATT
>NZ_JHXY01000053.1 GCF_000621585.1 [Eubacterium] cellulosolvens LD2006 | reverse complement strand
CAATGCCAAACGACTAAATGTGGAAGGACTTATCCGTTATACCACAGGGCAGTTACAAGCTCCGACCTCTAAGGCGTTAGCCGTAGGTCGGGGTAGTTGACTGACTGACATCTATTCTGGAACGCGGGAAGCAAAAAAAGGACCATTCGTTACTGAATGGCCCTGTACTACATCAAATATTAGGTTTTTATAAGTCTGATAGCTTTATCCTGTCATATGCACCATGTTTCGCATCTTCTGGATGTGGTTCCAAACCAATTATTGTTATCTCTTGCTGATCTGGTCCATATACCCAGTACATGCGGCGCGCTCCACTCTTTTTATTCTCCAGGTATGACTGCCAGACTTTCATACCATATCGTCTGGACAATTCTGTTATTTCATGAGATTTTAAGCTCGGGTACATAGGATCAAGGGATAGCTTCTTCAGAGCATTCCCCCATTTTTTATAAAGCTCTTCGTCTTTTTTACTGATAGTACCATTTCGGTACTGAGTCTGAAGAGAATTCCAGAATTCCTCCATTTCAGGAATTCCCATCCTAATTGCATATCCCATCCAGGCATTTCCCCCTAAAAATCTGACAGATCAATAGCGGGTGAAACATCTCCCATCTTGAAATTCTCTATTGCTCTATCCATATCTTTCAAAGTATTTGCCGAGATGCCATCAGGAACAGAGAGTTCACGCGGTTCAAGTATTATGCAACCATTTTCGTATTCTTTTACATTATAGTATTGATACAAAGCACCTCTGAGGGTGATTCTCTTTTTGCTGTCAATGTGTACCGTATAATCTTTGATAGCTTCCATAAGGGTCACCTCCATATATGATAGGTGGGATATCCCACCTATCATTATAATACTACTTAGAGGCGCTTATGTCAATGAGACATGCTTCTTTCCGGTTTCTCTGGCAGATCAAAAAATAAGCGGAGAGACATTTCGTTACTACAAAAATGTCCCTTCTATCGTAAACGCTTATTCATCAAGAAACTCCCGGATATCTTCAGCAATCTTATTCTGCATAAAGTTGTGCACATAGTGGCCGCAGTCTAGTTCGATCACGTTTGCATCTGTAAGATCAGAAGCATACTCATAATGGTCTTCAACCCAGTTAGTGCCCATAACTTCTTTTCCGTCGGAAATAAACATGATCATCGGTACATCCGGCTTGGGATTGCTGTCAATCTCGCTGACAGCCTCAGGAATCGACAGCCCTTCGTTTATAACGTCGAGATTCACAGCTTTCCTGCATGCAATAGCCCGATACAGTTCCTTTTCCTCCTTTGAAAGTGTAGATGGTAAAGACCTGTCGGAATAGAAGAATCTTACAATACCCAGCTTACGCGCAAGGGCAGCAAGCTTTTCATATTTGAATAAACGATCAAAATCGAATTCGTCGTAAGTGCGTGGAAGAACCATATCAAGACCTACGATTGCTTCGACTTCATCGGGATAATTCTGTGCCCACATAATCGATTCTAGTCCGGATAGGGAATGCGGACAAAGGACAAACGGTCCCTTGATCCCGGCTTTTTCAAGTGCTTCTCTGTCCTGCCTTAGGATCGTATCAAAAGATCTCTCGTCATCAATTACATCACTGAATCCATAACCAAACTTTTCTATAACGACGATATGGTAGTCATCTTTAAGAAGAGTATAAAGGCTCTTGAAATCAAGTATTGGCGAAGCCGTTCCCGAACCTGACAAAAACAGCAAGGTATGTGCACCTTCGCCTTCTTCATAGACACACATCATATGTCCGTCCACCTCTACCATTTGTCCCAATGGTTTCTTTAACAGTGATTCCTCCTGCTTCATCCGTATCCTGTTATAAACAAAAATTATGAATAAGGACACCATCAGAATAATGACGAGCGTTAGCAATACTTTTCCAAATGTCTTAATTATTTTTTTCATACTGGCCTCTACCGTCTTACTCCATTAATCCTTGTTAATGCCATCTATTCTTTCCAATGCAGGTGAGCAATCGTGATGTTTTTCACTTATACTTCAGCTTCCGCAAGTCTTCGGCTGTAGTAATCCATCGTTCGATATGCGATGACATCCCCGAACTGTTCCGCAAACACCGGATTTCCTACCATGTCCCGCAATGCAGTGTGCAGGGAAACTGTTTTGTCATCATGTAAGATAAAGAATCCTTTGCCGGACTGCACTAGGAAATGCACCGGATTTCGGTAAATATTTGACAGATGCTCCTTGTCCGACATGTTTTTATAATCCTGATACGACGAAATCTTTGGCAGATCCCGCCAGTTGGATCCTGCCGAGAAGAACTCTTTCCAGCTTCTCAGAAGCTGTTCTTCATTTACCTGACAGAGACACCGCCCCTTGTTAAAAAATGCCTGTAAGACCGGCATCTTGTAGACTTTGCTCATGCTTGTGGTCTCGATAAGGTCAATGAATTCTCTGCCTATTGTTTTGCAGAACTGCTGCTCCGGTAGTGTGAGTTCATGGTGTTCCTCCAGAAACCGCAGATAATGCTTGAAAATGTTCTTGGCGGAGATATTGACGATTCGTTGGTAGATCTCATCCTCCATATGCGTAAACAATTCCAATCTGCTCGGTCTGTGGCCAACGATTTCCTTAATCCTTTCGTACTCCGAGAAGATGATCTCGTCCAATTTGACCTGACGCTTTTGCATCTCCTCAAAGAGATCGATCAGCCGGAAATCGTAATCCACCATGCAGTCGTCCGGCAGATCCTGGATGTCACTCGGGTTGTATGTAGACGGGTGCGAACGGCTCTTTCCTGTCATGTACAGGAAGGTTTTTTCCGCCTTTTGATAATTGCCGATGAAGTCCAGTACGGTCAGATACTGCTTGTTTTTCGCTCTTCGAAGACCTCTTCCCAACTGCTGTAAGAAGACAACCGGGGATTCCGTCGGTCTAAGAAACATGACCATATCGATTTCCTTGATATCCACGCAGGTGCACTATATCTTGCGATTGTGTATTGCATAAAATGCTATATCTTGTGCTTTTTACCCCCCCGTTCGTGGGGATTGAATTCATTCTTACCCCTCTAGTACGAAGAATTGTAATAACATTATTTTCCTTCCAGATGGATATTTTAGCTTTCCACCTGCGGATCACTTGTTATGGTATTTGACTCGTCTTCTGATTGTGCAATCACTTTTCTTTCGTACATACATTTTGCAAGATACTTTGTCCGATTAATTATCTCTTCCTTTCTCCATTTTGAAGTAGCCGAAAACTGTTTGGAAAAGTTAACAACAGACTGATAGCGTGATTTCTTATAGTCTTCAAGTTTTTTTGTGAAATCATCATCTCCGCTACTAGAATTAATGCTTTGCCCCAAAGGAAGAAGATTCCCCATGTACCCAACTTCCGGAACCGATGTAGATTCCGGAAGTATATGCTCTACAGTCATATTGGCTACGGCTACTTCATCTGTACCAGCACAATAATATTCATAGGTTCTCAAAATATACTGTACAACCTTCTTATCACTTGTTTCAGCCTGAGTATAATATAGTTTCATGAATGATTCTTCGAACATTTCATATGATGGAAGCATACTCTGCAACTCTTTTTTGTATTCCCCGAGGCATGCATTACCGTCATGTTTGTTGGTACACTTATTTAACTTTCTTGCAAATCTTGAATTTTTGCGTTCAACTGCGGATGCTCTTAAAGAACAAACGGCATTAAAAACGAAATGAAAGTATTCCAAATAAGAAAGAATATCAACTAATTTCTTGTTGGAAATCGTCTTCTTTTCTTCTGCCTCTAACAAAGCCATAGCAATTGTTCGTACCTGTGTAATACCAAAATCATTCAAATTTTTCAGGCATTCATAAATAGGTTTTTTCTCTATTGATCGCCAATCACTCTCTTTGGGCTGAGATATTTTCAAATATATTTTTGAAGAGTTTTCAAGCTCATCCAGAAAAGCAGAGTATGCCTCCTGAGTTTTAGGAACCCTTCTATTAAATTCTGAAACCAATTTTTTCGATGTTACAAAACTATACTTCGATAACCAAAAGTATCTATAAAAAGTCTTAATATCCCCGCCCTTATCATCAGCAATATTATCTCTGATGATTTTCCATTTTTCAAAAGCCGTGTCTACCGGTTCTGTGGAATCCAATAATGCAAATATATTATTTTTAATGATGTCTGTTGGTTCTAGTTCTTTACCTTTTGCGTTTAACACTTCAAAAATCTGATAAGCATCATCGAAAGATTTAACCGTAACATATATAACTTTACAGCTCAAAACTTGGTCACGTACAACTTTGAGAAGATCTACATAGGGTTCCGACATAACAGTCTCACCATTATCTTTAAGAATTTCTTTTCGCAGTTTCGTCTCAGAGAGACAGTTGTCAAAGAAATTATAAGTATTCAGTATTGCCGTTTCTTCTTTGGTAGTTGGAACCTGAGAAAAGTCTATTTCTTTTTGCTGTATCCGAAACTGAAAAAAGGGCTTAGGCGTTTCCGACACTAACTTTGTAATAGGATCACCATTTTCATCTTCCCCAATAATAAACTTGTGAACTATATTACTAAGACCATTTTCATTAATTGCACGGAACTTCTGGGCAAGCACGGAAAACATAATCGTTATAGTCATCAACCTTTGCTGGCCATCAACCACCTGACGTGTGATATCTGTACTGTCTTCATCATCACCCACTAAAACAATAGAGCCCAAAAAATACTCTTGTGGCACCAGTTTGCCCTCTGAATTAATGACAATGTTTTCCAGCAGATCATTCCATAATTCATTAAGCTCATCATTTGTCCAGGAGTATTCTCTCTGAAACCGAGGAATCACATATTTCCGCTTCAGATTTAACATATCTCGTACTGTTCTCGGGGTCGCCTTAAAATCCATTTTCTCCTCCAATATGTATCTTGTGGGCCACTTTCTTATATCTATCTATTGATTTTACGTCAGCGTCCATATCTGTTATACAATCGTTCACTGTTTTTCAAATGACAAAAAGCATATTTTTAGAGCGCATTATTCTTTGCAACTATCTTTAGCTTTGAGACATCGCTCGGATTATTTACAATGTGCATCTTCCTATGACAGTTTGGACACAGGGCAACGGTATTGTCGACCGAATCAGATCCTCCCTGGGACAGCCAAACTACATGGTGTGTCTCCAGATACGGTTTTCCTTTACTGTCCCTAAATGGCGCCGGCTGTCCACAAAGTTCGCATTTTCCGTTGGCTAGCCGCTTGGCAAGCTCTGAGACATAGGGATCCCGTGAATATTGCTTTGTAGTCACTTCTTTCTGCTCAACTGGCTTTGAGCTTCGTTTCGCAGCAGTCTTTTCCAATTCTTTGAGAGACATCTCCTCCGCCAGTTCTTCATCCGTCTTTGGTTTCGGATTCAACTGTGAAAGTGCCGCTCTTAACACCTGAAGGACATCCGGATCCCTCTGTAAGCCTATCGCCCTCTGAAGTAGATATTCTGCGTGAGGCTTTGCGAGATTGCAAAGATACTGTAAACGCAGTTTTCCATTCACCTGAAAAACACTGTCGTTCTTATAGTTTGAAATCGCCCAATCAACCAGATTTGCTGTAAGGTCGGTTGTTTCTCATCTAATGTTACTTCTTCTCCGGATCTACACCATACCAGGCAACGCCTTCATCCTTCCATCCTACTGTCAAAAGATGCTTCGCTTCATTTAATGCTGGTGTGTAATGATGAGCTCCTGATTTAAGGAAGGGGCAGTACCTACGGTAAAGCGGAACCGACTTATCATCATCAGAATACCAGCCGATACCTTCGTCGATCCAACCGTATTTCTTGATCAATACCTCTCTCTCATAACTACTTGTCGTATAGTGATGATCATTCACGAATGCATTGTACAGACGATAAACCGGTGTTTTTGATTTTGCCGGCGCATACCAGCCAATTCCCTCGTACTTCCATCCTCTGCTGACGAGAACGTCTCTCTCATGAGTAGAATTCGTGTAAAAATGCTCTCTGGAATATGGATTATATAAGCGCTGCATGGCAATAGTATTTTTATCTAGTACCACTCCATCTGAGCAATGGATGGTTATTTTTCCTTCACTGATAAGTTTTTTATATTCTTCCGATGGATAAAAAATCTTATCCCACTCTTCTAGAGTACCGTTATAGTACACATTACTTAACGAATCATTCCCGTTGTCTTCATCATATATATACACTTGTTTAAGTGAATGGGGAAGACGAAGCACTTTCAGGTTTTTACAACCTGTCCACTCTGAGGAAGTTAGATATTCTATCCCCTCAGGAAAATCCAACTCTTTTAAGTTTTCGCATTCAGAAAAAGCACAACCATGAAATTTTCCATTCCACCTATCCGGAAAAACAACTTCTTCCAAGCTGGTGCACCCGCTAAACATAAACCACCCAAGATCTAATGTTTTTGGGAGGATAATTACTTTTTTTAATTCCTTACAATATGCAAACTGCTCTCGCTCAATACCTGTTAAAAAAGGAATTTTTTCTGGTAAAGTTACACTTGTCAAACCCGAACCTGCAAATGCCCCCCCACCTAAACATGATAGATTTGGCGGAAATTCAATACTCTTTAACTGTTTGCAATCTTCAAAGGCATTCGCACCAATATACGTAAGATTTGATGGAAGTTCAATATTCTTTAGCTGTTCACAGCCTTCAAAGGATCCGTTTTCTATCCTTCCAAGGCTATTGGGGAGAACCACTTTCTCGATATTGGTTTTAAAAAAAGCGTACCCACCAATCTCTTGAATTCCCTCTGCAATCTCAACTTCTGAAATCGATTCCCAATATTTTTCAATATAACGGGACAATACCCCACCTGTACTATAAAACCCTGGAATGGAACCAGCCCCGGTAATAACAAGTTTTAACTTGCCCTCTTCAGAAGCTTTCATCAACTCCCACTTAACGGTATCTGAGAATTCTCCAGAAAGTATTATGCCATCAGGCCATGGTGTCGGACTGGGTCCTGTGAAATCACCATCCTTACAATGAATAGTTATATCTTTACCCATTTTCAAATCGTTTTCTGTTGGAGAATAAATAATATCCCACCTTGCTTTTGTTCCCTCATAATATACATCTTTCAGCCCTGAATTATTTTCTTCTGTTAATCCATCTACGTGTGTGAGGGATTTTGGAAGCCGAAGTACTTCGAGTTGACTACATCCACTCCAAATATCCCTATGTACCTCTTTTATTCCATTTGGGATACTTAACTCCTTTAACTTCGTACAGTTCCAAAAGGCTCCTCCAATTTCTCCTGTCATTTTTTCCGGCATGACTACGCTCTCTAGATTCGAGCAATTATTAAAAGCTCCACCACGAATATTTCCTGTCCAGTTTTTCGGAAATACTATTTCAGTAAGTTTTTTGCAATCTTCAAACGCCTCAGAGTCGATATTTCCTGTCCAGTTTTCTGGGAAACAAATATTCTCTAAATTAGGACAATCATAAAACATATTAACAGTAATATCTGATTTTTCTTGAACCACTACTTCCTTTAATTGCTCACAACCAGAAAAAACACAATAACCCATGTCCGTGTTTTCCGGTAGTCTCACATTTATTAACCCAGAACCTGCGAATGCTGAGTATCCTACTCTCTTAAGATGCGCTGGAAACACTACGCTCTCTAAACGCTGGCACTGTGAAAATGCAGCATATTCTATTTCTTCAACTGACTCAGGCAGATTAATAACGCTTAGATTTTTGCAATCTTCAAACGCTTCAGACCCTATAGTAAGAAAGCCTTCTGGTAACGAAACTTTTTCTATTTTACTCTCACAAAATGCACAATCTCCAACATTGAGTACACCTTCACAAATCTCCACCTCTGATAAACTATCCACAATACCTAAATCTGATAATTCTAACGTAATCTCACGATCAAAACTGTCACGATAACTATAATCCTTCATCTTTCCCGTTCCGGAAATGATCAGCTTCAACTTCCCCTCTTCAGGAGTTCTTATCACACGCCATTCGACATGATCATATGCATCGGCGGAACAGTCACCGGAAATAAGAACTTCCTCCTCTGCCCCTACTGCATCAGTTGTTATCGTATTCTGTTCTATCTGTTCCGCAGATATTGTAAAGGGGCACACTTGTCCCAAAAGCATACACGATACAAGCATTACAACAATTCTTTTTTTCATTCTCACGTTCTCCCTTGATGTCTGTCTTTTTCTTTTTGTTGCAATTTGTATGATTTTTCAACATATAAAAAAAAATGTATCAATAAATCATCTCATGTTGGTCACGAAAAAAAAGGCCAGCAGAGAGTCAATCTCCACTAGCCGTCATCCTTATACACTCTTCACATGATCCAACGAAATCCACCCTATTCCGCTCTTCAGCTTTCCCCATCCGGTTTTAGAGCCCTTTCCCGCTCTCGAAAGATAAGACTCTATCTCTCCAGCCATCCAGCCTTGTAGAGTGCATACTCGATATCAGAACCGCTTTTATCACCGATGCCAGAAACTCTTAACGTCCAGTTCCTCTTACGGACAAGAAGAACAAGAAGACCAACATTGGTAATCCCCATGCGGTTTAATGCCTGGCTGTTTCTTTCCGAAATGCCCGGAATGCTTGTGATCTCATTCCATACCTGCTTTGCGTGTTCGTGTTTTGCCATTACCTCAAGGATAGTCTGAAGCGCAGCGACTTCATCCTTGTTTTTCTGAACGGTTGCTTCGTATCCGTCCCGGATCCATGGGAAAATGAGTTCTCTCTTTAAGCGTTTGGTTGCTAATCTGCCAATATTGCTTGCAGTACCTTCGGAAACGCCGAACCTCTCAGCCATTTCCCTTCCGGTGAGTCCATCCTGATATTTGTACTTTATTGCGTCCTGATCCCTCTCCTTCAACATGGGAATTGCGTATTCCAAGCCCATCATCTGGTCGCGCGTCGGATTTTCGCCAAGGCCAAGCTCCTTGAAAAGATTCTGCGGATACTGCACTTCTCTTTTCTTCTTCTTTTTGACGCTCGTGGCGACAGAACCGCCAAGCAGTTTCTTGATGGCAGTTGCCTCGGCAGACGGATAAAGCTCCATCATATGCTGCGCAATGGCTTTTCCGGAGTCTACTGGTTTCTCGTGATATCTGGATGTCACGTATTCGTAGCCCCAGATCGCTTCCGGTTTGGCATAAACGGCAATCGCCCAGCCATAGGATTCCCCCTTCTTGTTTACCCGCTGGCGAAAATCTCTGACCGTGAGATACGTCCTCATCTGGAGATCGGTCAGCGTCCCCTCGAAGCCCTTTTCGCCGCCTTTCCCCAACCCGGCCTTTGCCTTTATTTCATTGGAATACAGTTCCTCTTCGGTCTCGAAGAGATCCATGATCTTCTTCTGCTTCTTCGTTGCCTTCTCATCGTCCCAGAGAGCATCGAAATCATAGCCGTCCCGCCGGTAGTTTGCGAAGTAGGGTAGCCATTCTTTGGAGATAAATCCGGCCTTTTTCTCAAAAAACTTACCGTAGGCAATCTCTCCGCTTCTTGCGATAAGCGTTCGCCACTCCCAAGGGTCTACCGCAGGGTTGCCGCTCCACCAAAACTGTGGCTCCGTTCGCTCTTCTAAGGAAAATCCCGGAATATCATTCTTGAAGAGAGGCAGAAAACCCACTTCCTTTATGTAGTTGATCGCGTCCTGTACGCTATGCAGGCATGTGGGATCATCCCCCGCGACACCATGCATGATCCATGTTCCGTTTTCGTATTCCATTTGTGATTTCGTACCTTTCAAGTTGCGCTTTTCGGGATTTTTTGGCGGTGACAAATGTAGGTTTTTACAATATATTGATCGTTAATTTTTTATATTTAAAGAACGAAATGAATCATGGTTCCTCTTTTCCGTCTTCCGTTTAGCTGCATCCGCCCAAGGATTGGGTTTTGTCTTTCGGTGATCCGCTACAGACCTTTTCGGATATCGGATTCGAATGCTACAGCTTTCCAGAACGGATATATAGGAACCTATCATTCCAATATCTCTTTTAATCGTCTTTTCAGAAGCTCATAGCGGAGTCTCTTCTCCTCTTTCGCAAAATGAACCTCCCGGAATTGCTCGGGATTATCCGTATAATCTAGAACTTCCTCTCCAAACTGTTCACTGGTCAGATCGAACTTGCAGTCACCGATGACGTTGTAGCAATGGAAGTTGCCGCCGGAGCGCTCTAGGCCATAGACTTTGCCGCCGAAGATATCCTGCGCAAGGAAGGCGGTGATAGAACACTGCCCCATCGTCCTGTTTTCTCTTGTCCAGTTTGCCCGCATGCGCGGTGCGCAGGTTTCCGCGCACCATAC
>NZ_JHXY01000052.1 GCF_000621585.1 [Eubacterium] cellulosolvens LD2006 | reverse complement strand
GCTGCGATAAAACAGTATATTCAGAATCAACTGAAGGAAGATTTGGAATATGATCAGATGTCGTTAGTAGAGTATATCGACCCGTTTACGGGTGAGCCGGTAAAGAAGAACAAGAAATAAGCCACTTGGAGTGGCCGTGGGAAGTCAAAGCAAACCAGCAAGCCCCTTATGGGGCTGCGCCGGAGTAAGGAAGCACTGAAAAAGCCCCTTTAAGGGGCAGCTGTGTATGTGGTGCAGTAGGCAGACCTTCAGTGCGCCTTCCGGGCGCAAGCAGGTAATAGTCCCTTATAGGGACTGAGCAGGCCACCGGCTAAGCCGGTGGTCCTGACTCGTAAATAATTGGCATAAAAACAAAAGTACGTAACACCGTTCAAAATATATGAATATATACATATATATATTAAGCGTATGCTTTTGCCATGCGCGTTTACTCGATGATATTTTAATTTCATACATTAGAGAAGGAGAGAGCATGAGAAAACAAAAGATTCTTGCGATTGTTGCAACATGTGTGCTGGCGACATCATGTCCTTACACAGTAACTGCCGGCGAAATTGAGAAGCAGGAAGTAACAACAGAGGTATACGCGGCACCTGGGGATGTCATCCTCTCAGGAGATGCTTCTGCGACTGCGGAGGATCACGTGACATGGCAGGTAGTACAAAACGTAGACGGAAAGTTTAAACTCATCATCTCGGGTACGGGAAACATGAAGGAAAGTTATGCGTCGTCAAGGACATCTTCTTGTGGATTGCCAGAGGTGGTTGAAGAACAGTTGCGCGCTACTTACGGCGAAGACGGTTATATTACGGAAGTTGAGGTACGCAAAGGCGTTATAAGTGTCGGAGGTTTACAGGAGGACCGAGACTCTTCTACTAATGGTGTACCTTTTGTGGCAGGTGAAAAAATAGAACGAGTTTCTTTACCGGACGGACTTGTTTCAATAGGGGATGATGCATTTAAGGGCCTTGAGAATCTGTCTGAAATAAATATCCCGGAAACTGTTACAAATATCGGGTATCGCGCGTTTAAATTTTGCTGTAAACTTAAAAGTATCAAACTTCCAGACAAACTTGATACCTTGGGAGAAGGGGCTTTTGCCCATACTGGATTGACTAGCCTGACACTTCCACCCGTGAAGAATTTGAAAACAGCGGTATTTAGTGACTGCCTTAATTTGAAGAAGGTTATTGTGTCCGAAGGAAATACCACAATTCCGGAATATATGTTCGGTTCTGAAGGTGGTTGGTCTGTTACACCAGCTGGCCCTGAGGAGGTTGTTTTGCCTAAAGGACTCAAAAGTATAGGCCGTGGAGCGTTTCAGGGTTGTGAAAGACTTAAGGAAATAGACATTCCAGAGGGAGTAGAAACCATCGAGGACCGTGCATTTGCTGGTTGCAGCAGTCTTAAAGAATTAACGATTCCTGAAGGAGTGAAAAAGATCGAATGTAATGTATGGGGGCGGGGCGCGTATGGATTTGCTTCATATGGAAGCTGTGAAAAATTAAAAACGATACGCTTGCCGCATTCACTTGAAGAAATTCGTGCCGATG
This sequence comes from [Eubacterium] cellulosolvens LD2006, assembly GCF_000621585.1. Lineage (GTDB taxonomy): Bacteria > Bacillota > Clostridia > Lachnospirales > Lachnospiraceae > Bilifractor > Bilifractor cellulosolvens. The sequence goes on along the minus strand of NZ_JHXY01000052.1, from coordinate 9,106 downwards.
CCTGGCTAGTATTCAAGTCGAGAGTAACCGAAACGTCCTTCGCCTTTGATACAGCATTAACTGATATCTACTACAATGGCACAAAAGAAGAATGGAATAAAGTAAAAAAATATAAACCGAATCTCGAACAGAACGATGTGACTTTGTTTGTAAGTGTAAAAGGATGGGAGGAATCGGATGACTTTATTGATAAGGGAATTACGATCCATTATCTCGAATCGGAGAAGCCGTCTACAAAACCTACAGCTACACCGATACCAGAAGAGAACAAGGCTGTAGCGATGCAGAGATTATATCATCCGATTACTCGGGAGCATTTCTACACGAAGTCTGAGTATGAGAAGAATGTTCTTGTCAGCAGGGGATGGAAATACGAGGGCATTGGCTGGTACGCTCCGGAAAAATCAAACACACCGGTTTATCGTCTGTACAATGCATTCGTGAAAGATCATCACTATACGACAAGCAGTTATGAGAGAGAGGTATTGATCAAGAAATACGGTTGGATCGACGAAGGTATCGGCTGGTATTCTGATGATGATAAGTCAGTTCCGCTTTACCGCAGGTACTGCCCGTTCCTTAAGTCAGGATCCCATCATTACACACCAGCATTAAATGAAGCGAAGCATCTGCTTACAGTAGGATGGAAGGATGAAGGCATTGCCTGGTATGGCTTAAAAGAAGATAAGAAGAAATAAGGCTGTGACAGCCGGTAGAGACGGAGATCCCTGTCGGCTGTTTTTCTCTCATAAATAATTGGCATAAAAACTTTTTCCGGAGATTGAGACTAGAGAACTATTGTCAAGAGATGGGGACCTCTTGAAATACCGCATGAATAGCCATTGGTTATAGACCAAGGCGGCTGATATATTTTTCTGGTTTTTTGGAAAATGGGCTTGATAAGTACATATGTATTGGTTACGATACAGATATAGTATTCAATGAATACCGTATCTGTATCGTTGTTTTTTACGAGGAGAGTTCCAAAGATGGATATAAAAGAAATACGTCATTTAACGGGTTTAAGTCAAAAGCAATTCGCAGAGAAGTATCATATCCCGTTACAGACCGAAAAACAGTGGGAGTCTTCCATCGGAAGTAAGTCATATCGTAAACCACCGGAGTATGTGCTTTATTTGTTAAAGGAGACGGTGCTGCGGGAAATTACGGATGGTATGGTCTCAATGGTTCGCAGGGATGTGCTGCGAAAAGAACATATAGATAAAAGCAGAGCGCTGGATGAGGCAGCTGAGTCTGTATGGGGGTAAGCTATGATATATATTCTGAGACACAAGGATATACCGGTATGTGTATTTGATCTGGACAAAGAGGTTGTTTCTGCATCGATAAACAGCAATACAGCAGACCATCTTCCGCTACCGTTAAAAAGAATCCTTCATTATCCGGAAGAATTTGTTTCTGAAAATGTGAATGGAAGGATTCGTCTGACCGAATCAGGTTGCGACCTGGTTGATTTCTGGTTAAATGACAGAACGATTCCGGCAAAGCGAAGAAATCTGGATAAATACACGCGTGGAAAAAACACACTGACCTGGATGCTGGAGAATCACGCATGTTCTTTGGATGATTGCTACTGGATCCATTCGATTGATGAAAATTTAAACTGGGAACAGGTTAAATTGTATGGATATGATCAGGTAGATATTCTCACACAGGAGAGCCTTGCCGGAAAAACAAAGCATTATAGTGGCGTTAATTCAACATTAGGCGGTGAATTGGAGAAATATTGGTTTTGTGAGAAGGATGATGAAGGCATAAAGCTCCTGCTATGCAAGCGGACGACGCCGATGGCAGATATACTCAGTATTCGTGAAGTAATGGCTAATAGAATATATGAAAGCATCGGATATGAAAATTATTGTCATTATCAATTGGTGTATGACAGAGAAGGACAGATTATAGGCTGTTATTGTCAGGCCTTTACATCAGAGCAGATGGAGTTGATTACGGCGTACGATTTGCTGGAAGAGTATAACTATACCCAACAAATAAATCTATACGGGTTATTAGTTAAGTTGGCCGCAAAATATGGTTTGTCTGTTGAACAAACGAAGGAATACCTGGATACCCAGATCTGCGTAGATTATTTGATTACAAACAGAGACAGGCATCAGGGTAACATAGGATTCTTAAGAAATCCTGATACACTTCAAATTATCATGCCGGCACCCGTATATGATTCCGGAAGCAGTGAAACGTTGGAATTTGAATATCCGATTGATATTAAAAATACCAGGGTAAATGGTTTGTATTTTACAGAGGGAGAGTGTTTGGATAAAGTATCAGACATCAACAGAATAGATATATCCAGATTGCCGGAAAATAGTTCAATACGTGAACTATTAGATAACAGCAAAGTACTGAGCGATCAGAGAAAAGAGTTTCTGATTACAATGTACGAAAAGAAAGTGGCATACCTGCGTACGCTGCAGAGATGAACAACAACCTTCGGTGAGACCAGTTAATGGTACCGTGTAACAATGTTGGGATGCCTACACATCATCCCGGCTTGGGAGTGGAGTATTGTTTTTTACCGCTTCGTTTACCAGAGTGTAGAAACGGATCTTCTTTTGCAGGTGATCAAGTCCGGTCTGAAGGGCTTCAATTGATTCGATTGTTTTTACTTCCTGGTTCTTCATCATATCAAGGATTTTATCAGAATTCGCCTTCATATTTTTTTCGTAGTTAAAGTTAACTTCAAGTTGTATTATGATAGAATCATACAGGAAAGCGCACTATCGCGCAAGAGTATTTACAAGGAGGAGGCCGTAGATGAAGACCATAAATATTGCAAACGGTCCGCAGAATGTCTCTGCGATTATACAGGGATGTATGAGAATGCCGGGGCTGATGAAAGAAGCAGCCGATCTTCATCAATCAGGTGCGGCTTCTGATGTGAACCTGTCGCATCATGACTGGTATGCATTGTATCTGGCCGCAGGAAAGTATTTGCCATAAAGGAGAAAAGAATCATGCAATATAAGCTGCTTTCAGGTATTAAATCACCTGTGGATGTGAAGCGTCTGAATGAGGATCAGCTTGCTGATCTTGCGATGGAGATTCGTGAAGCTCTTTTTAACAGAGTCGGAAAAATCGGAGGACATTTCGGTCCAAATCTCGGAATTGTTGAGCTGACCATTGCGCTGCATTATGTGTTTGACTCCCCAAGGGATCAGTTTGTTTTTGACGTTGCCCACCAGACGTATCCACATAAAATGCTGACAGGAAGGGCCGCAAGCTACATCGATGAGAAACATTTTCAGGATGTATGTGGCTTTACGGATCCGAGGGAGTCGGAGCATGATATGTTTCTGATTGGGCATACTTCCACGTCCGTCAGTCTTGCCAGCGGTCTGGTTAAAGCCAGGGATCTTGCCGGCAAGAAGGGAAATGTGATTGCTATTATCGGTGACGGATCCCTTAGTGGAGGGGAGGCTCTCGAGGCTTTGGATTTTGCCGGGGAGATGGATTCGAATTTCATTATCATTGTGAATGACAACGAGCAGTCCATCGCCGAGAATCACGGCGGACTTTATAAGAACCTGGCTCGTCTCCGGGAGACCGCTGGCGGGTATGAGGACAATCTGTTCCGTGCGATGGGGCTCGATTACAGATACGTAGAAGAGGGGAATGATATCCCTATGTTGATTCACGCTCTCCGCGAGGTGAAGGATGTGGATCATCCGATCGTTCTTCACGTGCACACACAGAAGGGTAAGGGATATAAACCGGCGGAAGAAGACCGGGAATCCTGGCACTACGCGCCGCCCTTTGACCGGGAGAGCGGGAAACCTTTGTACAGCAGAACCGGCGAAAGTTATGCATCGCTTTTTGCGGATCATATGATCGAGCGGATCCGGAGGGACAAGAGCATTGTGGTAGTGACGGCAGCGGTGCCGGGAGCAGTTGGTCTCATTCCGGAGAAAAGAAATGCCATGGGAGAAAACTACGTGGATGTAGGTATTGCCGAGGAGCATGCAACGGCTATGTGTTCCGGCATTGCGAAGAACGGAGGAAAACCGCTCTTTGTAACCAATGCAACATTTGCCCAGAGAATATATGATCAGGTTCATCAGGATGTCAGCCTGAATAAAAGTGCGGTAACCTTTCACCTGATGTCTTCCTCCATTTACGGGATGTCTGATTCCACGCATGTTGGTATCTCTGCTATCGGTATGTTCTCTAATATACCGGGGCTTGTGTATTTGAGCCCGACCAACAGAGAGGAATATATGGCCATGCTGGATTATAGTCTGGATCAGAATGACCATCCTACGGTTATTGCGGTTCCGGGAACTGCTGTGAAAGAGGCACAGTATCCGGTGGATCGTGATTTTTCCAAACGAAACAGATTTCAGATCTGTGAAAGGGGAGAAGAAGTAGCAGTGCTCGCACTTGGTGACTTCTTTGATATCGGTCATGAGACCTCAGACTACATTGCAAAAAAACTCGGGAAGAAAGTGACACTCATCAATCCAAGATTTGCTTCCGGCGTGGACGAGGAGCTTTTGGATGAACTGGTGAAGGATCATGACACCTTCGTTACACTGGAGGACGGTATTCTGGACGGAGGATTCGGCCAGAAAGTGGCAGCCTATCTGGGAAGAAAAGGTGTCCGGGTTCTTACCTATGGTTTTAAAAAGAAATTCTACGACCGTTATAATGTACAGGAAGTCCTGGAAGCCTGCAGGATCACCCCGGAGAAGATCTGGGAGGATGTGATTATGACACGGAGGTAAAATGGCTTCTTTACTATTGGCTGTGATTTATTTGATTTTTATAGGTCTTGGGCTCCCGGATTCTCTGTTGGGATCCGGATGGCCCAGGATGCAGGTGGATTTCGCAGTTCCCTCGTCCTACGCCGGTTATGTGTCCATGACCATCGCATTCATGACCATTCTCTCGGCTCTTTTCAGTCCGTGGGTCATCAAGCGTGTTCACACAAAGTGGATCGTCATTGTCTCAATTCTGCTCTCGGTCGTCGGTCTTTGGGGATTTTCCATCTCCGGTCAGTATGTCCTTCTCTTTTTCTTCGCAGTCCCCTACGGTCTTGGAGCCGGAGGAATCGACGCGTCGGTGAATCACTACGTGGCCACGCACTATTCAGGTGCTGTCATGAACTTCCTGCACTGTTTCTATGGAGTGGGAGCCGTGATCAGTCCGGTCATCATGGCACAGGCCTTGAAATACGCCGGATGGCAGGAGGGATTTCGCTGGACCTCCTATATCCTGTTGGGCATACTTCTCATATGTATTCTTGCATTACCTTTGTGGCGAAAGAACGAAGAAGAACGTGATGAAGAGAATGTCGAGAGTGCGGGGATCAGAGACACCTGGAAGGTTCCCGGTGTTCTGCCGACGCTGATCGCTTTTTTCGCGTACTGTTCAGGAGAAGGTACCTGTTTCCTGTGGGTACCAAGTTATTTTGCTGGTACAAGGCCGGGACTGGGGGAGGATGTAATTGCTTCCTTTGGATCTCTGATCTTCGCCGGTCTGATGCTTGGCCGTTTGATCTCCGGCTGTATCTCCAATAAGCTGGGGGACCGGCTGCTCATACGAATCGGGATTCTGGTAGAAATCATCGGCATTGTTCTTGTCATCCTGCCGGTTCCCGGTTATCTTGCGGCAGCTGTCGGTTTCGTCATTGCCGGAACGGGAATGGGGCCGGTATATCCCGGGATCCAGCACATGGCACCCGCCAACTTCGGAAAAAAATACAGCGCTGCGGTCATAGGTCTTCAGATGGCTTCCGCCTACGTGGGCTTTACATTTATGCCGGTAGTCTTTGGACTGCTGCAGCAGGAGCTGGGTATCGGAATCATGCCGGTATATCTGATGATCTTTGCGGCATTGAATTTCGGAATGCTGGAGCTGACTTACAGAACCATTGCAAGAAGGAAAAGGTGAATTTTGGTTCATGTGTACTCTTTTGAAGATTAATCCACAAATTGATACTTTGAGACGTCTGAAAGAATTGTTGGATGATGGGATACTCACGCAAGAAGAGTTTAACGAAAAAACGTCAAGTATTGGCAAAGATAATCGTCGTGAATAAGCGGAATGGCTACAAAGGCATCTATGCAGAAATGTATAGGTGCTTTTCTTTTTCGCAAAGAATTGGCATAAAAAACAAAAGTACGTAATACCGTTCCAAATATATGAATATATATATATATATTAAGCGTATACTTTTGCCATGCACGTTTACTCGATAACTTTTTAACTTCATGCATTAGAGAAGGAGAGAACATGAGAAAACAAAAGATTCTTGCGATTGTTGCGGCGTGTGTGCTGGCAACGTCATGTCCTTACACAGTAATTGCTGGCGAAATTGAGAAACAGGAAGTAACAACGGAAGTCTATGCAGCACCGGGAGACGTCATTCTTTCCGGAGATGCGTCTGCGACTGCGGAAGATCACGTGACATGGGAGGTAGTACAAAACGCGGACGGAGAGTTTAAGCTTATCATCTCGGGTAAAGGGAATATGAAGAAAGAATATCAGGAAGATGAAATACCTTATGGTGTTGGAGAATTGCCATATCGGATTAAAGAGCAATTAAACGCACTTGCTGCCAGCGACTACGAGATGCAGATTTTTCATGAAGGTGTAGACGCGCATATTTCGGAAGTTGAAGTACGCGAGGGAGTTACAAGTATTTGTAGTTTTGCGCACAGCGAGATTGAAAAAGTGTCATTGCCAAGTGGCATTACTGAAATAGGAGAGAATACATTTGAGTATTGTGATAAACTTTCTGAAATCAATATACCGGATACAGTAACTTCCATTGGAGAGAATGCTTTTTTTAGGTGTTTTAAACTTTCTGAAATCAATATACCGGATACAGTAACTTCCATTGGAGGATATGCTTTTGGAGATTGTCCGCTCAAAACAATTAAATTGCCACCTTACTTGGAATACTTGGGAGATTACGCGTTTAGAGATACGGAATTAACAAGTGTAACACTTCCTCCCGTAAAAAATTTGGGTGATAGCATTTTTGAGGGATGCGACTACTTAAAAAAGGCAGTAATTGAAGAAGGAAATACACGTATCTCTGCCCGTATGTTTTGGTCATGGCAAGCAGTGTGGGAATTATATCCGAGATCTGTACTTGAGGAAGTGGTTTTACCCAAAAGTCTTGAAACCATTGAGGAAAACGCATTTTATGGTTGCATAAAACTAAAAAAAATCAACATTCCTGAAAATGTTACTACTATTGAGGATAATGCATTTTCTGGATGCAGTGGTTTAAAAGAAATCCATATACCGGAAAGTGTAAGAGAAATTCGTGCCGGAGCATGGAATCGTTGTTCAAATCTGAAGACTGTTTATTTGCCGCATTCGCTGGAGAAGTTTTATGCTTATACAGAACCGTCTGGTGTGGAATGGGTGGAATATGGTGGGCATGGTTGTTCTTATTACACGGGATATCAGGATCCGGTATTTGCTGCATATCACACGCCATTAACCGATATTTATTACAATGGAACTAAAGCAGAATGGAAGATGGTGAAAAAGTATTTTCCACAAATAACATTTAGCAAATATAATGAGGGTACTAAGCATGAATACACAGCAGCAAGAATAACCGGATGGGAAGAAACAAACAAGGATAGCTTTACCGATGAGGGAATCACGATCCATTATCTCGAATCGGAAAAGCCGTCTACAAAACCTACAGCTACACCGATACCGGAAGAAAACAAGGCCGTAGCGATGCAGAGATTATATCATCCGATCACGCAGGAGCATTTCTATACGAAGTCCGAGCACGAGAAGAATGTTCTTGTCAGCCGAGGATGGAAATACGAAGGTATCGGCTGGTGCGCGCCTGAAGATTCCGATACGCCGGTTTACAGACTCTACAATCCGGTTTTAAGAGATCATCATTACACCACAGACAAACATGAGAAAGATGTACTTTCCACAAAATATGGCTGGAAATACGAAGGTATCGGATGGTATTCGGATGACAACAAAACCGTTCCGATCTACCGCAGATATTGCCCGCTCCTGAAATCCGGCTCTCATCATTACACGCCTGCATTAAATGAAGCACAGCATCTGGTAAAGGTGGGATGGAAAGATGAAGGAATTGCTTGGTATGGATTAGATCCAGACAAGAAATAATAATTGAAGAATAATGTTAAGGCCGGCAGAGGTTGCGATCTCTGCCGGCTATTTTTATCAATGACAACGTGGAAAGAACAACGAGGGGGAACGGAAGATATGAGAAAAAAAAGGAGTTTGGGGAATTCTCATTGCGTACCTATTAATACTGACATGCCCTTCTGCCGTGACAGCTACGCAGACCATGAATGAAGAAGCGGTTTCGACGGAATCATCTGTGATGTTGCCCGGGACATCCGGTCAATTTGAAGTCGGTGAAGGAACTACCGATCGAAATCAACAGCGATACGGAAATGTTATTATTTTCAACTACAGTGATTTTACATTTGACTATGCTCATATCGGTAGGATACAGAGTCAAATCTCAAAGGGGCGTTCAGTTTAAGAACATGAGCAAGCTCGATTCTTAAAGAATGATGGATGAGCACTGTGCGCGGATCCGGTTGTAAGGACGATGCCTATGAAGTTTGCACCAATGTCCTTCACATGCACCGGCCACGGAAGAGCATGTCTTTTGTTTTTTGCATGGACTCTACCGGAAAAGTGCAGGGATACTTCGAAGTCAGCAACGGGACGGTCAGCTCCTCGGTCGTTTCTGCGCGGGAGATCATGCAGAAATGTCTGCTGGCCGGTTTTGAAAGATATGATCCGACTGTATCGAAGAGCTGTGGATTTCTATATCCAACTCATGATCAAACCATACTCGCTGTTGAGCGCGGGTTAAACAATGCCTGCGCAGGGCGTGGGCGGCTCAAGGAGTCAGCAACACAGTGATGAGAAAAAAGTTGAAAAAAAGATAAAAAAGTTGTTGACACCCGCACAGCGCCCGTAGTATAGTAATACCCGTTGCGGCGCAAGAAACACAGCGCGGGCAACGCATGAACATTGACAACTGAACAGTAAAACACATCCTCGAAAATTCAAAAAACATTTTTGAACGATCGATGAGTAT
>NZ_JHXY01000051.1 GCF_000621585.1 [Eubacterium] cellulosolvens LD2006 | reverse complement strand
GAAACCGCTTCCCCCGATTCGCTTGTGCTCACTGTCTTCGTCAGATGTTCAGATCCAGAAGATGTTTCGATGTGTTCGGTTGATGCAGATGTGGTCTTCTGAACATTTTCTGTACTTCCTGTCTTGTTTCCGCATCCGGGGATAACGGTCAGGGTGGAAAGGATAACTGCAAGTGCTAGCATTCGTTTTTTCATGTCCTGTTTTCCCTCTCATTCTCGTGTGTTTTTATATGGTAAACGGTGAAATCATTGATTACTCTTCTACATCCAGGTGCTGTCTGCTGTCTACGCCTTCTTTTTTTAGATCAGAATCCAGCAGATCGAAGCTTTTGGGAACGACCTTGATCAGGTTCATCGCCTTCGGGAGCTTCTTCATGCCCTCGATCGGTATCTTCTTGTAGTCCAGAAGTTTAATGTATTCTTCAGAAAATGGCTCGATCAAAGAAGCTGTTCCCTGTACCTGAAGGCCTTTTAGTGTTCCGAAGCCACTGTAGCCATCAAAGATGGCAAGACTTACGTTCTTGTTATCTCTTAACGCCTTGAATTTCAGGCCACCCTCAGAAAAGAAGTAAAAAGCCTCATCCAGATAATTGTATTCGATCGGTGTACACCGGACAAGATCCTCACATGCCGTGGCTAAGGCGCAGGTTTTGCGCTCGGCAAGAAAGGCATCAATCCGTTCTTTTAGTCTCTCCGCATTCATCTTTTTGGAAACTGCATCTTTTTCGATCCAGTAATTTGCTTCTTTTTCATAATCCGGTTCCCACATATGTGTGTATCTCCCCTTATTTTTGTGTAGTAAGAAATATCCCTGTAAGGCTCAAAGCGTATAAGCCTAGCGGTACGGACAATCAAGGATCCTAGGATAATCACGCAAAAGTTGTGGATCCATTTCACAGAAAATACCGGCCGCAAGCAATGCGTGATAGATCTCGACACAAGCCTCTGTCCGAAGGCGGATCTCCAAGGTGGAGGTATGAGCAAAGGCGTTTCTTGTCTCCAAGACATTCTTTTTCAGAATGCTGGCCAATGTAACCCACATTTGATTATCCGTTGGTCTTTCGATCACGAGTGAATACACCTTCTCATTGTGACAGCCCTGCGGGTAGCCTCCGGCGCTGATCACACGTTCTTTGCAATTCGAACATACCCATACCCTGCTGATGCCCTCGACTCTGCCAACAAACGTGTCTTTGCCGCAGGCGGGGCATTTCACGGTATGCGGTTGTCTCATTTCAAAACACTCGTCGCAGCTATACATAGGAACTCCTTATGCTATCTTTAATCTTCGTTGCACAAACCGCTTTGCTGTATTATTTCCGCAGTTCCTCCAGTTCCGAAAGAGACAATCCCTTGATCAGAAGATTATTCGGATCAGTATCCAATGCGAAGGCTTCAAGTTTACGGATCGCGGCAAAATAGTCGCAGTCGCCAAGGATGCCTTCTCTTGTTGCGCTGACCAGCATAAGCTTGTATTCTTGAATTTCTTTTCCGGACACCGCATAATGTGGTGCTCTGGGAAGAATGGTTTCTGTTCCTTCCGTCAAGGCAAATGCGCAAAACGGACTTCCATCCGGTTTTGTGTAGAAACTGGGATTTGCCTTATAGGCACTCTCCCAATTTGCATCCGCTTTCTTTTTCTGAAAGATGTCAAATAACCCCACGGTTCGTATCCTCTCTTTTTGTGATCATACATACGACGATATTGCTAGGAATCAATCGACAAGCGCGTCGGTCAGAGTTGCCATATATCCCTTCGCGACCGTCTCCGATATCCAGTTTCCCTCGTTAAAGTGATCTCTTCGGAAATGCCACGCGATCACGGCAAGGATCTGCCTGTGCGATAAGGTGGCAATCCATTCCTTGGATGGATAGAAAAGATCATTCTGGGGAAAATCGCCGTCCTTGATGATTGTATCATAATCGGGAATGACAACACCGCTGTTATATGCTTCTTTCATGCAGTCTTTGAGGATTTTGCAAACGCCCGCAAATCTTGTCTGCGGCTGATAGGCGTTGTATGCGTAGAAGGTTTTTTGCAGTTCCTCATCCTCGTAGATGGCGTGGAACAAAACTGCATACTTTCTGCACCACAGGCGAACGCTTTCCGGGAGCCTTTCTTCCTGCGTAAATCCTTTCAGCATTCTCTTTCCAAGGGAAAAGGTCTTTTCCTCTGGAATGGTAAAGACGATCTTTGTTCCGTAGTCCGCGTTATCCTGAAGGAAGTCGTGACAAGCCTGTAAGGCACACTGCCAAGCTTCTTCAACCGGGAATTCATGAAAGCCGGAAGAAATCAGGGGAAAGCCGATGGAATGAAGGTCGTTTTCCTTTGCCAGTGTGAGTGCGTGCATGTAGGTGGTGTACAAAAGTTCCTGCTCACGATGACCGCCGCCTTCCCATTTCGGGCCGACGGCGTGGATCACGAAAGATGCCGGAAGAGAAAAGCCCGGGGTAATCACGGCGGATCCGGTTTTGCATCTGCCGATTTCCATGCAGGCTTTGGTCATCTCTTCCGCTCCGGCTTTTTGGAAAATGGCGGCACATACGCCGCCGCTTCCCTCCCGTAGGCGTCTATTTGTCGGGTTCACGATGACGTCCGTGTCAAGCGTGGTGATGTCTTTCTTTATAATGTCGATAACACTCAATCTTTGTTGCTCCTCGTTGGGATGTATGTATCACAAAAAACAAACTCAAAAGAGATTGTTTTTGCAGACCTCTTTGATCAGATCTTCGTTTGTTCTCGTTCTCGCAAACAATGTCAAAAGCTGTTCGGCGGCTTCTTCCGCCCTCATGCCATTTAGTCCACGGTGGATGATTTGTACAGCTTCCAGTTCGGAGGCGTTAAGCAGCAGATCCTCTCTTCTTGTCCCGGATTTGATCAGATCGATGGCCGGGAAGATCCGCCTCTCCTGAAGTTTCCGATCCAAAACAAGCTCCATGTTTCCAGTTCCCTTGAACTCCTCATACACCACATCGTCCATCTTGCTTCCGGTGTCGACCAGAGCGGTCGCAAGGATGGTGAGGCTTCCGCCCTCGCGGAGGTTTCTTGCCGCGCCGAAGAACCGCTTGGGCATGTGTAGTGCCGCCGGATCCAGACCACCGGAGAGGGTACGTCCGCTTGGCGGAACGATCTGGTTGTATGCCCTTGTGAGACGCGTGATGCTGTCCACGAGAATGATGACATCTTTTTTCAGCTCCACCATTCGCTTCGCCCGCTCGATGGTGATCTCAGCGACGCGGCGGTGATGCTCTGGCAGTTCATCAAAGGTGGTGGAAATGACTTCGACCTGCTCTCCTGGGATCGATTCTTTGATGTCTGTCATCTCTTCCGGGCGCTCGTCGATGAGGAGGATGAAGATTTGCATCTTGGGATGCTGATGCAGGATGGATCTGGCTACATCCTTTAGGAGCGTTGTCTTTCCGGCTTTCGGAGGCGCGACGATCATTCCCCGCTGTCCTTTTCCAATGGGGCTTAAGAGATCCACCACGCGCATGGCCGTGCTGGATCCCTTCTCCTCCAGATGGATGCGTTCGCATGGGAAGATCGGTGTAAGCTCTTCGAATTTTGGCCTCTTTTTGCTCTCTGTGGGTCGAAGGCCGTTGATGGTGTTCACATAGATCAGGTTGGCATTTTTCCCGCTTTTGTCATTGTCGTGGACGTTTCCGCAGACAAAATCTCCGTTTCGAAGATCGAAGCGTCGGATCTGTGTCGGTGATACGTAGACATCATCTTCCCCGGAAAGGCCATTTTCTGCGGTACGAAGGAAACCATACCCATCCGGGTGGAGTTCTAAGTATCCACTGGCGGTAAGGGACGGATCCGTGTCCTGAAAAAGATCTTCGAGATCCGATACAGCCTCTTTTTCGCCGGATCATCGAAATCCGGCGCGGTTATTGGTGAGGCCTTCTTTTCCTTGAAGTCCTCTGCGTTTCTTTGGTCATCACGCAGCAAGCGCGTGATCAGATCCTCCTTCTTGCTGGAGGATACTTTTGTGAAGCCTCGTGCCTTTGCGATCCCACGAATGGTAACCAAAGGCAGAGACTCGTAGTGTGTTTTTTGTGTTTTGTAATTCATGATGCTTCTTTCCGGAATGCGAGTGCGTATTCCTTTTGTGAAATTATATGTGTGGGAATTGCATGCAGAACAGCATGCCAAAGAATACTGAAAATTATAGACTTTTAAAGGGAAAATGTCAAATTGGCAGAATGGACGGGCGTTTTCTCAATTTTCGCAACAAGGTATGAAAATCTTTTTTCGCGCGCATATTCAGTGTATACTATATTTCGTTGCCTCCCCTACACACGGCAAGGAAGGGGGGTGGAATCGTTGGACATACTTGTATCATTCTTAATTTCGATCTTGGCAGGTTTAGTCTGTCACTATATCTGCAAATGGCTTGATCGAACAAATTGAGGCAACAGCCTAAGGTTTAAGCCACCTTGCCAAAACGGAATAGAAAGCCCCCAGGAGTTCGCGGCTCCTGGGGGCTTTCGTGTGTCCTCATTGGACTTGTATCATTCTGTCTGCGCTCATTATATCACAAATTAATGAGAAGCCGCAATTTAATTTTAAGATAACTCAATTCTCCGTTTTTTCGATAAAAGCCACGAGCGTGTGGCGGCTAATCCTCAATATAAGAGAAAAATCTGGAATCTGGGATGTGGTGCAGGAAATAGAAAAACTAAAAAAACCTGATATATTTTTTAGTCCTGAGCGGGTAATATGATGAAGGCAACTCTGGTACTTCGTTTTTTGGGGGGGATTTATGCTTATGGAAGAAAAGAACGTTTTTATTGCTGAGCCTGATGGCTGTGGTATGGACAATTCCGGGGGAAGGAAGCGAGAAAGTTGGTATGTCTTTTTTGCTGCCCTGTGTTTTGTCATAATCGAAGTGTACTATATCGCGTATGAGAGCATGATCAGATTTTATGATCCGTATTGTTTTACTATGCAGGATAATCTTGTATCCATGGTAAACCACGCGATTGGTTTCGGCCTTGTTTTGGCGTTGCTTTTCAAAAACAAGATGGCTTGCATAGTTGTAGTTGGAATAAACGTCGCGTTAAGTCTTTGGAATATCCTACCAATAGAATACGTAGAACTGCATACATGGGTTAATCTCTTATCGTTGGTAACCCTAGCTGCTGTGCTTGTTTTGGCTCTGAGAGGTAATAAAATACTGAAAATGACATGGTTTATACCGGCACTACCTCTGTTGTGATATAACATAGTTGTAACGCCTCAGCCTAATAGGATAAAATCTAGGAGGAAACGAGGTATGTTACAAATGAGTCAATACTATGAATCTGAATTTAAGAAGAAGATTGTACGTCTTCATCTTGAAGAAGGCCGTACTCTGAAATCCTTAGCAGCTGAGTACGGAGTATCCAGAGCCAGTATTTCTATCTGGGTAAAACAGTTCCGTGAAGAATGCCAAACAAATGAAGAAGCCAAAGCCGATTACGATATGATGAAGGAGAATCAGAAGTTAAAGAAACAACTCGCTGAACTTCAAAAAGAAAATGACTTCTTAAAAAAAGCGGCGGCATTCTTTGCGAAGGAAATCGATTAGAGGCTTATCGATTCATTCAGAAATATAGCGATTTGTATGGTTTACGCTGGCTGTTAAAGAAATTTAACATCTATCCGAACGCCTACTACAATTTCTTAAAACACCGCAAAACGACTTATCATTCTCGACAAAAGGAGATGAAAGACTTTATTTGCGAGACTTATCATAAACATCATGGCGTTGTTGGTTATCGCACCATGCACGCATATATGATTCGATCTGGATTTAAAATCAGCCGATTGACGGTTCATAAATACATGAACAAAGAATTGAAGTTGTTTTCAATAACTCGAAAACGTCGTCCTAATTATGAATCCGGAAAGCCTCACAAGGTGTTTGAAAACAAACTCAATCAAGAGTTCTATGCAGATAAAGTAAACCAGAAATGGTGTACCGATTTCACCTATTTGTTTTTGACAGATGGCAGCAAACGATATAATTGCACGATCATTGATCTTCATGACAGGAGTGTTGTCGCAAGTGTCACGGACCGTCACATCACCGCTGATCTAGCCATGCGTACTTTGCAGAAAGCAATTGATTCTCAGAAAGGAATGGATCCTTCCAAACTTTTGCTTCATAGCGACCAAGGTAGTCAGTTTACATCGAAAGATTTTACCGAGTTTTGTGAGCGCCTTGAAATATCTCAAAGCATGTGCAAAGCGGGATATCCTTATGATAATGCACCGATGGAGCGGTATTTCAACACATTAAAAAATGACCTGATTAATCATCACTTCTATCATTCGGAAGAAGAACTCTACAGCGCTGTTGAAGACTATGCGTACGTTGAATATAACCATTCTCGCCCGCATTCTTATAACAATTATAAAACGCCTTTTGAGGCTCGCTACGAGGTTCTGTAACCTCGTGGCGGCTATTAGGCTACGCCGTTACAAAAAAGCTTGACCACAACACGCAAAGTATCCGTCTAATTTTCCTTTCAGATTATGAAATCTAAATGTTGGCATCACTATAATATCTTTTATTACGTCTGCTTGCTCAATAGCATTAATTCTTGCCAACAAGCTATTCGCCAGTCTTTTATCGCCTCCAAAAAGCTTTGTCGCTTCTTTTATGCTAGTACATTGCTTTTCGGTTTTTGTATTTTCATATATTATTTTCACGCATCACGCTCCAAATAGATTACCCAATAGGTAATTTTATTATATCGCATGATTAGATTCTGTCAAGTTATGCATGATTAAATCCAAAGCACACGGGGGGTGAAAAAACGGCCATTCCTCTCGCACATAAGTATTCGAGAGAAATGACCGCATGTTAAGGTGGAAAACGAATATGACTCAGGATTCTCTATGGTTTTTCACCACCCGCGTAACCGTTTGTCAAACAAAAAGGCATTTGCTAGACACGGGTGCAGTTTTTCCCGGAATGCAAAGACTTCCTTTGGCTCTGCGCTTCCCTTCGGCAGAAATCGCGCATTCAGGATGAATTCGGGTGTTAGGGAATATTCGGTGTTTAGATCTAGCACTTCATGCACAAGATCCTCATATGCCGTTTCCGGGATATCTTCTCTTCTTACCTTTGGAAAATGCTCCATCAGCTTCCATTTGAGCGTTGCCATATGGTCTCGAAGATCATCCGTCAGGGCAAAACGATCCTCATAAGTACTGCCTTCATAGGAGATATTCTCTCCGATGGCAACATAGTACTCTTTGTCTTCGCGGGCGATAGCAAGAGGAACAATCTCTGCTCCGCACAGTATCGCCAGTTCGACAGCGCCGGCGAAGAGATGACCAAGGATCGCATTCGGGCTGATATTCTGCGTGCCTTCCGGAAACAGCAGCAAACTGCTCTTCTTCTCAAGCAGTGCCTTCATCCGGGCCTTTGCGGCCTTCCGATCTTCCTTCTCCATAACATCCAACGCAATATATCCGTTCATCTGAAGAAGCATACCGTCCAGACTCTTGTACAATTCCATGGGATCGCCGATGGTGATCCAACAGGGGGATTTTACCGCCACGACAGACATCTCAACATCTGCGCCACCGATGTGCGTGGGACAATAGATGACCGGCTTTTCGGTCTTTTTCCGATCATCCCAGAGGATATGGAGATGCTGTCCTTTGAGGAAAAAATCAGCTTTCATCAGAGGGAGTAACATGCGATGCGCCAGTGCGTGCAGCTGTACATGCGTCACGATGGCTCCATACTTTTCGTATCGTTCGATGCGTTTTTTTCGACAGTAGATTTCGCATTCTTTTTGATCCAGTGACGACATGTAGAAAAAAGACCGTAACGATTGAAACATATTGGAGATCCCTCCTTTTGCTTCGTGGTTTTATTCTGATGCGTAGAGCATTCTTTCCATGATTCGGTAGCTTTTGATCTTGTATCTATCGTATCACTCGTGCATAGATCAGAAAAAGTAGCGCTTGTGTTAGGAAAGAAAAGCCGCCAGTGTACAAAAAAGCCCCTCACATATCCACGAGGATATGCGAAGGGCACATTTACAGGAGAACTGCGGTCACGATGGATGAGATGATCAGCATCAGAAGTACCGCAAACAGCGATTCATGAATTTCTTTTTCTGTGTAGATTCGATTCTCTCCAATCCAGATGCGAAGCATCTGACCGTTCCGGTATTTCTTTTTTATATATACCGTTTTTTTCTCTCCATGGTCTTTGTAAGTGATCAGGTGTTCCAAATACAATCCCTTCCCTTTGGGAAGCACCAGTATTCTTTGCACGTGATCCAGTTCGAAGCAAACCGCAAAAAGACAGATGATCCAGTTTAGTAAAACTACGATAGGTTTTCCCTCCCGATTATTTCAGACGAACAATCTTCGATCCCGCAACAAATAACAGCAGGACAAAGGAAAGAACCAAGGGGATGATGCTGATGGCGAATTTGGCTGTTGCCATTGCCTGTAAGCCTCCCAAGGCGGTTATGACGAAGCTGGAAATACTCATTCCGGCTGTTTTGGACTGTGTATCTTCGAGATCAGTCATTTTCCAAAGGATGAGCAACGGGAGAAGACAAAGAATAATGAGTCCACTGCCACTGGCTTCGGCAGCCTGAAGGTATCTTCCTATAGAGAATATGGTGATCGCCAGGCCATATACGACGGTGATCGAAAGAAATGTAAGGACCTCAAGGTTCAAAATTCCACAGATCTCTTTATTGTTGTTATTTGGTTCCATTCTTTAATCCCCTCTATCTATATAGATCACACGACAGAAGCCGCGTGTGTGCTTGCGTTTATGAGTTAACCCTCTATGTATCGGCGGGATTAAGAGGTATATAAGGGAAAAATTAAAAAATTTCTTCGAACGGTCAGGGAGATGGAACAAATGAAGATTCAAGCTTTAGAGACAAATTCGTTGTCATTTACCCCACAACTTTGAGGCTAGTCTATGAAAGCATTCCCTTTTATTCCACTATTTGTTACGTTTTGTTCCACCGTTTACAGAGCCTAGGTGAATGTTACTGTTTATTCCACCCAAGGAGTCTATTTACTCCACAACTTCGGCTTTCCACAAGAAATCACGTTCTCATTTACTCCACAACTTCGATTCTGCACAACAAAATGTTGCATCCTCTCGGAAATCCGTTCTCATTTACTCCACCAGATCAATCCGTCTTGCTAAGAGGTTTCCATTTACCCCACTAAAAGTGCCCGTTTACTCCATCACTTGTTACTATTTATTCCACAACTTCGGAATTCTGATGTGGAATGTTACTATTTAGGCCACTACTTACGAATTCCCCCGCAAAATCCGTTCTCATTTACTCCACAACTTCGGCTTTCCACAAGAAATCACGTTCTCATTTACTCCACCAGATCAATCCGTCTCGCTAAGAGGTTCCCATTTACCCCACTAAAGGTGCTCGTTTACTCCACCACTTCGGATTTCTGATGTGGAATGTTATTATTTAGACCACTACTTACGAATTCCACCGTAAAATCTGTTCTCATTTACTCCACAACTTCGGCTTTCCACAAGAAATCACGTTGTCCGTTTACTCCACCACTTGTTACTATTTACTCCACGACTTCGGAGGCACCTTGCAAAACATTCCCTTTTACTCCACAACTTCGGGGAGACCATGCAGAATATTGCCATTTACTCCACCACTTGTTATTATTTACTCCACTACTTCGGAGGCGCCTTGCAAAAACGTTCCCTTTTACTCCACCACTTCGGAGACACCTTTAAGAGAACAACAAAGGCCAAAGGCCGACGTCGCTTACAACGTCAGCCCTTGGCCCTACCTTAGATCAAATCTTTGATTTGCTGATAAATTTGTTTTCCTCTTTTTTTTCCGAATAGATCGGCGATGGCATCTTTGGTTTGTCCTTTACCATCCTCTTTGTCCAGATTCCTTACCGCAATCGATGCAACTTGCCCAACCTCCAGATAATTGATTTCGAGTTCAGAATTATGCAATTTGCGTATGACTGCCAGATTTACTTCGCTATGCGTCGGTTTTGGCGTATCGTACGTTTCCGGTACCGGGACGTCCTTTTCTTTCTTTCCTTTGGCTTTTTTCGTTCTGATCTGCGAGCTGCGAGATACATCCAGTCCTCTCTCCCGCTTCCAGAACTTGATGACATTGTCGTAGTCCGTATCGCGGCTTACGATGACAACCTTGCATTTCTTTCCGGCAAGATATCCAAGGTACGAGCCGATATGCATGTCGGCAGATTGCTTCCCCGAGGGAACTTCGATCATTTTAAGATTTGCCTCTCCGTGATCTGCAATCGTGCGCATGTCGATCGTTTTGGCATTTGACGTGAAAAAAATATCGATGTGATCATTACTTTTTAAATTCTTACAACCGCTTAAACCTTTTCCGTTTACGTTTTCATAATCTACTAAATAATGTGTTTCGATGATTTTCACCCCCCTTTTTCCAATTATCTCCATATCTTCCATACATGTCAAACCTGCCCAAAACGGCGTAAAAAGCCGAAGCCCTTCCTTCTCTTCTGCTTCTGCTTGGGTCTCATCATTACTTGTAGCTCGATAATTGTCGATATATATAGCAGGTATGTGCCTAAATATCAACCACCCGCAGTGTGGAGGAAATACATATGATCGTTTGCGGATTTCTATATTTCGGCTTGTCGTTTTTACTCTTTTCGTTCGCAAGCTGGCATTACTTTCTTTCTGACAGAAAAAACTCATTGCAAAAGGTTTGCATTGCCCTTCTCGGA
>NZ_JHXY01000050.1 GCF_000621585.1 [Eubacterium] cellulosolvens LD2006 | reverse complement strand
AACACAGGCTTAATCCACTCTTTTTGATTTTCGAGAATGGTCTTGTATTTAGCAATAACAGTGCGAACACAAGAAACTGCCATCTGAGAACGGAGACCATAAATCTCACGTACTTGATAGTAAGTGTCTTTCTGTACACTATAACGACTAAGGTTATGTGTTTTGTATATGTAATCAGACACATAATTACATGCATCAGAATAAGCCTTCATGGTATCGCAGAGGATCTGCTTGTCAGAAGGATTTACCAAAATCTGAAGTTTTGCTGTAATTGTCTGCTCCATATACAACACCTGCTTTCTTCGCCAAATATATTATAACATATATTTTTGCGAAATATAATGTTGTATAAATAATACGCCGCTAAAACGGGCATTTCTCCCACGACTTATAGAAGTCGGGGCATCCTGCCCTGCGGCGTTGGTGAAAACAGAAGATCAAATGCGGGACGCAGTCCTTCGTAATCGGGTAGGAGGTAGATAATTATCTTATCTACCGACCTCCCACAGCACCGTACGTACGGTTCCGTATACGGCGCTTCTCTAGTTTTCACCTATTTTCAAATAAAACTCTGTGAATGTTGGATATCCAAGTTCACGGAGTTTCTTGTTGTTAAATGCAGTTTGTAATACGAAATAACCACTACAAAACCAGTTTCCATTTCGCATATTGGCGCATATCCATGCTTTTTCATTTTCTACACCTAACTTTTTGAGTTCCTTGTATTTCGTTTTAACCTTTTTCCATTGTTTCCAATAGATTGCCCTTATCTTATGCCGTAGCCATTCATCCGTGGTTTGCAGAAGTTTCTTCATATCCGCCATTCCAAAGTAGTTAACCCATCCTCTTATAAACTGGGTCAGTTTTAATGCTCGATACTCGTTACCCCATCCATTGCTACGGTTTGTTAATACTCGGATTTTATTTTTCATTTTCACAATAGATTTTGGATGAACTCTAAATCTGCATTTACCTCGATACCTATAAAAACTATAGCCAAGGTACTTAACTCTGCTGATATGTTCCACACTCGTTTTACTTCTGTTCACTTTCAAGAAAAGCTTCCCTTCAATAAATGGTATGATGTTCTCCAAGGTTCTCTCTGCACTTTTTCTGCTCTTGCAGAAAATCATACAGTCATCGGCATATCGAACGAATCTGTGTCCTCTATGCGTTAGTTCCTTGTCTAACTCATTCAGCATTATATTACTAAGCAATGGGCTTAGTGGTCCGCCTTGTGGCATACCCACTTCTGTCTTTTCAAATACCCCTCTGCTAATCACTCCCGCATTGAGATACTTATGGATGAGTGAAATAACTCTTCCGTCTTTGATGGTTCGCGATAATACTTCAATAAGTTTGCTCTGACATACTGTGTCAAAGAACTTCTCTAAATCCATATCTACCACATATACGTATCCATCATTTACATTTGTTTGGCATTGTTTTAGTGCATCATGTGCACTTCTACAAGGGCGAAAACCGTAACTGTTTTCCGAAAACTGTTTCTCGTAGATTGGAGATAGTACCTGTGTTATAGCCTGTTGAAAAACACGGTCTACTACTGTTGGTACTCCCAGTTTTCTGAACTCGCCTTTTGTTTCTTTGGGTATCTCTACCCTTCGGACTGGATTAGGTTTATATTTCCCTTCCATTATCTGCTGTTTCAGTTGCTTTCCGTTGTTTTTGAGAAAAGACAGAAGTTCATCTACTTTCATCCCATCAACTCCGCCTGCTCCTTTGTTTGATTTTACCTTCTTGAATGCTTGATTTAGATTGTCGTTAGATAAAATATTTTCCAACAGCTTATCCGTTTGAAAATCTGTGATGATGTCGTTGTTTTCAGTAATCCTCTGATGGGCGGACACTTCTGCATACTCTCCCTGTTCCGCAGTTACCATTTGCAGATAGTCCTCAATATGAAGTTGTCTGTCCTTAAATCCATCATTGGTTACATTCATTTACTCACATCTCCTAAAGTTCAGTCCTTCCCACTATGTTTGCAACCATAGTAGTACTATGACCTCTGCTGACTTCTTGCCATTCGTTGTTACTACAAGTTTCATACTCTGTTTCCACTTGCTGACAAGACCTCCCTTGGTACCACACGTTTCTTTCTCTCCATCTATCTGCCACATTTACCATAGTTAATTCCGAGTAGTTATTGGACTTTAGTTTGTACAGCAACCTTATCCTTAACTATAGCCTAATGTGATTTCTGTTCGTCAGACCAGAGATTTGCCATCCGACTTCCTTCAGATTCCACCTCACGATGGACACCCTTGTCATTGGCTGTATCCTTCCCACTACCAGGGCGGATTGGGGACTTTCACCCGTTAGAAACGTGCGCCGCAAGGCGCACTGTAAACAAACGGCAGAGATTTCGATCTCTGCCGTTTCCATTATACCTTTCACTTTTCGCTGTTTAGAATCGCTTCTACCTCATCCCTTTTCTCATACAGAACACATCCGCCATCATGATCGTCTAAGAGCACGCCCTCTTTCTGGAGTGCTTTGAACAGTTTCGAGTTCATGGCTTCCCGAAGGGATGTTTCTTTTACGTTTATATCCGAATATGGCGAAAACGGACATGGTTCTGCCCCGCCATGTGAATTGATGTGGAAAAATCCTCTTCCCGCCGCTATGCATCCGCCGGAGCTCTTCTCATCACCGGGGAAAGATACAAACACCATTTCCGGATGTTCCCGGCGCAACCTCATAATTTCATTTCGCAGGTATTCTCTTTCTTCGTCTCCGGGAGCAAGATAAGCCGAATCCTCTGTCACCGGGACGAACTCCACAAAAATCACTGCCTTACAGCCTTTGTCCGAGAGTTTCCCGATAAAGCTCTCGGAAGATACCATGTCCAGATTATCCGTGGTCACCGTCACGGATGCGCCGTAGATGAGACCACGTCTGTTCAGCTCATCCATAATAGAGACCAGCTTGTCATAGACCCCTGCGCCACGCCTCCGATCAGTTGCGTCCTTTTCCCCTTCGATACTCATGATAGGAATCAGATTTCTGTTCCTGTCAAACAGCTCAAAGTACTTATCCCCCATGTATATTCCGTTGGTAAAAATCGGAAACAGGATGTTCTGCTTCCTGCCGGCCGCTTCGATGACGCCTCTGCGAAGAAGAGGTTCTCCACCGGCAAGGAGGATAAAGCTGACTCCCAGGTCATCTGCCTCATCAAAAACCTTCAGCCAGTCCTCATCCGTGAGCTGCTGAACCGGCTCCGTATCTTCCGTTGCATTGTTGCATCTGGAATAGCAGCCTGCGCAGTGAAGATTGCAGCTGCTGGTTATACTTGCAATGAGAAACGGCGGGATATGCTCACCTTCAGCCTCCAGCTTCGCTCTTTTCCTGGATGCTGCTTTCGACGCCAGCGCAAATTTTGCCATATAAGCACTTTCCCTTGGATTTCTGAGCGTCGCCTTTATGGCGTCGGAAACCACTCTCTCGACACCCCTGGTCATATATTCCTGAATATCAAAATCCTTACTCATCATTCCACACCTTTCTCACCTGATATTTTTGCGTCCTTACACCAAGACATCCGAATCGGCGTTCAATTTTGCGCCATTTGATTGTTTGAAATTTTTTATATATCATAACTGATTCGATATTGTTTTTCAAGGCAAAAAAACTGCCATCAGAAAACTGATGGCAGAATAATTATTTCTCATTCTCTCATGCTTTTTAAAACAAGATTAATGTACGCACTCCTGTTGTATAAGACTCTTCCAACTTCAATACGTTCAGCTCTGATCCGATAAAACGCGCTGTACTTCTTGTGCGTTACGTAATAAATCCCAGTAAAGATATCTTCATAACACAAACGTTCACCGGTTTTTGGATGCTTGCTGATTTTTTTGACTTTTTCTCTTAGATCAGCGATATACTTATCTGCAATGTCAAAGTCTGCTGATGCTTCATAGACTTCATCCCACGCCTGATCCATATCTGCCAAGGCGATCGGTGAGTAGACTATTTCGTAATCCATTTCAGTCTTTCACCATCCCTCGCCTGCTTCTAAAATGCTCAGCGACCTCATCATCGCTAATCCATCCTTCCTCTTCTCCGGAAGCAAAACCAGCATTGAGTTCGCTGATCAGTTTAACCATAGCCCTCGCTTTGTCAAAGATCTCATCATCTTCTATGCTATGTATACTATATTCTCCGCGACCATTTTTAGTAAGATAAACGGGCTTCCCTGCCTCAACCTTATCCAAAACCTGCCCATAATTACGCAATTCAGAAATAGGTGTAATTGTTGGCATATACATCACCTCCGTTTCTTACTTTCATTATATAGAGTTCACAATATTTCTTCAACAAATTCTTCGAAAGATTCTTCGAAATCTTATCTCGAATTCATGTCTTTCCGAAGGGATGTTCTGCTTATTACCTGAATAGATTACCTGTGTTTTGCATCGCAGTAACCTCTACAGAAGGACTTTCCAGTGATCGTTTCCAGCGATCGTTCTGCCATCGACAGATAATTCTTTATTCTTTCACCGCCACATCTTCCTTCCGTCATCAGCGCCTCACGCAATCTTCCAGCTGACCGCTTTCTGCCGGCCGGAAACGAAATTGCGGTAGATGCCGTCTTCGTTCATCAGTTCTTTGTGTTTGCCATTCTGAACGATCCGACCCTTGTCGATGACCAGAATCTGATCTGCGTTCCGCACCGTCTTCAGCCGGTGAGCGATCATAATGATGGTCTTCTCTCTTGTGAGATTGGCGATGGCTTCCGTAAGCTCCTTCTCATTCTCCGGATCGACATTGGCTGTTGCCTCATCGAGAATGATGATCGGCGCGTCCTTCATGATTGCTCTGGCAATGGCAATCCGCTGTTTTTCTCCTCCTGACAGGGTGGCGCCGCCTTCTCCCACAACCGTCTCATAACCATTCGGGAGCGACTGGATGAAATCATTACAGCAGGCTTTTTTTGCCGCCGCAATGACTTCTTCCATGGAGGCCTCCGGCCGGCCGAAGCGAATGTTGTTGGCGATGGTATCTTCAAACAGATAGACCTTCTGGAAGACGAAGCTGAAATTCTCCATCAGGGAATCAAAACTGTATTCTCTCACGTCTCTGCCGCCGAGAGTGATTTTTCCCTGGCGGACATCCCAGAATCTGGCAATCAGCGACGTGAGGGTTGTCTTTCCACCGCCGGAAGGACCGACAATGGCTGTGGTCGTTTTTTCTTTGATATCCAGAGTTACATCGTCGATGATCTTCCGGTTCTCATAGGCAAAGCTCACATGCTCCAGATGAATATCGTGATTCTCCGGATGAATGGTCTCTCCGTTGACATCCATCTGCTCGATGGTCAGAATGTCGTTTGCCTGATCCACGCCCTTTCCAATGATCTTCAAAAGAGCGGTATAGATGCCCGCGGAATCCAGCGCCTCGAAGACCATGAAGGAGCACATCAGCATCGTGATGAGATATTCCAGTTCCATGGTACCGTCGAAGTAGAAGTACAGGGAAGCTCCGGCGATGACCACACCTGCCAGCTTGGTAACCAGCATCTGTACGCCTACCGCAGGAATCGCCGCAATCTCCGCCGCAATATCCGCCCTCTCCTTCCGGGCGATACTCCGCTCAAGCCTTGAGGCGTTGTTTTTTATCATGTTGTAATTCCGGATCTCCGCGATACCCTGAATATATTCCAGGATGACTCCCACCATATCCCTGTCCGACTCGATCTTTTCGTCGGCCACCCTGGCCACTCTTCGGGTCGTCACCATATTTACAAGCATAAATACAAAAATGCCTGCCAGTGAAATCAGACCGATCCGCACATCGAAGACGAACATTCCGATGGCGATCACCACGGTGGTGATACTTCCCTGCAGAACCATCATGATGGCTCTCGTGGCGATATCGCTCATCTGCTCAAGGGTATTCGTGGTCACCGAGGTGATCTCTCCCAGGCTCGTGTCATTAAAATATCCCATGGGAATATACCGGAGATGTTCTCCGATCTCGGTGCGCTTCAAAGCACAGGTGTCGTACCCTGCCTCTGTCTGCAGCATATTTGAGAAGCGGTTCACCACCATCTTTCCGATTGTACTCGCCAGCATAAACCCCATGACCAATACAAAGTCCTGACTTTCGATCTTTCCCCGAAGCACCGCCGAGATGGAAAAAAAAGCTGCCGGGATTTTCATTGCGGCAAAAAGGGCATCCAGCACGCCCAGCACCACCGCGCCGTAGAGTTTCTTCTGATTCTTTCTGCTGCAGAAATCAAAGAATTTTTTCAACATCTCAAGCATATGCGGCCTCCTTTCCGGCTTCCATTCCTGTCACGGGATCCATGCCGCTAACGTTCCGCATTTCTTCCGTTCCGGAATTCTCACTCTTTGTGTCACCAGCCATTTTTCCCATGCTTCCGACTCCGGCGACCTCTTGCCCGGACTGTGCTTCTTCTGTTTTTCCGCTCTCCGCTTCATCTCTCACCATGCTGTGAGCTTCCCACATTTTCCGGTAGAGTCCGCAGGTATCAAGCAGTTCCTCGTGCTTTCCTTCTGCCTCTACCAGGCCGTCATTGATGACAAAAATTCTGTCGGCGGTCTGAATCGTGGAGAGCCGGTGTGCGATGGCAATAAGCGTTCTTCCCATAACCAGCTGCGCCACACTCTCCTGTACAAGAGCCTCGTTCTCAGGATCCGTATACGCCGTTGCCTCGTCCATAATCACCACCGGCGCATCCTTGAGCATGGCTCTGGCGATACAGATTCTCTGACGTTCTCCACCGGAGAGATGACCGCCGGCACCGCCGACCTTTGTGTCATATCCCTTTTCCAGACCCATGATAAAGTCATGACAGCCGGTAGCTTTTGCGGCCCGAATCACTTCCTCATCCGTTGCCCCCGGTTTTCCGAGGCGGATGTTCTCCTTTACAGACAGATCAAAAAGGTAGTTATCCTGGGCTACGTAGGAAATCTGTCCCATGTAGTAATCCAGCGGCAGCTTGCGGATATCCACGCCGCCGTAAGTAATAACGCCTTCGTCCACATCCCACAGAGAATCAATGAGCCTTGCAATGGTACTCTTGCCGGAACCGGAAGGACCGACGATCGCATGAACCTCGCCCTGCCGGATCTCCATGTCAATACCGTGGAGAACCTCCTTATCCTTGTAGGTAAACTTCACACCATGAAGGCGGATGTCCGTGCCCTGCGGTTCCTCTGTGAGCACTGCAGGCCGCTCCATATCTTTTCTCTCCAGGATCTCCGTGACTTCCCCGAAGATCGTATTCATTTTCGCAATGTCATCCATATAGGAAAAAGCAACCACCAGAGGCGTCACCAGTCCGGCCGAGAGAATAATGCAGGTAATAAAATCCTGAGGGGTGAGGCTGCCGTTTTTTACCAGCAGAAGGCCCACCGGAAGAATTCCAAGGAACGTCGCCGGCATGAAAGACAGCGTTCCCGCCTGCCACCAGATACATTTCCTCATCCATCGGATAAAGCAGTCAGCTCCCTCTCTAGCCGCGAGCGCAAACTTCTCGTAGGAACTTCCGGTTTTTCCGAAAGCTTTGATGACCTCAATGCCGTTGATGTACTCCACAGCCGTGTCATTCAGATACTTTGTCTTCTGTATCGTCGCATCAAACTCACCCTGACTCTTTGCCATCATCACCGACGCAAAAAACACACCGATGAAGACAGAGATCAGATTAGCCAGTCCCACCCGCCAGTCGATGGTGAGCAGGTAGACGAACATTACCACCGGCAGCAGAATATTCGCTGTAAACTCCGGTATGATATGAGCCAGTGTCGTCTCCATGGAGTCCACTCGCTCCACAATGATATTCTTGTAGCTTCCGCTGTTGTCATCCAGCACCGATCCCAGCGGAATCTTCGAAAGTTTCTCGCAGAGCTGTCTGCGGATGCCTCCGAGCACATGGAACGTCGCCACGTGTGACAGCGTGGTGGAAAGACTGTGCAGTGTAACCCTGAGGATCCAGAAAACACCCATCAGAATCACCTTTCTTACATAAAACTCCGGATCCCTGTTGCCCGCCAGAAGCTGACTGATGATATCCGCGGTCAGCAGATACGGGACGAAGGACGCCGCCACGCCAAAGATGGCAAGGCTTACACTTCCCCCGTAATACGACTTCTTCCTGCCGGCAAATTCCATGATCCAGGATATCAAACCTTTTTTCTTCATTCTTCTACCCCCTGAATTCCAAGCCCTTTTGGGCTCAATGATTTACAGAACCTTCGACATTACCTGTTTCGTCCGCGCACTAATTTGCATACATTTACCTAATAATAGTTTGCTCTTCTTTTTCTTAGATACCACTAACTTCGGGACCAAGAGAATGCCCCGTCACCGGGACGGAGCATATAAATCTTTGAAACCTTGCTTCCTCATATTCCGAACAGAGCTTTCCAGGCCGGAATATAAAATTTCTCGAGAGTCTGTGCGTAATGCAGTGCTTCCTTTTTGGAAAAATCATGCACCACTGGTTGGAACACGGCCTCGATATAGGAAGTTACCAGCAGGTGCAATTCCTTGGCGTCCACGGACTGTACCTCAACACCCATCTGCCTCAAATCATCCATGTAGCGGCCGGTAGCTTCCTCCTCTATTTTGGCCATCCTGTGAGCGAAATCCTCATACATGGTACCGCCGGATTTGCAGATAATGAGCTTGAACTCATCATAATGCTCATAGATGTACTCCATCAACCGGATCAGCTCATTCTGATTCATGGACGGATCTTCACCATCCATTTTCTGAAGAGCCTCGTCGTAATCTCCCTGTACTTCCCGGTAGAGGGACATGAGGCCTTCGATGGCAGGATCCACCAGAGCGGCAAACATTTCTTCCTTCCCCGGAAAGTGCTTGTACAGACCGGAAACACTCATTTCGCACGCAGCCGCAATCCTCCGCAGGGAGGCATCCGCGAAACCGTACTCCAGGAACTCCCGGAAAGCCGCATCCACTATTTTTCCATGGTTCTCTGTTTTATCTCTTGGCATAATTCTTTCGCTCCTTACAGCAAAAGCGAACAATGTACGCTAAACCGTTTTTAGAATACACCGTTCGCTAACGTTTGTCAATTCTTTGATTCAGAAAAATCCACCGGAGTAATTCGGCTCCCCCCGGCGTAGCATATCGTAAATCCCCGGACAAAGACCGCGGCGCCGTGTTTCCTCAACATCCCCCATATTCCACGGCGACGGATATTCTCCATATAATGGTCGTGATCAGCTGAACCACTCCGAGAAGACAGAGATATATGCCGATGGTCATCTCCGCTATACATTCCCTTTTCCTCACTTTATAAGAGTTGGCAATTATCCCTCTGATCGCTTCGAAAAGCTCGGTACCGCGGAATTGGCATCGTTCTGAGCAGTCAACAAC
Source organism: [Eubacterium] cellulosolvens LD2006 (assembly GCF_000621585.1). Taxonomy (GTDB): domain Bacteria; phylum Bacillota; class Clostridia; order Lachnospirales; family Lachnospiraceae; genus Bilifractor; species Bilifractor cellulosolvens. The sequence continues at coordinate 2,699 of NZ_JHXY01000050.1, read as the reverse complement.
AAATCATGATCATTCCCTCATTTTTCTATAAGTACCAAAGTACATGGTAAGAAAGCTCGCGGATCCGCCGATGAAATTGGAAATCGGTTCCGCCAGGAAAACTCCCAGTACACCAAGGCCGAAGAACTTCGGAAGGATCAGCGTGAGGGGTACCACGATGATCACTTTTCTGAAGATTGAAAAAAAGATCGACTGCCTTGCTTTCCCCAGTGCAACAAAACTGGATTGACCTGCAAACTGCAGCGCCATAAATATAAATCCCGCGAAATAGATCATGATGGGGAGCTGCCCTGTCGTGATCATTTTCTTTTCTGTGGAAAACATCGTAAGAAACGCGTGTGGGAACAGCATGATCAGGGTCCACATAAATCCGGTGTAGATTACTCCGACCAGCGACATGAAACGTATCCCCTGCTTCACTCTGTCGTTCTTCTTCGCGCCGTAGTTAAAACTGATGACCGGCTGCGCACCTGCCGTGATGCCGTTGATGGGAAGGCTGATCATCTCCCGCACAGAATTGATGATCGTCATAATTCCCACATAGAGATCGCCGCCATGAATCGAGAGAGTGGCATTGCAGACAGCCTGCACGAGGCAGTTCGTCGCGCTCATAATAAATCCCGCAAGTCCCAACGGGATAATTTCTGTCAGAAGACGAAAATCCGGTTTCAACAAATCAGTAATCCGCAGACGAATCACCGCCCTGTCGCCCAGCAAAAACCGCAATACAAACAAACAGGAAACGAACTGTGAAAAAACGGAGGCAATTGCAGCTCCGGCCACCCCTGTATGCAAAACAAAAATAAACAGCGGATCCAGAAGAATATTGATCCCGGCGCCAATCATCATATAGGTCATAGCTATCGAAGCATAACCCTGAAGATTGATAAATCCGTTCATCCCGGTTCCCATCGTGACAAAAACAGTTCCGATCAAATAAATGGACAGATAGGTGGAAGCATACGGATAGGTATTATCACTGGCTCCCAGAAGATAGAGAATCGGCTTTTGCAGGGCAAAGATCGCAACACCGCAGATCAAGCCTGTCAGAAACTGCATGACCATCGTAGTCGCCTCTATACTGAGCGCTCTTTTCTCATCGCCCCTCCCTCTCGCTATCGCGCACAGAGGCGCGCCTCCGGTGGCAAAGAGATTTGTAAAGGCCGCGATCAGACTGATAACAGGAAAAGTGATTCCCACACCGGTGAGTGCAACGCCTTCGGTGACGCCGGGCATATGCCCCAGATACACTCGGTCTACAATGTTATAAATAACCTGTACCAACTGCGCCAGCGTAAGCGGAATCGCCTGCTCCAGAATAAGTCTGCTGATTTTTCCGTGGGCGAAATCGCCCTTGCTTGTATTCCTCATTTCTAACACCTGCTTTCTAAACAACCCTATTATAGTACAGGTGTCAATATTTGTTTATATATCAGAAGATTTGCGTGGAACTGGTCCTGTGCAAAATCAAAAGCCGATCCGGGGCCACTGATTCATTGGCGCCGAATCGGCTTTTGCGTTAATTATTTTGGAGGCGGATTTCTCCGCCTCCTGCTTAAAGGAATACTATTATGAGGAGTCAAACCCTGACAAGCCGGTGCTGAATTTTCAATTAAGCAAATACCGTGAGGCTGTCCAGGCTCGTTCCTGCCCGGAATCGCTTCTTGTAATCCCTTGTACACTTATCGTATTTATCAAAAGTCTGCTTCGCCCTCTCGACGTCACCGTACACCTTCCATCGACCGGTGCACTTCGAACACTCTCCCTTGTGCTTCATAAACCCCTTTACATCATCCACGGGATATCCAAGGAAAAGCCCAATCTCGTGCGGAAATTCTTTGCTCGACGAAAGGTTAAAGAGCTTTTTGCTGAGGCATCTGACGCAGGCACGGACATCCGTTGCTTCATATCCGAGCTCTTCCAGCAAACTTTCCGTATCGTTGTCTTTGAAGTCTTTCGCAAGAAAATCCGGCCGGAAAACATAGATCAAGACACGGTTCTCCGAATACCTCACCGGAATGGCGTTGATTCCCTTCTTCACCAGAACACGGTTAAGTCTGCAGATTTCTTTCAAAAAACACTGTCTGTCACTGTACTCACAGGAAAAAAGATTTCCTGTCTTAATTCCCGCAAGGGTCGGAGAACAGTGCTCAATGATCATCTCGTCTGACATAATACACTCCTAATTGCAATTAGTTACATCTAACCCGCGGATAAATATTATGGCAGACGACGAACGACATCCGCAAACGGACATTGCCTCTCCCATCCCCTCATTTTCAATGGAAAAAGTTGTCACCTGCCACAACACCATACATTAGATAAGATTAACTATAGTTAGTTATAGCATATCCAGATGCTGGTTTCAAGTATTTTTTTAGCCAAGGACGGCGTTAAGTAACCTTCAGTTAAGCGAATCGAGACTCCGCCCGTTAGGTAAATGATAGTGCTTAAATTAACTTTATCTTATTCATGTATCTGTACTTCGTCAACGCAGTATTTTGATGCCCATCATGGGCAGAGAACTCCTTACTCTGCTTGTCTACCCCATATCTGCCGTCATCGGCTCTGTCAAGGCTGCCGCAGACACCTGTCCCAGGCTTCGGCCTTGACAGGACCGACCGCGGCAGATCACCTGTAATCAAGCAGAGTAAGGAGACTTCTGCGTATTCACGCTGTTATCAAATATTGTTCAATCG
>NZ_JHXY01000049.1 GCF_000621585.1 [Eubacterium] cellulosolvens LD2006 | reverse complement strand
GTCGTTTCGCTCACCGTCAAAATACTCAACCAGATTGCGTGTCATATTCAGCGGAAAATCGCTGGACTGCGCATCCGGCGCATAAGTGCCGTAGCTCTGGTAGTACACATCGGGATCGTCCGGGCAGTTTTCGTTGAAATCCGCACAGTTTTCTGCGGTCAGATCCTCGACGGCATCGAGGAAATCCGGATCCTCGTCTCCGAGTTTGGATACGACGGTGTTATAGGTTTTGGCAACGGTTTTCTTCACGGCCTTCGGCGCTTTGTTCAGCAGATAATCCGCAAACATGCAGCCGCGGTGAGGGGTGTTGATGGTGGTCAGAGACGCGACATATTTGTCTGCTCCGTATTTCGTGATGGCGGCGCGCATATCCAGACCGCCTTTGCTGTGAGCAATGACGTTGAGTTTTTTGCAGCCTTTCTCACGGCAGATCTTTTTGATCCTCTCCGCGAGCTCCCGGCCGCATTCGTCGACGGAGGCGGCGGACTGCTGATCTCCGTAGTACACAATCGCGCCCTTATCCTGCAGGTCCCCCGGGATCCGTCCCCAATAATTCATAAGGATTGTGTCGCGGAAAAAAACGCCGTGCACCATCAGAACGGGATACTTCGTGGCGCATACTTGATCTTCGATATCCTTGACGGATATTTTTTCGTGTTTCTTTTCTTCTTCCTTCTGTTCTTTGTTGTAGGCGGCTTTCTTTTTCTTGTGTTCGTCTACTTTTTCCGAGATATATTCCTCCGCCGCCGAAGCTGTGCGGACAGTGAGATCTTTGGCCTTCTGAATGGCTTCGTTCGAGTCACAACCTGCAAGACAGGCGCTCAAAAGAAGAGCAGAAGACAAAAGAATCGGAAGTATCTTATGGGAGTGTCTGTTTTTCATGTTCACCTCGAGATGTTTGTATTTTGCCGTAAACCGCTTTGTGAAATATTGGAGTCCAAGGGCGGTCCGTCTTTTCTGTTATAGAATATTCTTTCGGATTTTATAATATAAAGCAATGTACGGGACGGTATCATTGTAAGCGGCCAGACTCATACAGAAGTCACAGAAGGGTGTCGGTGATCAAAACAACCTGCGAGCCCGGCGTCCCGCGAAGCGGTTTGCGTTATGGAAATTCCGAAGGAACTTTGGGAATAACTTTTGGGGCGGGATATCTTAAGGTGGGCGATTTTTTACGGTTACGTTTCAGCTTTGAATAATAAAAAAGCTCGTAGTATGTTAATATGAATTAGCAGGAAATATGCAGAGGAATCATCCTTATGGGGAAGAGAATACTACAGTGGACATAAAAAACTCGATGTTTACTCTTTTATATGTACGCCGCGGACGTGATGGATTGTCCTGCTTGGGCCTACGAGGACGGCGAAAGCCTTCGCATCGCTGATGCAGACGAGAAAATGACTGGTTTATTCACACGCCACAGGAGGAATAGAAAACAAATGAAGTTTCATTATGGTGGAAAGTTTAAAACCGACGCAGATTTCAAAAGTCCGGGAAAACATCACGAAGGCGCAGTTGCCTTTCGTGAACCAAGCCAGAAAGTTTTTGCCGTCGTAGCGAATGTCGGCTGCATCATCGTGCTTTTTCTTTTGCTTGTGCTTACGTTTTTCCTCAGCGGAAAAAGCTTTTTGGAGTTTTCTCCGTGGATTTCGCTCGCAGCCATTCTGTCCATGCTCACACTCCTCCCGCACGAAGTACTCCATGCAGCCTGTTTTCGGGAAGACGTGTATCTGTACTATGATCTGTCAAAGCTTTTGGTATTTGTACACGGAACGGAAAGTATGAGTAAACGCAGATTTATTTTTATGAGTTTGCTACCCAATGTTGTATTCGGAGGAATCCCGTTTGTTCTTTTTCTGTTTAATCACAACTGGTCGTTGCTTGGTATGATTGGGGCGTTCTGTATCAGTATGGGATTCGGAGACTATATCAATGTTTTTACAGCGCTGACACAGATGCCCAGAAGAGCAAAAACATACTTGTACGATTTTCATTCCTATTGGTACGTATAGGTTTGCCGGACAAATAACCTGGGTGTCAGGTACCATGAAGTGGCCATAAAGAAAATTAAAATATGTAAACAGGCGAAGAAATGCGGGTGACAGGTACGCTTAATAATCCATGACAGGTAAAGTAAACGGATCTATTCACCGAGCATAGATGAATAGATCCGAGTTATTTTTTGTAGATTTCGTTTCTGTGTCCGACCGAGAGGGCGAGTATCACCAATTCGGTGTCGTTGATCTGACAGATGATTCTGTAGTCGCCGATCCGATATCTCCATTGGCCGGAACGATTTGCTGTCAAACCTTTGCCGTGGATGCGAGGATCTTCACAGTTGACGAGGTGCTTTTCAATCCATGCTTTGATCATTCGCATGGTATAACGATCCAGCTTCTTGAATTCTTTGTCAAATCGCGGTGTTGTTTTGATTGTATAGCTCATAAGTTCAGCTCTTTCCACAAGTCATCGATAGGGGCGCACTGTTTACCAGAGTTGATATACTCTGAGTATGCGTCTTCATACACAGTAACGTCATACTCGTCTTCGATTTTCTCAAACAGTGCTTTCTTAAAAGCTTCTCCAAGAGAAATAGCGTGAAGTTTAGCGTAGCTTTCCGCGAGCTGTTTTTCCTGTTCAGTAAGTCTGATTGAGAATGCCATACTATCATCTCCTTTCGTAGTTCATTGTACTACATTGCAGGGGATTTGTCAAGAAAGGGCGTGTTGGGAATGCGGGTGACAGGTACGCTTAACAGATCCATGTACCAGGTACCATGAATGCACAATCTTTATTTTTTTCCGTCCCGGCCATTATATCACAGAATTTCACGGGCCGGAAATCTGCAGGACTTTTTCCCGTTTCCCCGAAAGAGCCGGCATCCTCTCACCATTTTATACACAGCCTCACTGCTTCTCTTCCACTTTCAGCATCCGGTATCCGATTCCGATGTGGGTCTGAATAAACTGTGAAGAATCCCGATCCGGTTCCAGTTTCCGGCGAAGCGTGGCCATAAAGACGCGCAGAGAAGCTAGCTCACTCTCCGTGGTTCTTCCCCAGATTTCTTTTGTGATATAGGCATAGGTGAGAACTTTTCCTTCATATTTCGCGAGCAGCTTGAGGAGCTTGTATTCAATCGGCGTCAGGTGAAGTTCCTGTCCGCCCAGCGATGCCGTCTCGGCCGGATAGTCGATCGTAAGCGCTCCGTTCCGGAAAACAGGATCCGAGTGGTCCGCGCTCTTCATCAGTGCCATTCTCCGGAGTGATACACGCAGCCTCGCAAGAAGCTCCTCGACGGAGAACGGCTTTGTGAGATAATCGTCCGCTCCCGCATCAAGGGCTTCGATCTTGTCCGCCTCTTCGCTCCGTGCACTGATCACAATGATCGGTATCTCCGTCCATGTGCGGACTTTCCGGATCACGTCCACGCCGTCCATGTCCGGAAGTCCCAGATCCAGAAAGATCACATCCGGATTGTGGGACGCCGCCTGCATGATCGCCGTCTGTCCGTTGCCCGCAACCAGATACTCATACTGGTGCATGCCAAGCGTTGTTGTTATCAGATTTCGAACCGGCGGATCATCCTCTACCACCAGTATTGAAGCTTTACTCATTTGAAGGAACCTCCTCTGCTTCCAGCGTGAACAGAAAAACACTGCCGGAAGGCTGATTGTCTGTATAGCTGATTTCACCGCCGTGCGCCTGAATCACGGCTTTGCAGAGAGCAAGACCGAGGCCGAGGCTTCTGCGGCTGTCCGCCACTTTCTTTTTTCCACTGTAGAACATCTCGAAGATATGTTCGCGGTCTTCTTCTGCCACGCCAGGTCCGTCATCGCAGACGAAAATCCGGATCCGTCCGCCCTCCCTGTCGGCATAGACACGGATGTGCGAGCCGGCCGGCGTGTAGCGCACGGCATTGTTGATGAGATTGATGATCACCTGCACAATGAGATGCGCGTCCATTTTTGCGAGAAGAAGATCAGAGGACTGTCCGACGCTCAGGGTATGCTCGCTGATCCTGCGGTCGACATGCCGGCAGGCCTCCGCGATCACTTCGCTCACCAGCTCCGTGGATGCGTGAATCTTCATCTGCCCCTCCCCGAGCCTTGTGATGGCCAGAAGGTTCTCCACCAGGTCCTCCAGCCACATTGCGTCGTCGTAGATATTGGTGTGCAGCTGCCGTCTGGCTGCCTCGTCTATTTTTTCTTCATCGGACAGAAGCAGACTCGCCGCCCCGGAAATGGAGGTCAGCGGTGTCCGAAGATCATGGGAAATGGAACGGAGCAGGTCTGCGCGAAGCTGTTCGTTCTTTGCCATCACCCGCGCCCGCTCCTTCTCCTCTTCGTTTCTCTTGTTTTCCAGTGCAATCGCCGCCTCGCTGAGAATCGATACGACGATGCTGTCTGCGTACGGATCCAGTTTCCTGTCTGCGACATCAATGCCGATGACGCCGTAACCGATCTCATGGAGACGGACCGCGTAGTAGATGCAGTGCACATCAGGCATCACGCCCGTGCCGCGTCCGGTCTTCCGCATACTCGCAAAGGCTTTCTCGGCCGCCTCCCGCTCATCCGCGGGCACGAAGTCTATCGCATTCTCCCGGCCCGAGGCGAAAACTCTCGCCTCTCCGAGCACGCCGTTCTCTGCCGCATAGACAACAATATTTTTCTGAAGCAGACGGCAGAGCTGTCCTGCGGTGAGATCGATGATCTCTTCGGACGTGCCGCTTTTTTCCAGCTGCTGGTTCATATCATAGAGCACCTGAATCCGAAACGCCATACGGGAAGCGTTCCTTGCCAGAAGTTTCTGCTTGGCACCCAGAAGTCCGCACAGAAGCGCAATGCCGAACATGACGGCAAACGACGCCGTATAGCGGTTGTCGTAGGCGAGAAGCGTGTAATAGGGCGCGGTGAACAGAAAGTTGAAGATTACGACACTGGCTCCTGCGGCAAAAAGACTGTAGATCCAGCTGGCGGTCCGCACAGAAATCAGGCACACGGTCAGAATATAGAAGGCCACGATACTCGACTCCGCGCCCCCGGTCATATGAACCAGACAGGCAATCACGGAGCAGAGCGCCAGCATCAGAATAGCAAAAAAGAAATCCGGCCATCCGCTTTTTATTTTGAGCGGAAAACGAACCGGAATCTCGTGCGCCGGACGCGCTCTCTTGTCCGGAATGATATATACGTCGACGTCCGGCACAAACATCAGCAGTGTGTCGATGAACTGCCGGTCGCCGCGCCCTTTTCTTCCCTCCTGCACGCTTCTTCCGATCACCAGCTTGGTGACACCGGATACTCTCGTGTACTCTGCAATCTGATAGGCGACATTCTCGCCCGGTATGATTTCGAGCTTTGCCCCGAGTTTTTTTGCAAGCTTCTCGTTGTTTTCCAGTCTCTGTCTGTCTTCTTCCGACATCCTGGCATTTTCCGGCGTCTCTATGTAGAGCGCGGTGAAATAGCCCTGAAAAGCCTTCGCAAGAACAGCCGCCTTTTCGATCAGCCGCTTATTGGAAGGGGAAGAGGACAGACAGACCAGCACATGTTCCTCTTTGAGTCTCTGTTCCGGCATAACTTATCCCCTGATCAATTTATTTGTCTCTATGGTAATGATTGTTCAGCAAATCGTCAAATGCCGCAAGCAGATGCTCGCCGAAAAAAACAAGAACCGCCAGGTAAAGGATCAGAAAAAAAACAGCCATAACCTCATCTCCTTAAATCTTAAAGCATTTCTGGATTTCCCTGCTTTTGCCGAGAACAAGAAGGGTCTGCGTATCTGTGAGCACCGTTTCCGCACGGATATTCATGTCCATCTGCCCGTCCGTTCTTGTGGCAAGTATATTGATCTGATATTCCTGACGGATTTTCAGATCCCCGATGGTCTTGCCCACCCAGCGGTTCGGAACGGATACCTCAAAGATCGCATAGCCGCCTCCCATCGCGATATAATCAAAAATGTGATCCGAGCTGTAACGGATCGCCGCCCAGTTCGCCATCTCCTGCTCGGGAAAAATGACCTCGTCCGCACCGTTTCTTTTCAGGAATTTCGCATGGACTGCGCTGGACGCCCGGGATATAACGACAGGTGCCCCCATCTCCTTGAGCAGTGATGTCGTCTCCAGCGAGTCCTGAAAACTGTCTCCGATTGTCACCATACAGAGATCATAATTTCTGACCCCCAGTGATTTCAGAAACTCTTCGTCCGTGCAGTCGCCGATTCTTCCGTTTGTGACATAGGGAAGGATGTCGCTCACCCTCTTCTCATCAATGTCCACTGCCATGACCTCATGGTTGAGCTCTCTGAGTTTCATCGCGGCTGTTCTGCCGAATCTTCCAAGTCCGATAAGTAAAACTGATTTCATAACTTTCACTTCCTGTAATTCTGGTATTTGTTTTTTATCTGCAGCTGCCGTCTCAGCCGACCGTGATCGACTCCTCCGGAAGTCTGCCCTTGTGCAGTCCCTTCTCCGATACAGCGGCAAAAATAAGCGTCAGGCCTCCGACTCTTCCCACATACATCAGAATTACCAGAATCGTTCTGGATACCAGAGAGAGGGAAGGCGTAATGCCGAGTGTCAGACCGACCGTTCCGATCGCAGAAGCCGTCTCGAACAGACAGGTCAGCAGCGGCAGTTTCTCGATTGCGCTGATACACATGCCGCAGACGGCAAAGAGCCCTGCATATAAAAGAAGAATGGCTCCCGCATTTGTGATGCTGTCCGTGGAAATCCGTCTTCCGAACAGTCCCGCATCCTTTTTCCTCTGGAATACGGAGAAGGCGGAGGCAAACAGCACGGCAACCGTCGTGGTTTTCATTCCGCCGGCCGTGGATGCCGGTGATCCTCCGATCAGCATCAGAATAATCATAAGAAAAATTCCGTTATCGCCCAGCTTTGTGAGATCTGCCGTGTTAAAGCCAGCCGTTCTCGGTGTGACTGCCTGAAACAGGGAATACCAGATTCTTCTTCCCGTCTCCAGATTTCCGAACTCACAAAAATAGAAAAACAAGGCCGGGATGAGAATGAGTATCACCGAGACGGTGATCGAAACCTTACTCTGCATCCGGTATCTCGAGAAATGAATCCCGTGCACAACCACGTCCATCCATGTAAAAAAGCCGATGCCGCCCAGTATAATCAGCGCCATAATTGTGACATTGATCACCGGATGCACCGAGAGACTTGTCAGAGAAGAAAAACGCCCGGATCCTCCCATCAGGTCAAAGCCCGCGTTGCAGAAAGCGGAAACCGAATGGAATACGGCATACCAGCATCCTTTCCGGATACCGTACATTCCTGCAAATACCGGCAGCATACCGACTGCGCCGGCCAGCTCACAGCCGAAAGTCGCCAGCAGAATAAACCTTGTGAATTTCACGATTCCACTGATCTGCGGCGCCGAGATGGACGCCTGCATGATGTTTCTCTGAAGCAGTCCGATTTTTCTTCCCGATACAATCGCAATCGAAATCGCTACCGTGATTACGCCGAGTCCTCCGATCTGAATCATCAGAAGAATCACCGCCTGCCCGAACGCGCTCCAGTATGTTGCCGTGTCCTGCACGACCAGTCCCGTCACACAGGTTGACGAGACGGCGGTAAACAAAGCATCCGCAAAGCCTGCGGATCCCGCTCCCTTTTTGGCCACCGGCAGCATCAGAAGAAGGGTGCCGGAAATAATGGCCAGCGCAAACCCGAGTATAATGATCTGCACCGGTTTTAAGTGTCTGATTCTGTTATTGATTTCTTCCATTTTTAGCTAACTCCCGAAAATGAAACCGTTCATTTGTATCTCTTATTATTCTCATTTTCGATAAACGCGGGATTAACATTTTTCTTTTGACATTAAGATTATATTAAGATCCCTTTTCCGCTCCGCAGGTACAAAAATGTGAACTTCCAATAACTGGTACGACTCGACGTTGAATTGTGCACAATCAAACGCGTCAAAACCCTTATAAATACTGATAAAATCCGCATTTTGCACTTGCGCAGTGGACTGTGAGTTTTTCGCTGAAAGAATTTTAATGTAAAGTACGCTTGACATATTTGTAAATGGATTTATAATGAAAATGTAAAGCGAACTTTACATAGCAAATACAGAAGGAAGAATAATCATGCTAAACCGTGTTTCTGAATTGAGAAAAACAAACGGGCTGACGCAACAAGAACTGGCTGACAAGTTGGAAGTGTCAAGGCAAACGATAATTTCACTGGAAAAAGGAAAATATGATCCTTCAATCGGGTTGGCTCATAAGATTGCAAAGTTGTTTAAGCTCAGTATAGAAGATGTGTTTATTTTTGAGGAGGAGTAGTGCGATGAGTAATCAAAAGAAAAATGTATGGTATATTGCTTTGCTGATTATCGGTGCGGCATTGTATGCAGCAGGGTGTTTGGAGTATATTGACAGCTTTTGGAGTGGGATGGGCGGTGCACTTATCGGAGTATCTGCTGTACGGCTGATGCTTTTAGTGAGATATAAAAAGGATCCGGAGTATGCCAAACATGTAGATATCTCAAATGAGGATGAAAGGTTACGTTTTATTGCTGATAAGGCTCGATCGCGGGCATTTTTCTTTTCGATTTTGCTTCTTTGTGTCTTGGGTATAATACTCAGATCCCTTGGATGTGTGGGTGAATCACAGATGTGTTTTTACACGGTTTGTGGGATGGAGGTAATCTACCTTATTTGTCGTTTTATCACAAACAGAGAGTTTTAAGAGTAAGTGGGGCTTGATATTGGCGAAAGGGATCGGGAAACCGGTCTCTTTTTATGACTATAATTCTTCAAGTATCTTTTTTATAGCTGTAACATATCCAGTTTTATAAACTGGATATCCTTTTTCCTTAACTCGTCCCTGTTCGTCAGTAGTCCAACCTCTGTCTTCATTGGAAGAACCATGCCCTGTTCTAGTGTGCTTGTAGCTTGGCTAAGAGCACTTGTAACTTCTGTAACTGTAGGCTCAGTGTAAACATTCTGTGATTCTTCTGACTTATGGTGCATAGCAACCTGTCGCACTTTCTTGTCTATGCCTGCATTCTTCATCCTTTGACCATAAGAATGTCTGTGACCATGAATGGTTGCAAAAAAGAGCGGCCAGATACACCGGTCGCTTTAAGAATGTGTATTGAGTGAGAAAAAACAGGAAGTACAGGTATAATGCTCAAAATCCACAAAGAGATCGCAGAAAACTCAGCTTATAATTCTTCAGTCTTAAAAACATTATAACCTTCGTAATAATAGCTGTGGTCAATGCCTTTCATATAGACTTCACGGCTATTGATGTCATCGGTAAGAGCGGCATTAAGGATATGCTTGATTTCGATATCTTTAATGGGGCTGCGTTCCATTGCAAGAAGATAATCTTCTTTATCAACACGGCTCCAGTCGATGACCTTGTGGAGTTCCTTCTTCAAAATAAGATCGAGCCAAATACGGGTGCTGCGCCCATTTCCCTCTCTGAAGGGGTGGGCGATATTCATTTCTACATACTTTTCGACAATCTCATCGAAGGTGGATTGCGGCATTTTATCAATGTTAGCAAGAGCTGCTTCAAGATACATCATAGGAGCAAAACGGAAGTTGCCTTTTGAAATGTTTACGGTTCTGATTTCTCCGGCAAAGTCGTAAATCTCATCAAAAAGATATTTGTGAATGGCCTTAAGAGCAGAAAACTTTCCTGCTTCCAATTTATCGAGCATACCGTTTTCAAAAAGCTCAAGTGCCTTTTTCTTGCTGATGCGTTCTTCTTCACGGGCAAGATCTGCGGAACTTGTGAGCCCCAGTTTATTATCAAGTGCCATATTGCACCTCCATAATTAAATTACTTATCAGCGGCAACGCCGGATTTCATCCACGCATCGACTTCGCTAATCTTGAATTTCCACAATCTTCCGATCTTTGCGGCAGGCATATTACGGCGCGCGATCCAGTCGAGAATCGTATCACGGCTAACTCCCAAATATTCCATTATCTCTTTCATTGAATACCAGCGTTCGAGGTTGTTATCCATGTTGAAACCCTCCGTTTTCACAAAAATACAATCTTACACCATGTAGTATAACACAATTCTCGGATTTTTTTAAGGCTTAATAGGGGTTTATTCGGAGTTGTTGCGAAAAAGTCATAAATTGAGAGGCAAAAAAACATGATCTATACCTGTCTGACGGATCGCATGAAAGTACTTCACAAAAAGAAGGGACCTGGGTGTCAGGTACCATGAAGAAGTAGGGTATGGCGAGCCTCGGAGGAGCAATCCTTCCGGGGCTTTCCTCGTACAAAGAAAAACTCCCCGCAACAGTGGCGAGGAGACATTAAGTCAGTCGAGTTTCATCTGGGAGAGCTGCCGTAGTTGGTCACGTTTGTTGTAAATGACGTTCATGATGTAGACACGTTTGGCATCCTCATCGATTCGGTAATAGACATAGAAGTTTTTTGCAATAATTTTCCGGATTCCTCGTGAATGCCAGGGTTCGTCATCGACAGGCTTTATCCGACCGGGCATTTCCGCCAGTTTGCTGATTTCCTCACGGATCGTGCGGATATAGGAAAGCGCTGTACCCGGAACGAGAAGGACATCGGCGATATAGTCGCGTAGTTCCACAAGGTCCGCCGTGGCGTCTGGGGTCATGATGATTTCGTAAGAATCCATTTATCTGAGGTTCCTTTCGAGTTCATCAAAAACCTCAGTGAACGGACGGCCTTCGCCGCGAAGCGACTGCTCATAGCTATGCTGCAGTTTTGCGTTCAGCTCTGCATCGGACATGATATCGAGTGTTTTTGGTTCCATTGGAATCGTAAGAGAGAACGGTATACCGTGCCTGTAAATGATCTGACGATAAAGAGAGTTGATAACGACAGATACAGGGATACCGAGTTTCTGGAGAATATCTTCCGCCTCATTCTTGACATCAAATTCAACACGGGCGCTTACGGTTGCATCTTTCATGGTAACACCACCTTTCAAAATGATTGTACTACATAGTCTTGCGAATTACAAGACAAATGATTGGGGAGCTTTATGACAGTTTATGACGAGTTTTATGCCGAGAAAGCCGAGAAGAGGATACGATTATGGGAAGAGCGGACATCTTGCTGCAGAGGACCTGGGTGTCAGGTACCATGAAGCAGGAGTGGTTATCAGCCAGATGTTTGGAAAAAATGGCAGTAGATTGACGAACTCTATTCATTGCGTTATCATCACATCAATTAACAAAAAGACGCCCATTGCTACCGAGTAGTGGGATTCACGTCATTCCTTTACCGTTAGGTCTTGGCAGGTGGAGGAATGGCGTATTTTGATATTTGGAGGTTTTATATGAAATGGATTTATTTATTGATTGCTGGAGCGTTGGAAATCACCTGGGCTGTGGCAATGAAAATGTCTAACGGATTTACGGTATTGATTCCGTCAATTATTACAGGAGTGGGCTATATTGCTAGTGCTGTATTTTTAGCAATCGCTTTAAGGAAGCTGCCGCTTGGAACTGCCTATGCTATGTGGACCGGAATGGGAATCCTTGGAACGACACTGCTTGGAGTTTTTCTTTTCCATGAAAAGCTGTCTGTTCCTCAGGTGATATGTGTTATTCTGATTGTGATAGGAATTGCAGGACTTAAGATTTTAGCAAAGGATTGAGGTATCAGGTATGTTTCGAGAAATGCGTAGATTTAAACAGCAGGTATCAGAGGCTGAGTGTATTGATATTTTAAAAAGCACTAAGAGAGGTGTGCTATCAGTAATCGGTGACGATGGCTATCCATATGGTATGCCAATCAATCATTATTACTGTGAGGAAGATGGTAAGATCTATTTCCATGGAGCAAAACAGGGTCATAAGATTGATGCTATAAAATCCTGCGATAAAGCCAGCTACTGTGTTTACAACGAGGGCTTCCGCAAAGAGGGAGACTGGGCTTTAAACATTACCAGCGTTATCACTTTTGGCAGAATCCGCCTTGTGGAAGATGAAGAAACAGCACTTAAGATATGTTCGGAGCTTACAATGAAATTCACTGATGATCAGGCATATCTGGAGAATGAGATTAAGAATTCATTCCGCAATGTTCAGTGTTTGGAACTTGCGCCAGAGCATATGACAGGGAAGCTGGTAAATGAATCTTAACGAGTAATTGATAGGTGATGGTAACGGATGCTCTGCGTGTGCAGGGCATTGTGAACTTCCATATAATTAACACTCTATTGGAGGGGCCATGTATCTTGATTTAGAGGCTATTTCAGCTCGTCCAACATAAAGTACATGGATGTAAACGGGTATTCCTTCATCATTATGGTGAAGGGTTGCAAGGAGATGGTCAATAAGCAGATCCTTGAAGTTCGCGGGACTTTTGAAGATGAGTGGGAACATTCCATCGAATACTATGATGTAAACGGGATTACAACAACCGGGTATGCGTTACCCAAAGATGAAAAAGAGAGATACATTCACATCTGCTACAGTGATTACCGAAAAGCGAAAGAACGAGCAAGGATTCGGAAAAACTCTTCCGCGGTGACAAATCGTATCTGGGTGACAGATGTATGCGTGTTTATCACGATGAACCTGTGCACAGTAAGATTTGTATTGAATTTGTGGCGCTGATCATACGAAACAAGATCTATACCTGTCTGACGGATCGCATGAAAGTACTTCACAAAAAGAAGAACTACATGACGGTTCCGGCTGCGTTGAAAGAACTGGAAAAGATAGAATTGATCCGGCAGGCGGACGGTGTTTACCGATTGGATCACGCCGTGACTGCAACGCAGAAAGACATCCTGCAGGCCTTCAATCTGACAGCGACAAGCGTCGCGAAAGAGGCTGCAGAATTGGGTAAGAAGCTAGCGAGTCTGACGAGTTGAGGAGAAAAAACATGGCAAGAACAGTAGATATCGATGCGAAAATCGAACA
>NZ_JHXY01000048.1 GCF_000621585.1 [Eubacterium] cellulosolvens LD2006 | reverse complement strand
GCCCACAAGCCCGGTGACGGAGTAATGCGTATTCAGAACCGGCGCAGACAGGTCAGGAACAGTACCGCCAACCATAATGCCCTGATCTTTAGCCGCGACGGTTGCTTCCGCCTTGCTGATTGTAACAGTAACTTCTTTGGTCGTTTCCGCATAGTCATCGGTTTCAGCCGCCTTTACGATAACGTAGGCTTTACCGCTTGCCGGAACCTTCTTGATTGTCAGCTTGCCGTCGGAAGCAACGTCGATGTAGTCACCACTGCCGTCCTTCACCGTGTAGCTGATTGCGCCACCGCCTGTGGCCGGTGTAGTCACGCTGGCGGTGACGCTCTTGTCCGTATCGCCGTAGGTAGCTGTCACGTCAGACGCGGTAATGGTCTGCGCAGCCTTGATCTTTAGCGTGATGGTCATCGTCCCGGTGCCTGTTTTCGCGTCGTCAGAACCGGGCGTGATCGTGGTCGTGTTGCCGTCCGCATACGCGGTCAGGCTCATGCCGGGAAGCATCCCGAGCACCAGCACGAGGCTGAGCAAGATGCTCAAAAATCTCTTTGTCTTCATATTCACACCTCTTCGTAGGTTATTTCACTTCAAGTGTCAGTTGGATCTCCGCTCCGTTGAGCGGTTGGGTGTCCTCTATTGTATAGCAGTCGTAATGGAGCGTCGCGGCGTAGCTGCCCGCGTCCAGCGCCCTTGAAAGCGTGATGCGGGTAAACGCCTCGCCGGGGGAGAGCGCCTCGCCCGTCCAAAGCGTCGTGCCGTCGTCCAGCGTGAGGCTGAGGACGAAGGCGCAGGCGTTCTCCGCGGGGTTTTTGAGGTTCACCGTCTGCGCGGTCTTGCCCGCTTGGAACGAGAGCGTTTCATAACCCGGTATGGCGATGCTCGTTCCGCTGCCAGGCGCGGCCTCTGCGAACTGCTCCACCCTGTCACCGCCCGTGCTGCAGCCGGTCAGCATGAGTGCGAGGGCAAGACCGAGAAAGACCGCAAGAATATTCTTTTTTCGGTTCATAGGCTCACGACCTTTCTGTCTCTAATTCAAATTGCAACGCCTGTTTCTCAGCACGCATGTTCTGTTTCTTGTTGCCAGAGGGCAGTTGTATTTTATCGACCGATCAAAATGCAAAGAACGGGCGGATGCGGCCTGAGTGCTGAGATCTGTTGTTTGGTACAATACGGCCACTCGGACTCCATGTCCAAACACTAGCCGCTCCATCTTCGGTACACGTTTGGTAACTAACACCTGTATTCAAACTGATTCCGCCGGCAGCTGTGATGATCGGATTGAAAACTTTAAATTCTAAATTGCTATTCTTGTTTCCTGTCAGGTCAGAAACAGTTCTACCGGCCTTTGCCACCAGAGCTCTTGACACTAAGTTGCACTGACCTACGCTTGGCAGGAACCATTCGCTCGCATCCTGCGGCCGGGCAACATTATAATCGCGTGCGTTCGAAGCAGCCGTGTGGGTGTGTCCATCTGTACAAAGATGGGTAGTGTTTTCAATTCCGTTTTTGTATGTTATCGCAGCTGCAACATCATTGTTAACATTAGTAACACAATTACCATCAACACTGGCCTGTGCTCCATTCCCTGCATCCTGCAGAGACATAGCCAATCCATAATAAACCGAGCTGCTAGAATCTGCACTTCCAGCTTCCCCTACATATACTACAATACCGGAAGCAGTAGTATTCTCCGCTTCAGCTGCAGCTGCGGTATCATAAAGCTTCCAGTTAGCTCCGATAACCATTCCTATATCCTCGGGTGTTACTATCGGTCCCACACTTGCAGTAAAAGTAACCGTATCCTGATATGTTCCGGCAGGGCTCGTACTATAGTCATCCACTATGATGCCCATGGAGCTTGTCTTGCCCGCATTTAAGTCTGCTGCCCAAAAAGTCCATGTTTCCGGAGTAGCGGTACTATTATAGTCACCCGTTGAGGATGCCAGATTATAGCCGATTGTATTCTCCCCGGACTTTAGTTTCCATTCATTCGCCGAAGTTGCAGTCACATTCACTCTTTTTTTTAGATTAAATGAATCGCCCTGCGGCATCTCTGCCCTTATACCATCTGTAGCATTCCACCCTGCATTGCCCACTGTAAGCGTTGCAGGAATGGTAAGAATATAGCTGCTTGTGGTTACGTCTGCCAGCGCGGTCATGCTGAACGCCGGCATCAGCCCCAGCACCATCACAAGGCTGAGCAGGATACCCAAAAGTCGTTTCTTCTTTTTCATAAGCAATCTGTCTCCTTTCTATTCACGGCTGTTATGACCGCCGCATCACCAAATTAATCACAACAAAACCGCCGAACCTGACAGGGTATACTTACCCCGTCAGAATCCGACGGTTATCCATCACGAATGTTGTATTCAGTTTCAAGCGCCCCGCAAGACGCAAAAAGGGCGCAGTTAACCCATGCTCTGCTCTGCTCTGCTCTGCTCTGCTCTGCTCTGCTCTAAGGAGCGTAGTTCGATTACGCATATCTGTCAATCCCTTCTTCTGATCATGACATCGTGTCTACGCGCGTTCCTATGGGAATATTTTATCATTTTTCAAGAATCCATACTATTTCTTAAACCTTCAAAATTCCACTGTGTTCTTTTAACAATCTGCATAATTCCTGAAATGACAAGTCCCCGACCTTTGCGATCGGGGATTTTTCGTTCTTTCTTGTCCGAAAACATATTATGTGTTGATACGAAGTCATTATATCGCTGTATCAAGATTTTCATGACATCTTCATGGGGGATGACACGGCCAGAGTTTGAATGCTATCAGCCCAGTTGTTCTTATATGTTTTATACCAACTCCCCCATCAGACCTCCTTCATATATATTTCGCTATACACGATCCGGATACAGCGGCAGATATTTCTTAACCTCAGAAAAATTTAATCCAACCTGTTTTACATATTTTTTGAGTTTCTTATTGCGTTCCATGCCATTGCTTTCACTGTATCGATCCAACACAGACATCAGATCAAGAAACTGCAACGCATTTTTATTCTCCTCCGTGATGTTCGTCAAGGGCTTGTAAACGATGATTGTATTCCCATCCATATCCAGTTTTCGTTGCTTTGTACTTGCATTATTCCTTCTCAGTACTCAAGCCATACCAGGCAATTCCCTCATCTTTCCAGCCTACGGCTACCAGATGCTTCGCTTCATTTAATTCTGTCGTATAGTGGTGGGCACCCGTCTTAAGGAACGGGCAGTATCTCCGATACAGCGGTGTTCCTTTTGCGTCATCGGAATACCAACCGATCCCCTCATAGACCCAACCGTATTTCTTCGACAAAACATCTTTCTCGTGACTGCTGGTCGTGTAATGATGATCCCGCAAAACCGGGTTGTACAACCGGTAAACCGGGGTATTGGACTTCTCCGGCGCGTACCAGCCAATACCTTCATATTTCCATCCTCTGCTGACGAGCACATCCTTTTCTTGTACAGAGTTGGTGTAGAAATGTTCATGAGTGACTGGATGATACAACCTTTGCATTTTGACAATCGTATGAATGGTTGTTTTTTTTGTGTCAATCGCACATTTGCCCGTATCTAATTTTTTCCACTCATCCTTCGTCCCATTATAGTAAATATCGGTCAGACTCTTGCAGTAAGCAAACGCCTCTTCTCCAATCGACGACAAGCTCCCCGGTAATTTAATCTCCTCAAGTCCTCTGCATTCCCCAAACGCATTGAAACCAATCGATGTCACACCCTCCGGTACGTTGAGGGATTTCAGACCACTGCAGCCACAAAACGCGTACTTGCCAATCGCTGTCACACCCTTTGGCATGTTGAGCGATTTCAGACCACTGCAATAAAAAAACACACCGTCGCCAAGCTTTGTCACACCTTTTGGAATGTTGATCGATTTCAGGCTGTTGCAATCGGAAAACGCATCGTCACCAATCGCTGTCACACCCTCCGGTATGCGAATTGATTTCAAGCTATTACAAAGATTAAACACCTTACTGTCAATCTTTGTCACTTTTGATGGAATTTCTATCTCTTCAAGGGCACTGCAACCATCAAACATCCCTTCTTTCAGCGATGTTATATTCTTTGGTATATTGAGCGATTTGAGCATTCTGCAACCAGCAAACGCTTCTTTACCAATCGATGTCACGTTCTCCGGGATACGGATCGATTCCAGGCTGCTGCACCACTCGAATGCTTCTTTGCCAATCGATGTCACGTTGGCGGGTATTTTTATCTCTTCAAGGGCAGTGCAACCATTAAACGTCCCTTCTTGCACTGAGGTCACGTTCTTTGGTATGCTGACCGACTTCAGGCTTTTACAACTATAAAACGCATAACTGCCTATCGCTGTCACACCCTCCGGCATGGTGATTGTTTTCAGGTTTCTGCACTCATAAAACGCTCTGTCGTCTATCGTTGTAACTTTGGTGGGTATTTTTATCTTTTCAAGGGAACTGCAGTTATTAAACGTGTCTGTCGACACCGCCGTCACGTTCTCCGGGATACGGATCGACTTCAGGCTGCTGCAACCAAAAAACGCCCCACTGCCTATCGCTGTCACTGTTTGAGGTATTTCTATCTCTTCAAGGGAACTGCAACCATAAAACGTCCCGGCTTTCACTTCTGTCACATTCTTCGGTATACGGATCGACTTCAGGCTGCTGCAACCTCTGAACGCATTGAATCCAATCGATGTCACGCTCTCAGGTATGCTGATCGATCTCAGGCTGCTGCAATTATAAAACGCCCCGTCGTCTATCGCTGTCAATTTTTGAGGTATTTTTATCTCTTCAAGGGAACTACAACCATAAAACGTCCCTTCTCTCACCTTGGTTACATTCGACGGTAAACGGATGGATTGAAGACTACTACAACCATCAAATGCCTGGACGCCAATGTCTGTCAAGCCTGTCGGTAAGCTGATCGATTGGAGACTGCTGCAGCCGTTAAACACATCGGAACCAATGACTGTCACGTTCTCCGGTATGGTGATCGATATCAGGCTACTGCAACCATAAAACGCCTGGAATGGAATCGATGTCAGGTTCTTGGGCAAGCTGATTGATTTCAGGCTGCTGCAACCATAAAACGCCTCGTATCCTATCGATGTCACGCTCTCAGGTATGGTAATCGATTGAAGATTACTGCAGCCCCAAAACACCTCCTCTTTTATCTTTGTCACTTTCTGTGGTATACGGATCGACTTCAGGCTGCTGCAACCCGAAAACGCCCCTGACCAAATCAGATACACGTTCTCCGGTATAGTAATCGATTTCAGGCTATTACAATTACGAAACGCATGACCGGATATCAAACACAGGCTGTTTGGCAATGTTATTTTCTTTACGTCACTTGCATTAGCAAACACCTCATAGCCAATCGCTGTAACGCCTTCCCGGATTTCAACTTCCACAATGGATGCCTTTTGATAACTACTCAGCTTATGTAATTTTGTATGAATTCTTTGTACTAACGAATCACCCTTCTCATAATCCGCTATTGCTCCGGAACCGGAAATGACGAGTTTCATTTTTCCCTCATCACTGGTCTTCACTACTTTCCATTCCACGTGGCTATCAAATAACGCCGAGCAATCCCCGGAAAGAATCGGCGCCGGAGAAGGAGTAGGTGTTTTTTTCGGCGTATCACTGGGAGTTGAACTCCTGTTGTTATTTTCCCCTACAACTTCTTCACTTACGGACACGGATGAAATTTCTTCTGTTCCTGCAGTTTCTTCTGTTTCCGCTGCTTCATCCGCTGAAATTTCTTCTGTTTCCGTGGTTGCATCCATTTGGATCTCTGTATCCGCACAAACCCCAACCGACAAAAAAGATATGGCCAATGCTACGGTAGTCAATAATACAAGTATTCGTTTTTTCACATAAATCCCCCTTTGATGTGAAATGTAAAATTGTCAATGTCAGTGTCCTTTCCTTCTGGATGTTAATTTCATAACAAAGTCGTTGTACGCAGACATCCAGGCTTCGTCATGTTTTTTCCGTCCACCGAAATTACGACCGCAAAACTTTTCGTTTTCCGATTTAAGTTCAGCAACTTCTTTTTCTAATTCGTCTATTCTCTTAAGAGCTTCTTCAGGGCTGTTAATCTTCACGTTGTGCCTCCTCGTTTTCTGACACAATTGTAGTTCTATGACACCAGACCGTCAACTTACATATTTATGTATTTCGTCCGATCTGCACCTGTGTCTGTACCCTTTTCCATACGGTTTAGTCTCCGCGAATTGCCCTTATGTCAGCTTTTTCAATGTGTTCTCGAAAAAATATTCACAGATGTCCGCCATGTGTTTTTCGCTTTCATGCATCCCATCCCTGAACCAGCTGATAAGTATCTGGAAAAAAGCCGCTTCTGAAGCAAGCCGGATGTACTTGATCTCCGTGTCGGTTGTAGGATAAAGCAGCTCCGATATCGATTTACCGGAAAAGAGCTCCCGCTGCAGTATTCCTGCCTGATCAAACAGGGCTATCGTCTCCTTATCCTCGCGGATCGTCCGAAATACATCTTCAAACCACTGATGCGGATTCTCGTACAGCTCCGTCTTCTCGCTAAGCTCTGCAATACTCTTTATCAGTTTGTTTCCCAGTTCATGGAGGATATCTTCTTTTTCCGTGTAGTTTCGGTAGAATGCTGTCCTGGATACCCCGGCACGACGCACAATCTCGCTGACTGTAATTTTCTCGTAGGGGTGTTCACTCATAAGATGCATCAGTGAAAGCTGCAGGCATTCCCGGGTCAGCTGATTGGATTCCCTGTTATTCATACGAAGTACTTCTTTTTTCTGAATTTCGGTCAGTGTTCCTTTTTCCTTTTTCAAGCCTTTTTCCTTCCTGACCCGTTACAAAAACGAGCGATTCTGTAACGCCGTCTCATTTTTTCAAGTGATTGTCATGTCCGTGGGTAGTGATATTGTACTCCTCATTCCACGGTGTTACACTTGTGACATCAAAACAATTATAACACCGCAATCGGAGGGGGACAAGTATGCAACCACTTTCATATAAAGCAGAAAAATTCGGAATAAAAAAAGCACTCGCCTATCTGGAAAAGAACCCGGAGAAAAACCTTGGCAAACTGATGGATTGGGTTGACAGGTTTGCCGGCGACAGTTTTGAGGTCCAGCGGGGCTATTTCAGAAAGTACATTGTGGATGAGCCGGAATCCAACTGGCATCAGCTGGCAGTCAGTGTACTCACCGACATCGATAACAAGGTATTGCAGACCATCTTCACAAACTTTTTCCTCAATGCGAATATTACCGGTTGGACCCGCCAGGAAGAGGTTCGCGAAAAATATGGCTGTAACGTTCCATGGGCAATCCTTCTGGATCCCACAAGCGCGTGCAATCTGCACTGTCAGGGTTGCTGGGCCGCCGAATACGGAAATAAACTGAACCTTTCCTTTGAGGAAATTGACAATATCATTGAACAGGGAAAAGACCTCGGTGTGTATTTTTATATCTACACCGGAGGTGAACCGCTGATCAGAAAAAAGGATATCATTGCCTTGTGTGAAAAACACAGTGATTGCGTCTTCCTTTCCTTCACCAACGGTACGCTGATCGATGAAGAATTCGCCAAAGAAATGCTTCGCGTCCGCAATTTTGTGCCGGCAATCAGCCTTGAGGGATTCGAGGATGCCACGGATGGCCGACGCGGAAACGGCGTATACCAAAAAGCCAGAAACGCTATGGAGATCCTTAAGAAAAACCGGCTGCTCTTCGGTATTTCTGCCTGCTATACCTCTGCGAATATGGAAAGCATTACATCCGAAGCGTTTTACGATTCGCTCATAGAGTCCGGCGCGTACTTTATCTGGTATTTCCACTATATGCCGGTTGGAAAAGACGCCGTGCCATCTCTTTTGCCGACTCCTGAACAGCGGAAATATATATACAACAAGATTCGCGAATACCGCCAGACAAAAGCAATTTTCGGAATGGATTTCCAGAACGACGGCGAATATGTCGGCGGATGTATCGCCGGAGGCAGAAGATATCTTCATATAAACGCGAACGGTGACATGGATCCATGTGTATTTATCCATTATTCCGACTCAAATATTCGTGAGAAAACACTGCTTGAAGGACTGCGTTCCCCTCTCTTTATGGCATATCATGACGGACAGCCCTTTAATGACAACCATCTGCGTCCTTGTCCTATGCTTGAAAATCCGGATATTCTTCGAAATATGATCCGAAATACAGGCGCAGCATCAACGGATATGGAGGCTCCGGAAAGTGTTGAACAGTTATGCAGCCGCTGTGATCACTACGCGGAGCATTGGAAAGCCACGGCGGATGAATTGTGGGAAAACTGTCAAAAAAAGCGTGAACACAAGGCGCAAAAACAGGTATAATAAAACAAATCTATTCACGTAATTATTGGAGATAGTGGAGAAAAAGTATACATGATAAAAATACTGTCAGATAGTACATGCGATCTGTCGCAGGAACTGATAAAAAAATACAACATCGGTATCATCCCTCTTTACGTTAGACTTGGAGACGAAGAATATCGTGACGGAGTCAATATTTCTCCCGAAGACATCTATAAATGGTCGGACGAACATGGCGAGACCCCGACGACAGCAGCTGCCAGCATGAGTGATATTGCGGAATACCTGGATCCTGCCGGCGACGACGAATATATCATCTTTACGATCTCTTCATCGATGTCCGTGAATTTCAACAATGTCAGACTTGCTGCCGAGGAACTTGGTATGTCAGAAAGGGTTCACGGTATTGATTCCGCCAATCTGTCTACCGGCATCGGATTATTGGTAATCCATGCTGCGGAACTGGCCCAAAAAGGAAAAAGCGCAGCAGAAATTGTAAATGAAATAGAGAATATCAAGGATAAAGTACGGACAAGTTTCGTAATAGACACCCTCGTGTATCTCCATCGGGGCGGTCGCTGCTCCGGTATGGCCGCGCTGATCGGCACTGCGTTGAAGCTTCACCCTCGTATCGCTGTATCCGACGGAGCCATGCATCCGGAGAAAAAATACCGGGGATCGAGCAATCGCTATGTACTTGATTATGTCAGAGATATGGAAAACGATCTGAAGAATTCCAGACCGGAACGTGTATTTATAACCCACTCCGGATGCGACAGAGAAGTGGTTGAATCCGTGAGAGAATATCTGCGCAGCCTCGGCGTTTTTGATGAAATCCTTGAAACCCGCGCAGGAAGTGTTGTTTCATCCCACTGCGGACCGGGAACACTTGGGGTACTTTTTATTTCGAAATGATGATTCGTATTGCGAGAGTCAAGTCCGCTTTCTCTAATTGCCCATAACGCAGAACAAAGTCCGACTACGCTCCCCTCATTCCTGAGGGGAGCGTAGTCGGACTTTGGCGCGCGAGCAGAATCGCGAAGCGATCTTCCCATCTGCGAGCTGCGCATCCCGCGGAGCGTTTTGTCTCATGGGAAATTCGGAGGAATTTCCTATGAGATAAAAAAAGAATGTCGCTAGCGACATTCTCGCGCCGAGCGCGGATGCAACGCATCTACATATCGCGCGAATGCGCATCCTGCGGAGCGTTCTGTGTTATGGAAATTCCGGAGGAATTTCCTATAACACAAAACGCCCGGTGTTCCACATCTTCCCGCGTGGAACACCGGGCTTTTCATATCTTTAGCAGGCTCTTCCGCTGATGTGCGACATCGTTTTTTCCATATCTCCGGCAATCGCTTCCGTCGATCTGAATGACCGGGCTTTTTGTGTCTCTAGCAACCGCTTCCGTCGATTCTGCAGGCGTTTGGATTTGGCGGGCCGAGTCCGATGGCAACCGCATCAAGGGTGATATCCCCGTTCTCGAATACAAAACACGGGATACCGGCATAGCCTTTCTGCTTCGCGTCATCAAAGACCGGACTCGTATCTCTGAGTCTGAGCCATGTCTTCATCCTGCCGACGTGACTACCGATGTCTACAAATTCAAATTCTTTTCTCGCCTCGATCCGTTCAATTACAGCACTGCAGTCCGGACAGGACGGCATACCGTAGATTTTAATCACACCGTCGTAAGCCACATCTCTGTAATCCGGCGATTCCAGAAAACAACCGTGGGCAAAGGAACACATCGGAACGATTTTTATCCCTTCGATCCGCGCCTCTCCAACAACAGCATCCAGCAGATGCCCGGCCATTCCCTGTCCGGTATAACCTTTCTCTACGTTCGTACCTGTGATGATCCAGATGCCGCCGATTTCGGTAAAAACGCACGTTCCGACAACTTCCTGTCCGTTGTATGCCGCGGCGCGTCTTTCTGCACGTTCAAATCTGATTTCCATACTGACACCTCCTTTCTTTCCGCATTTCCCTCTCTATGAGTATTTTCGGAGACAGTTCTCTCTTTGATAAGTTCAAAGTGATGAGCGTTTTTTACGAATGACCGGCGCTTCCTTGAGGACGGCGCGGGCGATGGTGATCCGCTGCTGCTCACCGCCGCGAGTATCCGCCCCAGCGTGATCAGATTCTTATGTCCGCCGGGAGTGTGCTACGACAACCTTCTTTTCTGCTTGCCGGGCCTATGCATCCCCTGTCGATTGTTAGTGTTCTCTAATATTATGGTTAGTTAAAACTAACACGTCAATATAATATGAGTAGTTTTATGAGCTTTGATGTGATTTTCATTAAATCAAAATGTCTTCGATGACGGTTCTGACTTCAATCTGTAAATCATTGGCATTTCCGGCACGTTGTAGTATGATTATTATTAAAATATTCAGATAATTGACCGCCTGAGAATTGAGGTTTTTTTATGGAAACAAACGCAAAAAAAGGGAAGCTGTGTCTAAGGACAGCTTCCGGATTATATGTATTATTCTGGTTTCTTCTGATTGTCTTCGGACTCTTCGGAAATCCGGCCAGCCGCTATGTACTCGCTCTGTTTGACGGAAACGCGAACTACTACATGAGTACGCTTCTCGTCCTTCTGTTTGGCATTCTGATTGCCGGAATGTTCCTCAGCAGACGGGCAAAAACCTACACAAACGGAAGCACTGCCAGCAAAGCCGCCGTGATCGTGTATCTGGTCACCTTCATCCTCGCAATCGTCGCCATCGTTCTTTTCATCTTTTTTATCCTGCTGATGGTTGCGTCCGGATCACTTTTGTAGAAATCCAGAGGCAGCTCCTCGCGTTTTCTATTCTTTTTGGGTGAAGAAGGCTTTCATTCGGAGCGTTTCACAAAAGCATCTCCGCACTGATTATGGAGACGCAGATCTGTCCTTTCGCGTAGAGCGCCGCCAGTTTTGCGCTCGTTCCGGTTCCGCAGGGGGAACGATCCGCCTGCGCGTCTCCATGGTTTCGAACCTTCTGGGCATCAGCATTCTGCCCGGACTTGTCGTTAAAGGATTTGAAGATCAGGTCGCCTGTCATAAACTCCAGCCGTATTACGCGAGAACTCTGGGTATAGCCATGAAATCAAGAGGTGCCCTCTCTCCGGCCGCCGGAAAATTCATTGCGCTGGCCACCTCGATGATCGGCGGAGAAAAGAGCGCATAAAAGGAAGCTGCCCGCAGAACAGCTTCCCTCTGATCGTAATTTCTTATGCAGTTTGCTTCACGCCGTACCAGGCGATGCCTTCATCTCTCCAGCCCACTTCCACCAGGTAGGTTGCTTCTTTTAACGAACTCGTATAGTGATGGGATCCTGTCTTGATATACGGACTATATCTCCTGTACAGCGGAACGGATTTCGCATCGTCAGAGTACCAACCGATGCCCTCATACTTCCAACCGTGTTTTTCTGTCAGTACGTCGCGTTCTTTTGCACTTGTCGTATAGTGATGGTCTTTGAGAACAGAACTGTACAGACGATAGACCGGCGTAGCGGACTTCTCCGGCGCATACCAGCCGATCCCTTCATACTTCCAGCCTCTGGTGACGAGAACATCTCTCTCATGCGTCGAAGCGGTATAGAAATGCTCTCTGGTGACGGAATTGTATAACCGCAGCATCGGCACCGGCTTTGATTCCACAGGCTTCGGTGTCGCCGTCGGTTTTGGCGTTGCCGTCGGTTTCGTCGTAGGCTTCGGTGTTGCCGTCGGCTTCGAAGCAGCTTTGTCCTTCACAACGACAAAAGTCTTTTTCAGCAGTTCGTATTTTAATCCGTTTGCCTCAGCTGATATTCTGTACTCATAACTTCCCGCCGGCAGGGTATTGAAAAGCACATCTTCATCCAGCCTCACCAGACTATAGGTCTTCGTATTCGAATTGAGGTACTCGGAATTACCGGTGACCGCATTTCCTTTTTGATCATATACATAGACATGAACCGCCGTCAGCGGACTATTGCAGGAGATGTACCCCTCCACATCGAAGAGGCTTCCTTCTGACAATTCATCCGGCGGCACAGACTCCCCGGACAGAATCGGCGTATTGCCGTTACTTGTGGAAGAGTATTTCGGCCGAACGACTTCAATAATCGAGCTGCTTGTCTTCTGATACCAGCTCTCACCGACAACGCCTTCGCCGCTTCCGGTGTTTCCGCCGACGGTTTTGAGCCAGTCGCCGTCATTGGCGTAGACGATCTCGACGTGATCATATCTCTTTTTATTTCCGGAGTAATCAAAGAAAATAAGATCTCCCGGTTTCGCGTTCTTTGCATCCTGAACCGTACCGCCCAGTTTCTTTATGGTCTGACTCTGCGTCTGACATAAGCCGTTCGCAGGGATGGCCTGCCCCTGTCCCGCAATAACCGCGCAGTCATGGACAAAATCCGCGCACCAGTCTTCGGTGTACCCGAGATCCTTTCTTGTTTTCTTCAGCTGTGCCCGGGCCACCCTGACAATATCTGTCGCCCCGTCACCGGTTAAGGTATACCCGCTGACAACATAGTTTTTGTACCTTTCCTGTGTTCCCACCAATGTCGTCTCATCCACTTCGTTCACGGAGACGCTCAGAACAGCTTCTCCGTCTTCGCGGGCGGCAATCTCACCGGTTGTGTCCCGCTCTGCCGCTTCGGTCTCATCACGATCTGTCTCGCCGCTTTGGACAACGTCTGTTTCCCCGGAATCATCTCGGATTTCCTGAACATCAATGTCCCTGTCCGCCCACACACAAACGGGGAGAGATGCTACAGCCAGCGCAAATGCAGTCAGAAATACCATCATTCGCTTTTTCATAGAAAAATCCTTTCAAATCTTCGAAATATGTGAACAATTCTTTTCTTTTTTCAGAAATCACAGTCACCTCCCTGTTTCTGTGGCTCCCTTTTTTGATCGAAAACTCCAGCAGTCACGGTCTATCCGATCATATATATTATTGTAACACATTCGTCATATTTTGGAAGATTTATTACCAAAAAAAGAAACCCGGAAGAATTTCCGGGTTTCTGATATTCATCATGTAAGACTGGCGTTTCTCGCTTTTACAGAGTTATTCTGCGCCGCCCTTTTCCGGTACAGCGTTTTTTAACCGGACCAAATTCCTGCCCGCTCACTCGATCGCGCGCATCCCAAAGCCCCGGCGTAGTCAGACGCCGGATAAAACCTCCGGAAGTTCCTCTTCACTCTTTGCGCTGCACGGTATGCTTTCCGTCCGAATCTGCCAGCAGTCATCGACTCTCGTAAGTATTCCTGTTACTACCAGGCGGTCGCTGCTGTCCAGACCGAGAATCTCCGTTCTCGCAAGTTCTTCTCCGGATTCCCCGTCCGTAATTCGCATGAACGCTTCCTGAATCTTCCCCATCCGGACTTTATGCTTTGTCTTTAACAGGTCAATACTCAGTATGATGCGGCCAATGTCCCGGGGGATACGATTCAATTCGAGTCGAAGGATCTCGTCGTCACCGCTTCCGCCAACCTGATTATCTCCCAGATGTCCGGCCGCCCCGTCGAACATACGCATATTTCCGTAATAGAGACAACACTCGTCTAATTCCCGTGAAACCGTTTTCCCGTCTTTCCCGCAAAAAAAGGCTCGCGCGTCGCAGTCAACAGAAGTATGTCTGCTTGCCAGACCGCCGAGCAGTCCGCCGGAGTACTGTCTTGGAAACGCGCTCCAGCCGAATCTCGCCTCGATTACTCCAGACGTTATACAAACAACCTGATTATTCATCCTTATATGTCCCCATCAATGCTTTTCGAAGCAGATCTACCGGAATCATTGTAAACGCAAGGACAAATACGACCACCCATCCCTGCCATCCGAACGGCGTACAGCTGAACATCGAGCCGATCCACTTAAATACATCCAGAGGAATCAGCGC
>NZ_JHXY01000047.1 GCF_000621585.1 [Eubacterium] cellulosolvens LD2006 | reverse complement strand
GGCTGTTCGCCCATTAAAGCGGTACGCGAGCTGGGTTCAGAACGTCGTGAGACAGTTCGGTCCCTATCCGGCGTGGGCGCAGGAGTTTTGAAAGGAGCTGTCCTTAGTACGAGAGGACCGGGATGGACGGACCGCTGGTGTATCGGTTAGACTGCCAAGTCTATGGCCGAGTAGCCAAGTCCGGAAGGGATAAACGCTGAAGGCATCTAAGCGTGAAGCCCCCCTTAAGATGAGAACTCCCATTCGAAAGAAGTAAGACCCCTTGAAGACGACAAGGTTGATAGGGCAGAGGTGGAAGCACCGTAAGGTGTGGAGCTGACTGTTACTAATCGGTCGAGGGTTTGACCTATAACGAAGAATCGGCCGCAGGCCGTCAGGCACAGGCGCCAGATGCGAAGCATCTGCAAGACTGTGGGTGACGGACTGAGGAAGTTTGCTTTGCAAACTTCACGAAAAAGCACGAAGTGCTTTGAGTGACCGATTCGAAAGAAAATAAATTCGGAATTGGTTCATGTTTGCTTTGCAAACTTCACGAAAAAGCACGGAGTGCTTTTGAATGACCGATTCTGTAAAGAGAATCATCAAAAAAAGTGCGAAGCACTTTTGAATGACCGATTCTGTAAAATAAATGCAGTTTTGGAACTTAGTTAGTGTATTCAGTTTTGAAGGTATGTAATATCTTCATAAGTAGGGGATTGGTCAAATGGTATGATAGGGGTCTCCAAAACCTTTGGTGGGAGTTCGATTCTCTCATCCCCTGTAAGAACCGCAGAACATTAGTTCTGCGGTTCTTTGCGTTGAATAAAAGGTTCTTCTCCTTTCCGGTCGAACTACTCACAGCCTTTGTACTTTCACATTTGTCTGAGTAATTCGAATTATCGCATTGTATGAAAGTTTTTGCTAAATATCATTGGAAAACTGTCGATAACTTATTTGAGAAGGGATGCTTTGCTATATGCAAGGTATACCTAATTGGTTGTGTTTCTTAGACTATTTTTTTTTTACGTAAAGGTGGAGAAGAATATGGAAGGAAAATTCAAGAAGAAACCCGCGACTGGACCAAAATTCCGTAGTTTGGCATCAAAGCTGTCCCTTAAGATCGGTTTATTGATTACGGTGCTGATGCTGATCGTAATGGTTCTCATCACATTCGTGGCAGGTAATATGATCAAGGAAATATCTCAGCGTGATCTTATGGATATCGCTGAGAAGAATTCGACAAGGGTAGAGAACATAGTCAATGGAATCGAGACCATTTATACTCCGATTGAAGGAATTGTTTCTTCTATTGAAACTAATACAGACGCCAAGCAGTCGGAGACCAGTTACTATGGCGATACTTTGAAGTTGACACCGGCTGGGAAAGAATCAGAGAATATGCTTCTTTCCACGATGGCGTCTACGCTCAGTGCCAATGAGGATCTGGTTACCTGTGGTGTATGGTTCAAGGAGGATGGTTTCGAGAAAGGCACAGCTGCCCACGGATTCGTGGCCGTGCCTGCGGAAGATGGCGGGATGATGGTTGTAAATATGACAGAAGATACCGTGAAGCAGAATGAGCCGATATGGAAATCACTGGAGACGGGGTCGATTGTTTATTCAGATCCTTATGATAATGATATCCTTCAGAGCAAGGTTATCACTGCATGTTATCCGCTCAAGAAGAATAATGAACTCGTAGGTATTATGTTCGTGGACATCGTAGCTTCCACATTCAAGAAAGCTGCAATCCCTTCGGATTATTATTCCACGATGCTGATCGATCTCATCAACAGCAACGGTAATGTTGCCTACAGTAGTTTTGACAATTCCGTTGGAACCAACTTTGCAGGTTTCTTCAAGGATGGTTCCGGTGAGAAGATTGAAAATAAGATGAAAGAAGGCAAAGCCTTCTCCCTTGAAACGAACAGTGGCGGTTATCACAAGATCCGTGCTTTTTCACCGGTCACTGTCGGCGAAGGAACCTGGTGGGCTCAGACTTCCATCGACTACAAGGAGTACAATAAGAGCAGCGTGACCATGTCGATTTTCATGGTTGTATCCTTGATTGTATCTGTCGCAGTGATCTTGCTGTTTGTCAGATTCATTATCAAGAAGACATTGAAGCCACTTGGCGATGTCGCAGTTGTTGCAGACAATATGGCTCAAGGTTCCTTCGATGTAAATATGAAATATACGGCGAATGATGAGATCGGACACCTGGTTGCAAGTATGAGCAACATGGTCGATCGGCTGAAGAGTATCATCCGCAATCTCCGTGATAAACTCGGAAAGATGGCGGACGGCAATTTCGCCTTCGAGAACAATGAGCAGGATGTTTATATCGGTGAGTATCGTCCCCTTTTGGACTCTCTCGAGACAATTACCGACAGTCTGAGCTCTACCATGGATGGTATCACAGGTGCTGCAGATCAGGTCAGCGGCGGATCCGGACAGGTTGCAAGTGGAGCACAGGCACTGGCGCAGGGATCTACGGAGCAGGCATCTTCGGTTGAGGAACTCACCAATACCATGGGAGAAATCGCTACCAAGATTAAGGAGACTGCATCGAAGGCCAAGGACGCATCGGAACTTTCCGTTGACGCTGGAAAAGCCGTCAAAGTATCCAACAAGAAGATGGAAGAGATGTCCAGCGCTATGGCGGACATCACAACCAAGGCCGAAGAGATTAACAAGATTATCAAGACAATTGATGACATCGCATTCCAGACAAATATTCTTGCTCTTAACGCATCCATTGAGGCTGCAAGAGCAGGAGCGGCAGGTAAAGGCTTTGCCGTTGTCGCTGATGAGGTAGGTAACCTTGCAAATAAATCTGCACAGGCAGCCCAGTCCACTGCTTCCCTGATTCAGGATACGGTTGAGGCTGTACAGCGAGGCGGAGAGATCACAGAGGAAACAGCAGATGCTCTTAGAGACGTATCCGAGAAGACCATCCGGATTACAGGTCTTATCAATGAGATCAGCAGTGCTTCCGATGAGCAGAGCAGGGGCGTTAACAGTGTAACGGATGGACTTGATCAGATCAGTTCTGTTGTATCCACGAACTCCGCAACTGCAGAGGAGAGTGCAGCAGCATCCGAACAGCTTTCCGGTCAGGCGAAGACCATGAAAGATATGGTATCGAAGTTCCAGACCAAGAAGGGTTCATCTGCACCGCAGGCATCACCTGTTTCAGAGGAGAAAACAGCACGTCCTGCAGACGATGTCATTGTTCCGCTGAAACCGGATCCGGTAAAAGCACCGACAAGAGTATCGGCTAACGCACCGGTAAAAGCCACAGAAAAAGTACCGGCAAAAGCACCGGCAAAAGCACCGGCAAAAGTATCGGCAAAAGCACCGGCAAAAGCTCCGGAAAAAGTCCCGGTAAGAGTACAGGAGAAGGCTCCGGCTTCGGCACCGGCAGTGGAGAATTCCAAAGCTTCCGAACCGGCTTCGGCTCAGTTCACACCGGATGCGGATGACAAGTACTGATTTCTGTAACTCAAACTTCAGGGAAAGTTTATAGCATATTCAGGGTTCGTATATAATTACTCCTATCTGATAGTAATTTATCAGATAATATACGAATCATCAGGCGGGCGGTCTCACCTCGTTGGGGCTGCCCGTTTTATGATGGAGGATATTACGCCGTAATTCCTATACATTAACGCTCGGCTTGCGGACTTTGTTCTGTGATAGTTTTTTTGCAAAAAATTTTACGATGTGCTACAATCTTTAAGAATTGAATACGGCTGATAACTTATCAGGTGTCGGCAATGTACATGATTGTTACATGTACGGGTGCCGGTGAAAAGGGAAACAGGTGAGAGTCCTGTGCGAACCCGTCACTGTTACCGGGGAGTGCGGCAAGAAGCCACTGCATAAATGCGGGAAGGCTGCCAAAGCACAACGAGCCGGAAGTCAGGAGACCTGCCTGATATTTTAACTTGGAAATAACCACGGGGAATTGGTTTTCCGGTATCATCAGATCATGATGTTGCTGGAGTCTGCCTTTTTTGGGCGGATTTTTTGCGTATAAGCAGTTTTTTATTTTTTCATAGAAAATGGAATTCCCTGATGGAGACCTCACGCAATGAGCGTGAAGTATGGTATTGCCGATGGCTTCGGGATGTTTCAAGTGTTTGCATTTTGTATCATGCCTACATTCATTCGGAACCCTTTTCTATTTTTATTCATGAGAGGAGATCAAAATGAAAAGAAAACTGGTAACCGCTTTGTGTCTGACCGCTTTGATTGTGACTGCATCCGCCTGTGGCAGTACGGATAATGCGCAGAAATCAGGCTCCGCTTCATCTGTAAAGTCTGCTTCAGGGGAGGTGTTGACTGAGGTGAATTCCGGTAGTGTAGACGCTGAGGCTGCCGCCGTTGCGCAGATGATTGACGAGATCTACGTTCAGAACTGGACGGAAGATACTTATGAGAAATGTGAGGCTGCAAAGAAGGCCTGGGATGCTCTTTCAGACAGTCAAAAGGAACTGGTGAATGGTGAAGAGGCAAGTCCGGAGTACTTCGGCCTCGATACCGGTGACGCATCGAAGGATGATCCGCTGAACGGCGATGACATTGGCGAGAATGAGATTCTTGTCTGCAGTTTCGGAACTTCCTACAATGACAGCCGTACGGAAGATATCGGAGGCATTGAGAAAGCCATCGCGGAAGCATTCCCGGACTGGTCCGTGAGAAGAGCTTTCACATCCCAGATCATCATGAATCACATCTACGCACGTGATAACGAGAAGATCGACAACGTGGAGCAGGCTCTGAACAGAGCGGTGGACAATGGTGTGAAGAATCTTGTCGTACAGCCGACACATCTGATGCACGGCGCAGAGTATGATGAGTTGAAAGAGACACTGGATCAGTACAAGGATAAATTTGAATCTGTGATCATCTCCGAGCCTCTTCTCGGTGAGGTTGGAAGCGATCCCACCGTAGTCAATGATGATAAAAAAGCAGTGGCTGAGGCGCTTACATCTACAGCTGCTACGGAGGCTGGATACAAGGATATTGCGGAAGCTGAGAAAGATGGCGTTGCCTTTGTATTCATGGGACATGGTACTTCCCATGTGGCCAGCGTTTCCTACAACCAGATGCAGACACAGCTGAATGAGCTCGGTTTCAAGAACACCTTCGTAGGAACAGTGGAAGGAAATCCGGAAGATACGGCTTGCGATAAAGTTATCGATAAGGTAAAAGAAGCCGGATATAAGAAAGTAATCCTTCGCGATATGATGGTCGTTGCCGGTGATCACGCTAATAACGATATGGCCGGTGATGACGAAGATTCCTGGAAGAGCATGTTCAAGGCTTCCGGAAATTTTGACTCCATCGATGCCCAGATCGCCGGACTCGGACGTATTGCGGATGTACAGAAGCTCTATGTAAAACATCTGAATGCTGTTATTGAGGGAGGTACGGAAGAGGCGGAAGCCTCTTCCTCTTCTTCCGAAAAAACTGCAGCCCTGGAGGATGGAACCTACCGGGTAGCTTTCAATACAGACAGCAGTATGTTTCATGTAAATGAGACAATGAACGGCAAGGGAACACTCACGGTGAAAGATGGCAAGATGACGCTTCACATCACTCTTGCTTCCAAGAATATTGTGGGACTCTTCCCGGGAACAGCCGCTGACGCGCAGAAGGATGGAGCGGAAGTTCTCCAGCCCACCACAGATACAGTTACTTACAGCGATGGAACGACCGAGGAAGTCTACGGCTTTGATGTACCTGTAGAAAGTCTGGATCAGGATTTTGATCTTGCTCTGGTAGGAAAAAAGGGAAAATGGTACGATCACAAAGTAAACGTATCCGATCCCATAGAAGAAAAGTAAAATTCTTAAAAAAGTGCTTGCATATCTGATTTCGATCGGTTACAATATCAATCGTTGTCGGTAATCGGCACTGATGGGCTATCGCCAAACGGTAAGGCAACGGACTCTGACTCCGTCATTTCCTGGTTCGAATCCAGGTAGCCCAGTTTCATATATGTGTTATTAAGTCACGGGATACTTCCATAGACATGTGGAGTATTCCGTGATTTTTTCTTGGTAAAGGAAATTGCTCCGCATTCTCTTCAGGGCTTTCCACAATGTAACAACCCGGTTATAATCGTCACACGGCGTGACGATAAGTAGGATATAATTCATGTTTTATCGGAGATACCGTGTATACTGACCGGAGGATCCGTGTGATTTGCCGGTCTGACCGGTGCTGTATGGTAACAGAAAGGAATGACGGAAATGACGAGCAATCAGAGGATGCCGGTTATTTTTACAGGCCATGGATCCCCACTGAATATAATCACTGAGAATCCTGCCCGGGAAGGGTGGAAGAGGATTGCGGAGCAGCTTGAAAAGCCGAAGTGCATCATTGCGGTCTCTTCCCATTGGAGAACAGAGGGCTTTACCGGTGTGCGGACTGCTCCGAAGAACAGGCAGGTTTTCGATTTGTACGGCTATCCGAAGGAATTATACGAGATTACTTACGAGCCGCCCGGTGATCCGGCCATGGCGAAGGAAGTTCTTCAATGCCTCGGGAAGGAAGCTTCCGAGGACAACAGCTGGGGCATTGATCCCAGTATCTGGAGCGTCCTCATGAATATGTATCCGGAAGCGGATGTCCCTGTGGTCATGGTGAGCGTTAATACAGCGGCGACCAACAGCCAGCTCTGTGAGATTGGCCGCAAGCTCAAGGGGCTTAGAGACCAGGGGACAATGATTCTCGCAAGCGGGAATATCGTTCATAATCTCAGAGTTGTCAACTGGCAGAATCCCGCGGGAGAAGCCTGGGCAGATCTTTTTGATCAGGAACTGACGGATGCGATCCGGAACGGGGACTTCGAAGTGCCGCTGCGTCCCATGTTTCTTCCTTACGCGGCGAAAGCAATTCCTACCGGTGAGCACTATGCGCCCCTGGTTGTGGCACTTGGAGCCGTGGATCCGAAAGAGATGGTTACTGTATTTAATGAGTTCCGTCAGTATGGCTCCGTTTCCATGACATCTTATCTTTGGGAAGTCTGAATCGTTCGTCGGCATTACTACAAAATAAAAGAAATAGTGTAGATGATCTCCGTGATTTTTTTATCAGAATAAAAAGGTCACGGATTTATTTTTGTAGAAATCATACGTATTTTCGTGTTCATGTGACCCTAAATTATAAAAATAGTATAAGAGACAAACAATTTGATATAATCTCGGGTCGCAAAAGTCTATAATGAAAAATTGGATAGATGTATATATTCAATGGAGTTGATAATTGGATGAATCATGCATATGCAGTATTTAACATAGAGGCAAATGTTTTTTGTCTGTGCGGTATGCTGGTTTTGGAATACAAAACCGCGACCGGCGCGGACCGGCCGGATCGCAAAGGGATTTTTTCCTTCGTGCTGCTGATTACGATCCTCAATTTCCTGGCGAATATTCTCTGGGAGCTGGAGGACGCAGCGTTACTTCCGCGGAGCGGCGGAATGATGTATTTAGCCACGATTCTTTACGTCTCGCTGGTGTCCCTTAATGCGTATTCGATTTTCTGGTGTATGGAGATTTTGCAGAACGCTGTGACTGTGAGAAGCCGCAGGCTGCATGTCCTGACTGCTATCCCATGGATGGTAAATGTCGGGCTGCTTTTCAGTACGCCTTTTACCCGCGTTTTTTATTATATCGGACCCGGAACGGAGTTGCTTCCGGGAAAGTATTACGTATTAATGATTGCCATTGACGGCGCCTACATTGTTGCGGCCGGAATACTGGCAGTTATTCGTCTGGTCAAAAACAGGTACTATAAACAAAGGAGTGCTCATATCGCGGCGCTGTTTTTTTCGCTGCAGGTTTTTTCCAGCGGAATTCTGCAGACTGTTTACTGGAGAGTGCCGATTCTGTGTTATGGACTGACGGGTGCGCTTTTCTGTATCTACCTGATCTTTATGGAGGATCTGATTGCATTGGATCCGCTGACCGGAGTGAACAACAGGAAGCAGATGGAAATCTATCTGAAGCACAAGCTTGACTCCGCGGTCAGCAGAAAAAAACTGTATCTGATCATCATGGATATTGACCGGTTCAAGGAGATCAATGATACCTTCGGGCATGAGACCGGTGACAGGGTGCTGATTCAGTTTGTAAAAACGGTGCAGGATCTTTGCGACAGACGAAGAAAAATCAACAATGAGACCTTCTTGCTCTCGAGATATGGAGGAGATGAATTCGTAGTCATCGCGGAGATCGAAGAGAGAGCAGAGTTGGAGCGATTTCTGGATGAACTCAGAGACGCATTGCGGGAGCTGTCCGTGGATGGAGCGGATCTCTGCGGTATCCAGATGAGTACCGGCTATGTATGCGCAATGGAAAAAGAGCTGGAATTGTCCGTCGCAGGACTTTTCCGGGCTGCGGACAGCAGACTGTACAGTGAGAAGCAAGAACATCACCAGACGATTCCGGAATTTCTTGCGGAGTAGGAACAAAGTCCTCAAGCGGACTTCGACTCACCCATCCCCTCAATCCTCCCGGTGAGCGCAGCGGACGAAAGGCGCGCGAGCAGAATCGCGAAGCAATCTTCCCATCTGCGAGCTTCGCATCTAAGCGGAGCGTTTTGTCTCATTTCCTATGAGATAAAAAAAGACCGCCACACAAGGTTTCCCGTGAGGAAGCTGTGTGGCGGTCTTTCATATATCCTTTTTTCTTTGACCGTATGAATCAGCCCTTGGTCTTGGGCATGAAGCGGTAAAGTACGGCAGCGGTTGTTGCGATGGGCATGGACTGCACGGTGATGTGACCGGGGCCTGTGATTACGGTGTTGAAGAGGCCCTCACCGCCGAAGAGTACGTTTTTCACACCTTTGATGGTGACTACGTCCATGGAGCAGGTGTTGTCCATGGCTACCAGATAACCGGTGTCGAGAATTTTCTTCTGACCCGGAGCGAGATCATATTCATGAGCGGAGCCGTCCACCTCCAGGAAAACGAGACCTTTTCCGCTGAACTGTTCCATGATGAGACCTTCGCCTCCGAAGAACATGGTTCCGACCTTCTTCTGGAAGAAGACGGAGACATCTATACCCTCAGTCGCCGCAAGGAAGGAGCCCTTCTGCGCGATGACAGGGCGATCCGGAGTGATTTCAATGCAGCGGATGCTTCCGGGGAAACTGGATGAGAATGCAATCTCGCCGGTCTGGCGGGCGGTGTATCTGTTCATGAAGAGCTTCTCATTTGTGAACATACGACCGAATACTTTCCCGATGGAACCGCCCTCAGTACTCATTTCGATTCCATCGTCCATCCAGGCCATGGAACCGCCTTCACACTGCATAGATTCACCGGCTTCAAGCAGGCATTTCAGAACCGGCAGATTACCGCCGTCAATTTTGTATTGCATGTGATACCCTCCTGTCAAATATGTATGATTTTAATTCATAATTGTATTAATTATACAGGATTCGGTCGTGGATGTCATTATAAAACTGAAGGTAAAGCGGTGGCAGCGGCAGGGGCAGAGTATACACGCGAACACGTCGCTCCCGTCCTTCAGCGCTCCGTCGCCTATTTGCATCTGCTTCCGGCAAAATCGAGCACGTTGTGCTCTCATGCCTCCAGCAGATGCACTATACTCGCGCTTCGGGTCTCCGCTCCTATCGTTCGCGTTGTATGCTCTGTCCCTGCACGCTCTGCGGACTTGAGCACAGGAGCTATCCGCCGCATATGACATTTAAGTACCTTCAGTTTGCAAACTTATCATGGAAGATATATCAGATGCAAAAACAAATAATCTGCCATATGTGTTGGCAAATGCCGAATATTGCGCTACTATTATATATGAATGAAAATAGTTACAATGGCATAGGTATCATCTTGCCGGGCGTTGTTGAAAATACAGGATTGTAATTCCATGGATAATGACAATCTTGTCCATGAGTGAGGATCTGGAATGCATACGATCAAAACAAAGATGATTATTATAGTGACCGCTGTCCTGGTGACCTTGTCGGTATGCCTCTGCGGGATGAGTTATTATTACATCAACCATCTGGAGACGGAGCAGGCTTCGGATACCTTGAACCGGACTTGTGTGGAGACCTCGTCAAAGATTAACAAGCTTCTCTACCGCACCGAAGACGCGGTGAATCTGATCGCTTATTTGGCGGTGAATCATATCAAGGAACCTGCACGGTTGTACGATAATGCTTATCGTGAGGATATGAGCGATTCTCTCAAGGCGATATTTATGAGTGCGGCGGAGAGAATCGACGGCTCGAAGGCCTTCTATGTCTACTATAACCGTGACATGATCAAGGATGACGGTTTCTACTTCGTGAAGAACAAGGTGACGCATCAGTTTGAGGAGCGCAAGCTTAAGGAGATTGAACCTGACAGATTGTCGGAGGAAAAAGACAGGGAGATTTTGGATGCATGGTACGATGAACCTGTGGAGAAGGGCAAAAGTATGTGGATCAGCCCCAATTATGATGAACGGATGGAACAGGAAATCATTTCCTATGTTGTACCGCTGTATTCCAATGGCGGTTTGATTGCAGTTGCCGGTATTGATATCCTGTTTTCGGAATTGACGGATTTGATTGATGAGGCACAGGTCTTTAAGAGTGGATATGGTTTCCTGTGCGGAAAGGATATCAAGGAGCTTTACTACAATGCGGATCCGGAGACAGAGGATAAGAACAGTCTGGAGCTGACGCTGTTGAATTACGATGATATGAAACGCAGTGAGAAGACAGGAACTTCCATAATTCCCTGCCGTATAAAAGGGAAAAACTGTGAGCTGGCCTTTTCGAAGCTGGCCAACGGTATGTACACAGGCGTCATCGCTCCGGACAAGGAAATTTTTGCGGAGAGAAAGAAGGCAGTGGACAGATCGCTGCTGATTACCACGGTAGTTTTGATTTTGTCTTTTATCACTATCACGATTGCGGCCAGAAATATGACAGTTCCGCTTCGGAATCTCATTCACGCGGCAAGAATGATTCAGAAGGGAGACTACTCTGTCCGTGTCAAAAAGGTAGCAAATGACGAGATCGGCGAACTGACGGATACGTTGAATCTGGCCTCGGAGATCATTGAGCAGTCTATTCTCAGCATCACGGAGAAGGCCTATCGCGATGAGTTGACCAGGGTGAAAAATCCAGCGGCCTACGATATGAAGATCAAGCAGCTCACTTCTGCCATTCTCAATGACGAGGCGGAATTTGCCGTGGTAATGGTGGATATGAATCAGCTGAAACGGCTGAATGATACCTTCGGCCATGCGGAGGGAGATATTGCGATCAAGGCTATGTGTTCGGTGATTACCCGGACTTATGACCGAAGTCCTGTCTTCCGTATCGGCGGTGATGAATTTGTGGTCATCCTCGAGAAGGAAGACTATGAAGACAGGGAGAAACTGATCGAAGAACTCAGGAAGTATGAGAAACTCAGAGATATGAATCAGGAGGAACCCTGGACGGAGGTGGCTCTCTCTGCAGGTATGGCAGTCTATGATCCAAGGAAGGATCACACCTATCAGGAGGTTTTCAGCCGGGCGGATGCACGTATGTATGAGAAGAAGCGGAGCATAGAGGGGATTGATGAGAATCCTGAGAAAGAGGACGGATGCGGGGTGGAGGTAGATTCTTATCAGAACGATACCGACGAGACGAATCAGACGGACGGGGCGATCCTATAGGTCAGTCTGAATCTTTGGGATTTTGACAGTGAAGCGGAGATGAATCAGTGAAGGCAGAACTTGCAGAACAGGAGATGACCATGAGAAAGATTATGCGAAAAAGTATTGCTTTCGGATTAGTCATGTTGATGGTTTTGTTAAGCGCATGTAAAAGCGGATCGGCGGGAGAAGGCACATCGGCGCAGGGGAGCAGCATGAAGGTGAAGTCCACCGGAAAGTCGGAGCTAGTGCTGGTGACAGGAGCGGAACCTACCCACTTTTTTGCTCAGGGGCAGGTGGGATCCGCCGGTGCAGATAATCTGGTGCTGTCCAATGTCTACGACTGTCTGCTCCGGGTGGAGGCGGATGGAGAGTTGACGCCTGCCCTTGCCTCCGGATATACGGTGTCGGAGGACGGCTGTACCTATACGTTCCCTCTGCACAAGGGCGTGAAGTTCCACAACGGCAAAGAGATGACTGCAGAGGATGTGAAGTTCACGTTGGATCTCGGGGTTCAGAATTATGTAGGCAAGGCTCTTCTGATCAACTACAAGGATTCAAAGGTTGTGAACGATTATCTTCTGGAAGTACACCTATCGGCACCGTACGCGGCTTTTCCAAACGGAATCGCCTCTAGAATCGGAAGTGTCATCTGCAAGAGTTACTACGAAGAAGTAGGGGAAGAGGGATATTTCAAGCACCCGGTGGGAACGGGCCCCTATCGCTTTGAAGAATATGTTCCGGGACATCATATTTCTTTTGCCGCCAATATGGATTACTGGCGTGGGGAGCCGACACTGAAGAAGGTGACCATCTCCATGGTGAATGACACGGATGCACAGATTAAAGGACTGACCGCGGGCCAATTCGACGTGTTGGTCAATCCGTCTATTTCGGACTGCCTGAAGCTGGAAGGCATAAAGGGAGTAGATTGGGACACGATCACCTCCACCGGCCGGATCACGCTGTATCTGAATGACTGGAACGGCCCCTGCATGAACAGGGATTTCCGAAGGGCGATTCAGTGCGCGGTCAATAAAGAAGAAATCAAGGACAAAATCTGGTACGGCGATACGGTGGTGCTGGACATCGATATGTGTCCGAACTATGCGGCCTACCCTACGGTGGAAGACGGCATCGAAGTCGTGGACTACGATCCGGAGCGGGCGAAGAAACTGCTGAAGGATTCCGGATATAAGGGGGAAGAGTTCACAATCACCGTAGAGGACGGCTCTATGCTGGAAGATGTGGCGGAGCTGATTTGTGATCAGTTGTCGGAGATCGGAATTCACTGCAGAGTGGATGACATTACTTCCGAGGAGTTTTATAATGTCCGCATCAAGAGAATGTATCAGGCGACCATCGTCGACAACATCTGTTCCCTGATGGACGCTGACGGCATGCTCACGGCACACAATGCGGACGGCCCCTACTTCGAGGAGCGGCTCTTCGAGAGAGATCCGGAGATCATTGAGCTTCTGGAGAAGGGAAGAGCGGTACAGGGGGAGGAACGAATTCCTTTCTACGTGAAAGCCTGCAATATTATCACAGAAGAGGCTTATGAAGTTCCGCTGGTGAACAATCTGAGCACCATTGCATTCAACAACAAACTCACCGGTGTGGAGGCACACTGTCTGGGGCTTTGTTATTTCGTAGACTGGAAGTGGGAATAAGAACGATATGAAAATTACAATGATACGACACGCAAAAGTAAAAATGCGTTGGCCATCTCGCTGCAATTCAGAGGAATTTGACGCCGCCTGTCAGGCCTATGACAAGGCAGAGATCGTGAAGCCTTCAAAAAAGCCCCGGAAGATCCGGAAGGCAAAGGTTTTTATCAGCGATCTGGATCGAACCAGATGGACGGCGGAAGGATTGTTCCGGGACACAGACTTCACAGTCCTTGGGGATATTCGGGAGGTGAAGATGAACTCCTTTACGGACACAGAGCGAAAGCTTCCTCTCTTCATTTGGTACTTCTTCGGACGCCTGCAGTGGCTTCGTAACGACGAGAGACAGGCGGAGACCAGACGGGAATCCGTGCAGAGGGCACAGACCGCCATCGACCGCTGTGAAGCAGAAGGCAGGGACTGCATCCTGGTCACTCACGGATTTTTCCTAAAGATACTCATGCGTGAATTAAAGAAAAGAGGCTATGCCATCCGCGGAAATAACAGGCCGCTGATCCGGAATCTGCAGGAGATCACAGCGTATAAAGATTAAACATTTTTTCCTGTGAGGGTGGATGACTGTCAACTACCCATCACCCAAAGGTAATGGGCTTGTAACTGCCCAGTCGTAGTAACGGCTTACGCCTCCGACCTTTAACCCCAATAGGTACTACCTAAAGTGGCGTTACATCATAGGGTGGCTGACAGCACCCTTTACGGCAAAGGTTTACTCTGCCGTAACTGTATCAGGTACTTGACTATCTTCGAGATAGTTGATTCCCATGCGGTACAGATTCATTGCTCCGATGCGGTCATCGTTTGATTTATAGCTACAGTTTTTGCAGGTAAACAGATGTATTTTTTTGTTACGGTTGGCTTTTTCAATGTGTCCACATACTGGGCAGCACTGACTTGTATAGCGAGGGTTAACCTTGA
The DNA here is from genome assembly GCF_000621585.1 of [Eubacterium] cellulosolvens LD2006. Lineage (GTDB taxonomy): Bacteria > Bacillota > Clostridia > Lachnospirales > Lachnospiraceae > Bilifractor > Bilifractor cellulosolvens. The sequence goes on along the minus strand of NZ_JHXY01000047.1, from coordinate 133 downwards.
TAACAGTGGACTGATTCTGTTTAGCCTTGTAGGTGAGTTTCTGTTCAAGGTCATAGAAAGACCATGATACAGATACATAGCGGTCTTTAGTTCTGACACGCTCTGTAGCATTACGAACGCCTGACAAATCTTC
>NZ_JHXY01000046.1 GCF_000621585.1 [Eubacterium] cellulosolvens LD2006 | reverse complement strand
TGGAAGCTTACAGAGAATAAAGCTGCTGAAAATCGTGGAATTGTTGAAACAGGAGAGCTGCAAGGAAGCACCTCTCTGTACCAACGATCTGATCAAGAAAGCGGCTGCTATGGGAATATCCGTAGACCGAAGGACACTCAGTAAAGAAGTCGAGTTCTTGAATGAGCAGGGTTATGATATCAAATGCGTGATTGTGGGGCATCAAAGAGGGTACTATTTTGAGAATCGTGACTTTTCGGTACCGGAATTGAAAATATTGATTGATGCTGTTCAGGCCGCAAACTTTATAACGGAAGAACAGACAAAACAGTTTGTAGAAAAAATAGCGACTCTCGGAGGAAGCCGCAGGGCGGAGATCCTTCGGGAGAATGTGGTGTGTTTCAACACCACGAAGCATACCAATGCTGAGATTTATAAAAATGTGGCCGAACTGGAGAAGGCATTGCTCCGGCATAAGCAGGCCTCTTTCTATTATTTTGACAGGAACGAGGATGGCGAGAAAGTATATCGGAAAGACAAGAAGCGGTACGTCGTGGAACCCATGGCACTTATCTTCAGCGAGGACAATTATTATCTGATGGCCTGGTCTTCCAAGTATGAGGGAAAAACCAATTACCGTGTGGATCGCATGGATACCGTTGCTGTGGAAGAGGAAGCCGTCAGTGAAAAGGCAATTCTGGAGACGGAGGACATCGCCACGTTCCGTCAGCAGGCCTTCCGGATGTATGGCGGCGAAATCGAAGACGTGGTGCTGGAATTCAATGAGAAACTGATCGGTGTTATCCACGACAAATTCGGTGAAAACACGAAGATGATCCGGACAGCACAGGGCAAGTGCGTGGCGTCCGTTCGGGTACAGGTATCGCCGACCTTCTGGGGCTGGCTTTTCCAGTTTGTGGGAGATATGAGAATCATATCGCCGGATCCGCTGATAGAGGAATATAAAGAGCGGGCAAAGAAAGCAGAAGAATAGTTAACGGTGTACGTCGTTATCGATTAACTATTTCATTGTCTGTATTATTGAACTTTCAAGGAACAAATCCCATTTGGGGTATGGGAAGTTTGGGTAAGTATGATAATGAGAACTTGAGGTTCGTTTATTGTGACTCTTATAGCTGGGGCGTATAATCGAGTTTGTTGTTTCGTAATTGCAAAAAAATAAGATGTCGTTAGGTAGTCGTTAAAAAGGGGAAATGCTACCGTATACCGTTAATAGTTATCAGCTAAAAAACTATGGAAGTTACTTATCGACAAAGACATGAAGAAGTAGGATCTGCGTGAGGTGGCGCATCTAAGTTCCTCTACTGTGGCAAAGCTTACCCACAGGGAAAATGTTAGCACAACGGTTCTCCTTAAAATATGTGCTTTGCTTCATTGTGATATAGCAGCTATTATGGAGGTTGTGCCAGACGGGAGTTCTGCATCTGAAGAATAAAATCAGGAAAGGATGTATGGTGTCGATATGTTTGATTTTGGAAATGCAAACGCAGCACAGCGAAAAGCAATAGCTGCTGCAGAAGGTCCCGTTCTTATAACAGCAGGGCCGGGGACAGGCAAGACCTATACGCTTGTTCAACGTGCAATTTACCTCATAGAGGAATGTGGTGTAAAGCCTGAAAGTATCTTCATTGCTACTTTCACGGAGAAAGCCGCAAAGGAATTGATCACAAGAATTACGAATGAACTATCAGATCGAGGCATTGTGGCGAACATTAACGAGATGTATATCGGCACATTCCATTCACTATGCCTTCGTATCCTCAAAGATAATCTTGAATTCACAAGACTTCGTAGGAACTATCGTCTCTTAGATGCTTTCGACCAACAGTACATGGTGTTCCAAAACATCTACCGTTTTAGAAATATCCCAGAAATAGAGATTGCCCTCCCGAATGGTGGCGCGTGGAAACAGTCTGAAGGTATCTGTAACTACGTGAATAATCTCTCTGAAGAATTGGTCACTCCCGAAGAACTCATGGCCGATTCCGACCTGTCGATTGCAGCCCTCGGACGAATGCTGAAAGAGTACCGTGATATCCTCACCGAAGGAAATTTGATGGACTTCTCGTCTATACAGATAGAAGCCTATCACCTTCTGCAGGATAACACAGAGATTTTAGAGGAACTTCGCTCCAAGGTCACGCACATCATGGTCGATGAGTACCAGGACACAAACTTTATCCAGGAACAGCTTGTGTTCCTCCTCGCAGGTGACCAAAAGAATATCTGCGTGGTTGGTGATGATGATCAGGGCTTATACCGTTTCAGAGGCGCTACTATCCGAAATATCCTGGAGTTTCCGCGGAAGTTTGCGGATGGAGAATGCCGCATCATTCCTTTGGTAATCAATTATCGTTCAAACAGTGACATCGTTGATTTCTACAATGAGTGGATGGCTACCACAGACGGTGCGAAGTTCAAGTTTCGCTGGGAGAACTATCGCTATGACAAAAAAATCGAACCACATGAGAAAACGACACTGCACAGTCCGGCGGTCGTAAAACTTGCTGGTGTGGATGATACGGACGAGTGGCACGAGAAAATATTGCGTTTCATAAATAACCTCAAAGCCTCCGGTAAGCTTACGGACTATAACCAAATAGCGTTTCTTTTCAATTCAGTGAAGCACCCGCGAGTGACCGCGCTTGCTCACTTCTTGGAAGAGAACCACATAAATGTATATTCGCCGCGTTCGGATATGTTCTTCCAGCGTGACGAAATACGACTAGTCCTCGGATGCCTCATGCTGATGTTTCCTCGCTATATTCAGGGCTTGGAGAATGGTGACTATACCTTCCTTCAACCGGAGCATCTGACCTACTATCGTAATTGCATCATGACGGCAAATGAATTTCTCACACGGCCAGAGAATTCTGATCTTTTGAAGTGGATACGTCATAAAGGTAAGGCGCATGTCGGATTAAAAGGAACAACAGACTACGCATACTGCGGACTCATATACCAGCTCTTTGAATTTCAGCCTTTTGCAGGAATTCTCGATACAGAGATGGATGTCGGTGTTGTTGATATCCGTCCTGCACGGAATATTGCCAAACTGACACAGATCATTGGCAAGTTCGAGTACCTCCATAGAGTAGATGTATTGGATGCTGGAGAATACCGAGATAAACGCCGTATCGATCAGAACACCGAGATGCTCTTCAATCTGTATCTGCGCCTTCTTTATGATGGTGGCATTACAGAGTATGAGGACGATTCCGAGTACGCTCCGAGTGGCTGTGTTTCGTTCCTCACCATCCATCAGTCAAAGGGCATGGAGTTTCCGATTGTCCTGGTGGACTCTCTGGCGAATGTGCCGAGGAAGAATACAAATGACCTCATGATGCAGATTGAGGACAGATACTTCAAGCGTCCGGCGTTTGAGCCGTATGACGTTACTAAGTACTTTGACTTCTGGCGTCTCTACTACACAGCTTTTTCCCGTGCCCAGGATTTACTGATACTGACCTGCTGTGAGGACAAGAGGACGCCAAGTAACTACTTCAAAGATATCTACGGGGAACTGCAATCCGTGGACAGCCCCGGATTTGATATACAGGAATTTGACTTCAAGCCGATAAAGGATGTGAACATCAAGAATACCTACTCGTTCACATCGCATATCACGGTTTACGAGACCTGCGCCTTGCAGTATAAGTTCTATAAGGAACTGGAATTCCAGCCTGTCCGTGCGAACGCTATGCTCTTCGGTACTCTGGTACATGAGACCATAGAGGACATACACCGTGCGGCTATCAGGCACGAGGAGCGGACCATCACGGAAGAGAATGTCAGCCGTTGGTTTGATTCCAACTATGTGTCGCTGACAAAAACCGAACATACCTATCTCGCAGGTCCGCAACGTGAAGCAGCTCTAAAACAGGTGCTTCGCTATGTGGACAGACAGCACGGCGACTGGTCGCATGTACAACAGGCAGAGGTCGATGTTTCCCTGGTAAAGCCGGACTATATCATCGAAGGCAAAATTGACCTGATTCGCGGCGAGGGAGACACGGTTGAAATCGTGGATTTCAAAGCCGAGCGCAAGCCAGACATGGAGAAGATGCGTGAGAGGCTTGAGAGATACCGGCGGCAGCTCCATATCTATGCCCACCTCGTGGAGGAACGCACCGGGCAGAAAGTCAGCAAGATGCACCTTTACTATACCGGCGAGGATGACGGCGTGCCGACCATCACATACCCGTACACGAAGACCGCTGTAGAAGGAACGATGGCGGTATTCGATGATACAGTCAAGAAAATTATGAAGAAGGATTTCCATCGCTGCGCCGATGACCCAAAGGTCTGCAATGCGTGTGACTTCCGATTCTATTGTAGAAACAAGTAGAGGAGGGATCGCATGGCTGAACACAGTGTTTCTTATAACGGTATCATCTACATCATTCCTAACGATGAGTTGTACTGGAAACGCGAAAATGGCGAAGCATTTATAGACAAATACGGAAGGCTTATTGATTCAAAATCAAAAAAGGTCATCAAAGAATTAGAACATAAAGGTGATCGAAGACCTGTTGTCCAAAGGAATGTTGTTGTGGTACAACCGCCTGAAGAACATCCGATTCGAGATGCCGCCAAGCAGGCAGTAGCAGATGTAGCATATGATTCTATTCACAGAGGAGTTGACTGGGCTTTTGATGTCGGCATCCCTTATCTGTGGCATGAACATATAGTCCCGTTTTTCCATCGGACGAAGGAGACTCTCACAACAAAGGAACTGAAAGCAGATGCAGTCATTGCGAAATCAAAGGCAAGTACAGATGTTGCCGTAAGGCAGCCGAAAGCCACAACTAAGATGACGCAGGAAGAAGCCGATGCCGAGAAACGGAAAGTCCTGTATCACTGGCTTGGGATGTTGAGCAGCCTAAAGAAACTCCACGATGCCGGAGAGATAGATATTGATGCGACTTTAGCACAGCTGACAGACCCGGCTATGCTGGAAAGGGTAAATACCCTTTTGAGTGAGAATCCGAACCTGCTTGAAACGGATAAGTACATCGTACTTCACAGTTTGCTTGGACGGGACTTATACGAGGAACGGCAACTGATTCCAATCAGAGCGGCCGAAATAACAACAATAGCCGAATCATACGGATATGAGACAAGAAGCGATAAAACGGAGGATTAACAAAATGGAAAACGGTGAGCAGCTTACTTTTGAATTTGAGCAAAGACCTACGATAAAAGGCTTCCCTGAACTTCGTTGGACGGGAAAGCGTCCCTACCGTTCCACGCAGTATTATCCTGCGCAGTTGCGAGAATTGTATGGCGAGGAACAGAACGGATGGATCAATAAGATTTTCTGGGGAGACAATCTTCAAGTGATGAGTCATCTTCTTCGTGATTATCGTGGAAATGTCGATTTAATATACATTGATCCTCCATTTGACAGTAAGGCCAATTATAAACTCAGGATTAAAGTTAAAAAGCAGAATATTACCAGTGATAGTCTTGCTTTTGAGGAGAAGCAGTACGGTGATATTTGGTCAAACGATGAGTATTTGCAATACATGTACGAGCGGTTATTAATTATGAGAGAACTTCTGTCAGACCACGGAAGTATATTTGTGCATTGTGATTATCATAAGAATTATCATATTCGTGCTCTTCTTGATGAAGTGTTCGGCCCTGATAATTTTAAAAACGAAATTATTTGGAGAAGAAAAGGTGGTAGTGCTTTAGGATCAATGAATTCGTTATCCAATGCCACTGACACGATTTTTTGGTACTCAAAAACTCCCATATATACTCTGAACCCTATTTATGCAGAGGCCCCCAAAGAATATGTGGATACTCAGTTTAGATATTCTGACCCGGACGGAAGGCGTTACATGATAACCGTCATGAGAAGTCCTAATCCGCGTCCTAATCTCATGTATGACTACAAGGGGTACAAAATGCCACCTAACGGATGGGCTATAACCTTAGATAAGATGAAAGAGCTGGATGCTCAAGGATATTTACATTTCCCGGATAGTAAGGATAAACAAATTTATAAAAAAATCTACTTGGATGAATATCGTGGGCAAGCAATTAATAATCTTTGGACGGAAATATCAACATTGAAGGGAAACAATAGTGAAATAACGAATTATCCGACTCAAAAACCTGAAGAATTACTTGCTCGGATTATTGAGATGGCATCTAATCCCGGTGATCTTGTTTTTGATTGTTTCATGGGTAGCGGTACTACACAAGCTGTCGCAATGAAACTCGGACGGCGTTTCATTGGTGCTGATATTAACCTCGGAGCCATTCAAACTACAACTAAGCGTTTACTTGCTGTTGCAGCTGATCTGAATAAAAAACAATTGACGCTCTTACCTGACGGAGAGGATGATAGTCTAAAATACACAAGCTTCGAAGTTTACAATGTCAACAACTATGACTTCTTCCGTAATCCAGTGGAAGCCCGTGACCTCCTGATTGCCGCTCTGGAAATCCAGCCATTCCCGCAGAGCGATGTCTGGGATGGTGAACTGGACGGCAGAATGGTAAAGATCATGCCGGTCAACCGTATCGCTACCAAGGCGGACTTGAAGGAGCTTCTTGCGAACCTTCCGTACAAGACCTACGAGAAGCGCAAGGAGGAGAATCCTAATCAGCCTGTGGAGCGTATCACCATCGTCTGCATGGGACACGAACCGGATCTGAAAGGCGCATTGGAGCAGGAACTGACCGATTACAAGGTAGATATCCAGATTATGGATATTCTGCGTGACAAAGCTGACATTCAACTGAAGCGAGACTCAGAGGCAGAGATTGTGCATGAAGGTGACAAGCTCGTTATCCGTGCCTTCTACCCAATGAATCTGATGCAAAAGCTTTCTCTTCAGAAAGAGTATGTTGAAGATTGGCGCCAGTTGGTCGACTCCATTATGATTGACTGGAACTATGATGGTGTAGTTATGCAACCAACTGTTACGGATGTTCCGGGTAAAAACGAAATGGTAAAGGGAATCTACGACATCCCTGTAAACTTCGGAACAATCAAAGTTAAAATTACCGACTTGCTCTCCGAGTCACTGGAAGTGGAGGTACGTTAAATGACTGAGCAACTTACATTCGAATTTGAACAGAGACCCACAATAAAGGGATTCCCTGAACTTCGCTGGACGGGCAAGCGTCCCTACCGTTCTACGCAATATTACCCTGCGCAGTTGAGGGAGTCATACGGCGAGGAGCAGGGCGGATGGATCAACAAAATTTTCTGGGGAGACAATCTCCAAGTAATGAGCCATCTGCTGAAGGAGTACCGTGGACAGATTGACCTCATCTACATCGACCCTCCGTTTGACAGCAAGGCAGATTACAAGCGAAAAATTGAAGTCAGAAATGTTGGGAAAACTATGTCTGATAGCTCCTCTTTTGAGGAAAAGCAATATGGCGATATTTGGACGAATGATGAGTACTTACAATTCATGTATGAGAGATTCATCATCATGAGGGATTTACTTTCCGAAACTGGTAGCATCTATGTCCATTGCGATTGGCACAAAGCACATCATCTTCGCCTAATAATGGATGAGGTTTTTGGTCAGGATAATTTCAGAAACGAAATCATCTGGTGGTATCTGTGGGGAGGTCGCGGCAAAACACAATGGAACAGCAAACATGACAATTTGCTTTTCTATTCCAAAAGCGGTAAATGGACATTCAATTATAAGGATGTTTTAGACGATCATACACTTATGACAGAAGGTTCAAAGAACCGTCTTAATTATGCTGGTGCAATGGTTACAACTAAAAGTGACTCATCCGAGATTCCCTCTGATAAGGTATTGCCCTCAGATACTTGGTACATAGCCACAATAAATGCTATGGCAAAGGAAAAGGAAAACTATCCTACGCAAAAACCTGAGAAACTTCTCGAAAAGATTATTATGGCGTCATCAAATCCCGGTGACATTGTTTTCGACTGTTTCATGGGCAGTGGCACCACACAGGCAGTTGCCATGAAGCTCGGTAGGCGCTTTATCGGTGCGGACATCAACCTCGGCGCAATTCAGACAACTACCAAGCGTCTGCTCTCAATCGCAGCCGAACTGAAGCCTGCCCACAAGCCTGTGACCTATGACATGATAAAATCACAGCTTTCGATGGTGACCGAGGAGCCTGCTCCGTACCTTGCGGCTGCAAGCACAGGTGGCAATACCGAACTGACTGCCGAAGACCGTAGTAAGGTCATCGATTTCTTTAAGGCGAAGGGCATGGACACTTCGGCTCTGGAAGAGGATGTGAAGTACACGGGCTTTGAAGTCTATAATGTGAATAACTACGACTTCTTCCGCAATCCTGTGGAGGCTCGTGATCTCCTGATTGCCGCCCTCGAAATCCAGCCGTTTCCGCAGAGTGATGTCTGGGACGGTGAACTGGACGGCAGAATGGTTAAAATTATGCCGGTCAACCGTATCGCTACAAAAGCTGACTTAAAGGAGCTTCTTGCGAACCTTCCGTACAAGACCTACGAGAAGCGCAAGGAGGAGAATCCTAATCAGCCTGTGGAGCGTATCACCATCGTCTGCATGGGACACGAGCCGGATCTGAAAGGCGCATTGGAGCAGGAACTGACCGATTACAAAGTAGATATCCAGATTATGGATATTCTCCGCGACAAGGCAGACCTTCAGTTAAAGCGTGACTCCGAGGCGGAAATTGTCCGTGAAGGTGGTAAGCTCATCATCCGTGCTTTCTACCCGATGAACCTGATGCAGAAACTCTCACTCCAGAAAGAGTATGTAGAGGATTGGCGTCAACTTGTTGATTCCATTATGATTGACTGGAACTACGATGGAGTGGTCATGCAGCCCACCGTGACAGATATTCCCGGCAAGAATGAGATGGTCAAGGGTATCTATGATATTCCAGAAAGTTGCGGCACTATCAAAGTTAAAATTACCGACTTGCTCTCCGAGTCACTGGAAGTGGAGGTGCGTTAAATGGCTGTAGAATTTGATCCGAATTTTTCCTTCAACCAACAGCTGTGGTACTACTACAGCACGAACCGTGGAAAGATTCGTTCCCGTTACAATGACCTCACGAGAAAGTTCCTCGCCTATAATGACAGCGAGGAGAATCCCCATGCCTTTCTGCGCAAGCCGCAGTTCGAGGCTCTGGAGATGTATGTCTTCGTGAAGGAATTTATGAATAACAAACAGGTCTATGAGATGTTCGATGACTGGCGTCATAAGAGAGACCGCTTTTCCAATGCGTCCTACTATGCTCTGGAGAAGAATGGTCAGATTCGTCTCTTTGACGCTCCGACCGAGAAGCAGACCGACACACTCTTCAAGCAGATGAAGAAGTATCGTGAGGACTATCCGAACTACATCTATGCCCTCACGATGGGACTTGGTAAGACCATCCTCATGGCGACCTGCATCTTCTATGAGTTTCTGCTTGCAAAGAAGTATCCGAGGGATAAGCGTTTCTGCCACAATGCCCTCGTGTTTGCGCCGGATAAAACCGTCCTTCAGTCGTTACGTGAAATCATGACCTTTGATAAGACGAAGGTCGTGCCGTCGGAGTATGCCCGTGTTCTTGACTCAAATATCAAGTTCCATTTCCTGGACGAGACGGGAACTATCCTGCATACGATAGATGATTCTGACTTCAATATTATCATCTCCAACACACAGAAAATTATCGTAAAGAAAAAGCGAAAGAAAGAGACACCTGGCCAGATGCTCTTCAACGGTTCCGGTTCCCTACTTTCTGCTGTTTACGGTGCGGGCGGAGATGATGATGAAGACGATGCATGGGACGACACCACACTGATGGATAACCAGCGTTTCAAGAAGCTTTGCCGCCTTCCGCAACTCGGTGTTTATGTTGATGAGGCACATCATCTCTTCGGAGCTGATTTGGAGAAACAGATTAGGTCGAGTGGAGCAAAAAAAACAAGCCTTCGAGACACCATCAATCTCCTCGCGGCTAACACCTCTATCGTTGCTTGCTACAACTATACGGGTACGCCGTATGTAAAGAATCAGCTTTTGCCGGAGGTAGTTTATGCATACGGTCTCCGTGAATCCATCTGGAACGGCTTCTTGAAGGATGCCGACCCGATCGGTTTTGAGAACGTTAAGAGTGATGAATTCCTCAAAGCAGTGGTGTCCACGTTCTGGGAGCGTTACGGTGGAAAGACCTACGAAGGTCTTAAGCCGAAACTTGCTATCTATGCGGCAGGTGTTGAGGAGGCTGCTACAGAGGTTAAGCCTGCGCTTGAGAGGATACTCGCCGACCTCGGAATCCCGGCATCAAAGATTCTCTTGAATGTCGGTGATGCCAAGTACACAAAGAACGATGATATTAGGGATTTCAATAACCTCGATGTTCAGGGTACGGAAGGAAACGAGAAACAGTTCATTATTCTTGTTGAGAAAGGCAAGGAAGGTTGGAACTGTAGATCTCTGTTTGCTGTGGCTCTTTTCCGAAGTCCGAAGTCAAAGATATTCGTTCTGCAGGCAACGATGCGCTGTCTCCGTGCAATCACGGATGAACGCCTGACGGCCACGGTATTCCTCTCCAAGGAGAACTACGATACCCTGGATGATGAGCTTCATAAGAACTTCAACATGGAGATCAAGGACATCAAGAATCCGTCCAATGCCGACCGCCATAAATATCAGGTTCGTGTTCTGCCACCGCCGAGGACGATTACCCTCAAGCGAGTATGGCATGAGTACACGCTGCACGAGAAAGAATACTCCGAGCCTGTGGACTTCAAACTGGTAGACGCTGACCTTTCCAAGTACGCAAGCATCATGTATGAGCGTGACAGCCTTGCCCGCGATACCACGGTTAAGGAAAAGAATATTGACTACCTCCAGGATAATATGAAGTTCAGCGAATTTTCCCTCACTGGGGAAGTAGCTCGTTATCTGAACATATCCTGCATCCTCGCCGCGAGAATTCTCCGCGAATCTGTGGATGGTATCGACACGGTTCTTGAAGTAGTAAACCGCTATAACGCCGTCCTAGATGATTACATCATCCCGACTGTGTTCCATGCGCTCTTTGATATCACTTCAGAACTGAAGACCGAGGACAAGGAACTGGTACTGTTGCGTGAGCCGAAGGATGCTGGATATTATGAATTCTCCGCAAAAGATGACCTTGTGCTGACAAACCGCTATCCGGGCTTCACACCGGAGCAGCTTAAGAAGAGTTTCCACGCAGATACTTACTGTTTCGATTCCATCCCAGAGAAGGAATGCTTTATGCAATACATCACGAGTGGTAAGGTCGCAGAGGTATACTTCACAGGGATGTTTACATCCAACCAGGGTGATCTTTCTGTACACTACTATGATCCCGAATCAGGCAGAATTCGTCAGTATTATCCTGACTTCCTTGCGAAGATGGCGGACGGTTCCTATCAGCTTATTGAGGTCAAGGGAGATAACAAGATTGATGATACCGTAGTTAAGGCAAAGCAGGCAGCAGCCGAGGAGATGGCTGTGGCAAGTGGAGTGAAGTATCTCATGTATGCAGGAAGCCGTATTGTTAGTTCGCACATTCTTGATGATGAGCAGACTATTTCGTAACAAGGTTCGAAGTTATTGTGCACCAACATGTAATCATAAAGCTGCATAGAATTGAGAAATTGAGTTGCTATGAATAATCAATAATCTATGAGTATGTGCCCTGAAAAAGGAGGTCGATTAATGGCACGACATATCAGCACATCGCAACTGAAGTCTAAGCTCCGTCAAGCGGAACGAAATGTCATGGTTGGCGGGAATTAGTCTTTTCTCGACAATGTTGAAAAAACATATAGATTGTAATAAAAGACAAAGCTGTAAGGCAGATGAATAATGTGCTGAGTTTACTGCATCTATCGCTTGAACAGACTGGAAACTACGATCACCAGGCCGTTCCTGGAAGTCCTGCCCACCCGGCTGCCGGATCCGCCACAAGATGTTTGGCGAGGGCGTTGTACAGAACGTATCCGCGACGCACATCACCATCCAGTTTGCAAGCTCGACCAAAAAGCTGGACTTGCAAACCTGTACCACCAACCATTTGCTGCAGAAACTATAGCCGAGTCATTGCAGATTCTTTGGATTTGGCGTACAATGAAATCAAATATTTGTTATGTATGAACCGCTTCAGAGTCGATGAGCCACGCTTGTCGGCTCTTTTTGCGTTTTTGGAAACCCTTCCGGAAAATAACAGCCTCCGGCTGATGATATAGATGCTCTTTTTGAAGCGAACGTGTGTTGAAGACAGACCTTTTGGCCTGTCTCTTTTTTTACCCAAAAGGAGGAAATTTCTATGAGCGAATGGAAAAAGAAGAAGACGTACACGGAAGAAGAGAAGCAGCTGTACAAGGAAGAAAAACAAAAGGAGCTGGACGAGTACTCCGAGCGGATCGAGAACGGCATCCTGTCATTTCTGGATTCCGACAAGTACAAGGCCTTCCTTGCCATCTCTTCCAAGTTCTACTCCTACAGCCTCAACAACATGGTGCTCATCTACCTGCAAAGGCCGGATGCCACCTATGTTGCTTCCTACACCACATGGAAGAAGCTAAAAAGGTACGTGAAAAAGGGCGAGAAAGCCATCAAGATCATCACCCCCATCAAGAAGGGCTTCTTGGAAGAGAAGAAAGATGAGAACGGAAAGGAAATTCTGAATGAGAAAGGAGAGGTGGAAAAGGAGAAGGTCTACAAGAGCGTGGCCTTTTCTATCGGCTCTATCTTCGACATTTCCCAGACGGACGGGGAACCGCTGACTGCCCTTGACATCTGTTCGGAGCTGACCGGCGAGATGCGTGGCTATGAAAAGTTCATCGAAGCCGCCAAGAGCCTTGCGCCCTGTCCGGTATCCTTTCAGGAGATCACCGGCGGGGCCAAGGGATATTACTCGGGAAGTAGGAACGAGATTGTCGTAAACGTGGGTATGAGTCAGGTGCAGACGGCCAAGACGCTGATCCATGAAATCACCCACAGCCTTTTGCACAGCAAAGAAGCCCTAAAAGGGCAGAAAAAAGATGCGGCAAGTGCCGAAGTGGAGGCGGAATCCACGGCCTTTATGGTGCTCTCGGCCTTCTCCATCAACACGGAGGAGTACAGCTTTCCATACATCGCCACGTGGGGAAGTGGCCGGGAGATGAAGGAACTCAAAGAATCCCTCCAGACCATCAAGGAAACGGCGGGTACGATCATCGACGCAATCCGGGAGAAGATGCAGGAGGAACCAAGCGCCGCCATTGCATAGGCAGGTGCGAAGGGGAAATACGTTACGATGCCGCATGGAAGAGAAGGTTTTCTCTCTTCGATGCGGCGAAAAAGAAGACAACAGCGTGCGGGGAGGATCATCCATCCCCGCACCAAAGAAAGGAGCACATATGTATTACTATCAGACCGTCTATGATAAGGAACGACAGATCATGCTCGAAAAGCAGCCGGTGGATGTCCCCTCCATGCTTTCCGAAGAAAAGATCCTGTGCAAGGAGGACGCTTACGCGATCTGCACGAGTGTCCTTCGCATGGATCTTCTCACCGAGGAGTATGTCTACTGCTTTTGCATGGACAATACCGGCAGAATGCGGGGATACTTCGAAGTCAGCCACGGAACCGTAGACGCATCCATGGTTTCTCCAAGGGAAATCATGCAGAAATGTCTCTTAGCCGGAGCCGTTTCTTTCCTTCTCGCGCACAACCATCCCTCCGGGAGCTGTAATCCAAGCGAAGAGGATCTGGAGATCACCAAACGGCTGCTGGAGGCAGGAAATCTTATGGGGATACCCCTGCACGATCATCTGATCGTCGGGGATGGAAGTTACTGTTCCATGCGAATGGGAAATTCTGAGATTTGGTCAACGAAGGCCGAAGTCTAAACGTGGTATTTGCTACAGAAATGACTTTACTCTTAACGTTCTCATTTGTTGACGATTCTGGTGAGCACGAATACAATAGTTAATCATAGGTTTTGCTTGTCGAGAATCCCAAACAGGAGATCTTCCCATGAATGAAGTGAAAAGAAAAATCAACTACACAGTAGTCTGCGTAAACGAATTTGCCCAGAGATTTCATATCACTTCCAAAGAAGCTTTTTTCTACCTGTATGATCATAAGGGAATCGAATTTCTCAAGGAACACTATGACATAGAGCACACGCTCAGTTTGGATGATGCCATCGATGATCTGATCATCATTTGTAGGAAAAATGGAGGAAGCTACTAATGTTCCTGTATCACGGAAGCACTGATCCGTATGCTTTCTACACGCAGAAGATCCTCCGTTTATCAAGAAAGGTGTGTGCTTAGGCGATGAGTAAAGAACAACAGATGATCGAATATATGGTGCAGGATCTTGTCGAGATGCTTACCGAATCACAGAGCATAGAATACGACGAAGCTATGAGAATCCTCTACGCCTCTCAGGTATATGAGAAAGTTGAGGATATCGAAACCGGCCTATACAGAGAAAGCCCGGCCTACGTATACGGGCTATTACAGGATGAACTTAACTTTGGACACATGATTCAGGTGGAACTATAAAACCATGAAAGAACTACTTCAGCTTTTGAGCGAAATATCAGATGCCTACAATGACTTCCTCCTTGGAGTCATCAACTATGCGAAGAAGGATGGCTCTCATATAGAACTTCTCA
>NZ_JHXY01000045.1 GCF_000621585.1 [Eubacterium] cellulosolvens LD2006 | reverse complement strand
TTCAGGGATCCGGCCGTCTCAATACCGACCGCTTTTCTAACAAGAACGTTGTGATCCAGCATCCGGCTTGTGTTCTGCATCAGAACCAGAGAGATCATAAGCGGAAGACCTTCCGGTACCGCGCAGACAACGATCAGGATCGCCAGAGACACCGCCTCGATCACATTCAGCAAAATGCTGCTCCAGCCGGTTGCCGCGTATGCGCCGAATCCGCCTGCCCTGAAGATGTAATATGCCATGTAAAGAACGACGATGACCACCGCGGATACGTAACCGAATACGGAAATCTGGTTCGCGAGCTTCGAAAGCTTTACTTTCAGCGGTGAATCCGGCTCGTCCTCCTGCATATCCTCAGCCATTTTTCCCATCATGGTCTTTAAGCCGACTTTGCGGACGTTCATGACGCCTTCACCGTCATAAACCACAGCGCCGCGGAACAGGGAATGCGGATCTACGAATGTCTCTCCGGTCAGCTCCTCCGGGAACTCAAAGCCCTCCGGGGCGGCGGATTTTTTGCACTCCTCGGTCTCGCCGTTCAGCACAGAGTTGTCCACTCGCAGATCGCCGTCAATCAGAATACCGTCCGCCGGTATCTTATCTCCGGACTGAAGAATCACCCGGTCGCCGACAACAACGTCATCTACTTCAATGACACTGATAATGCCGTTTCTGTACACCTTACAGGTGTCCTTTTTGGTGCTGTCCTTTAATTCCCGATACTTGGTATCGCTGGCAACCGCAGTCTTCGCGGTGACAAACGCCACGATCAGAACCGCGACAACCGTGCCGATCGGTTCGTAAATCTCGGCATGTCCCATAAAGAACATAACGAGCATAATGACCACGATCGCGAGAAGGATACGGATCATCGGATCGCCGAATGTTTCCTTGAATTCCGCCCAGAACGTCGTGGGTTCCGAGTCCGGAATCACGTTTGAGCCATGCTTCTGCCGCGACTTCTCTACTTCTTCGTCAGTTAATCCATTGTGTCTCATTTTTTTCTCCTGTCTCTTCGCTGTCTCAATTTATATACAATCTCGTAAACTTTCGGAGATTTGTATTATTTGTATTATCTGTATTATGTTATTCTCAATTGCTGTGGTTACTACATTGTGGACATACATAGCTTAGCGTCTTTGAGCAGTTAATAAGGAAAGATTTCGGGTTTCAACATCCGAAAACAGACTCGTACTGAAACTGCTCTTTGGAATGCTCGGATGATACCAGTCGAACTGCTTAAAATAGCTGAGGATTTCCGGCGTTTCGAAAATATATCCGTGTCTTGCATAAATTTCATTTATTGCAGTCTGAATTTCATTCTGAGACAAATGCTGTACATCACTGACAGAGAGATATCTGCTACTGCTTTCCGGCAAAATCTGCCCCTGTTCCGGCGCCTGCGTCGGTTTTCTGGTCGGCTCTTTCGTCGGTTCTCTGGTTGGTTCTTTTGTCGGTTCTCTGTCATCTGCGGAATCAGCATCCGACGATTCATATAAATCGTCAGTCTCATCTTCTTCCCATTTGGTCTCTCCCTTTCCTAACTTCCCTTGAGAACCCCTTACCGTGCTCTCCTCTGTATCATATCCGTTTTCGTAATAACCACCTGTGCGACCCTGATCGCTATGATCAGCGCTCTCAACAGGTATGTAAATCAACCCAATAGCAAGCATCCCCGCCACCAGACTGATCACAGGACAAATCTTTGCGATCCATGAATTTTTCTTTTTTTGCGTCATATCGGACAATTTCATCTCCTTCCGTCTCCCGCCAGCATTTTTGACAGTACAAACGTAATGGTATGAGAAATGACCAGAACAATGGCCATGGATGTCATTTTTAAATTCACGCTTACATTCTTAAAACTACTCGAATCTCCCGCATATTTACTGATCAATGCATTTACCATCACAATGCAGAGCCACAAAAACGCGAGTCCAATGAAACCACAAAGCGCAGAGCCACCGGCTAAATCATTCGCACCTTGAACCTCTTTGTATATCAATACCTTGTATAAGGCAACTGCCCCAAGAATCAGAGAAAAAAGCATCCCCACTGACAAACATAAAATGACAATGAAATATCCGTAATGAACACCCAAAAGGTCAATGATCGATTGTATATCTGAGGCCGATATAAGTAACTGAAATAGCGACAGCGAATCGTCATTTCCAATCAACGAATGACTACTTAGCCCATAAGCGCTGACATCTATGTATACAATAGGTAGAAACAGACCCAAACTGGTTATCGCTGTCGAAATAAGCAGGATTAATCTCATAATAATCCCCTGATTTGTTGCCGCCGGAGAATGTATGACTGACACTGCAACCGCCCGTCCCGCTTCCCTCACGTTCTTATTTTCATTCTGAACCGGTACAATTGCACCGCAATATGGACAAAACTTCGTGCCTTCAACTCCAGTTATCTCTCTTCCACATTTCGAACAAAACATGTTTCTCCTCCTCTTCTTCTGTGTGCAGGAAGCATTCCTCTTTCCTTTCTCTCTGGCTACCTGAGCACCCTTTTTTCATCCCCCTATACTTTTTGAATCTTGAAATTTCCGGTTTCTGACACAATAGTAATGGTTTTCATAGTATTTTTCTTACCGCAAAATAGTATACAGCACATTTTTACATTGAAATATCAAATTTTTCGTATTGATGGAACAGCTTTTTCATACAAATAATATAATGCTTTTTCATGTCTCCGTTCATCCTGAAAATTCGGGCACTAAACAATGTCCACAAGTAGCGCTTTCTGTCATGAGAATTCCGGGAGAATCGAATCTATAACACAAATAACAGGACAATCATATGCATGATTTCTCCGCCCATGATTGTCCTGTTATTCTGTTTTTCCTTCTTATTCTTTTCTACTTAGTTCTTACCCTGCACATTCACGATCACATACTCGGACTTTGTTCCGGTCTTGAACAGGAGTACCCAGTCCGCGATTCCGGAGGTTACGATGAAATCCGTATTTTTTCTTCGCTCATACCCGTAAGCCCGCTCATAGGAATGCGTCAGTTCTCCGGCCTTTGTAAAGGGAATCATCTGACCCCCGTGGGTGTGTCCGGAGACAACGAGATCCGCGTCGGAATCGGCCTCCGCGTCGTAGTCATTCGGCTGGTGGTCCATGACGATGACATACTTGTCCCTGTCGATCCCGGCGAGCAGCTCGTCCATATCCTTCCGCGGCTCCAGCGAGTAGTCAAGCCTTCCAGCCACGTAAAACCGCCCGTCGACAAGCTCACATTCATCTTCCAGCACGTGAATCCCATTGTCCGAGAGCGCCGTTTTCAGTTCACCATCGGAAAATTTTTTGCCGACATAATTCCCCGTGTCATGGTTTCCGTAGGAATACCAGACGCCCAGGGGAAAGTCAGCTTTCCCGAGGGCCTCACAGGCCGTATACATATCTTCCCGTGTTGTAAAATCATCCACAAAGTCCCCGGCGATCAGAAGGAGATCCGGTTTCTGCGCCTCGATCTCCTTCAGCTCCCGGACAAAGCCCTCTCCGTCAAAGGTCGCTCCGATATGCGAATCCGCAAAAAAGGCAAGTTTCAGATTTCCCTCCAACTGACCGGTTGTCAGATGATACTCCGTCTTCCAGACATTCGTGCAGAGATAATAGCCGGCTCCCAGTGTCAGAAGCGACGCGGTGATCGCGAGCCATCCCTGCCAGTACACCCTGAACGTTTTTCCGGAGAGTTTCCGTATGAGCCTCATCAGGAGACCGAAAAGAAGGAAGTAACCGAGAAAATGCAGATAGATTACAATGGCATTCAGGAGTGACGTGAGAAAAAGCGCGAGGCAGAACCCCGTCACGAGAATCAGCAGCGACAGGATGCGTCTCCGCCACCTCTTCTCTCCACCTGCCCTCCGGATCCAGGCGAAGCGGCCGACCGCCCGCGTCATATAGACCGTTCCGACTGTCATTACAAGTAATACAACGATCATCACAATCGTCCAGACCATTCTCATTGCAAGCCCTCTCTTCTGTCCGTTTATTCTTTCCAATCCTCGCCCACGAGACCCGGCGCGGAATTTGCGTAAGCGAAGCTGACAAAGTTCCTATTCAAATGCCTGTGAATCCTCGCGACATACACGGTCAGAAATCGTCTGCTTTTTCGCATCCCGCGTCTCGACACAGACGGAAATGACATAACCATCCTGTGTTTTCATCTGGAGAATGACACACGGTTCTTTTTTTCCTTCCCGAAGCACCTTCATACAGCCGAGGTATTCCGGCTGATCCGCGCCTTCCATCCGGATCATCTCCTCCGGAATCCCTGCTCCATGAACCGGCTCTCCACTGCCGTTCATCTCCTGCGCAGGCTTCTGCTGCTTCGAATCCTCCGCGTCATCCGCCAGAATCGGCTCCCTTAAGATTCCCGCAGATTCATCCGGTACAATCTCATATTTCGAAAAGCCGAGGGATAAACCCTCGCCTGTCATCTTGATATAGCTCTCCTTTGCCGTCCAGATCCGGCAAAAAGCAGACGCTCGCTTCGCCTCCGGAAAGTTCCGACACCATATTTTCTCCGCCTCGCTGCAGCAGTGATCCAGAACACGCTCGCGGACTGCTTTGACCTGCTCGATATCGCAGCCGACTCGTCCGTCGGACACAGCCATCAGTACGTAGTCCCCGGAGTGGCTCAGGTTAAAATCCGTCTCTCCATCCACGAAGGGCCGATCCTTTTCGGAAGTGCGGATCTGTTCCTGAGAGATGCCGAAGCGGGGAAGCTCATCCCGGATCATCATGCCGGCCATCGCCGACCGCTTTCTGTCCTCCGCTCTTTTGTATCGAAGAATTTTCTCCACCCGGGCTTCGGACAGGCCGCCCAGGATCTCACGAACCTCCGCCGGATCCGGCAACTCTGAACAATTCCTCAATATACATTCTGTCACTCCCTGCATCCCCCACACACTTTCTTGATCCCGCGATATTCCAATATCCTGATACTTCGATCTCCCGTTGCTCTGATCGCACGGGATTCCTCTCATCCGTTACATGAATAATCCGTCACCACAATACTCTGATACCCTGATATCACACGCACTGCTTCCGGATTTTCTCCTATCATAGCACCTCAAGCGCCGCAAGTATACCTCTGTGCGTCATCTTCCATTCCGACTTCGCCCTCCCTTCCGGCTGCTTCGTATTTTCTTGATGTCAGTTAGTCGGATAAGCGGAAATCTCCGGCCGAATTGTTTCCATCCGGCTGTCCTGCAATCCCCGCCTTGTCCGCCGTTGTGCTCCGCGGCCGATCTCGTCCCGTCATTTCGGGAAAATACACGCGCGCACAAAACCTTCTATAACAGTGCGTTTCGCGAACCAATACGCAGAGATCACCGTTGAATACCCACCTGTGCACGAACAGAATATCCACGGCGTTCTCCCCTTCGCAGCCCCCAACATCCCGCACAGCGTTTTTGTGTTATGGGAATTCCGGAGGAATTTCTTATAACACAGGAAAGCGGCCGACGTCTCCATCCGCCGGCCGCTTCCGCGGTTTCTTTTTAACTCAAATAATCGAACTCGCCGTTCATCCATTCCGCCTCACGGAAACCGGTCAGAACACTGTGATCGGTTACCACGAGAGGTCTGCTCACAAGCGTACCGTCAGAGGCCAGCAGCTTGTACATCTCCTTCTCGCTCATACCCGGCAGCTTCTTCGAGAGACCCATTTCCCGATACGACCGCCCGCTGGTATTGAAGAATCTCTGAAGCGGCAACCCGCTCCGCTTATGCCATCTCCGAAGCGTCCATTCATCCGGATGGTTTTCCTTGATGTCGATGACTGTGTAATCAATTCTGTTCTCATCCAGCCAGTTCAGTGCTTTCTTGCAAGTAGAACATTTTGAATCGCAGTATACCTTAACCATCGAGGCCTCCTTCTTTCACTTCCTGAAACAAAGAGCCAACGGAGTTCCCTCTCCTGTCTGTTCAATTATTCTTCTTCAACTGCTCTTTGTTCCTGTACATGTACTGGTCAGCAGTTTGAAAAACCTCCGCTACATTTTTTTCGTTTGAGAACTTCGATATACCGGCAGCCACGACAACATCTCCGTTGCGTCTGTTTTCTTCTATTGTATTTGTGAATTCCTCCATCAGCTTTTCGATATTTCTGTAGTCTTCTCCCCTGGCAATGACCGCAAATTCATCGCCGCCGATCCGGTAAACCGGACTGTGCTGGAAAGTTCTGCAGATCAATTTGCTTCCGTCAATGATGTACTGGTCTCCGACCAGGTGCCCGTAGGTGTCATTGATCTCCTTCAGACCGTTGATATCGAAAACCGCAATTGCGAACTCGGGACAGGTTCCCTTCAGAATCTCCTTGTTGAGTTCCGCCTCCAGATCGATGTATGCGTGCTTGCGTTTCACGCCGGTGAGTTCATCCGTGAACGCCTCGTTCTCCATGGCAGAGAGCGTCTGAATGTACGCTTTTTGCCTCCTAACTTCATCATCGACATTAATGATTCCCATGATAATCTTATCTTTATCTTTCTCATTTACCATGGTGGCTTTCATCTGCACATATGTGATCTCACCTTTGAAAAAAATGCGGAAATGCTTGGTAATGAACTTTCCCTTCTCACGGATTTCACCCAGTACCGTTTCTTTTCGGAATCTTGCAAAAAAATCCGCCTTGTCATCGTCATGGGCTATCTGGTCCATGATTTTGCGGATTTTTTCATAAAAATCCTTTCCGATCGCCTGATTTCCAACCGGATCCGGCACATCGAGCAGACTGAAACGGAAATACTCGTCCGTGACGGGATCGATGTTGTAAAGCGCTACGAAATCACCGGACAAAGCTGTCATTCGTTGAAAAATCAGCCGCTCCTCCCGGATCTGTTCCAGAGCCACCTTTGTCTTCATCTGCGCGTCAATATTGTTGATTCCGATGAGGATGTAATTTCCTTTGCTTCGGATTCTCGTGATCTTCATACTGACATACACCGCTTTGCCATCGACAAGATTCCTGTATATGATTGTAAAAGATCCCGTATCCCTGAGATTCTTCTCGATCGCTTCTCTGTTGAACGAACGGAAGAACTCCTCCTGATCATCTTTGTGTATGATCACCTTGGCGGTCGCGTAACTGTCCGCGAAGAAATGCAGTCCGTGCCGCTCCAGGGTCATGTCTCTGTTTAATCCGTCTGCCTGATACTCCGTGTAATGATCCGTATCCATATCGACAAAATACAGATAGACAAAATCCTGCGCCAGTGTCCTTGCGATATAGTTGTAAGTAAGGCCGGCCTGCTCTTCCGTTCCGTCCTCCATGGACAGCACAACAGCCATAACCGCCGAGACATGCGTCACCGGATTCCTGGCAACCTTCCAGACCAGCATCTGAACGGTCTTGCCGTCCGCCGTCCGATCGTCGATGATCGCCGTTTTGCCGTCCTTCGCGCACTGAATCAACGCGTTCAGAGAGTATACTCCCGGCTTCCCGAGATAATCCGGCACGTAGAATTCCATTTTGCCGTATGTCCCCGGAAAATTGGTTCTCGTGAAATCCTGGAGTTCTTTGTTGTATCGAATGACCTTGATCCAATCATCCTTGTACTCCAGCATAACCATCGGCCAGGTATCAAAGTAGTTATTCAGGGTAGCATCTTCCGCCCGAAGAATCGACAGGTCATAGAGATTCACCCGTCCAAGCTTTGAATAATAACCGGACTCCATCGGATTCTCGAATCCGATGTTCGTCTTCCTTCGGTTTCTCTCGAGGATCTCCGACATACGAATCGGTTTGCAGTAATAGAACCCCTGAAGCATCGTACAGCCGATCCCCTTCAAAAAGTTCACCTGCTCCTCTGTCTCGACACCTTCCGCAATCGTATCCATACCGAGAGCCATCGCCATCTTGATAATTTCCGCAAGGATAATCCTTGACTTCTCGCTTTCCCCGATCCGGTTTACAAAGAGTCTGTCGATCTTGATCAGGTCAAAGGGAATATCCTGGAGAATGACCGGAGAGGAATATCCGCTTCCGTAGTCATCCATCCATACCTGAAATCCCAGTTCCTTGAACCGTCGGATTTCCTTCGTCATATAGTTGATATCACTCGCGATAACACTTTCCGTAATCTCAATAACCAGACGATCCCTCTGTATTCCGGCGTCATCCACCCGTCGCCGGATTTCATCCAGAATATCGCAGGCATAGAAATCGAGTCTGGAGAGATTGACCGATTGCGGCACGAGATATAAGCTGTTGTCCGCCTGTTCTTTCATCTTTTTCAACATGGCGTCCACAACATACAGATCCAGCTTATAAATACGGTTTGCCTCTTCGAGCGCCGGAATAAAACTGTCCGGCGCAAGGATGCCCTTCTCCGGATCCTTCCATCTGGCCAACGCCTCCTCCGCGCAGACCTTTCCATTGGCGGTTCGCACCACCGGCTGATAGAAAACCTCAATCCAGCCTTCCTTTAATGCCCGCTCAAAATTCTCAACGATGTACTGTCTGTTTTCGATGGCGGTCATCATCTCATCGTTGAAGAGGTAGACCTTTGATTCGTAACATTTCCTTCCTGTGTCACAGGCGATCTTCGCCCTGTCGCAGGCACCGCTTATGCTGATCTTCTCATCTTCGTAGCTGTAAATACCCACGCGAAGCGGCAGCGTATCCTCAAAATCCGGACTTCCGATCTCTTCGATAATCTGTTCGATTTCCTCCCCGGCCGTTGTCAGCTCCGAAAAAACGCAGAAGTGATCCGCGCTGAACCGGCTGCAGTTTTCATGACTGAAATGAGCCACGAGAATTTTCGCGAAATCTTTCAGAAACCGGTCGCCCTCCTGCAGCCCGTATTTCTGGTTAAATCCCTTCATGCCGTTGAAATCCATGAAGAGAATCGCCGGCAGCTCACCGTTATCCCGGATTTCCCGGCATCCCGCCTCCGCGAGCTCAAAAAAATAAGTCATGGAAGGAAGACCCGTGAGATAATCGTGCGTCTCGCGGATTCCGATGCTCCTTTGTGTGAGCTGATTCTTGATAGCATTGTTGAAAAAATCCCCGTCATTGCGGTCGTCTTCTCTGTATACTCCGTGCGTGGAATACCATACAAAGGCAAGCCGCACGCCGTTTTCCTTTGTGATATGTCTGCCGTATGCATGAACAATCTGATAGGCTCCGCCGATCCTGCTCCTGTACAGAACATCATACACGCCGCCCTTCGTTGCGAAACGATAGGCCGCATCACCGAGCATGGCCAGATCATCCGGATGCGTATCGTGATACATATCCTTATCCATGAGATCGTATACATCTTCTTTCGCCATCCCATCGAGTTCGAACAGCTTCACAAAACCGCCGGACAAAACAATCGCATATACTCTCTTATTGATAAACTGATAGACCGCGAACGGAACATCACAGTTTTCCATAAACGCACGTTCACTGTCCGAATACCTGTATCTCTCCAATCCGAGCACCCTCGATCGATCTCTTATTTTCTTTTCTGCGCGTAATTCACACAGTTCAGTATATCTATATTATTATATATTATTTCGGCAGTATATGCATGTTTTATTAAACGAAATAAAAAAAATCCCGCACCCTCATCCATCGGAGAGCACGGGATCTATTTTCATTTCATTCAGAAGTCAGCGTCGCGATGCAGCCTCACTCCTCTTTCTCTTTTGCGGGCGCATTGTTGTTGCATCCGTTTCCTTTATTTTTGCTGCCGATCATCACGTTCTTACGCGGAGAAATCAGCATACCGATGACCAGCCCCAGACAGGCCGCCGTGATGATTTCCAGAAGAATCACCTTTTTCGTTTCCGTCTTTGTCTCGTTGATCGTTGCGAAATAGTTTTTGATCATGTTCCTTCCTCCTTCATCCTTCTTCGTTCACGCCCGGCACTACTTTTTCAAAGTGCTGGTAGTCCTTGCTGTCCGTCCAGTCTCCGCCCCAGGTAAAACCGTGTTCCTTAAACAGCCGGCAGCAGAGATCATCCGGCTCGATCTTGTACGGATAGGCTCTGCTTCTGTCTGTATAGGGGACGGAATTCGCCGGCTCCACGTCGAGTACGCCGTTCACCGTCTTGATGTAGGGGTTGTACAGCGGATTGATATCCACCGCCAGCCCGTAGCTGTGGTTCGACAACAGATCCGTAAAGGAGATCTTCCGGAAATTAAACGACGAGCAGTTGTTTTTGCTCATCGAAAGCTCATCGTCCCCGCCGAAATCGTCGATCAGCCGGATCTGTTCGATGGGATAGGACGCCTCAAAGAGTTTTTGAAAAATGTCGATCAGATCTTCGGCGATCGCTTTGTGGCAGACCAGCTCTCCGCCCTTTGTCTGTCCCTGAAGATCCCTGTGCAAAACACGGAGATGCCGGAGATCTTGTCTCGGCGTCGTACAGTTTTCCTTAAAAGATCTTCCCTTCATTCTGTCAAAAAGCTCGTCTGAAATTTCCTCGATCGAAAATCCGTCCATCTGTCGCCTCCGCAAAGTTTTCTGCTTTTCCTGTTTTTTCCGGTAGACGTATGTGTCGCCCGTCCTATCTTATATCGTCACTGCATCGCATCTTCAGAAACCCAGATTTTCATCCACCAGAATGACATGCATACGATCCTTGTGTCTGGAATATCGTGTGACCATAAAGTTACAGCAGATCGTATCCGGCGATTTGCAGTTCGCGCAGCTTCCCGTCTTCTTGCAGGGCGTGTCGATATCAAATCGCATGGCGTTGATCGGCGCCGCTTCATTTCTCGCGCGCTTCAGGGCGCTGTCAAAATCGCTTGTCACCTTGTTCATTCCGACAATGAAAATGACCTTCTCCGGTCCGAAGGCGATCGCGGAAACGCGGTTTGAGTTTCCGTCGATATTTACAAGAATGCCGTCGTCTGTCATCGCGTTACAGCTGGAGATATAAAAATCCGCCGTGTACGCAAAGAGCGCAGCCGCCTTCTTGTCCGTGTACTTCTCCCGGTTACAGTACTCATAGTTTCCTTCTTCCAGTGCCTGCAGCAGGCCGATCTCCTTTGCGGACTGGACACCGCCGTTGGTCACCTTGCTTCCCTCCGGAATCAGGGAAAGCGCGATCTCTTTCGCCTCTTCTGCCGTCGCTGCGTAATATCCCGTTATATTTCTCGACGCCAATCCCTTGATTACCTTCTGCGCAAACAGTTCATCTCTCTTCTCTCTCATTGTTTTCTCCACACGCACACTCTCCTGAATCTTTCCGATCCGACAGCAATCTGTCATTCTTTATTTCGCAGAGCTCCCGCAGGATACACCTACTGCAAACCGGTTGAGGTTCGATACCTCATAATGACTGATCATGAACAGATTCTATCCGGGATCCCTTACAAATTCTTCGTCATAATCTACCCTTTCAGTATAAAGAATGTACAGAAAGGGCGCAAGAACCGAAAAATCTTATCATCCTTCCATTTTCTTCTCTCCTGAGAAAAATCCCTTTGCAGAAATACATGCCGCTTCTCACACTGCACAGCTTCTATATCTCCTGAAAATAATCTTTTTGTAGAAAAGTATCTATTTTTTGAATTTTATGTTTGACATCTCTAACCCGCTATGTTAAGATACTCTTGGTTAGAGAAATCTAATCATTGTTGCTGTAACACATCCTTTCAAATGAGATTTTCAAAGCAAATCGTATCGTTTGCACGTGGCAGGTATTTCGCACGTATCTGCCATGTGTAAATCTCAGCAACACAACTTATTGTTCTACACACATACACAAAATCTTAATTGCAGTGTGGCCCATCTCCACACTGCGCCTCCAAGAAAGATAAGGCCTGCATCCCCATCAGATGCAGGCCTTGTTTTTTTTTCGGCACGCTGCTTAACCGCAGCTCCGTTTATATCTCACATAGGCAAATTATTACGTAATAATTTGCATTTACAAACAATCGAAATGAGAATGTACTTTATAAATTTTCGAATTCTCCGATTTTCCCTTCGATGACTTCTCTCAATTCCTCGAGTTTGCGAAGAATCGTCTCGCGGTCACGGGACTTAAACATGATATCGTCACCCGTGAGGGCTTCCATCAGATTCTCATATCCCTTTTCAAAAAGCTTCGCCCCGTTTTTTCGCCTTGCCTTATTTGCACGATCTGACTCGCGATTCTTTTCACTGTCCGGAAGATAGCGCTCATCGTTCGGATCGTAGTCATACTGACTCATGCCGGTGAGCATGTGCTGGAACGTATAGAGCTGTTCCTCGATTTCCTTGCGGGTCACGCTGCCGTTTAAAGCAATCATCCTCTTTACAGACAGAGCGAACTGCCTCTGTCTTTCCTCCGCCAGGGAAGCTGCAGGTCCTATCGCAGACCATGGAACATTCGGTGCATCCGCGAGATCCTGAAGCTCCGGTACCAGTTTTAAAAGCTGTTTGTACTTGTACACGATCTTCGTTGAGAGTTCCAGATCTAACGACACTCTCGCGTTCACTTCCTCCGTGACCCTTCCCTTGGTCAGATCCGACGGAAGTTCCCCGGACTGCATTTCCGCAGTCACCTCTTCCCGATGTGCCTTCTCCAGAGATTCCGCCAGTCTTGCAATTCTTGTCGGTGTCATCTCTCTGCTGTGCGCATTTCCAAGCGCGAGCCGGATTCGACGTTCGTACTCCGTCTTCGGGGTCTCCGTCACATAGACCGGGAACTCCTTCATACCCGCCGCAACGCCGCCGGCTCTTCGTCTGTGTCCGGACTCGATCCTGTACTTTCCGTCCTCAATCGGATAGGCCATTATCACACCGGTAAAGCCGTACTTTTCGATACTCTTTGCAAGTTTTTCGATTTCTATCTCACCGTAGATTTCCTCATTCCACGGGTCATCTTCCAAAAGCTCACTGGCAATCGTCTTTACCCTGGCATTATCCTCCGCTGACAATTCACTGACCGGAACTTCCGTATTTATTTTTTTTAGTTCCTTGCTTTTCTGCGAAACACTTTTTAAAAGGCTGCTTCCCATTTATTTCTTTCCCCTTATTGTCTTGTCTATTTCCTTCGCCAGAGCCATGTAATCAACTGCCGCCTTCGATTTCGCCGCGCAGATACAAAGAGGTTCATGTTTATCCTTTGAATCAACCGTCGGCTTGTAGTCAAACCTCACATGCGTGTCCAGAAGTTTCATGTCTTCCTTCACCTTCATGGACTCTTCCATAGCTTCCTTCTGATCATTCTTGTAGGACATGAATTTCGTGAAGAACATGCCGAGAATATCCACGTTCGAATCGATCTCGTCATTGATCTGTATGTCCTCAATCGAAGACATGACGTCCGAATAGCCCATGATCGAGTCGTCATTTCCGCACTCCGCAGGAATAATGATGTAGTCGCAGGCCACCAGATACGTCAATGTATAGTCATTCTTTGACGGAGGAAAATCAATCAGGACATAATCATAGTCATTCTTCAGGCTGTCCGTAATCTTTTTCACCGCATAGATATCACTGATATCGACCAGATCCATGTCCTTGGAGGCCGGCAGAAGATCGACAGTACATTCAATTTTCGAGAAGTGTTTTTTGAGCAGACGCTTCGTCGTATACTGCAGGCGGATAATACTGTCCGCCACATCCGCTTTTCCCTCGATGACATCCGCAAAAGTATTCACGTTCTCATGCAGGTCAGCGCCATCGAAGAATTCCTCATCATTTCCGAGAAAAAAATACGTCGCATTGACCTGCGAATCACCGTCAATCACAAGGACTTTTTTCTTCATCATTGCGAGAGAAGCGGCGAGATTGATCACGGAATGCGTCTTCCCGACGCCGCCTTTTCTGTTAAAATCACCGATGATTACACCCATGTACGCAAGACCTCCTTGTCATTCAATAATCTCTCTGTCTCCGATTAAACCACGTTTTCCATTTTAAATCAACCAAAGAACAAAGTCCGCAAGCGGACCTCGACTCCCCCCTCCCCTCAATCCTGAGGGGAGCGCAGCGGACGAAAGGCGCGCGAGCAGAATCGCGTAAGCGATCTTCTTATCTGCGAGCTGCGCATCTAAGCGGAGCGTTTTGTCTCATGGGGAATTCGGAGGGATTTCCCATGAGACAAAAAATTCTCACGGTGAGAAAGTTTATGTATAAGTCCAGTCTCGAAAGCAGGAACGGATGCGTGTTTACATGCAAATCCGTGGATGCTATCGAGACGACAAAATGTATGAGTGTGTAGGGCGATAGCCCGGAACACGAATGCATGTAGCATGGCGAGAACGCGAAGCGTGAAGCCATGCGTGGGACTTATACATATAAAATAAGTCCAGTCTCGAAAGCAGGAACGGATGCGTGTTCACACGCAAATCCGTGGATGCTATCGAGACGACAACATGTATGAGGGTGTAGGGCGATAGCCCGGAACACGAATGCATGTAGCATGGCGAGAACGCAAAGCGTGGAGCCATGCGTGGGACTTATACATATAAAATAAGTCCAGTCTCGAAAGCAAGAACGGATGCGTGTTTACACGCAAATCCGTGGATGCTATCGAGACGACAACATGTATGAGGGTGTAGGGCGATAGCCCGGAACACGAATGCATGTAGCATGGCGGGAACGCGAAGCGTGAATCCATGCGTGGGACTTATACATAACACCCAAAGTTCAGTCTCAATAATCTTTATCAATGTGTTAAAATAGAAGAATATGTGAACACAAAAGGAGAAGCGTATGATCACAAGAGAAGAAGCATTCAAACTATTAAAGCGATACAACAAAGACCCTTTTCATATCCAGCACGCCTTAACTGTCGAAGCAGTCATGAAGTGGTATGCAAAGGAACTCGGTTATGCGGAAGAGGCTGAGTATTGGGGAATTGTCGGCCTGCTTCATGACATTGATTTCGAATTGTATCCTGAAGAACACTGTCTGAAGGCTCCGGAGCTATTAAGAGAAGGCGGTGTAGGTGAAGATATCATCCATGCTGTATGTTCTCACGGTTATGGCATCACAGTCGGTTGTGGCGTAACCATCGATGTAGAACCCATTCACGAGATGGAAAAAGTTCTCTTTGCTGCTGATGAGTTGACAGGCCTTATATGGGCGGCCGCACTCATGCGCCCCTCCAGAAGCACAAAGGACATGGAACTGAAATCACTTAAGAAAAAATACAAAAGCAAGGGTTTTGCTGCCGGTTGTTCAAGAGAAGTGATTGAAAGAGGAGCAGAGCAGCTTGGCTGGGAACTAAACAGACTACTTGAGATGACACTCCAGGCAATGGCTGATAGCGAAGATCTTATAAGTGAGGAAATGTCGGTCGTTGCCTAGGAAGGGTATTCCCATCTGCTCTGCGAGCTGCGCATCCCGCAGAGCATCCTGGTGCCTAGCAAATGCAGAGCAATTTCCCATGAGACAAAAACATTCTCACCGTGAGAATGTTTCTATTGTAACCGTGACGGTCTTTATGTCATCGATCCGCTTATAGGCATCGATAACAAGGAAGGCGGATACGACGATTCGCAGGAGAGAAGAGAACTGGAAAAGACGGCAGAAATGCTGTTTAGATAAATAAAGGAGTAACACAAAATTGAACACAAAGAAATTAATTAATTCAAATTACCTAAAACTGATCGCGATCATTGCGATGACGATCGATCATGGCACGGATCTGTTGTACCCTGGTTTTCCGAGTCAACTACCCATCACCTAAAGGTAATGGGCTTGTAACTGCCCAGTCGTAGTAACGGCTTACGCCTCCGACCTTTAACCCCAATAGGTACTACTACCTAAAGTGGCGTTACATCATAGGGTGGCTGACAGCACCCTTTACGGCAAAGGTTTACTCTGCCGTAACTGTAGCAGGTACTTGACTATCTTCAAGATAGTTGATTCCCATGCGGTACAGATTCATTGCTCCAATGCGGTCATCGTTAGATTTATAGCCACAGTTTTTGCAGGCAAACAGATGTATCCTTTTGTTACGGTTAGCCTTTTCAATGTGTCCACAGACTGGGCAGCA
>NZ_JHXY01000044.1 GCF_000621585.1 [Eubacterium] cellulosolvens LD2006 | reverse complement strand
TTTACCAAAATCTGAAGTTTTGCTGTAATTGTCTGCTCCATATACAACACCTGCTTTCTTCGCCAAATATATTATAACATATATTTTGTGGAATATAATGTTGTATAAATAATACGCCGCTAAAACGGGCATTCCTCCCACTGACTTATAGAAGTCGGGGCTTCCTGCCCTGCGGCGTTGGTGAATACAAAGGTGCATGACGGGACAGAGATCGCTGAGTTTATGAAACACTTCACGGAGACAAGATTTGAGGATCGAAGGTTTCCCTGTTTCACGAGCGCGGTCAAAGCAATCAAAGATACGGAAGGAGGCAGAGAAAGTATGTGCAAGTTAATGGAAGAATATTCAAGGGAAGAGGCGATTGATGCGACTATTGAAACCGCTTTGAATTTTAAGGTGCCTGCGGAACTGATTGTACAGGAGTTGTGCAGGCGATATGAACTGGATACAGATGCTGCCTTGAAGCGTATTGAGGATTATCAAAAAACAAAAACGGCATAACGTGTGGAGAGAAACCTTGAAACAGAGGTTTCTCTTTTTTTCGTCCATAGTGGCTTGTAAACCGGTGATATGTCCGTCTTGTTGAAAACATTGTATCGCTGGCTTTGTTTTCGAAATACTCGATTAGCACGTAGGGCGGAGATATGCATAGCGAGCGATAGGATGCCGAGGATGGAAGCGCAAGCATTGTGTCGCCGGTGGAGGCCTGGAGGCCTGTCTGAGCACACGTCAGGAATCGTTCGGTGAGAAATAGTAAATCGTGCGAGCGGGCATATCTCCGACCTGCGTGCGCCTGTGAAAGGACGGGCGAATGTACATGGACGCAGGTGGTAGATCGTTTACGCGATTCTGTTCGAGTTCCAAATCCACTGAGCTCCGCTCAGGATTTGAGGGATGGGGGTGAAGTCTGCCGGCGGATGCTGTTCGTAATATAACGGAATAGATGGTAAAAGCGATAAAAAGAATGAAAAAAGTGTGCGGAAATTTACAAGTTTTTACCAAATTGACGTCGTTTTGTTATACAATGAAGAGGATTGACGGTTCAATTTGTAGCTTTTGTTTTGGCGTGAAGAATTGAGAACCGGAAAAAGAAAAAAGCGTCAGGGCAGACAGCCTCTGTCGGTAAATGAAGGAGATAGTGGAATGAAAAACTATGCATTTGGAATTGATATCGGCGGTACAACAGTTAAAATCGGTTTCTTTGAGACCAGCGGAAAGCTTCTGAAAAGCTGGGAGATCCCGACAAGAAAAGACAACGGAGGCAGCCTGATTCTGGGCGATATTGCTTCTTCTGTAGATAAAGAACTTGCTGAGCAGGGAATTGCGAAGGATGACATCGAGGGTATCGGTATCGACGTACCGGGACCGGTTCTCAATGACAGCGTCGTAAATAAGTGTGCGAACCTTGGCTGGGGCGTATTTGACGTGGCCGAAGAGGTGAGAAAACTCACAGGAATTCAGAATGTAATGGTCTGCAATGACGCAAATGCCGCAGCCCTCGGCGAGATGTGGCAGGGCGGCGGACAGGGACATCAGGACGTGGTTATGATTACCCTTGGAACCGGCGTCGGCGGCGGAATTGTTCATGACGGAAAAATCATTGCCGGAAACTTCGGTGCTGCCGGCGAGCTTGGACATATGAAGATTTCTCAGACAGAGACCATGGCCTGCGGCTGCGGAAAGACCGGACATGTGGAGCAGTATGCATCCGCGACAGGAATTGTTCGCAAGGCGACAGAGATGCTCGATGCTTCCGACCGTCCGTCCATGCTCAGAGAAGTGCCGTATCTTTCCGCGAAGGCAGTCTTCGACTGCGCGAAGAAGGGTGACGAGCTCTCCATGGAAATCGTTGACTTCGTGGGAGAAAAACTCGGCTACACCTGCTCTCTTGTTTCCTGCGTCTTTGATCCGGAAGTTTTCGTGATCGGTGGCGGTGTTTCCAAGGCCGGCGATATCCTTCTGAACACAATCAAAGAGCACTTCGTGAAGGACGCCTTCCACGCATGCACAGGAGCAGAATTTGCGCTTGCCACACTTGGAAATGATGCAGGTATGTACGGCGCAGTAAAGATGGTGCTTGACTGATTGCGTAGAGAATCGGTAACAGACAGCTATTGGGTGGGGAATATATGAAGATCGTGGCATACATTGAAGACGGATATCTGCATCGCAGTCTGACAGACGAAATTGTCACGCGGATTCGTGAGGTGACAAAGGCGGACGCGATGCTCGTTATATCAGAAGGAAATTTTCTTCCGGAGGGGACACCTGTGTCCGTTCCGCATGATGTGCGGGCGGAAGAACAGGTAAAAAACGGAGCGGATCTGGTACTGGAACTTCCGGTCACCTCATCGCTGAGCGGCTCCGGTGGCAGAAACGAAGGCGTCGTGGCACTGATCCGAAAACTGGACTGTGTGGATGAAATTGCCATCATTTACAATCCGGTGGACGAGAAAAACGAAGAAGAGACGCAGCGGCTCATGTGGAAATGTGCCGAAGCCATTGCGGACGACGAGAAGGAATACCGGGCGCAAATCATCGAGGCACTCAAAGAAGAGTCCTATTTTCTTGATGCCCAGGTGAACGCGCTGGTGGCCTGCGTGCCTGAGGCGAGAAAAATCCTGAACCGCTCCGAAAACGTCATGTCCATCCGGATTATGAGCGCCATGGTTCATCAGGAAGACCTTCCGAAGATCACATTCCTGAATGTGAAATCCATCATCGATCGGGTTGTGCACGAGACACTGCTGACGATTTTGGATGAAAATTTTCTTGCGGAGCATATGCATCAGGGTTATCTGCGCAAGTATGACCGGAACGCGGCGGACATTCTCCAGACCATGATGAAGCGGAAGAGTGAGAGCGAGATGCGGGATTACATGCTTACGATTGCCGGAAAAACGGAATTCGCGGCGGAAGTCATTCTCGCTCACAAGTCGGACATCGAGGCGATCCACTCCTTCGAGGAGATTGTAAAGAAAATGGAGCGCTGGCTCTACGGCTATCTCGATAAGGTTGCCCACAAGAAAGCCCGCGAGGACAATACGAAGGTTCAGGAGGAGATGGAGAAACTGGAAGTACAGGGCATGAGCCGGATGGCCATGCGGCTGTATCTTCTTCATGTCATCCTCAATGTGAAGACGGAAGACATGATCCATTTCAGCCGGAATGCTTTCTGTCCTTACGTGAATGTCATCGATCAGAGCGAGACCGGAGAGACGATCCGGCTGCAGCTTGAGAAGAACTCACAGATCCATTTCGTGAACCACGAGCAGCTTCACACAAGAGGCCTGGAAAACGACGAGACAGAGTATTATCTGGACATCGACCGCAGGGCAGAAATCCTCGCGTTTTAAGGAAAACAATCTGCGAAAGACAATGGTATTTGTCACTCTGCCTATAAAAGACCTGTAAAACAACTTTTTTCATGTAAAAAAATATCGAAAACCCGGTCTTTTTTGCGGATAAAAACAAAAACTAACGAAAGAATTTGCAATATTAAGGGCGATGTTTATTTAAATTGAATAAATATCGCCCTATTTTAATGAAATGTGTGGTATAATAAACGTACTTAAACGTTTTCGCTACTTTTGATATAAAAGCGAAAATTTTATTATGGGCAGAAATGGTATTGGGGAATATTATTTTTGCTGCCCACAGGAGCGAAAGCGTTTGGAGACAGGTAAAAAAACGTAAAAAACGTGGGGGAATGAAATGAAAAAGAAAGGTTTGAAAAGACTTGCAGTATCTCTGATCGGTGCTGCGTCGATTGCGGCCGGAAGTCTTGCAGTACCGGCAGTGCCTGCACAGGCTGCGACAAACAGTCAGTACGCGGAGGCGTTAAAGTTCGCTTTCTATTTCTGGGACGCAAACCAGTGCGGAGCAGATGCGGCTGACAACGGATTTACATGGAGAAGCGGCTGCCATACATACGATGAGCAGTGCTCATTCAGCAACTGTGTAAATCTGAACGGAGAGGCAAAGAGCCTGATCAAGGCACAGAACGGCGGACACGACTATGTAGATCTGTCCGGTGGATATCACGACTGTGGTGACCATATCAAGTATCAGACAACCATGGGATTCGGAGGAAGCTCCATCGGTCTTTCCTATTATATGCATCCGGAAGTATTCAAGAACGCCGGAGTTGAGAATCACGCAAAGTACATCATGAAAGAGATGAGTGAGTACTTCATCCGCTGTACAGTTCTGAACAACAGCGGAGAGGTTGCGGCCTTCTGTTACCTTGTGGGCGACGAGAGCGATCACAACTACTGGGGATCTCCGGAGAAGCAGCCGGGACCGAGAAAGTCCTACTGGGCAGATGCTTCCCATCCGTCATCCAACGCTGCAGGCGAGATGTCCGCGACGCTGGCAAGCGCTTCTATGATGCTGAAAAACGACGATCCGACATTCGCGAAAAAATGTCTGAAATACGCAAAAGCTCTGCAGGCATTTGCGCAGGCACATCCCGGAAATACAGGAACCGGATGCGGCGGAATGTATTCTTCCTCCAGTGAGTGGGATGACATCTGCTGGGCAAAAGCATGGTGTGATCTTGCGGAGAAAGGTGATTTTACTCCGGTCGAGTACAGAAACGGTGGCTATCAGACACCGGCAGGCATCCAGTACGACGGCTGGTGGAATTCCTGGGATAAAGTATGGGGCGGTTATGCAATGCTGGCAGTAGCTGCAGGACATGACGAGTACCTGAAAGTTGTAGAAGAGAATGCAAATAAGTGTTCACAGACCGCAGGCTCCGGACAGTATATCATGGTCGGCGGATCCTGGGGATCTTCCAGATACAACTGCAGCTGGCAGGCATACAACTACCTCCTTCATCAGAAGAAGGGAGACACATCCCGTCTCAACGCTGCAAAGAACCAGATGGATTACCTGCTCGGAAACAATCCGGCAAACAAGAGCTATGTCATCGGTGTGGGCAACCAGTGGGCAAAACAGGTGCATCACAGAGCTGCCAACCCGGATGTACACAACGGAAACCCGAACTCCAAGTACGTACTCTACGGCTGTATGACAGGTGGCCCGATGGATGAGGGCGGCACCTATCAGGATCAGTGGGACAGCTATCAGTGTACAGAGCCCGGAACAGACTACGAGGGCTGCTTCGTGACAGCAATCGTAAACCTCTGCGCATCCCTGAAATACTATGATACATCTCTTGCAGATGACATCATCAAGAGCTCTTCAGAGATCTCAGATCCCTACGGCGGCGGAAGCGGCGCGAAGCCTACACCTACGAAGAAAGTGACACCTACACCGACCAAGAAGGTGACACCTACTCCTACAAAGAAAGTTACACCGGTACCCACCAAGCGTCCTACACCGACGCCGAAGGTTGGTAAGAAGGTTCGCTATTCCAGACTCGACCTGGACGGAAGAGTCAGTTGGTCCGATCTGATTGCGACGAAGTAAGCGATCGGACAAGACGATCATAATAATTGGGAAATTATAAAGCCCCGCGCAAGTCAACGATTTGTTGACTTGCGCGGGGCTTTGATGCTATTATTTGGTTAAAGGAAGATATAAATGGAGGAATGGACTATGTATGCCATGGATTTTGCACAGGTTGGCGCGAACATTCAACGACAATTGGACATAAAGGGATTTACACAGCAGAGCCTGGCAGATGCTTTGCAGATCTCCAAACAGGTTATGAATAAGATTATTAAAGGAAATAAGGCCATAAATGTAAATGAAATAGCCAGAATTGCTGAAATACTTGGAACAACAGCAGACGATCTCCTTTTGGTTCAGGATGCGCCGGTTTCTGAAGAAAGCCTGAATTTTATGGGGAGCATCTCAGACGAGGGTACTTTGGAAAAGATAAATCTTATGCGAACTGCAATTGATGAGATTCATATGCTGGAGGAACTTCTGCATGCATAAAGGGTTGGATGAATTAGAGATTAATGAGGTGAAGAAGCAGGCACAGGAAAAGCTTGGGGTTTGCCGAAAAATTAATGATATTATCGGAACGCAGATTTTTTCAATTCTCGGCCGTTATGCCAGAGTAATCTATTATCCACTAGGTAAGAATGCACCGTGGGGATTTACCAGGATCAGTGGGTCGAGAGATGATGCCAGCTTGGAAAAACCTTTTGTCGCAATTAATACATCTATTCCGACCTCATGTCAGGTGTTTGCGGCAGCGCATGAACTGTATCATATTTGGTATGAACGTAAACCGGATATGTTACCTGGAGATCTTCTTGATGAAGAAAATAAGGAAATAAACGAAAAGAAGGCGAATCGTTTCGCAGCAGAGTTTCTGGTAGATGATATAATGCTTGCGCAGGAAGTTCAGCTTTATAAAATAACAGAAATAAATACAAAAGCGATTTTGTATTTGTCGGAGCTCTTTTCAGTACCATATAAGGCAATGGTGAAGCGGCTTTTCGAAACGGGGTATATAGGAATTAATGAACGGGAAAGGTTCCTTGCGGAAACGGATGAAGCTGTTGAGATATATAAAAAGAAATATGCATTACCTATAGGAGAAGCCGATAATCGTATCTCAGTTGATAATCTTGCTGAGCTGTCAGCAAATGCGTATGAAGCGGGGCTTATCACATTTGAAAAGCTGGAATATCTTCTTGATATATGCGGATTACAGCCTGCAGATTTGGGACTGAATAACACAACTGTAAGTACATTCCCTTCAGACGAAGAATTGGACAAGATCATGGAGGAAGAGGATTGCTGAAAAAGATGATTGTAGATGCAGATCTATGTATAAAGTTAGGCGGCAGCCAAAAGTACAGATATCTGTATGACATCCTTCCTATGGTTTCGGAAAAAATATATATGCATACGCATGCGTATGGGGAAGTGTTGATGCCTCCGTCTGCTGTAGCTCAATTAAGAGATCTTGTCGATGAGGGGAAGGTGGAAATTGTTAATGAAAACGATCTGGAAGTTTGTGACAGAGTCGTATATGAGGCAACATATCATATTCTTGAAAGAGTAATGATAGATCCGCATAGGCCAAATAAGAATAAAGGGGAGACTTGTTCACTGGCTTATGCAAAGGCAACAGGAATTCCGGTATTTGCCACGGATGAGAGAAATTTACAGCCCATCATAGACTCGCAGCTGAACACAGGAGTTGATGACATCACTTGTATCCGTATCGTTGACATTATCAAAAAAGCTCGCAGTGGAGAAGTTAACATTCCGAGAAAGATATGTAAGGCATTATGGCTTGTTTCCGGAAAAAGAAAAGAATCGTTTGATGATGAGATTTGGCCGATATGATGGTTGTTTGTATTGCTATGAACGGGAATATAAAAAAACAAGCGGCAAGCGGCAAAAATAAGCGACAAATTAAAAAACGAAGAAAACCGGCGTCTGCGGAAATGCAGGCGCCGGTTTCTTGCTGCAAGAATATTCTGAAATACAAATATAATGCAATATATATATATATATATATTGGTATACAAAAGTCTGACAAATGGAATACACTATCTATATATATGCCCTTCATCATACGCGTGGGTGAAAGGGCAGGAAAAGGGGGATTTTTATTCATGAGAAGACGTGTGCAACAGATCTTATGTGGCGCGCTGATCGCGGGAACAGTCCTTGCATCACAGCCACTGCCGGTTTTTGCGGAAACCGACACGGAAACCGTAGTCGACACCTCGGAGGAAGAGGTAAAAGAGGATGCTGACTACGAAATTAAAGTAAACGAAGACAACCCGGATACGGCAATCCTTGTCAGCTACAGTAGTGATGCAACGGAGCTGAAAATTCCGGAGTACATCGACGGAAAGAAGATCACAGAGATTGGAGAAAAGGCGTTCGGTGGTTGCAAGAATGTTACCAGTCTCGAATTGCCGGACAGTGTTGAGATATTGGGAGGTTGCCTGCTTGGCGGCAGTGGAGACTCTCTGGCTAGTCTTAAACTTCCAGCCAAGGAAATCAAAACGGTTAAACCAATGTACTGGCATTTGGATCTGCCGTGGGCGCAGACTCCGTGTGATCAGCTAGATGGATACGATTATCCGTTTTCGGGTTGCTCAAAACTAAGAAATGTAGAAATCCCGAAGGGATGGACAAAGGTAGCTGATTATTTGTTCGCAGATTGTAGTGGACTTGAAAATGTAGAGATCTCGGACACAGTAACAGAACTTGGGCGTAATGCGTTTGAAGATACGAAGATATCTTATGTGGTAATCCCTGACAGTGTAAAAACTATTGATTATGAGTGCTTCGCAGGTTGTCCTTTCAGAGGTGCCTTTGGCGGTCGCAATCTCCAGTTGATCAATGAGTATGATTATAAGTATTATGATGATTATTGCGGTGGAGAAAATCCAAGAGCTACATTTGGCGACGGAACGGGCACCTTCTATGGCTATAAAGGAAGCTACCTGGAGGGGTGGACGATCGACCATGCGGATTATGAAGATCATGAGTGGGAGACAGAGTCCGAGTATTCCTTCGTTGATCTTGAGGAATACGAGAAAAACCTGGATGACTATGAAATAGAAGCGAATGAAGAAAAGCCAGGGACTGCATCTATTGTGGGATACAATGGAAATGAAACGGAGTTGAAGATTCCTGTATGTATCGACGGAAAAGTCATCACGGAGATTGGGCGGGAAGCATTTTATGGGTGTGAGAGTATTAGTTCTCTTGAGATACCGAACACTGTAGAAAAACTCGGACGCATTTCGTTTGGTGGTTGTGGTTCACTAACGAATGTAAAGCTTCCCGGAAAAGATCTCAGTGTGGAATGGTCTGATATGGGGGATGACCATGAACCTATACAAGCCGGACCATTTTCATGGTGTAAAAGTCTTAGAAGAGTAGAATTCGCAGATGGAGCAACGCAAGTAAATTTGAGTATGTTTGGACCAGGTAGTCCAGCTCTTCAGGAGATTGTTATTCCTAAGACTGTTGAAAAAATAGAATATGAAAGGCAGGAGGTAGATGTAGAGTTTTCTCAGCTCACGGTTTACGGTTGTAAAGACAGCTATTCAGAAAAATGGGCAAAAGAAAAGGGCTGTAAATTTGTAGCCCTTGAAGCGGAGGGCTCTTCAAAGATCTGCGGACGCAATCTCTCTTTAGATGGCAGAATCGGTGCAAATGTTTATGTACAGGTTTCTGATGAAATTCTGAAAGATAAGGATGCATATGCAAAAATCACGATCGGCGATAGAGAGGATGAAAAGACTCTCCAGTATGCAACAAGAACAAAAAGAAATGGTGAGACAATACTGACCCTTAGGACCGGTGTAAAGGCGTGCGAGACAAACGAAGATATTTGTATTCAGCTCTTTTCCTCCGATGGTCGTCTGTTTCCTATCGCAGATGAAAACGGGAAAAAGCTTGAAGACGGTTACACATTCACTGTCGCAGAAACAGCCCGTTCATATGCGAACGCCAAGTCATCTTCGAAGAAACTCAAAAAGCTTGCGAAAGCAATCTTGAATTATGGTATCTATGCTCAGAAACAGCAGAACTATAAGGCAGATAACCTTGTTGCAACGGATGACCTCTCTGATATCAAGAAATCATCTCTGAAGAATTATACAGTAAAGCTGAGCGGAGAGATAAGTGGCTTATCCTATGCCGGCGTAAATCTAAAAATAAAAGATGATACGGGACTGTATGTGTATTTTAAATGTAGCGATCCTAGTTATGATTTTTATGATAACCTTTCCTGCAAATATGTAGGCGAGGGAATTTGGCACAGTATGGGTGTTGCAGAAGACAATCTCTATTACGTGCATCTCGACTATATTGGCGCACAGGAACTGTCCAAAGAAACGGAGTTCGTAATCTCTAACGGAAAGACCGAGATGAGAGTGAAACTCAGTGCACTGAGCTGGGCTCGAAATGTATTGTATGGAAAGAACTTCAGCAAAGAAACAGTAGATCTGGCGAAGATGCTTTACCGCTATAGCACTGCTGCAGATGAGTATTTCGCAAAATAATTATCCTGTAGTAAGACGGGGCGCATTCCAATGGGGATGCGTCCCTTTCTGTCTCGCCGGAGATTTCTCCGAATGCACATAGAAGACAAAACGTTCCGCTGGATGCAGGTAGCGTTTTATCTTGTTTTGGTTGCAAGAATATTCTGAAATAAAATACTGGCAATTCGTACAATACAAACAATTGCGGCTGGAAACATCACAAAGCCGGCCACCTGCATGCTGCAGGCGGCCGGCAGTTCATATTCATTGAGCTGAATTAAAAGATGAAGAAATCTTTGTAACGAGAATCGTTCTTATCCAGCTGATCATAAGTATCCTTGAGGAGCGCTAATGATTTCGTGTAATTTTTGGTTGTTTGATCCGTATATTTTGTTTTCAACGTGGAATAGATGTAGCTGTAAACGCTCACATTAACAACCACCTGATTTCCGTTTTCGTTCTCCACCGTGATGGTGTGTTTTTTCGCAAAATCGGAAATCGGAATCCCTGAGAGGTTGACGGTCAATACTTGCTGACCATTGTTCTCGTCAATCTGATACGAATCATTAGAGGAATCGGAAATATCATTTCCATCGATCTGGATGGATTTGATAGCGGAAGCATCTGTCACGTTATAAATGACGGACAGATCACTGGTTCTCGTCCAGTTGTAATTTAATCCTCTGAAAATTATCGAATCATCTGTAGTATCTGACGAACTCCGAGTTACCCGATCTCCGGAGAAGTCGGAAACATTGATGTCATTAAGTGCAGACAGATCTATGCAGACATCGTCGGCCGGTGTTGTCTTATAGATGCTCTGTGCGCATGCCATATGGATCATAAGCGCGTTTGCAAAGTTTTCTGTAGCGCTGTCGTTGTTGGCGATGGCGGTGTCTTTTAATTTATCCAGATACTCTTTCATGGATATGGTGTAGGCTGTTGTATACTCGTTTATACCATCGCCCGGAAGCTGAATATTTATTGGACGATTTTTGCCGTCGAGAATTTCAAACTTATAGGTGTTTTCGTAAGTGGTCAGTTTGATCGGCATGAAAACGGAGCGTGTAATACTTCCGGTTTCTGTTTTTGTCTTTTTTACTGTCGTCAGACTGTTTCGAATGGTTTTTTGTGTACCGTTTTTGTCTGGTCCGGTTATCTGAATGGTTTTTAGCTGATCGGTCAAAGGAGAGTTTTCGTCGGTTTCGATCATGCATTCAAATCCGATAAGACCTCTGTTGATTTTTGCTTTTAGGGAAAGTTTCGCACAGTCGGAAACCGGAGTGGAGGTAGGCGCAACGGTAGGGGTAGGATCAACGGGTGTGGTATTAATCGTAGAACTATCAATATCCGTGTTCACGGTCATTGCTTTGATTCGTAGATTTTCGGGCCAATGGGTTATCTCTGTTTTATTTTCCTCTATTTTGGTCTCATCTTCGATATCGTGCAAATCCACCCATTTTTCTGTGGATTTATTATAAACAAAAGATTCGCCTTTGTGGGTATCTCTACTATCGTTTGGATCTTCGTTATCTTCTATTGCAATTTTTCCTCCATTTTTTGAAGTTGAAGTGATAATGACAGAATACTGATCCCCGGGGGCAAATAGTAAGGGGCTGTTCGATTTTCCCTTTAACGTGTTATTTAATTCTACCGTATATGTTCCTTTGGTGGGACACTTAATTACAGTTGTACAGCTATCCACACGAGTTCCGTTAGTTGGAGATCCGTCTTCGTTTTCTTCGTCGTGGAGTATCTTATAGATTTCCACCTTATATGTTCCGGATTTGTTTGTTTCGAAACTGACACACTTTAATTCCTGTGCATTATTAGAAGTTTGGGGAGCAGTGTCAGGATTTTTGACGGTAAATATGTTAGCGGCTTTTGATGAATCTATAAGTTTTGATTCTTTGTTGTTATATTTGTTATTGTCTTTATATTTGTACTCAAAGTTTTCTTGATAGCCATCGTACTGATAAATGTTGTCAAAGTAGTCTTTATTCTCGAAAGCAATACCGTAAAAGTTATTAGCTAGGGGGCTGTCGTAGGATAACCAGAAGTATCTGTATAGGGAAAAGGGCGTGAGTTTGTCAAATGTATTGTAGGAATCGCCACTTCTGCAGAACTCTTTTTTCTCTTTCAGATATTTATCTGGCTCATAAAGGTAATTGTAGTCGATTATATTTTTTCCGTTCTTATCTTTTATATATTTTCCGTCCTCGCCTTTGGCATATACGTAGTCATTGAGTGAATTTTTGACTAACCACGCACCATTAGTTTTTGTATTTATGCTGCCATCTGGGGTGTTGAACGCTTGGGCGGGGAAATTATCATCCCATCCGACAATAATTAAGGCGTGGTTTGCGGGATAATTGTACATACTGTTGTATGTGAAATTATAATACTGTATGGGGGGGACAGCTCTTTTGGTTTTTTCGTCAATTACTTTTTTTGAACTGAATCCAACGGCGCCGTATGAATGAATCCATGCTTTTATTAGATCTCGATTGTTTTTATCAAAATCACGTTTCTGAGTTAAATGTGCGTAAATGTTATTATAGAGATCTTCTGTGTATAAATCATTATCTTTGGATACGCTCGCTGAGTTGTTCTCTCCGGAAATTGATCCGAGATTGCATAGATTGTATCCTCTTTCATCTCTGACAAAGAAACCGCCATCATCAGCCTTTTCTTTAATCGGTCCCATTCCGGAGAACAGGCTATGGATGACTTCGGCTGAGTTGTTGCCGTATCGGAAGTCTTTTTTGATGTTGGCTATTCTTTTGTTATCTGTTGTTTTATTGATTTTCCTACGTTGGATGATATTTAACTTATCCTGAGTAGTATAGTGACCGTCTTTACCGAGATAATCTCCGTGGAAACCGTCCAATGGATCTTTGGTGACAAACA
The DNA here is from genome assembly GCF_000621585.1 of [Eubacterium] cellulosolvens LD2006. Lineage (GTDB taxonomy): Bacteria > Bacillota > Clostridia > Lachnospirales > Lachnospiraceae > Bilifractor > Bilifractor cellulosolvens. The sequence continues at coordinate 3,962 of NZ_JHXY01000044.1, read as the reverse complement.
AACCATTGTATGATATCTGGGCGCGACTCATCCGAGTATCTCTGATGGAGTCTTTGGAAATGAGGTTTTGAGCGATAAGAGTTTTATTGGTAAGTTCAGTAACTGCGTTAAAGACGCAAGCTCCATCTGACTGGTGATATGTAGACTGCTCGTTATCAAAGAAGTTTATCGCTACTGGAGATAATTCTGGCGCATAATGAAAGCTGGTGGGTTCATATTTGAATGAAAGTTCTGTGCCTACATTTTCGAAATATTGTTTTTTTTGACCCTCTTTGAAAGCCTTGATGTCTTTTTCTTCCTGTTTTTGCAGTTCTTCATTTTTTACAAAATCGGGGTTGAAACAATCAGCATAACTGATCGGATATGCAACCACATTTTTTATATCGTTTGCGCTTACTTCCCTGAACAGGCCGGTGGAGATGGGAGCCGGCGTAGGTTTATTGCCGGCTGAAGATTCCTCAATGGTTACATCTGTACTTCCGGTTGTGCCTGCGAATACACATTGTGCAGGCAGCAGTGTAGAGCTAATGGTCGATGTGGCCAAAAGCAGTGCGAGTAGTTTTTTTCTCATTTGTAATCCTCCTGATACATTATTCGTTTGGTTTGCGCATCCCAAAGCATGTCAGACATGTAGTTGACAATATAGGATGAAAAATGCACAAAGTATACCAAGAAGTTTTGTTCAATATATACATATATATATTACTGGTATTTTAATGCGTGAAAATGAGAGTAACAACAAGCCGGCCACCTGCATGCTGCAGGCGGCCGGCAGTTCATATTCATTGAGCTGAATTAAAAGATGAAGAAATCTTTGTAACGAGAATCGTTCTTATCCAGCTGATCATAAGTATCCTTGAGGAGCGCTAATGATTTCGCGTAATTTCTGGTTGGCTGATCGGTATATTTGGATTTCAGCGTGGTGTAAATGTAGCTGTAAACGCTCGCTGTAGTAAATACCTGATTTCCGTATGTATTCTCAATCGTAATCGTGTGAGGTTTTTTATAATCAGCAATCGGAATATCGGATAAACTGACGATTAGACAGTGTTGGCCATTGATATCCTCAAATTGATGTGAATTAGCTGAGGAAGCTGCAATGTCATTTCCATCGATCTGGATGGATTTGATAGAGGAAGGATCTGTTACATAATAAATAAAAGACAGATCTCTGGTGTTCTTCCAGTTAAAACTAATGCCTACGCAGTTTATAGATTGATCAGTAGAATCCGTTGCACCCTGTTTTACACGGTTTGCAGTAAAGTTTGCTACACCGTAGTCATTAAGGGTAGACAAATCAATGTTGATATCTTTGGCGGCTTTTGTTTGATAGATGTTCTGAGAACATGCCATGTGGATCATCAGCGCGTTTGCAAAGTTTTCTGTTGTGGTGTCATTATTTGAAATAGCGGCATCTTTTAATTTGTCCAGATATTCTTTCATGGATGTTGTGTATGCCATATAGCCTGAGTTTGAACTGTCGTCCGAAAGATGCATTTCTACCGGTTCGAATTTATCGTCGAGGATTTCGAACTGAATAGTTTTTTCGAAGTCGGATGGATCGATTGGGTAGAATAATGTGACCGAAGTATTCCCGTTTTTGGTATTGACCCTTTTTAGAGAAGCAAAGGGCGTGATTACATTCTTTTTCTTACTGTTGTTATCCGGATTTGTAGTTTTGATATAACTTATCTGATTGGTCAAAGGGGAATCTTTGGAGGTTTCGATCGTGCACTCAAATCCTGCGTGGCCTTCGCTAACTTTTGCTTTTAGGGACAGTTTTGCGCAGTCGGCAACAGGAGTGGAGGTAGGCGCAACGGTAGGGGTAGGATCAACGGGAGTGGTATCGATCGTTGAACTATTATCCGTGTTCACGGTCATTGCTTTGATTCGAACGTTTTCCGGACGTTTCTTTTCTCTGTCAGGGTAAATCCTTGATATATCGGTCCAACTCCTTCCCGTTTTGGAGGATTTTTGAATAAATGATTCGTTTCGGTGATTTTCCGGTAAATCGTTTGGATCGTCGTTTTCTTCTACAGCGATTCTTGCTTTGTTTTCTTGTGCACCTTCTGTGAGTGTTACAACAACAGAGAATTGTTCTCCTTGTTTTAGCAATATGGGGGTTTTTAATTCTTCGGTATAGATTCCGGGACTGGAGCAGTAACCGGTGGTTGTACTCTCTTGGACAAGGGTTCCGCTCTCCGGATTCCTATTGTCAGAGATGTTTCTGTAGATATTCACTTCGTACTTAACCGGGGTTTTCCAAGTGGTGTTTTTTCCGGTGATTTCGAATCCTACGCATTTCAATTCTTGCGCTTTGTTAGAAATTGATTTAGAATCAGGATTTTTAATCTTAAAAATATTAGAGGCCTTTGTTGAATTTGCGAGGGCTGTGTTTTTTTGATACCCGTCGTATTGGTAAATGTTGTCGAAATAATCTTTATTTTCAAAAGCAATTCCGTGAAGATCGCTAATTGCAGGGCTGTAATAGGATAACCAGAAGTATCTACAGGTTGTAAAAGGCGTGGTCTCTCCGTACTGGGCTTTTTTACCCTCAAAGGAAAGCTCATGCCCATAGTTATCTTGGATTATTCTTTTGCCATTTTCGTCGAGAATGTTGCGTGTGTTTTGGCCGCGCCCCAAAGGATTCCAAGAGTTTTTTACCAACCATGCTCCATTTTTGATGCCATTGCCGTCTTTGTCTGTGAATGCTGTTCCTGGAAAAGTATCATCCCATCCAACAATGGTCAAAGCGTGTACAGGTTCACCTTTAGCACCCGTATAGTCCGAATACACACAGTTCGTCTCATAGTCGCAGCAATTAAAGAGAAAATCATGATAGCCTAAATTAAATCCGACACCACCGTACAAGTAAATCCATTGTTTTATTAATTCGAGGTCGGTACTTTGGAAAGTGCGCATTTGAGTTAAACGAGCAAAATTGTTATTATAGACATCTTCTGTACTTAAATTATCTTCGCCATTACATAGCTCATACGCTTTTTCGTCATTGAATTTTTTCTCGTCATTTTCCCTAACCGGTCCCATTCCGGAGTACATGCTGCGGATAGGAAAGTATTGATTGGTGCCCCTACGATAATCCCAATTGACTATGTTTGCATCTGTTTTCTCTTTTAAGCGTTTGATGATCTGTTTTTTGTTTTCTAGGCTAAGCTGCCCATTTTCATTACTGGAATAATCGCCGTGGAACCCGTCTAGCGGGTCTTTTGTTACATACAGGCTGTTATACGATATTTGAGCACGACTCATTCGGATCTTACCGATGTCTTTTTGAGGGATAATATGCTCCGCGATAAGCGTTTTGTTAGCAAGTTCAGTGGCAGCGTTAATAGAACAATCTCCAGTGTCTTGTGAATATGTTGGCTGTTGGCTATTGATATACGCAGTTGCTACCGGGGAGAGGTCTGAAGCATACTGCAAATGGGTAAACTCGTATCTGAGATGATACTTTTTATTAAAGAAATTCAACTGAGCGGCGTCATTAAGGTTTCTTATTTCGTCGGTGATGTTAGTGTTTTTCTGTCCGGGTATATCCTCGTGACTGATCGGATATGCATCACTGAACGAACTTGCCTTGATTGTACGCCAATCTGGTGCATTTGAGATTTCGGCTCGTTTCACATTCCCGTATTCATTATCTCCATAAGGAATCTGTGTCAGATCAACATAATCTTCGGCTGCTATTTCCTTGAGAGTTATGTCCTTGAACAATCGTGTTGGGGCGGGAGTTGGCGTAGGCTTATTGCCGGCCGAAGAATCTTCAACGGCTACATCTGTGCCGCCGGTGGTGCCTGCGAATACACATTGTGCAGGCAGCAGTGTAGAGCTAATGGTCGAGGTGGCCAGAAGCAGTGCGAGTAGTTTTTTTCTCATTTGTAATCCTCCTGATACATTATTCGTTTGGTTTGCGCATCCCAAAGCATGTCAGACATGTAGTTGAC
>NZ_JHXY01000043.1 GCF_000621585.1 [Eubacterium] cellulosolvens LD2006 | reverse complement strand
TGAGAAGTTCTATATGAGAGCCATCCTTCTTCGCATAGTTGATGACTCCAAGGAGGAAGTCATTGTAGGCATCTGATATTTCGCTCAAAAGCTGAAGTAGTTCTTTCATGGTTTTATATTTCCGCCTGAATCATGTGTCCAAAGTTAAGTTCATCCTGTAATAGCCCGTATACGTAGGCCGGGCTTTCTCTGTATAGGCCGGTTTCGATATCCTCAACTTTCTCATATACCTGAGAGGCGTAGAGGATTCTCATAGCTTCGTCGTATTCTATGCTCTGTGATTCGGTAAGCATCTCGACAAGATCCTGCACCATATATTCGATCATCTGTTGTTCTTTACTCATCGCCTAAGCACGCACCTTTCTTGATAACCGGAGGATCTTCTGCGTGTAGAAAGCATACGGATCGGTGCTTCCGTGATAGAGGAACATTAGTAGCTTCCTCCATTTTTCCTGCAAATGATGATCAGATCATCGATGGCATCATCCAAACTGAGCGTGTGCTCTATGTCATAGTGTTCCTTGAGAAATTCGATTCCCTTATGATCATACAGGTAGAAAAAAGCTTCTTTGGAAGTGATATGAAATCTCTGGGCAAATTCGTTTACGCAGACTACTGTGTAGTTGATTTTTCTTTTCACTTCATTCATGGGAAGATCTCCTGTTTGGGATTCTCGACAACGAGCGCGATAGAGAATTACCCATTTGTATTCGGGAGTATTCCAATTCCAAGCTGATACCTCGGTTTAACAGAACGCACATACTATCGTTGGATCAAATTAAACAAAACCTTTGAGTCTTATGAAGACAGAAGACGCTATGCAGATCATACAAATCCTGCGAACAAGATAACCACTGCAGAGCGAAAGGAAATCCTTGAAACCGTTAATTCAGAGGAGTTCGCAAGTATGCCTCCGTGTCAGATCGTACCTGCACTGGCTGATCGAGGAACGTATATAGCTTCTGAGAGAACCTTCTATCGTATCTTACATGAAGAAAAAATGCAGAACCACCGGGGACGAAGCCAGGAACCTTACAAGCATGCGAAACCAACGACATACTGTGCTACTGCTCCGAATCAGGTCTGGACCTGGGATATCACATATTTAAACGGTCCCATTAAAGGCAAGTTCTATTATCTTTATTTGATACTGGATTTATATAGTCGCGACATCGTTGGGTGGGAAGTCTACGAGGAACAAACAGCTGAATTAGCAAGCATACTGATCAAGCGCACAAGTCTGGCACAGAGACATTTGTCTTATGAGCCGCTTGTGCTGCATTCCGATAACGGAACACCTATGAAGGGTGCGACGATGTTGGAAACGTTGTATAAGCTTGGTATTACGCCTTCTAACAGCAGACCACGCGTGAGCAATGACAATCCTTATTCCGAGTCATTATTCAAGACCTTAAAATACAGGCCCAACTATCAGCCCAAAGGATTTGCATCCATAGAGGATGCGCGTGCCTGGTGCAAGACGTTCGTCCGTTGGTACCGCTTTGAGCACCATCATAGCGGCATCAAGTTTTTGACTCCGGCAGAACGGCACGCTGGAAAAGGAGAAGAAATACTTAACCGGCGCAAAGCAGTATATGAAGCCGCAAAAGCAGCTCATCCTGAGCGGTGGAACGGTCGTTCTACCCGCAACTGGGACAACATTGATAAAGTATTCCTGAACCCAGACAGAGTTGTTTCAGAGAGTGATACATCAGCTCAACAAGTATCGTAAATCACGTTCATTGCAGACCTGACCATGGTCAGGTCTGATGAAATATAGTAACTATCAATTTTTCAACTTTTACTGACAACTACCTTGACAAACAGCGGGTGCCACCAAAGGCAGTTGTCCCTAAAGTTGATAAACCTGAAGGAAGTTCAATACTATTTAATTGATTACAGCTTGAAAATGCATACTCTCCGATGGATCTTGTATTCTCCGGTATATGGATCTCTTTAAGTCTTCTGCACTCTTCAAACGAATGGCCACCTATCGTTTGAAGTGAATCTGGCAATGATACCCGTTCTATATTGCTGTTGCAAAAAGCATAGTCTCCGATGTGGTCAATACCCTCACAGATTTCCACATCTGAAATGCAAGCGTTATCATCAAATCCTAAGTCAGATAATTCCAAATCGATGAAATGAGTTAATGATTCACTATCGTCTTCATAATCCTCCATCTTTCCCGTACCGGTGATGATTAGTTTCAGCTTGTCGGGGGCATTTGTTTTTTCTACCTTCCATTCTACACGATCCGTTGAGGTGGCAGAACAATCTCCGGAAAGAATGCTCTCTTCAGCTGCTACAGTTGGTGTAGGTGTTACCGTCGGAATCGGCGTAGCAGTTGGCATAGATGTCATTGTCGGGATCGGAGTTGCAGTTGGAACCGGTGTTGCTGTTGGTGTAGGTTTTACCGTTGGTACAGTACCTTCTTGAAAATGGATCTTCAATTCACCGGAGGCGAGCATTGCCTCATCTCTTTCAAAAGGGACGAAGGTTTTTTTCCATCTTTTTTCTGTTCCGTTATAATAGACATCGCTTATCGATGGTTGGGTAATACTTATTCTTTCGTTTAGTCCCCCTATATACGTCAGCGAGTGAGGTAGATATAGCGTTTTTAGTTTGGGACAACCATACCATATGAAACCATCAAGTGTTTTTACTCCTTCTGGAATATGTAGTTCCTTAAGGTTATTACAGAATGCAAACGCCTGATAACCCATCGTTCCAAACCACTCATCTGGGAAAAAAACTTCTTGTAAATTCACACACTGGGAAAATGTGGCACCGAGGATCTCCGTTAAGCTATTCGGTATCGTGATGCTTGTCAATCCGCAACTACTAAATGCACCTTCACCTAGGTGTTTTAGAACAGATGAAAGATTAATATTTTTTACTTGTGTACAGTTGCAAAATGCATAAGCTCCTATGGATGTTACAGTATCGGGTATGTTGATTTCTTTGAGTTTTTCACAATTCTCAAAAGAATTGCATCCTATGTCGGATATTCCTTCTGGTAAGATGACCCGTTCGATTTCACTGTTGCAGAATGTGTATTTTCCAATGGCGGTAACACCTTTACCAATTTCAACTTCTGTAACATAAGCATCATCGATTCCACTTATGTCAGCCAATTCTAAATCAATGACGTGCATCAACGATTCGTTCTCGCCTGAATAATCCTTCATCTGACCATTTCCGGAGATGAGAAGCTTCAATTTCTCGTCATCATCCGTTTTTACCACTTTCCATTCCACATGAGATTCACCAGCCCACCACCAGTCATCCTCGGGTCGAGAACAATCGCCCGAAAGAATGACTTCTTCAGATGCTGCTACGACATCTTCCATCGTTTCCTGTTCTTCGATCTGTTCTGCTGTCACGACATACGGACAGGACTGGGCAAGCAGACACGCCGCAAGAATAAGCGCAAATCTCTTTTTCCTCATATTTCAATCCCCCTTGCTGTAATTCATTGCCTGTCATTGGTAAAAATATGTACTGTTCCATCATACGGCAGATACATGAAAAGTATATTTAAAAGATGGCTTTCGTATCAGCTGATTTCTTGTATCTTTGCCATGGTTCTATGGTGATCAGAGAGCGGATGTTGAGCGGTTTTCCGCAGGATCCCCGATCGCCACAAAACAGTGGACATTGTACCACGAGCCTCTATCACAGGTGTCACACAGAGGAAATCTATGGTTTCGAAAAAAGAAAGCCGGCAGAGATCGCAACCTCTGCCGGCCTTAACATCATTCTTCAATTATTATTTCTTGTCTGGATTCAATCCATACCAAGCAATTCCTTCATCTTTCCATCCCACCTTTACCAGATGCTGTGCTTCGTTTAATGCAGGCGTGTAATGATGTGATCCTGATTTCAGGAGCGGGCAGTATCTGCGGTAAAGCGGAACCGACTTGTTGTCGTCGGAATACCAGCCGATTCCCTCATCAATCCATCCCTGCTTCTTGATCAATACTTCCCGCTCATAACTGCTTGTCGTATAGTGATGATCATTTACGAATGGATTGTACAAACGATAAACCGGAGTGTTTGAATTTGTCGGCGCGTACCAGCCAATGCCCTCGTATTTCCATCCGCGGCTGACAAGAACATTCTTCTCATGCTCGGATTTTGTGTAGAAGTGCTCCTGAGTAATAGGGTGATATAATCTCTGCATCGCTACAGCCTTATTCCCATTAGTAAAAACCGCGTTTCTCTCTGAGACAGTATTATCATGGTATACAATGTTCACAATTTGAGCATTGCCAATTATTTTTTCTCGTTGTTCAGCAACTTGCTGATAGGATACTTTCTCAGAATTCTCGTCATATGCTTGTTCTCCAATCGAATATGTCCAATCTTTTTTCCATTCTGCAAATCTAAAAGCTAACTTCAAAGATAAATCGTTACCCACAGTATAATAACTGTGCAAAGTGTAACCGAAACCGCTACTAAAACCGACATGTACTATGCCGTTGTCATATATGTCGAAACCTGACCCCCAGTGGACTAAGTCCACTTGTTTATTCTTATAAGTGAATACTTTTGAATAGTCCATTTGCCCGCCGCCAAGTGTGAACAATTCTGGCACGCCGTCATGGTTTAAATCATACAAGCCGAAACTTTTTATGGTGTAGTTCCATTCATCTTCATGATATTCCTCTTCGGTAAATCTTTTATATGCGTCAAGAGCTTCACATAAATCATAGTCTGTGTAGTTATTTTCAGTCGCAAAGACTGATATCGGCAGAAGCCCCACTGTCAATACGAGGGCGAAAATAAAGCTCAACAGTCTGATCGCTGATCGCTTGTGTTTCATCTCTATTATTACCTCCACAAGAATAAAAAGTGGCGCAGCCGGAGCCGCGCCACGAAAAGCGCAGAGTTCCGTTTGCTGCTACGCAATTTCAACCACACTACAGGTATGCTGAAAGGAGATGCGTTTTTACCAAAAGACAAAAACAATACCTATAGTAAAATAAATATGATATTATAATAGCATTATCAGAATGAAATCGCAACAGCTTTTGTGCCGCATCCCGCTCACATTCTCTGTTTTCAACGGAAGCGACAATGAGCAGCCTTCAATGAAGCCTCTTGAGAATAAGATACTCTCCAATTTTGGAATGAAAAAGTTTGTCGTCTGTACAGACGCCGGACTTTCCTCAACGCCGAACAGAATCTTCAATAACACAGCCAATCGTAAATTCGTGACAACGCAGTCCATCAAGAAACTGAAAGGCTTTCTCAAAGATTTCTGCCTTGGCGATGAAGGGTGGCATCTGAACGGAAGCAAAAAGGCATTCAAACTCAGTGAGCTTGACGAAACAGAGTATTATGATAAAACTATCTACAAGGACCGTCGGATAAATGAAGACGGTCTTGAGCAGCACCTTGTTGTTACTTTTTCATTTAAATATCGTGATTATCATCGAAGTGTTCGATCCAGGCAGCTTGTGCGCACTTCAAAACTTGCTAATAATCCTTCGTCCCTAAAAAGGAATCGGCAGAACGATCCGAAACGTTTTATCCGACAAGATCATTGCACTACTGACGGCGAAGTCGCTGACCATCTGATCACTTCTATCGATGATGAAGTTGTCCGGGAAGAGGAACAGTATGATGGTTTTTATGCCGTATGTACAAATCTGGAGGATGACGTATCAACAATCATAAGTATCAACCAGAAAAGATGGCAGATTGAAGAATGCTTCCGGATTATGAAAAGCGAGTTTCAGGCTCGACCGGTGTACCTCAGTCGAAAAGATAGAATTATTGCTCACTTCATCATCTGTTTCACAGCCTTAATTATCTATCGAATACTCGAGAAAAAACTCGGGGGAGAATATACCTGTGAAAGTATCATAAGAACGCTAAAAGAAATGAATATGCTGGTTATGCCCGGTGAAGGCTACATACCAGAATATACGAGAACTGATCTTACAGACGAATTACACGATGTTTTCGGTTTTAGAACCGATTATGAGATCGTATCACAAAGAAATATGAAAAAAATTTTGACGACTATAAAAAAGTAGAAATATAGCTACATCCAGAAATAACAAAAGAAGCCCACAAACGGCATAACCACGCTACTCGTAGCTCCAGATCTTTTCCTCGACCGAACTTTTACTCGCATCAGCCGAACCTTTACTCACATTTCGGCGACCATTTACTCATAGTTACCGAACTTTTACTCACATTACCGAACTCTCAACCACCAAAAACGTTATGGTACCGTTTCTTCAATGTTTCAATTGCGTAATAGTACCGTTTCTTCAATGCTTAAGCAACAAGATTTTAGCAGTCAATAAAAGTAGGTTGTTTACGGCGTTTCTGGACGAACCTCTGCGAGCTATGAAAGGCGGGGTTCTTCCCGTCGTTAATCAGATAAACAGCTGTTTCGACACGACCATGTTGAAGTTTTCTTGTTTGGTGAATCTTTTGCGCACAACAACCTCCGTTTGTAGTGAAGTACTCCAATGATGAATTCTCTACAATCATCGATTGGAGTAAAATACTCCAATAATTTCGTTGTTGTTATTATTTCAAATTTGCCGTGAATAATCACTACGGTGGAAGGTTATGTGCTTACTTTGGAACAGTATTACATGCTTTCGCACGCAGGCCAATTATGGGTGAAAAACAGCCGGCAGAGATCGCAACCTCTGCCGGCCTTAACATCATTCTTCAATTATTATTTCTTGTCTGGATTCAATCCATACCAAGCAATTCCTTCATCTTTCCATCCCACCTTTACCAGATGCTGTGCTTCGTTTAATGCAGGTGTGTAATGATGAGAGCCGGATTTCAGAAGCGGGCAGTATCTGCGGTAAAGCGGAACCGACTTGTTGTCGTCGGAATACCAGCCGATACCCTCGTCGATCCAGCCGTACTTCTGGGAGAGGACATCTCTCTCGTAACTGCTTGTCGTGTAATGGTGGTCATTTACGAACGGGTTGTACAGGCGGTAAACCGGGGTATTAGATTTCGCCGGAGCGTACCAGCCAATGCCCTCGTATTTCCATCCACGGCTGACAAGAACATTCTTCTCATGCTCGGATTTTGTGTAGAAGTGTTCCTGCGTGATCGGATGATACAACCTCTGCATGGCAACGGATTCACCCGATGAGGACTGTGTCTCCATGGGTGTTGGAGATGGTGTCGGAGTCGCTGTTGGGATCAGTGTTGCCGTTGGCTTAGGCGTTGCCGTTGGCTTAGGCGTTGCCGTTGCATTAGGCGTTGCGGGAATAAACTCCCATACTTCAGGCCATTCAGCATGTGGCGTCCATACTTGAACATTCGTGTTTTCGTTTGCGACACCGCCACTTACATCAAGACATTTTCCACTATGGGCACACGTTATGTTATAATCCATCGACTTTGTACCCCATTTACGGAGATCCCACTTTTGTGCATCATTTCCATTATTTTGACACAACTGGACATTTGCGCCCCGTTCCTTATTTGCATTCGCAACGTCCAGATTCTGATTTGAACCGTATAATGACAGCGTATAGAATCCGGTTCCAATGTATTTTACGGTAAAGATCTGATTATTACTATTTGTCCTCTTTCCAATGGTTACATTTGCACCGGTTCGTGCTCCGTCTTTTGCTTGCAAAACCATATCTCTGTTTAATCCTGATGCAATACGATAATTTCCATCAGGTAAAGGTTGTCCGGAATTAATTGCATCCGCGAGAAAAAACCACTTTTGGGCTTTTGATCCATTTCCCTGCCACAGTCTTACTTCTGCACCATTCTTTGCAACCCCGTCCTTAAGATCCAAATAGAGTCCGCTTTTTCTTGCTCTGATGTAAAAATATCCATCGTCTGTTGGTTCTATCACAAAATCCTCGAATACTTCCTTACCAGATCTTCTCTCATACATATACGGAATTGCGCCATGATACCCACCGGTTTCCACGTATTTTCCAGAATACCTGTTACGAATTGTGTAATACCCCGTCGGACCGTTGGTTTGTGTCACCGTGAATACCTGATCTTCGCTAATTTCTTTTGTATACAAATGAAGTATTGCTCCACTATTATGTGTATCCAGGCCGTAAATATCTAAATGAAAGTTGTCATCGACAGCACTCACTATTCTGTAATATCCATTAGGAATCGCACGATAAGCCGCCGAAATTTCGACATCAAGAGGCTTCGGCGTTGCAGTTGGTTTTGGCGTCGGCGTAACATTGACTTTATAATTCGGACGAATTACTCCCCAGTATCCTGATGGTTTATAGTTTCTTTCTTTGCTTACATATTTGCCTCTATAATTTTGATGATATGAATACCCATCATATCCCTGAATCCATACATGACCATACGGCCCGGTAGTCACAATCCCGATATCCCCTGGCTGAATATTGGCACCTTTTATCCGGGTGAATCCATTCGGAACCCTGTTTGTGGCGTAATCATAAGCATATCCCCCTACGTGGTATCCAACCAGATAATCATAGTATGCCATTACTAAGTCTACGCACTCTCCCGGCCACTGTCCATCGACGTCGATTGTCTTTCCAATCTTTGACTCTAACCATGAAATAGACTCACCCAGCGTATGATTACAAGTCGCGGCAGCCGAAACCGGAATATTTACCGCTAATAGAAGCACTACGGCAAATAAAAGTGTCGAAACTGTCTTTATAAATCTGTTTTTCTTCATAAGAATTTCCCCCTTTCAGTTTAAAGCATTTCTGTGTTTTTTCAGAGTCATGTAGAAATCTGATGATTCAAGATTCTCTTCTCCATATATCATGATAGAACAGATTTTCTACATTAGCCGTCATCAATTTCTTGTGCAATATTCCCACCTTGCATGGATTACTTTTTCTTCCGGTTGATGTAATCGTTGTACATCCTCTCATATCTTTCCTGATCTAATTCGGCCTGTTCCATTTCCATGTCAAACTTCTTCTGTTCAAATCACGCCCTAATCGCCAGACCTACCTTATAAAAAGGTTCTGTTACCACCAGAGCAACTCCAATAAATAATAAAACTATGTAAAAATCCATATTTTCCCTCCTGTTCTTGTGAGTTTTCAATTATATTACGCACTATAGTGACTCTGATAATACTCTTTCTTCTTTAACCATCACCTCGAAATCTTGAATTACAAATCACGAACCAAGACTTTTTAGTATTTCCTTTGCATTTTCGTTCCCCTGTTCTGCCGCTTTTTGAAACCACTCCACTGCCTTCTCATATGACTGTGTCACACCTCGACCAGCTGTATAGCAACAGCCCAAGTTGATCTGCGCTTGCGCATCCCCCTGATCTGCTGCCTTCTGTTCCATCTCCACTGTCGATGGAACAGGAGCAGCCGCTGCAGAGTCGTATTTTTTTTTCACGCAATAGCCAAATATAGCAATTCCCACCATTACCACAACAATTGTCATTATTATTATCTTTCTTGTTCTTATCATCTCGTTTTACTACCTGCCTTCTAAAAATTTTTCATCTATTTTTTTCGAAAAATAAAGACCGGATACGCTAATTTCCCGAGCCTTGCAACTAATTTACGATTAGAGGCAATTTTTGCGTTTTAGTCGTTTGGTTGACAAACTTTGAAACGATACGAAACATAGCCTGCATATTCATTACATCCGGGAACGACCCCCCAATGATCATTCCAGTATCCGATTTTCGCACCATCTTTGCCAAACAATGCTGAACTCGATAGAATCTGACCATTAATATTGCCAAGACTGTGAATAACTGCAGAATTAGGAACATAGCAAGTCAAAACATCTGAGTCAGTGTGCGTAAATGCAGTATCAAACACTTCTGAAGGTTTCGAATTTGTAGATGAGATAATCCCCTTAATTAGCCCAGAGTGTCCGGCACTAACCTTTAAAGGTTGTTCAATTCTAACCCTTACATTCTCAGCGATCCCGACACCACCATTTTCTTTTGTGTTAAGCCTAGACATAGCATCATTATGAAACCATATTCCAACTTCATATTCCTGCCCAACTTCAAGATTGACCTTATTAGCAAATTTGTCTTCAGGTCCAACCTTGCGTACGCGGACAAAATTTCTCTCATCACCAATTTCCGGATTATCGGTAATTGAGTTAAATGTGGCGTATCCGGCCGGTTTACTCCAAGTAAAGGTCTCTCTGTCTTGAGGTCCCCACTGTTCCACTGTCGATGAAACAGAGGCAGCAGAGTCAACTTTTTTTGATACCCAATAGTCAAATATAGCAACTCCAACTATTATTGCAGCAATTGTCATTAATATTATCGTTCTTGTTCTTATCATCCAGTTTTGCCACCTTCCTTCTAAAAATTTACATCCTTTTCCGAACAAAGCCCGGAAAATTAGCATTTCCGGGCTTTGTAAACAATTTATTATGATTGAGCGTTAAATCTCATTGGAAGTTATAAAACGTAAAAAACAGTTTCTCGATTTAATTATTCTCGAAAACTGGTTTGACTTCAATGCTAATGTAGTTAGCATATTCGTAACAACCAGGAACTTCACCGTCAAGTGCACTGTAACCGATTTTTACGCCACCGTTTACTACGTCATCAGAAAGTTTGATACCATTGTCCTTGCCAACACCGTTGTTCTCGAGGAGCGCTGACCCCTCTACGTAGTCGAGATAAAACTTACGACCATCCACTGATTTGAAAATGACATTATCCCAATATTTTGACGGAGTTGCGTTCGATGAATTTATGTAGCCACAAACGCTTTGTTCTTTCAAAGCGTCTGTTTCGAGGCTATAATTGACAGAAACGTCTTTTGCTACAGCTTTTTCACCTTTGGGATTGTTGTTGTGGACATAAAGACGAATAATATACGTTTTGCCCTCCTCGACCGTAATCTCGTTATTTTCCCAAACATTATCTACACCATTATTACCGGTTGACGCGTCACGGGCAGCAACAAAGTTACGTTCGTCTTTGATATTACCTTTCGGAAGAGAATCATCTTCAATGGAATTGAAGACGATTTTATCTCCAAGTGCATCATTTTCTATTTCATTAATTGTATAAGTCTGCCGGCCGTTTTCATCGTCGCCCCATCCTCCTACGACTGACTGAGACAAAGACTGAGTCTGAGACAGAGACTGAGTCTGAGACAGAGACTGAGTCTTAAGATCAATCTGGTTGTCCCCCTCTTTTGTCGATCCGCAGGCAGCTGAAGCTACACCTACGAAAACAATAGCTGTAGAAAGCGCAATGCATTTCATTATCTTTTTCACAATTATATCCCCCTTTATCTTTGTTTTTTAATTATTGTTCACGAAACATCTTTTTGTATATAATGTATTTTGTTATATATCACATTATTCATTTTTTATCATTTTAAATTAAAACCAGCTTTTGCTTTTGTACCCTTTCCTTCGACCATCAGCGCCATAATATGTTGTGTTTCCCCAGCAGTCCTTCATGCTGTAACCGGTTTTCTTCCCGCTTGAGTCATAGTAGTTTCGCGTACCGAACATTCCATCACTGCTATAGCTCTTTTTCATCCGCCATTTCCGTAATAGTTGTATCCCATGACTTTTCCTCCTTTGTATTTGTGTTTTGTGTATGGGTTTCTTTGTTTCTGAGTTAATACTATCAATGGGGATCTGCCTGCTTGGTACAGACGTGTGCAGTCTTCTTATTTGCACTTTGATTTCCCATGACGGAACTGCAAAGGGGGGCAGTTCCGTTTCGACCGGTCATCACCCGGCTCTCTTCAGATGGGTGGTGGAGATATAATAGCTGCGCAGGTTACCACCAGGAGCTTTTCTTCTTGTTGCCTCGGTTGTCGTACCAACTTCCCTCGGACTTGAATCCGGTCACGTTGCGGTTGTTGTCGTATCTTCGATAGATGCCATCGCTGCCTCTCTGGCTGAAACCTGTCATCGATCCATTACTGTTGTAGTGACGTGTGATACCATCTGCTCCGCGCTGACTATAACCTCTACTCATTGTTATTCCTCCTTAAAAAAGTTGTGTATTGTACTAAGTAGTTATGTGTTCTGTGTTACGCCGGGAAAACCTATATCGGCTTTGTCCTAAGTTTCATTTCCTGTGTCCGCACCGAAGTGTTCGGATCGAGATTCAAAAACATCTTTTCAACCTTTGTCATCATCATGTTCATGGTGTCTGCTCTGGGCGGCATTTCGTATTTGTAGGTATTCCACGGCGTAAACGAAAACTTGTAATTAAATTTGCCGTCTTCTTCTCCCAGAAAATCGATCGCCGCGTTCCACTCGTAAGAAGATTTGAACAAGATTTCCGCTTTCCCGCCGTTGTTGGGATAGATCGTGACCTTAAGGTCGGAAAAGTATGTGTTGTTCACAGCTTCCAAAACCTTGTTGTAGTCAACGCCCGTTAAAGAAAAATACTCGGCCGACTCCCAAAATGTACCGTCTCGTTTTATGATCTTTCCTTCTTCAATAAGTTTGTTCTGCCTTTGACTACCGAAATACCACACGATCCCGGTGATCACGGATATTCCGAGAAATATCAAAAAGGTCATGTCTTTGTCTCCTTCTCGTATGTGAGTTTGTTTGCTATGCTTGAAATATATCAGACCCGGTAAAAAGAAAAATCACATGATGATGTAATTACTTTGTTAAGCTTTTCTGTTAATATAATAATTAATATAATAATAATATAAGAAAGATAGGAGGTGATCGGTATGTTAAGTAAGAAGAAAGCGTTCGTTTCAATGACGCTTGCTTTTGTATACATTTTTCTTACTACCCAGCTTCACTATCTTCATATAGAAAATGAAACGATCTCGCATGCGCGCCATCTGATCAAAGGTATACTCGACATGCTGCCGCTCATCTACTGGTATTGGTTTTTAAAGATCAGTGTCATTCAGCCGTCGGTAAGACGTTACCTTATAATAGGAAGTCTGTGCATGCAGTTTTCCATGTTCATCATCTATCTTCAAACGATCATCAAGACCGAGAACATGGAACTCATGGCTTTGTCGGTCATCGGCATAGTGCTTGCATACTTTTCCTGCCCGGTGTTCAGCCTGTTAGCTACACTTTGCCTTGGCATGCCCGAGCAATATAAGCTTCCGAAGCGATACCATATACTTACGGCTTCGGTCATAGCGATCTACGTTCTGTCGTTTACGAACAGTCTTCATCACCTGTTCTTCTCATTTGAGATATCGCCGACAAACATTAACCGCGTCGAGACCAAACTGGGCCCGCTTTGCTACATATCGATCGTTTTTGTGGTCACGGTCTATGTTTGGAGAGTGATCGCGCTTAAGCGTTTTACCGGAAAAGCCGGGCAGGGAGTGACGTTTTCGATCATCCTTTTATTGATCCTTTCAAACCTTGTTTATCACATTCCGTACGTGCTGAACGCTTTCACGCCTGACTGGGAATTTCTTGGAAGCACGCAATATGTCTTCTATATCGAGGTTCTTATCTGGGTGATCTGTATGGCGACCGGACTTGTGCCCGTAAACACCGAACACGAAAAGATCTACGGCATATCGTCGCTTGGATTTGAGATCTACGACAAAAACGGCAACCTCGTTTTCCCCAAAAGTGCCGAGGCGATCGATAAAGCCGATCTTACTGCCCTATGCAGGAAGAAAACGCTTAAGATAAGCAAAAACGAAGTGCTTCATCTGGCACCTTTAAAGAATAAAGGGTACGTTGTATGGAGAAAAGATATCTCCTATATCAACAGCTTCATGCGGGAGGAGCGATGCCTTCAGTCACAGTTAATAGAGCAGAAATCAGAACTTCAGAACGAGCTGACACTCGCCAATGAAAAGGAAAAATTAAATCAGAAGAAAGCTATCTATTCACGCATTGACGATGCGCTCAAGATAGATATCAACTTCCTCGACGAGCAAATAAAGAAGCTTTCAAAGACCGAAGAATACGACGAGAACCTTTACAAGTCGATCATCCAAAGAGGCACTTATATAAAAAGAAAAAGCAATCTCCTCATCATGAACGAGACCGAAAAGATCGTTTCTTTGTCGGAACTTAAGCTTACGATGGACGAGATGTTATCAACCCTTTTTGATGTTGATACGGACTGTGTTTTTCTTACCCCAATGTCTTATTTTATAAAGACGACGGACATTATCTCGTGCCTCGACCTTTTGTTCAGGATCATTTTGGCGGACGATCTTAAGGTGGTGCACTTGAGAGTTTTCAGCGAAAACGGTGAAGAAATCTTTGGGCTTTACTGTGAAAGCGGAAATGACGAGAAGTTCTCAACAAAACTTAATATCACCGCCTACGAAAGCGACGATGAGAAGGAGGTGATCGTATGATACTTTTTCTTGAGATATTCGGAATGCTCCTTATGGTAGCGATCATTTACGCGGTCATCAACCACATATACGATAATGTTTTGAACATATCCGATCGCAGGGCTGCGCTGGATCATCTTCCTACGCCCATCTTTTTCGGGTTTTCGGATAAATATCCGCTCGTCGTGAACGATAAGATGTACGAGCTTGTTTATTCGCTTAAAGGTAAGCCGCTTACCGATATGAACAAAGATTTTGACGTGCTTTTTGCTAACCGCTTAAAAACGGATGAGATAGAAGAAAAACTTTCCGGAGAATTTAAGAACGCTTTCTTTGTAAAGTTTGACGGGAAAGTGTACGGCATAGAAAAGACTTACATCGAAAACGGAAACGAGCTGATAAGTGAGATCATCGGGCAGGATGTTACCGAGGAATACGAAAACCTCTGCAAGCTGATAAAGTTAAACGATGAACTCAAGGAACAAAACCAAAGGTTACGCCGGCATTTTGACAACATCGCCGAAGTCAGTCGGGAATGTGAACTTTGGGATGCCAAGATAGGTATTCATGCGAAACTCGGAAACAGCATAACGATGACGCGTCAGATCGTAAAAGAACACGACGATAAAGATTACAAGCAAAAGATCATCCCGCTGTGGGAACAGATAATACTCGGCTTTTCCGATGTAAACAACGGCGGACTTTCGACAAGCGCCGGTTACAAAGAATTAAAACGTATCTCAAAGACCGTAGGTTGTGAGATAATAATAAAAGGAGAGCTTCCAGTAGGAAAAGCGAAGCCTTTTATGATAAAGGTGATAAGAGAAGCGTTAAACAATGCGATACGTCACGCAAATGCGACTTCGCTCACGATCGATCTCGAGTCGCTTCCGAGTACCGGAAATGTGTACATTTACGATGACGGAAAAACGGCCAAACCTTTTACGAAGATGGGAGGAGGATTGTCGGCCCTTAAGAAATATCTTGAGGAGAACGGCATATTGTTTGGCGTTTCATGTGAAGACAGATTTGAGATACAGCTTCTTTTTCCAAAAGTATACAGGAAATAGGTGAGAACATGTACAGAGTACTGATAGTAGAAGATTCGGAATTTGTTAAGCCCGCTCTTTCAAGCGCAATTTCACAGCTTGAAGGTTACAAGATCATTGATACGGTTGAGAATTCCGTGAACGCGGAGACACTGTGCCTTCGGGTGCCTTACGACCTTATCATCATGGACATACAAACTCAGGATGGAAGTTCGGGACTGAAAAGCGCCGATGCGATAAAGAAGAACAATCCAAAGATAAAGATCATCATCGTCACTTTCATGGCGGATTTCACGTTCATAAAAAAGGCCCGCGAAGCAGGCTGTGAGAGTTTTTGGTATAAAAATGGGAATACCGATGAACTTGTGGACATCATTCACAGGACAATGGCGGGCGAATCGGTCTATCCCGATATCTCGCCGGTAGTCAAGATCGGCGAGGTCTATTCAAATGAGCTTACGCAGCGCGAACTCGAAGTCATCAAAAAGCTCGCAGATGGCAAATCGTATCAGGAGATCGCGGACGAACTGTTCGTGAGTCTCGACACCGTGCGCCAACACATCAAATCGATCTATTCAAAGACCGGTTTTCACTCAAACGTGCAGCTTATCGCCGTCTGCGTCGCGCGCAAACTGGTGCTGCCTGGGTATTGATGGTATTTTGAGCATACGGTTTGGAGAAAAGGAGTATCCGATTTCCGTTACCAAGAGGCCATTTTCCTGCCTGTCTTTGTCTCTAAGAGGTCATTTTCCTGCCTGAAAATGGGAAGTAAGGAAAGAGGCAGGGTGAAAGCGCCCGGATTACCTGCCTGAAAAAGAAAAGTGAGAAAAAGAGCAGGGGCAAATGAAAAAGTAAGTTCCACTTTACCTATGAAAAATGGTCTTTTGCGATTTTGAGGAATGATTTCATAAAATTCTGTTTTGAGACCTCACAAAAACGTGATAAAATCGGTTCAACGTTTCTGTTTGTTGTATGGCAAACAGACGACTGGAGCAGTTTGAGAAAAAATAAATTCCACTCGTCTCAGTATGATTTTTGATGAAATTTGAGACTTGCCCGTGGGGTTCTGATTGCCAAGCGTAGCCTGTAATCGTGGCATTGTATAATTCCACTGAAAACACAAAAGAGCTGACCTATTACACGGCCAGCTCTTTCTTTTTCCTTATAAGTGTCCTTTTAGATATACCGGTCATTTCTGCGACCTGTCTATGGCATGATCTATTTTTAGATAACGTATAATTAGTTTCGCAAATTCATTTCAGCCCGTCCGGGGGGCAAAAAAATAGACATAGCCCTGACTCACAAGTAGAATTGAGTTACCACACAAAATTCGAAAGGAGTCGAGAACTATGTCTGATAACATTATACAGGTGAACCAGGAGGTAATCCATACCGAATTAAAAGATCTTGTCCGTAACAGCGTTGAAGAGGCTTTAAACGCCATGTTGGATGCGGAGGCGGATCGGTTAGTTAATGCCGATCGCTACGCCCGTGAAGAGGGACGTAAAGGCTACCGTTCCGGCCACTACGATCGATCATTTACCACAGCTTCCGGTGAGGTCAATCTTCG
>NZ_JHXY01000042.1 GCF_000621585.1 [Eubacterium] cellulosolvens LD2006 | reverse complement strand
TTCGCACACCTTTCCGATGGATGTGCATTGAGGTACAGTATACTGCTTGCCGGCATAATACTTCCGTCCGTGCTCGTAATAAATGTACGATGTTCCTTTGATTTTCTTCCTCGAAATCCCTGTTTTCAGCTTCGGTATTTCTACCACTATATCAAGATACATGGCCCCTCCAATAGAGTGTTAATTAACTCGATATAATTATACCATTTCTCTTGATTTTAGGCAACAAAATGCGCGAAATTGTCACTATTTATAAGGGTTTTCTCTCTTTCTTCATACAGAAACTTTTATAGAGTGTTAATTATATGGGAAGTTCACAATCAAAAGAAAAGAGCCCCGTTCCAATAGGATCCTCACGAATGGATATCACAATCCCGTTTCCACCGTCAGCCGGCTTCCATCTTTCGTCTTCTTGACACGGATCTGCTGAGGGATGTTCTCCATCAGTTCCTCCCGGTGGCTGATAATTCCCACAAGCTTACTGGTGCCGGAGAGGTTGATCAGAATATCCATTGCACTCTCTATGGACTTTCTGTCCAGGGTTCCGAAGCCCTCATCGATAAACAGGGCGTCCATCTGAATGCCCCCCAGGTTCATAGAAACCGTATCGGACAGACCAAGTGCCAGACTCAGAGAAGCTTTAAAGCTCTCTCCTCCGGACAGGTTGCCTACCGGACGCCTGTGGCCGGTAAAATTGTCCAGGACTTCCAGATCAAGGAAGGTATTGCTCTTCTTTCCAAGGGAGTCTTCCTGCCGATACAATTCATACTGCCCGTCACTCATAGGAAGAAGCCTTCTGTTCGCTGCAGCGATGATTCCATCAAAGCCAGCCGCCTGGATGTACTGTTCGAGCGTAATCTTCCCGTTTCCGGTGGTTCCTTTTACCAGATTGTACAGTCTTGTGCTGATACTGTTTTCTTTTCGCGCGCTCTCCAGCGCAGATTCCTGAGCGGTAATCTTCTCGAGTTTGTCCCGATTCCCCTGAAGTCTGTTCCGGATGGAGTTGCACTCTCTTTGAATGTTCTCCACCTGCGTCTTCTGGGAATCACAGGTTTCCTGAAGCTGAGCCACGTCAACCATCTGGCGTCCTTCGGCGTCTTTCTCTGCATCCACCAACTGCGTCTTATTCGTAGTAACTTCCTGTCTGTAGCGGTTAATCTCTGTCTCGGCTGCTGCGATTTCATCTTCTGTGCGCACGTTGCCGAGCATTTCGTCAACCGATGCAAAAGCATTCTCCCTTACTGCAGCATCCAGCTTCTGTCTGCTGCCCTCAGCTTCTTCTTTCGCTTTCACCAGAGAATCACGCAGTGTCTTTAAGGCAGACTTCTCCGATGCCAGTTTTTCGCCAGCCTTTTTGCTTGTTTCCTCAGATTCTTTGATTCGGTCTTCGATTTCCTGCTTTTGGATCTGTGCTTTCCTTCTCTCTGCCTCTGCTGTTTTCCAGCTGTCAAAGCTCAGCTCTGCCAGAGTTTTCAGAACAGCTTCTTTCTCCGCTTTGGCCGTCTCTGTCTCCTGTTTCTTATTCCTGAAATTTTCCTTATCTTTCGTCAGAGTCTCTGTTTTGGCTCCCTGCGCCTTATCCAAATCATCTTTTGCCTGAGCGAGAACCTCGTCATCCTTCTTCAAATCTATCTGCTGTCTGGTATTCTCTTTAAGCTTCTCGCTTACGGTATCCCGGGCGGCTTTGATGTCGTTGATCAGATCCTCCAGTTCTCTGCCAGTGCCATCCATATCAAGGATCTTATTCTCCAGGCAGTCAAGGATATCTTCCCGCAGACGAACCTCAAATTCTCCCAGCGAAGTCTTCGCAGTTTCCGCAGCTGTATTTGCTTTTGCCTTCTCTGACTGAAGCCTCTCTTCAACGACCTTTAATTCTTCGAACCTCTCTTCAGTGACTGCCTCTTTCGGAATCGTAGCAAGTTCCGGGTGATGTACAGAGCCGCAGACAGGACATTTCTGCCCCTCCCCGAGTCCCTGCGCCAGAATGCCTGCACGGCAGTCGTCCAGAATTCTCTCAGCTTCCATACGCTCTTTATTCGCCTTTTCGTATGCCTCAAAGGCTTTTTTATAATCCGACTGCTTACGGACGAGATCTTCATTCTTGCTCTCTCTATCGGGTATTTTGGTATCGATAATTGTATCCATACGATCCCGCAAATCCCTGATTTTCTCGCCGGCAGCTATGATCTCTACCAGTTTTTCCGGTGTATTTTTAAGCTTTTCTATCGTTTCTTTGAGCGCTTCGATTTCGTCTTTAAGAGCATTCTCTCTTTCCTCTAACGAGGTCTCTTCAGCCGCAAATCCCCGGGAAGCATTTTCCAGTTTCTCAATTTCACCGGTCAGTTCTTCTCTTTGGCGATACTTACTCTCTTCCTGATCAATCGTGGTGATCAGCTTTTGAAGTTTATCCGCCTCCGGCTGTTTTTCTTTTGCCTGCGTCAGGGCTGTGCCGGCCTGTCCGGCTTTCATCTCGGCATTCTTTACCGCTTCTTCTTTTTGTGAGATCTGAGATTCAATCCCTTCTACGTTCTTTGCCTTATCTTTCCATGACGAATAAACAGGCATCACCTCTCTGGTCGCCCGTTTCTGTCTGGTTAAGAGCTTTTCTTTTTCATCAATTTCCGGCTTCTTCCCGGTCAGTTCTTTTTCTTTTGCCTGAAGGCCTTCCAGTCTGGAAATAAATCCGTTATTCGTCTCTGCAGTTGCAAGGGCTTCTTTGCTCTTGTCATACTTTTCCTCCAGAGCCTCCCGCCTTTCGTCCGCTACTGTCAGCTTCGTTTCATCCGAGCCGATAACATTCTTTATCGTCTCCATGATTTCTTCCAGATTCCAGGCACTCCCGGATCTCTTTGCCCGCTCCTGAAGTTCAGCCAGTGACTTTGCAGCTTCATCCCCTGCATCCACCGCAACATCAGAAAAATACTGTACGATGCTATCCTCGGTTCGCGCTTTCAGCTTGTAGCTGGCATCCATACGGTCTTTGAGCTTAAATTCGATACTGTTGTAGCCGCTGGTCTGAAAAATTGTTCGCAGGATCTTCGTCCGCTCATCCGTTTTCGCGTTGAGCAGATCCCAGAATTCCCCCTGCGCGATCATAGCAATCTGTTTGAATTGCTTTACATCCACGTGGAGGAGATCCTTTATGGCCTCATTTACCTGTCTTTGTCCCTCGATGGGGGTATCGTCTCCCGAATAAAAAAAAGCGTTTTCTTTGATGGAAATCATTCCGTCGCCACGTTTTTTCTTCCGCTCATACGCAGGGATTCTCTTGACATGGTAGTCCCTGCCCTGATGTGTAAAGTAAAAATCGACATAGGTCTCCGTTGTTTCCTTCGCGTACTCGCTTCGGAGATTCTTTGTATCCCTGTAGGAACCGCTGGTCTCTCCATACAACGCAAAACAGATCGCGTCAAAAATAGTGGTCTTTCCCGCTCCCGTATCACCGGAGATCAGAAACAGGCCTTTGTCTTCGAATGTAGAAAACTCGATAGCAGGCATCTCGTCGGCGTAGGGTCCGAATGCGCTCATAATCAGTTTAACCGGCTTCATGTAATACACCTGCCTCTCTCGCCACTGTTCTCATGACGTCCATTTCCTCTTCGCTGATTTCACAGCCATACATCTGTCTGTAAAAATCGCTGATCAGCTCATCAAAAGATCTGTTCTCCGCGATCTTTGAAATATCCACCTGCTCGACTTCCCTGGTATGCGAATTGTCATAATCAATTTTTACCGTATTGGGATAGGTCTGCTGAAAAATGCCCATGGCATCGCTTATGATTTCCTCGTCTGTAAGCGTTGCATAGATGAAGTCCTCCGGTGCAGTGACGTTCGACTTATCAAGCAGAACTTTTAACTCACCTTTCAGATGTCTCATATTTCGCATGGGTCTGATGGGAACAAGTTCAATCTCCACTTTGCCTTTTCCGCTGACGGTAATGATCGGTACGGATTTCTCATTGTTCACCTCGCTGAGAGAATACTTGAGAGGAGAACCGGAATATCTGACTTCCCTGCGTCCCACCTGTTGCGGGGAGTGAATGTGTCCCAGCGCCACATAGTCAAATGCATCGAAACAGTCACAGCCGATTTTTTCAACGGTTCCAACACTCTGTGTTCCGAGACTCTCCGAGCCGGAGAGCTCCGGATCCTCACTTTTTCCCACTACAAACTGGTGTGCCACCAGCACGTTGTTTCTTGATTCATCAATATCCGCCTGATCAAGAATTGCCCGAACCGCATCATCATAGGACTCAATCTTTGCCTCCGTCAGGAAATGTCTCACCTGGGAAGCTTTCACAAACGGAAGCAGATAGATATCCGTCTCATCCTCGCCCACCTTCAGCGTATGCTTCTGAAGATTTCCCTCATATTTCGTGGAAATAAAAATATGATTGGCCTCAAACAGATTGCTTCCGTAATTCAGTCGCTCGTCGGAATCATGATTTCCGCTCACCATATATACGTAGACATTCCTTTTGGCCAGATTGCTCAGAAAATAGTCGAGCATTCTCGTCGCCGCCTCACTGGGTATTGCCTTATCATAGACATCCCCAGCGATCAAAACAGCGTCTACCGCCTGCTGGTCGACGATCCCCAGTAATTGATCCAACATATATTCCTGATCTCTTGTCAGGTCAAACTCACCCAGCGATTTGCCCAGATGCAAATCACCTATGTGCATTAGTTTCATAGCCTTCATCTTCCCCCTAATTCTTTAAACAAACATTATATTACAATAATCAGATTGATTCATTTCTGTTAAGAACAGAGAAGCTTCTTTTTTCTCCACATCTGCATACGCATATATAAATTTCTTAGCTCTTGTTAATGCCACATAAAACAGCTTTCTTTCATCCTGCAGATCACTTTCATATTTCTCTTTCTGTTCCTCAAATAATCCGCCCAATACAGAATAATACTTTTTTCCACCTACCTTTTGAGACGGGAAAAAGCCCTCTTGAAGATCCGGAAGAAATACAGCATCAAACTCCAGACCTTTTGACTTATGTACAGTCATAATCTGTACTGCATCGTCATGATCTTTTTTCAGAAGTGCTTCCCTTTTATACTCAGTTTCCGCCGTTATCTGTATAAATGTATTTATATCTGACGTCCTTACAGTCCACGAATCATGTTCATAAACCTGATCAAAATCGGATAAAATTTCACTGAATCCCTGCGTGTATTTTATGCAGCTATGAGTATCATCAAGTCCCAGATTTTCTATGAATTGATGAAAGAGCTCAACAAATCTTTCATTTTTCTCACTGCTTCTTGACAGATACTTTATAGCTGTTTTTAAAGATCTGGGCTCAACAATGCCTTTCCAGTCATCAATTATTTTTTGTCTGTTTTCGTCAGCCGGATTTTCTAAATACTCAAAGATATTGCAAAACTTACGATAGTATTCACTCGAAAAAAACTCTTCACTTTCTTCAGCAATATAGGGAATATGATTCAACTCCAATGCACGAATTAACTCAGGTAATCTGGATCTCTTTCTGATCAGTATTGCCATATCCCCGTACTTTACTTCAGATGATAAGGATTTTATATTTTGTGCGAGATTTCGGTATTCTTCATCTACTCCAACGAAGCATTCTCCCTGAACAGAGCCTGTAAACCCGCCACCCGATATCATTCTCTTCGTCAAGCGGGTAGCATTGTTTGATATAACGCAATCAGCAACATCGACAATGGCTTTTCCGGACCTGTAATTTGTCTCCAGATTAATGGTTTTTACGTTCTCATATCTGTCTGCGAAACGAATCATATTATCCGCATTACTGCCTCTGAATTGATAGATGGTCTGATCATCATCTCCTACAACGCAGAGATTTGCTCCGCAACCCGCGATCCCATTAATAAGCGCTTCCTGCAAGTCATCCACATCCTGATATTCATCAACGACCAGATACCTTATCCCGGCAAAATACTTTTTAATCTGCGGATTATCCATATTCATAAGAACTTCATGTATAAGAAGTGAATAATTAATAAACCGCTTCTCATATAAGAGAGACTTATACTTCTCAAACACTTTGACATCCTGTTCCGGCCATTCATCAATCCGATCGTAAGCACTTACCATTTTGTCGATACAGTTTGAAAAAAGTGCAGCTTCCCGTTTTTTTAATTCCAGATCTTTTGCGCCGATTTTTTTGAAATACTTCATTATAAATAAATGTTCTTTGACAGTATCCAGTATTCTGAAGTCCCTAAAAAACGGCACATACTGCTCTAATATAATCCAGCAAAAAGAATGTATTGTCCCGACATACATTTTACTGACATCAATATTATGACCTGTTTCAGCTACATTGCGTTGTATTCGCTGTTTCAGATTTTCAGCCGCTTTTCTGGTAAATGTAAATGCTACGATATCCTCAGGTAGAACGTCCTTTTTATTGATCAAAATGTTAGCTATTCTTCTTGTTATAACTTCGGTTTTTCCCGATCCTGCACAGGCAACTATGCGAAGATTATGATCAATGCACTCTATGGCGGCCTTTTGGTTTTCATTTAACTCCATCATTACCTCATCTTCTCAACAAGTCTCATCGTTGCTTCCGCCTTTTCCATACCTGTAGTTCCTTCATTTACATTGTATTTCTCTAAAAGAGTACTCCGTGTGTATGATGAAAAATCATCTGAAATATCTTCACCATATTCAACCACGTCAAAGATCTCGTTATCTATATGATCCATCATGCTATAGCGAGCAAGTCTGGCTAAATACTTTTTTTGTTCATCGAATCCGGCAATAGCCAGAACATCATTGCCGACAAACTGCATAAACTCCCCAAAAGCGTCCTTAATCAGGGGAGCACTTTTTATATCGTCTTCTTTAACATATTTGGGCTTTTTAGGCAAGTTTAGCGGGTATACGAATGAATGATATTCTTTTATTTCTCCATCGGACATGCGAACAGCATTTATCTCAACCGTTTCTTTGACTTTACGGTTGTATTCAGTAGTAAACCAAACAGCAACATACACGTTCGGAACTTCGCCTTTTTCATATCTAATAAATGGCTTGAAATCTGCTTCATTAATTTTCTCTTTATTATTTCCTAGACGTAAATGCTCAACTCCAAGTTTATCCAGGTATTGATAAAAAAGATATATATCTTCCCAAGCTTTTGGAATCCATGCTTTTTTCTCGCCATCTTTTCTTTGGGCTATATCATCAATCCAGGAAGAAATTCTCTCCTGATCATTCTCAGATATAAATATCCCCTTTGCTTCTTCTAAAATCGCGGTAGCTTTCTCATAATCACGTATCTTCATATAATAATCTGCAAGAATCAGAGAGGGCTCCACAAAGGTTTCGTCCGTTACAACTTTGTTCAGTATATCTTCAATCAAATCCCATGATTTGTTGGATACATAGTATCCCAAGAGTAAAGCTTTTACCAGATTTTTTTCACTCTCAGTCAGAGCCGGGTTCTGTTCGCATTCGGCTTCATGCTGAACCACAAAATCTTCATTCTTTGGAACACCTAAACTGTTTTTGTTTGTTTTGTTGCTCAGATTCATACACTGAATACGAACAAACGTTTTTCTCTCCTCAACGGTGTGTTCTGCTAGATCCTGGGAAAAATTTCTGAACTTGTAAGGTTTATCTAAGGCAGATATAATATTGGCCCATAGCTCATCGTCTGGTTCCTTATAATCATATTGCGCTACCTTATAACATAATTCTTCAGTAACTTTTGGCGCGCATGCATCACATACTGCGCCTTCGTCAATCTCATTTCCACAAAGCAAACATCTCATGTCTTAATCCCCCTATTAATCTACGTATAAAAACGGCCACGACTTTCTGCACCGCAAACAGTCACATCAATTCTAAGAATTACGTTTATTCTATGGTGCTTGTCGCACAAACATTAATTTGCATTCTACGTACGAGATTATATATTTATTCTATTCTATCCAACTTATCAAACGAAATATTTGGATTCTCTTTCTTGCAGTTTGACTTCACTTTTTCCGGAATCTTGCCAAGAAAATAGTTTTCAATAATATCCCATATTTCCTCGTTGGTAAATCCTCCCTCATAAATATAAGTAAGCATTTGTACTGAAATCAAATGACGTTCTGAAACTGTATCCAGCAATCTATTTTTATATTTTTTCGGATCATTAAGAATATTCTTAATATTACGTATCTGGTTAATGTAAATATACAGCTGGCTGTTTGCACCACCTGTCATTTCAAATTGAAGAACATCTAGCGATTCCAGAATCCCCAATATAGTATTCATCTCTTTTGCATGTTGTCCCTCTGTATCAAGAATATACAATACTCCGTTTCTATTCTCCTCCTGTATCTTCCTAAACCCTTTCTCAACCCAGTTAAAGTAGGAATTTACTGCTGTCTTAAACTGAAACTTAACATCGCCACTCTGCAGCTCGCGCCGCTTGAAAATTGAGTTGGTCCCATGTGAATAATTCCGTCTAAAGATATCCATCGATGCAAAAACCACTTCACATATAGCCTGCGCTTTATACTTCCTTATTCCGCACTTGTTTTCCAGAGCCTTCACAAAGTCGTCCAATGATATGTATTCCTGCGAAACAATACCATCATGAACGATTTTCTTAAATACCGCCCATGTATTCCTGAATGTGGATGCATAGTCATCTGCGAATTCTACAGAAACACATAACGCTGCCGTTACAGTATAATAATGATTGAATTTTAGTTCAGAATCCTTAGAATAAAGCAAATACTTGAATTGTGGAAATGATATGTCTTTGTATTCTTTATCCCATATTCTTTCAAGATTCACTCTACAAATGTGTTTTTCTGAATCGATTTGTTCAACACATTTACCATATGACTTCACAAGCCGCTTTTGTGTTGTTGGCTCTATTGAGAAAAACCCCATCGAAAACAGTGGGATTGGCCTCACTGTTATAGGCGAGAATCCTATCTTAGCCTCAAAATCCTTTTGAATGATTAAAAGTGCAGTTTTCACTTTGTTTATACTGTCATCCGCATCACTGATTGGATTATTAAATATATATGTAAAATTCTCCGCATCAATCAACATAGCATTTCGACGTTTTGTCATCTTCTCAGCTGAGTTCCTACGCATCTTCATCGTATACAACTCGTCGATCTTTTTTACCACTTCAATAAGCTGATATTTTTTTACCGTAGACAACCCATGCAATCTGTTAATAAACTTAAAATCTCTTGAATTATAATGATAGTACGCCTCGCCCTGTAAGCCTTTTCTTCTAGCAGCACGGCCAATTTCCTGTACGTAATCACAGACATTTCCGGTTGGTGCATAATGCACCACAATTTCAATATTATCTATATCAATCCCCATTCCAAATGCCTTCGTAGCAAGCATAACCGTACTTTCACCGTTATAAAATTTCTGATAATTTTCATTTTTCTGATCTTTGGGCAAAGGGCCATAGTATTTTGTCACACCAGTAACCATATCTTTGTTTTCCAAGTATTGCCAGCAACTCTCAATTAGTGTAACAGTCGGAAAATATATCAATATTTTCTTACCCGTTATCTTAGATCTCTTAACAACATCAATAACGTCATTGAACTTGTCTGTTTCGTATTCGTTTCGTTCACCTTTCGCCTTTTTAGTTCTATCTATCACAATATTTATATCGTTTCTCTTTACATAACCAAGGTATGTAATAGGATCAATCAGATGAAGACTATCCTTTGTTTCTTCATACATATCCTCGATTCCATGATATATAGCCGTGGCTGTAAATGTCCCGATTACAAAGGAACGCTTTTTTTTATTGATTTGATTGCTTCTTAGTTTTCGAATATGCTCTCCAAGATACCAATAATCAGGTCTAAACTGTTTCCCCCATGTTGTTACTATGTGCGCCTCATCAATGATGATCATACCAATTGTGCGATCACCTATTAACTGCTCTACAGAACTTCTGGCAAGCAAAGTTTCAGGCGAAAGATACAAAATGTGAAGGTTTCCATCCGCTACATTTTGTAGTATCTCCTCTTTAACTATTGGAGATATATCAGAATTTATTGTTTTGGCCGCTTTATAATTACGCTTCTCTAAGTTACTTATTTGATCATTCATAAGACCAATTAGCGGGGATACAACTATTGTCAGCAGATTATATTTTTCTGCCAGGTAAATCGCAGGAACTTGAAATATTACAGATTTTCCAGCACCTGTAGGCGCTGTAACAAATACGTCTCTGTATTCTTTTTCAAGATCACCACAATTCTCAGCTTGTTGTACAAGATCCGAGATTATCTGTTCCTGTGAAACATCTACTGTTGTTTTCTTTCCTTCATCAAGCTCCTTAAGATCATATACTTTAAAAGATCGAAATTCATCATAGCCCCAGTATTTTTTTAAAATTCCGGTATATTCATCTCTGTGTTCAAAAGTAGTGATAACCTCCTGTGGCTGAAGATAATAAATATCTGTATAATCCGCCCAGTTTTTACATAAAATGGAAATATGATCATTCAGACGCTCTGTATCTCCGGTATAGTTGATTGTTCTAATATAAACCTCTTCTGGCTCATTAAACACACGCTTGATTAGCTCTATATAATCTGATTCATCCAATATTTCCAAATAGTCCATCCCCTCGGTATGGCTGACCATTTGAACGGGCACTTGTTCATATTCAAACAGATTAATCTGCTGTATTTTGACATCGTTGGGAACTTTGTCTTCACAATATGCGCAAATGAGGAATCCATTATACTCCCTAACGCCATCGTATAAATCAATTATCTCTTCGATATTTCCTATCGGTGTTTCATCATACTCGTTTTCAGATTCAGCAAAATGTGTGAGTAATCCAGCTTTAGTTTCATCAGAAAATGTAGCGTCTATCGGATACTGATTCATGTACAGATTATTATTAAGAATATATACTTTCTCATATTGATCCAAAACAAAACTGTTAAGCATGAGGAATTCTTCATACGTTAGGAACCTTCTATCCCTATTTATTTTCATGAAATACGATAGCTTATTCTTTATCACCTCTTCTATCGGTGCAACTACGCAATCTGGGGCGACTACTTCCATCGGTATTCCTTTCAAAACAATGATACTTCTATCTGAAGTTCTTAATTGTTCAATTTTCTTTCTAATACTATTCAGTAAAACAGAATTTGCCACAGTTCTTCTCCTATTCTAAAAAATCCTTCAGCTTTTTACTTCTCGAAGGATGTCGCAGTTTCTTTAACGCTTGTGATTCAATTTGACGAATTCGCTCTCTGGTTACTCCTAACTCCTCTCCAAGCTGTTCAAGTGTCTTTGCACTCCCATCATCTAACCCAAAACGCATCCTAATAATTTTTTCTTCTCTCGGTGTTAAAGTCTTTAATACCTCATCTAGGTTCTCTCTTAGTATTCGTTGAGCAGCAATTCCCTCAACCGACAATTCTTCCTCACAAGGGATCAATTCCACAAGTGTCACATTCTCATCTTCTCCAACCGGAAGATCCAACGATGTCACCTTAATAAACTGGTAATACAAACGAATACACTCTTCGACGAGATTTTTCGGGAGTTCGGCCTCCTGTGAAATGAGATCCATTCTCTTATTAAAATCTTCTACTTCAAAAAACTTAGCATCTAACCTCATTACTTTCAGCAATTGATCCATTCGATGTACTGGTATACGAATCGTATATCCATAGTCCGCTATCTCCCTCGTTATTCCTTGTTTTATCCACCAAACAGCATATGTGCTGAACTCTGTTCCCGCATTCAGATCAAATTTTTCGGCAGCCTTTATCATGCCCATCATACCAGCTTGTTCAAGATCCTCAAATTCCAACTTATTCACAAACATTCGCTGATAAATACCTGCCAGTTTGTCTACGAGTCCCTGGTTTTTTACACAAAGATCCTGTTTTGCCTGAGCATCCCCCTTTTGGATCATTTGTATCAACGCTCGATTGGATAAAAGAACATCTCTACGAACTATTTGGTGCCCCTGTTTTGGTCCTATATTATCCAATTCTGCCCTGCAATCAGCCTTTACTTCATTTCCAGAGAACAATGCATCATCATAGCGTATCTCAAATCCATCCTCGTTATAATCATTCCCATCAATTAATTCTATTTTGTTTTTATAAAGAATTTCAGTTATTTCATACTGTTCTTTCTTCGACAGCATACTGAAAATCTCTTCAAAATCATTATATGTAAGTGTTTTTTCCCTTATATAAGGATCAACCATCCCCATAATTAAATGCTCGTCCATCCCTAGCTCCTTAGTTTTTATCATAATACCCTTATATAATCAGTATGTTGTTCTGCAAGTCTAAGCAAAGCCTTTGAATATTGGGAATTATCATCTTCCAAGGTAATTATCAATGTATCTATTGCCCTTGTCATAGGAAGCAATGCCCAGTTAAGCAAATATTTCTTTTTTATTTCTTCCGAACTTTGTAGATATAAAGCATTTCCTTCTGTATTTGGATCAAATTGGTTTTCTTTAATATTCATGTACGTATCAAAATGCATACAACAAACTGTCCACCCCTCAAGTCCTCTAGAAGATTCATACTGTACTACTCTTGCCTCGCTTAAATCGACTGAAAAAGCTGATCTGTTGTCCTCGTTCGTTCCGTCCCACAACAAAACACCTTTTTGCTCAAATTCCCCAAGTAATTTGAAGTGATGGTGGTCTTCTTTTTCTACCAATGTGGGTGGAACAATGAATAACATGTCATACGCTTCATTTCCTGCCTTAATCAAAGAATTCTTTTCGGTCTTTATCGTTTGATAAAACTTACTCGAATCTTTAATAATAATTATACTTCCCCCTAACATTTCCTCGGCTGGTTGTACTCTACTTCTTGTAGGGTATATCATCTCTGCATAATGGTTAATAAACTTTACAAGGTTTCGCTTCTGCCGTAAGCAATACTTCAGCTTTATGTTATTTCTACAAGACACCGCTGTCCAATCGCATGGACTTATGGTACGAACAAATTGAAGTCCTCCATCAGCAACCACAACTTTGCTTTTGTTATAGAGAAGCAAGATCAAAACTCTTTCTTCCTCAGACCAATCTTGTGCCTCATCTATGAGTATGTATTCCCAATTTAGACTCGGATTATCCACACAGATCATCTTCACTATCTCCGCTGCTTCATCATCGGATTTCAAGAAGTCAATCATTTCGTTAATCAGTTCAGAGTACCTTCTTAAAAACTCTTCCCCTGTAAGTCTTCCATCATATAAACAGCCATTTATCACTCCGAAAAAATATGACTGCATGGTATTTACTGATACGCACTTTTCCTCAAACATATCCGGTAATTCAGCCAACGCAAATAACCTTCTTATATCTGAAACTAAAGCACGATTATATGTCAATATCAAAACTCTTGCATTTTTTTCATCCACAAGGTTGATTGCTATCTTTATCAGATCAATAGTTTTTCCTGTACCAGCTCTTCCACGAAAAACATTCAAAGTCCTACCATCAAAAAGAAGGTTATTTACCCCTAGCTTTCTATACGTTATCTGTTCTATTTTTTTGCGTGTCAACTCTCCCATACTGCTTTTTGCTTTTGAAAAAAGTAATAAAGGTCTTGTAACAGCACTGGCCTCTCGTCCATTAAACTTACATTCAACTACATACCGATTGCCATATCTCCACGGCACTCTCTGTAATGCCATTTGTTGTAGAATCAGTTTAAAATCAAACTGAGCAGGTAACACATTTGACGGCATCACACCTGAACCAGTAGATAATAAACTATTCAATTCTTTTTCATTCGTCTCAACAAACCAAAGTAAGTTTGATATGTACGGTGAATCACCCAATGCGTTATTAAAAAAATTCATGGCAGCAATCTTTTGCTCATTTGACTGTTTTGTAGCATTGTGCCATCCGCTATTGGAATAATAAACCTGGATATTTGTACCTTCTCTTCTAATAGCCGAAATACTATGCGACTTAACTTCGATAGTAGTACAAAAATTTTCTAGATAAACCGTTTCCTCTTGAAATCCCCCATCATGATTAAACTTTACTTTGGCTGAATAGTTTTTAAGTTCACCAATCATGAAGATGTCAACATCTTTTACTGCTTGTCCATAAAGCGTCGCACTGGGAAATATCACCACTTCTCCCATAACTGTCTGCATCATTGATTCTTCTATTATTTGTTTTAATCTTTTAGCAGCACCATACTCATCGCTACCATCATCATCCCCAATAATTTTTACCATTACTGCCATAATCACCCTCCAAAAGAATTATCATTCTTAGTCAGTAGCTATCATTTAAATCCTTTATTCACAAACGTGCTTTCCTTAAATGACTTGATGATTTTTCGTCTGCAAAGGTCTTGCTTTTATAATGCTAATTATCCAAGTTGATTTGCAAAGTTATACGGATAATCATTATATTTACTTATCCCAGTGACACACATTCTAACTCTCCGCCGCTTCTTTTGCTCTTTTCCTATATTCCTCAATCAGCGGATCCGGCGATATGATTCGCATATCCCCCACAAACTGGAACAGCCAGCCCCAGAAGGTCGGCGATACCTGTACCCGAACGGACGCCACACACTTGCCCTGTGCGGTTCGGATCATCTTTGTGTTTTCTCCGAATTTGTCGTGGATAACACCGATCAGTTTCTCGTTGAATTCCAACACCACGTCTTCTATTTCGCCGCCATACATCCGAAAGGCCTGCTGACGGAACGTGGCGATGTCCTCCGTCTCCAGAATTGCTTTTTCACTGACGGGTTCCTCTTCCACAGCAACGGTATCCATGCGATCCACCCGGTAATTGGTTTTTCCCTCATACTTGGAAGACCAGGCCATCAGATAATAATTGTCCTCGCTGAAGATAAGTGCCATGGGTTCCACGACGTACCGTTTCTTGTCTTTCCGATATACCTTCTGGCCATCCTCGTTCCTGTCAAAATAGTAGAAAGAGGCCTGCTTATGCCGGAGCAATGCCTTCTCCAGTTCAGCCACATTTTTATAAATCTCAGCATTTGTGTGCTTCGTGGTGTTGAAACACACCACATTCTCCCGAAGGATCTCCGCCCTGCGGCTTCCTCCGAGAGTTGCTATTTTTTCTACAAACTGTTTTGTCTGTTCTTCCGTTATAAAATTTGCGGCCTGAACAGCATCAATCAATATTTTCAATTCCGGTACCGAAAAGTCACGATTCTCAAAATAGTACCCTCTTTGATGCCCCACAATCACGCATTTGATATCATAACCCTGCTCATTCAAGAACTCGACTTCTTTACTGAGTGTCCTTCGGTCTACGGATATTCCCATAGCAGCCGCTTTCTTGATCAGATCGTTGGTACAGAGAGGTGCTTCCTTGCAGCTCTCCTGTTTCAACAATTCCACGATTTTCAGCAGCTTTATTCTCTGTAAGCTTCCACCTGCCATGTATTATCCTCTTACAATAGATCTCAATTTTCGCTCAACACTTAACAGTATAAACAGTTTTGCGACAAAGCTCAATTATTTTTCTGTCGCATATTCACGAATCTTTCACCATTGAGTCGCAAAGATGTTGCATTGTCATCGAATCAATTCATTATTGTGACCCAAGCGTACAAACCATGTCTTCTTCAACATTTTTCACACTATAACAAGCCCCCATGGAACATATTTCCTTGTCCATGGGAGCTTGTTATCTCACAGTATTTATTTCTTCATTACCTCACTCTGTACACCGTTAACCTTTGATGATCACTTTACGCTGTGATATTCCTTCGTGACCGGATCATAAATACATTCTTTATCCGGGATCCTCCCTCTATCAGGTTCATACTCCTCACTATTCTCAAACTCCTCCCTGGTCATAATAGACAGGTCTCGAATATGTTCCTTTACCTTTTTAAACTCGTCCTCTGTAATCTCTGTCGGAAAGATATCTACAAACTGAGCATAACTGAATCCGTAAATATCCCTTGCCTCGTGCCCGAACCACTGTCCCATATACTTATAATACTCTTCATAATAACCATCGCTGATTTTGAAGATCTTCTCAAATTCGGAATAGGGAAGGTTTTTCCTGACATAATCATAGTATTGATCGCCATCGTCCGATTCGAATTGATAGTATTTATGTAATTTT
Source organism: [Eubacterium] cellulosolvens LD2006 (assembly GCF_000621585.1). Classification (GTDB taxonomy): domain Bacteria; phylum Bacillota; class Clostridia; order Lachnospirales; family Lachnospiraceae; genus Bilifractor; species Bilifractor cellulosolvens. Next base: position 2,312 of record NZ_JHXY01000042.1, on the reverse strand, counting down.
CCATCCTCCGTCTTGCACCACATATGATCATCTCCAGCATTAGTAAATCCATCTATACTTCCTGTGAGGGATATAGAAGGAGCAGCATCTAAAATACTTTCAAAAAGGAGCACCCCTCCGATCCACTCATAATCACCATATGGTCCTAAAGCATCTACCGCCATACTGTCACCGATGGAATCGAGAAATTTATCTATTTCTTCATACGATGTAAGTCTCTCTAAATATGTTATTGAAGACTTAACCGGCTTACCATTTTTACGCATTTTTCCAACTTTTACAGAATCCAAACGAATCATATACTCTCTGTTTTCAAAGCTTTTCAAAACATTCAATGAAGCCCTTAACTCTTCTTTCGTTCCTTTTATTCCAAGAAATGTATTATAATCCGCGACCATATATATCCCCTCCCATATCGTTTTTACTGAAACCGTATAGGTCTACAATTTTCCCCTTTTTTATGCCTGATATTTATCGGTATCGACGCCTTTTTCCTCTGCGTATTCAACCAACTCTTCATCGGACATTTTTTCGATGTCATGCGCTTCCATCGAAGCACCACCATAGCCGCCGGCCCAAAAGGCGCCGTATAAGTCATTCAGAAGATCATTTCTTAACTTGTCTGCATCAACACTCATGCTCTTTCCTCCTCAATTACTCCGCTGCTATCCTTCCTGCTTCATACTCTCCATATATGCAGCCACGTACTCGCGCAGTTCTTCGACCACATCGTCCGGCCACACAAGCTGCACCCGCGGTCCCAAGCCGAACAACCATCCGAAGAAGTGCTGACTAACGGTTACGTCTACAGTGAACTCACTGTGGTTTTCATCCACCGGATAGAAGGTTATGTCCTTGCCGAAGCGATCCAGGAATACGCCGCAAAGGGTATTCTCAAACCGGATCCGCACATTCCTTCTGTTCCCTCCATACATGGCAAAGGTTGTCTTGGAAACGTTGGCCATGTCGTATTCTTTGAACTCTTTCTGGCCGCTTCTCTCATCTTCCGTGATGGAGATACGCATCATCTTGTCGACACGATAGCTCTTCACCTTTTGAGCCCAGTCATCGTAGGCAATCATGTAGTAATTCTCATCCACCCAGGTCAGTGCCCAGGGACTTACGACAAACCAGTTATCATGATTCCTGGCAACAAGCTTCTTGTTGATGTCCCATTTATAGTACTTGAAGTGGATCTTTCGATTCTCGTTGATGGCTGTGTAGACTTCATCCACGTTGTAGAAAACACTCTCGTTCATGGCTTTCACGCGATCATCCATGAAGACCTGACGCTGCAGCGTCTTGCCCTGATATTCGCTGACAAAGCGCTTCACTTTTGCAATCAACTCCCTGGATTTCGTCCGCGTGATGAACTTGGAAGACTGAATCGCATCCACAAGAAGCTTCACCTCTGCCAGCTCAAACTCACGCTTTCCCACATGGTAGTATGTTTTCGGTCCTCTCTGTTCTTTGAGGATCTCAATACCAAACTTATTCCTCATATCCTCAAAATCCGCATAGATACTTTTGCGTTCTGCCGTCACATCATACTTCTCCAGCTCCTTCATGATCTCCGGCATCGTCAATGCGTGTTCATCATCGGTTTTCTCCAGCATGATTCGTATCAGATATATAAGCTTAAACTTTAGATTCGTTCCTCTGGACATAGTAACAGTACCCCCCGCTGTATGTTTTTCTCTGTTGTCCATTATACTCGGCCGGAAACGATCACGCACACGCAAACCCCGAAAAATCAAACAAATCCCCCAGCGTACTTCCGATTCTCGTCGGCTCCAGATTGCAGATTCTTCTTGCTTCTGATTTGCGACTGATACTGTTCATTTCCAGATCCACTACAATATGCTTCATGCGATACCTCCCTCAAACATGTCTTGTTTTTCTTCTATATTTATGATATCGCATAAGGTGTCCGTTAAAAATACCAGCTTTTGCTCAAGATTGGGTGTACTGTTCACCATTTCCTATCTGCTTGCTTATATTTTCGGCTTCGCTTAAAATTCTGATCTGATATTCCGCAATTTCCTTATACGCAAATGTCCCGCCATATCGTCCTTTTTTGACCATAAGACCAATAGCATCTGTTTTCTCTATCCAGTCTCTTACACTTAAATTAAATGTGTGTAACCCTGCCTCTTGTTTAAAGTGGTCGAATTCGACCACTTTAAACTTGGATTCGCCAGGAATATGAGCCCTATAGTTTTGTCAACTACCCCGACCTACGGCTAACGCCTTAGAGGTCGGAGCTTGTAACTGCCCTGTGGTATAACGGATAAGTCCTTCCACATTTAGTC
>NZ_JHXY01000041.1 GCF_000621585.1 [Eubacterium] cellulosolvens LD2006 | reverse complement strand
GACAGGGATTTCAGTTCATCGGAGTTTCTTGGCCAGCAAAACCGGCCGCAGTCTACACGTTTGGTGAGAAGCAGAAAACCATCGCCTTCCCAGATCAGTCCTTTGATTCGGGAAGCTGATCTGCCACAGAAGAGGAAGAGGGTGTTTGGTATGAACAGGTTCATCTTGTACCGATGTTCAATAATGGCTGCCAAAGAATCAATCCCATAACGCATATCTGTGCGTCCGCAGACGATGTAGATGCCGGCAAGAGCATCGGGATTGGCGTCTCTAAGCATAGCGCACCGCCTTTATCAGAGTCGCAAGAAACTCCGGGGAAACGGTGTCATTAACTTCGATAGAGATTCCATTCATGATGATTTTTGCGGTCGTGCCACTTGTACAACTTGTGCGAGTCGTACAACTTGTAGAATCGGTTGGTAACGCGATGGGGTTGTACGCATCTGATGGTGAAGGAGAAGCTGCTGGCACAGCCGTAGGCAACAGGATGGGAACGATGTCTGGAGAAGGAAGAACCTGATCTACAATTTCGTCCTTAAGAAGACGTTTCCAGTAATGATAACGGTGAATTGAGAAGTGATTCTGATCACACCATTCTTTGACAGTAAGGCCGCTGGCCTTCTGATCAGCAAAACGAGTTGCCCATTCTTTCATTTGAGCTTGATGAAGTTTCTGTCTTGAGTTCATAAGATAAAGCCTCCTTGGTAGCGCGAGTCGCACGAATTGCACGACTCAAACGATAGTGTCGAGGCATTATATCAAAAATGGAGATGAGCAAAAAGGTACGTGTGGTTGGGGACTTACAATGTTGCGGCAAGAGAATAAGTGATATCATAACAGGGATTTAAGCTGCTGACGATATTGTGGGAAGTTCGTAGTTCACACATACTTCCCGGCTATCGGCACCATCTCGCGTTTGTTATGGACAATCGCATTTTCGTTCAATATTCGTATCTGATAATCTCCGTCGCCGAAATCCATGAGGTGGCGGAGATTTATGGTGATGTCAGAGGATTCGCCAAGCTTTAAGAGCCATTTGGCGCAGTTGTCTCCGCAGTTGGAGGCGTTGAAAATTTTGCCGGGGTCCTTAAATATCAGGATCAAGGTTTTGACCCCACCGGAAAGTGTATAAGGAGAAATTACGCCTAACACAGGGCTATTGATCGCGCCGCTTCCAAGAACCTCAGAATTGTCGACATCCCGGATCATTTCTTTGACTGTATTATCTTCCAACCATTCGTTTCTGAAAGTGTTTTTGAAATATACAGGGGTGTTGTATATGGATCCCTTCATTTCGCCGTAGTAAACTGAAAGCATGCGTTACTCCTCTTCGCTGTGAAAGTTTATTCCTTTTATGTGGTTAAGAATCCTGGTAATTATTGTAGGATGTTTATAATAGAGGTTTAGCCGTGTCTTGCTGTATTCCATAGGAGTTCCATGGGTATATCGGGTGATCACGCTTGTGAAAAACCGTTCCCAGCTAAAGAACAGGCAGCTATCGGCGTATTTTTCCGGGTGATTGATCTGTTCATTGGGAAGGTCTTTGATAATATCAGAGGTCAAGAGCAACCATTCAAATGACTCCGGAAGATACAGATGCAGATGGCAGTTGGATTGCATGAGTGAGCAAATTTTCTCTATTTCCGCTCCGAAAGCGGCTCCGTCTGCTATGATTAAAATGCTTTGTTTTTGCGCATCGGAGATGAGATTGAATATATTGGATTTTCCGCCGGCTGAAATGCATTCAAAAGAACCGTTATTGTCTTCTGATACAGCCTGGAAAAAATCGTAGCCGGAGTTTGAGTCTTCTGTGATGACGATATCCGGCGAAATCATAGCACCGATGGTCAGGTCAAACAGTTTTTCTTCGTAAATTCGATAAGTCTCGTGATAAACAGGTTCAAGGTCATTGTATTTGCCGGAACTTTTAATGCCGTAGATCTCGGTTATGCTGTAGGGCAGATTCTTGAGGTTTTCACGGGTTACCAGAACATAATAGTTTTGGCCTTCTTTAACATGGCCTGCAAAATGTTCGGATGAGACAAAAGAATTGCCTTCGTCAATAAAGACGATACTGTTGCTGATCGTAGCAAGCTGGTCTTCCCAAGTGTTGCCTTCGATCACGCGACATGCGGTAGGGCAGCTGAGCGAGACACCGCTGTCTGAACCATTTGAGACATAATCCCGTATCATATCTACAAGGACAGTTTTGCCGGTAGCGCTGTCACCTTTGATGATGGTAATGTTACGCTTAATGTCGAATTCATATTTTACTATGGAATTTTGTATGATGATATGATATGAGCCTACCATAAGTAATCCTTTCAGCCTGCCTTCGACAGGTGCAACAACTGTCTTTGTATAACCTTACTACTCAGGCGTTTTATTTTCAAGTGGAGTGGGAAAACTCTCTGACAACTGGTCTGACGCGCAGGGCAGGGGTTCTGCTACACAATCCGAAACAAACAGATGCCTTGTGTTGTGCAACATGCCCAATGAAAGCGGCTGACTACAAAAGCTTTTGTACATAAGTAATTGCATCTTGCGAATATTTGCAATATAATAAATATAATATTAATATCGAACACTTGCTACACGAACAACGTGAACGCAACAATTCATTCAACACCCGGCTGGGCCGGCTAGTTTCAAAACACAATTTCAATAGCTTTAATCAAGCAGTATCTCAAGTAATAAGAAACAATTAAATAAAGAAAAACTTCAGTTATTCGCACCAAGGGAACGTCATAAGTTTCAGAAGTCGAAACACAAGTTGCGGGTTTGGCGTATGAAAGAGAGGAAAATAATATGGCAAGAACCGTAGATATTGACGCGAAAATCGAACAGCAGGAGCAGAAAATCCTGAAACTCCAGGAACAGCTGGAAGAAGCCCAGAACGAATACGATCGTCTGGTGGAAAAGAAAAACGAAGCAGATATGAAGAAAATCCTCGGCGCCTACGCGAAAAGTAAGCGCAGTATGGAGGAAGTAATTGATTTCCTGAAAGGGAAAAATTGACGTTAGATTCCGTTGACTGCATCAGACAGATGGTTTGCATAAAAATGACGCCATATTTTGAGTTCGAAGGTGTCTGATATCGCTTCAATGTGAAGATGGATAAGGAGTTTGCGGAAAGTCAAAAAAGAAAATGGGGGGATTTGAGCACGGAACACTTTCTTAAACGTTAGTGGAAAAATGTTCATCCCCCTTTGAGTTTATAAAAAATACATGCAACCTGTTCATGGTACCTGGCACCTGGTGGCATTTAATTTCGTGCAATGGAGGTTTCTCTAAATTTGACAAACAAAAAGATGGGTGGGGAATTAATTACTTACATGGCAGAAAGGGGATAAGATGTATTGAAAAATGCATCGAGTATATATAAATGGATAAATTTGCGGGATCTACGCTCTTAATCACTGGTGGAACCGGGTCCTTTGGGCAAACAGTGTTAAAGAAATTATTATGTTCGAATATTGGAGAGATACGAATTTTTTCACGTGATGAAAAAAAACAAGATGATATGAGACATGATCTGCAAAGATTGCATCCAGAGCAAGCGGCTAAAGTTAAGTTTTATATAGGAGATGTACGTAACAGCCAATCTGTTAGGGATGTCATGGTTGGTGTTGATTATGTTTTTCATGCAGCGGCACTTAAACAAGTTCCAAGTTGTGAGTTTTTTCCCATGGAAGCAGTTCGAACCAATATATATGGAACAGACAATGTGTTACATGCTGCAATTCAAGAAAAGGTTAAGAGTGTAGTATGTTTGAGTACAGATAAAGCTGCTTATCCTATTAATGCTATGGGAACATCAAAAGCAATGATGGAGCATGTGGTACGGGCAAATGCAAGAGTTGCGGCAGAAAAAGGAGAAACCGTTATATGTTGTACAAGATATGGCAACGTAATGTGTTCGAGAGGCTCTGTTATTCCGTTGTTTATAGAGCAAATAAGGAATAAAAAACCGGTAACGGTTACGAATCCGGACATGACACGTTTTCTAATGAATCTTGATGAGGCAGTGGATCTTGTATGTTATGCATTTGAACATGGCCGACCAGGGGATCTGTTTATCCAAAAATCGCCAGCTTCTACAATTAATGTTCTTGCAGATGCGGTACAAGAGTTATTTGGAAACACTGGAAAAAAGATTATTGGGACAAGGCATGGGGAAAAACTATTCGAAACACTTATGACCTGCGAGGAATGCGCTAGATCAGTTGATATGGGAAATTATTACTGTGTGCCTGCGGATACAAGAGATTTAAATTATGATAAGTATTTTTTTAATGGACAATTGAATAATACAAATAATGAAGCATACACAAGTCATAATACTGAAAGGTTAGATCTGGAAAAAACAATAGAGAAATTATTGACTACAGATTACGTGAGGGAATCTCTGAAGAAAAAAGAAAACGATTCTGATTTCAATGATTTATGAGGGAAAAATGCAGGAAAATATTGGCTGGAAGAATAATGATAAAGTTAAATTGATGATTATCGTCGGTACACGTCCTGAAATCATCAAACTATCCGAGATAATTAAGAAATGTAAAGAGTATTTTGATGTCTTATTGGTTCATACTGGACAGAATTATGACTACAGTTTGAAGGAACTATTGTTTAATGATTTAGATATAGATCAACCGGATATTAATTTAAACGCTGTTGGAAAAAATCTGGGAGCAACTATAGGGGGAATAATAGAGAAAAGTTACGCTATTATGAATCAACTAAAACCAGACGCGTTGTTGGTCTTAGGAGACACAAATTCATGTTTGGCTGCAATTTCTGCAAAAAGACTTCACATCCCAATCTTTCATTTGGAAGCTGGAAATAGATGTAAAGATGAGCGTCTGCCAGAAGAAACAAATCGTCGGATAGTAGATATCATTTCAGATGTAAATTTGCCTTACACTGAACATGCAAGGAGATATTTAATGGAAAGTGGATGTTCGCCTGAGAGAACATTTGTAATTGGGAGTCCGATGAGAGAAGTTTTATCCTTGCATTTTGAGAAAATTGTTAAGTCAGACATATTAAATAGAATTTCGGATGAAACAGGTATTGAAATTAAAAAAAAGAAGTACTTTTTATTGTCAGCTCATCGGGAAGAAAATATCGACGATCAGAAGAATCTAGAGTCTTTGTTCTCTGCCCTAAACGATGTGGCTAGGCGCTATGATATGCCGATATTATATTCTTGTCATCCAAGAAGTAGATATGGATTAAAAAAAATGTCCTTTAAGTTAGATGAGAGGATTATTGCTCACGAACCAGTAGGCTTTATTGACTACAACAACTTACAGATGAATGCGTATTGTGTTCTTTCGGATTCGGGCACACTGGCAGAAGAGAGTAGCTATTATGCTTCGATAGGAAGTGGCTTTCCGGCTGTTTCTTTACGAACATCTACCGAACGACCTGAAGCAATAGAAAAAGGTACAATGGTCATTTCAGGGGTTGATAAAACGGGAATTCAGCAAGCAATAGAACTGGCTGTTCGTATCAGTCAGAATAGAAAGAATTATTCTGTTCCTACTGATTATTTAGATGAGGATGTCTGTGAAAAGGTACCCGTTATTATACAATCATATGTTGGGATAGTAAGAGATTATGTATGGCATAATATGTGAATGATAAGGAGAATAAGTATGATTTGGGATAATCCTGGTCATCAGTTAGATATTCAGGGGAACAAATATCTAAAAATCAAGAATATATATTTGTTTGGATTTGATGAAGTGGCAAAAAAAATGTATGACTTTCTTAAGTGGTTAAAAATAGACGATGATTTTAACATATTATTCATTTGGGATAAAACCGAACATGAAGATGTGGTAGTCCCATGTATTTTTTGCGGGAAACAGGTTGTTATATACGATGAACATAATCATCCGGATCAAATTGTAAACAATAAAGAGAATTCGATTGTGGTATTTAAGAGTAGATCTCAAACTAGGAGATTGGATCGGATTCGGAAAATGCTGGGGGATGACACAAGTATTTTTTTTATGGAGCCTTCGATTATAGCCGTGGATAATTTTATTCAGAGTTTTATTTGCATTTACATGATGTATAAATACAACAAATTAGTTAGCCACTGGACCAATTATTTAATTACGTCAAAATGTAATCTAAACTGCGAGCACTGTCTAAATTTCAACAATTATTTAAAAAAAAAGGAAGATGGATCACTTGATGCATTTAGAGAGCATTTTGATACCCTTTTTGGAAAGTTTGACTATTTATACTCTCTCCATTTTACTGGAGGAGAGACACAATTAGCAAAAGATTTTTGTAAAAAAATTGAGATCCTAGAACAGTATAAAGATCGGATATTTGAGTTTTTTGTCATTACGAATGGAACTATTATTCCACCTGATGAGAATCTGCACGCATTAAAAGCAATGAACGGATGGGTGTTAATTGATGATTATTCAGATAGTGTAAAAGCGACGAAAATCGACCAAATCACAGAAAAGTTGAATAGCTTTGGAATAAAGTATTGTGTTTCAAAGGCTCAGTTTTGGTATGATCTTTCGGTGGATTGTACCAATTACTCGACCCAAACACCAAAAGAATTGGAATTACACAAGGATGCTTGCAATAGATATCTTCACGAATTTGCGGATGGAAATATATATGCTTGTTGTTATCAAGAATATGCACATAGGGCAAATAAAGGGGGAATTGATGAAGATGATTATATTAGAATCACAGAAAAGAGTAAAATGGAGATTCTAGAATTTCGCCAGGGGTATTCTTCGAAAGGTTACACTTCGTTATGTCCAAAATGTCGTGGACTTGGAGAATTGGCTGTAAAGGTACCCGCAGCTATCCAAACAAAAAGGTAGAGGAATTATGATTTCAATAATTATACCAATTTACAATACTGACAAGTATTTATACAGATGCATAGAAAGTGTTATTCATCAAACATATAAGGATCTAGAAATAATACTGGTCGATGATGGATCAACAGATGAGTCTGGTACTATCTGTGATAGAGCGGCGAATGAGGACAATAGAATAAGAGTTATTCATCAAATGAATGCAGGAGAAGCGGCGGCGAGAAACGTTGGATTAAGTGTGGCTACAGGTGAATGGGTTTGTTTTCTCGATTCTGATGATGAGTATTTGCCCAGTGCTATGGAAGAAATGGTAAAAGCTGTTGAATCGGGAGAGGATGAGTTGGTAATAGGGGGATACTACGAGGTATCTGAAAATAATACTCATATTGCACTGGCGCATGATAAAAAATACAGCGAAAAGAGTATTGCAAGAGCTGTATTGAACGAACGGGGAGCGTATAGTGATCCCTATATTTTTTCAACAGTAAATGCGAAACTTTTTAAGAGATCTATTATTCAAAAAAATAGTATAAAATTCAACGAAAAATTTGTTGTCGGAAATGATAGTTTGTTTTTTTGTGATTATTTAAAATGTATAAAAGAGGCTACAAATACTTTATCTGCTATCTACATATACTACAAGTACAATTCGAATGAAAGAGTTCAAGGAACTGGATATATATATCCTGACATCTTCATTCTTGAACGAATTGTTGCATCTAAATTAATTAATATCGCAGAAATGGAAAAAAAAGATAGAGATAATGCATTAACACGCGAATACATGAACTTGATTCGCGGATTCACAGAATTAATATCTTATGAAGATAGTCTGCTTTTCGATATTCAGGATTATGTATCATTCTGCCGAATGGAAATAGCCTTGTTCACGGAAATAGCTCAAATAGAGGATAGTGTTGGAATAATTGTTGACAAGTATAAGTGGGGTATTCCTTTCGAGATCATTTCATCATTAGTATCAAATAAACAGGATGAGATACTAATTGAGTTATTGAGAATAATAAATAGAAAATCAAAAGAAAAAAAGGGACAACATTCGAAAAGAGACGATCAGTGCAATACATCAAGAGTGCGTAGAATAATAAAATTATAAGTTAAAAAGTTGGGAGATTATACAATGAGGTTTTTGGTGTTAGGTGCAAGAGGCATGGCCGGGCATGTAATTGCGCTTTATCTTTTAGAACAGGGAAATCAGGTTATGGGATACGCTAGGGAACCGAGTTGTGTATGTCATACCATAATAGGTGATGTATTTGATAAAGAAAAGTTGGATTCCGAAATAAAACATGGAAATTATGATGTGGTTGTGAACTGTGTGGGGATTTTAAATAAAGCAGTGGATGGTGACCTTGCCACAGGGATATATGTAAACTCGTATTTTCCGCATTTTCTTGCAAAGTGTTGTGATTTGTATGGATCTAAACTGATACACATTAGTTCAGATTGTGTCTTTTCTGGAAATGCTGCTGGATACATGGAACAGGATATACCAGATTCGATGACATATTATGGTAGAACTAAATTTTTAGGTGAAGTAACTGATGGTAATCATTTGACTTTAAGAACTTCTATTGTTGGGCCTGAATTGAAAGAGAATGGAATTGGATTATTCAATTGGTTTATGCATCAAAAGGGAGAAATAAATGGTTATGCTCATGTTATGTGGTCAGGGGTAACGACATTAGAATTAGCAAAAGTGGTAAAGGAAGCATCAGAACAAAATTTATCAGGATTATATCACTTAAGCAATAATGATAGTATATCAAAATTTCATATGTTAAAACTATTCAATCATTATTGCAATATGGATCGAACGAGAATTATCAAATCTGAATTGCCAATAAATAGCAAAGTGTTGGTTTGCACTAGGTCAGATTTTAAATATATAGTTCCTGATTATGAAGTGATGATAAAAGAAATGGGAGAATGGATAGTATCTCATGCGGAATTGTATAGACATTACGATTAAAACTTGTGCTTAGTCAAAAGTCTAATTGGAAAAAATGAATAAAGCCGAAATATAAAGAGTTTAATTGTCGGAATAAACAATGGATTTTTATTTGTAAAATTTTTTGTGAATAGTTTTTGCATGGTTTATGCGTTTAGATGTATTTAGCTACATGTGTTTTTTGAGCACACACACAAAATAGAAAAGTATTAGGAGTGAATACATGACAAGAACAACTGAACCGATAATTAGCGTAATAATTCCTGTCTACAATAAAATAAATTATTTTTCAGCTGCAGTAAAAAGTGTGACGAATCAAATGCTGAACAACGAAAATGATGTTGAGATCATCATTATTGATGATGGGTCGACGGATGGTAGTTCAAAATTAGCAGACGATCTTGCTAACGAAGATAAACGGATACGAGTATTTCACCAAGAGAATCAGTGGATATATGCAAGCTTTAACAATGGCGTTAAGCAGGCAAAAGGAAAATATATTTATATACTAAATGCAGATGATACTCTTGTCGACAACTCATTACAGTTGTTAATAGATAAAACTAATGAGTACAATGAGCCAGATGTGATATGGACGAAGGTTTTAATTTGTAAAGTTGATAAAGAGCAGAATATTCTTTCGCAAAGCGATATGAATTATGAGGTGATCAACGAGGCTTATTATAATACAGCAAATGAGATTCATGATAATTGGTTCTTTTTGCAAAAATCTGAGCTGATACGAAATCAAGCTAACTTATATAAAAGAAATATTGTATTGGATCATTTGTTTCGTAACGATTTCTATGGGGCGGATACATACTTTAATTTAGACATTGCGGATAGTATCGGGAGTATGGTTATTCTGCCAAATGAGATCTACAGGTTTTATGAATATGGTGTTAATGAAATGAACATTTCTATGGGTAAGTATTATGATTATGAACATGAAATGTTTAATCAGATATATCAAAAATCGAAAAAAATATATATGAACTGGAATATATCAGAAACTGTTTTTCTAGATTATCTTGTTGAAATAAGATTGCGAGAGTTAACTCATGAGATACATGCATTAAATAATTTTGATTGTAAAATGACAATGGATGAAAAACTTGAACATATTATGAGAGTTTGTGCCGATTCAATGATTAGAAGAGAGTCAAGATTAGTAGGACGAGAGCGTGAATATGAAAGTAGAGTATTAAATGGGATAATGGATCTATCTGGATACAAGGGTAGCGTAGGGGGGCAATACTCTTTTTTAAATACTCTTTGCAATGCATTGCCCAAAGACTATCGAGACAATGTAGATTTAAATAACCTTGAAAGAAAAGATATTTGTAATGCAATAAATAATGAATTGAATATAGATCGAATCGGTGCAGTATATTATTCTACAAATTGGGACAATCTAATGGAATGAGGAACAGACGTAAAGAATTATAAAAACAAGAGGTTAAGAACAAACTACCACTTGTGAGACGAAAGCGTGATTTATGAAAAGAGTATATATATATGGTAGAGGAAAATGGTGTTCGATTCTTGAGGGATGCTTATCGCCGAATGTGAAAATACTTGCATATATAGATAACTTTTCTAATGAAAATTACACCCATGATGGGGTTCCTATTATTAAACAAGATGAGATAGTTGAAGGATATGACTATATCATAGTAAGTATTATGGGTTTCGCTGAAATAAAGTCGGGTTTGCTAGAAAAAGGAATTTCCGGTAATAATATAATTTGTTTTTTTGATATAAAAGATGCAGATAATCAGATTTATTATTCCGTAATTGACAAATACAAATGGCGAAATGAATTATTATGGAAATACACAAGAGATTGTGTCATACCAGCAATAGATAATCTACCATACGAGATTTATACTAATGAATTAAGAACAGCTGGTTTTGTGCCTAGAATAGCGCCAGGAGATATTGCGATTAAAGAGATAATATGTAATAAAAAAAGTCTTGCTAGGTTTGGGGATGGGGAGTTTGAAATTATGCTTAAGAGAAATCGAGCAAGATTCCAGTCTTCGACGAACGGACTAACTGAAAAGTTAAGAGAGATAATTCAATCTGATGACGACAGAGTACTAATTGCCGTTGCCGATAACTACGGAAGACTTGATAAGTATACAGATGAAGCCGCGGCAGCTATCAGAGCATATATGACGCTGAATGTTAGAAAAGAACATATGGCATTATTGTCATCAGAACGCGACTATTACGATGCGTATCTGTCAAGACCTTATATCATATATAGGGATAAGGACAGAAGAACAATGTCTGCTAAGTTTGATTTGCTAAAAAAAATATGGCAGAGCCAAAGCGTGCTGATAGTCGAGGGTGAACACACCAGATTTGGCGTCGGTAATGATCTGTTATTTGGAGTGACAGATATAAAGAGGATAATTGTGCCGGATAAAAATGCCTACAACCATTATCAAGAAATATTAAATGCTGTAGAACAATACGGACAGGATAGACTGGTGCTGGCTGTTATTGGGCCTACAGCCACAGCCTTGGCGTATGATCTGACTCAAAAAGGACTATGGGTTGTGGATATCGGTCAGGTTGATACTGAATACGAGTGGTATTTACGTGGAACTGAACAAAGATGCAATATTCCGTACAAAACAGTCAGCGAATATGCTGATAAGAACGTATTTGAAGAAATTCCAGATGAGTTTAAGTTAGAATATGAAAAAGAAATCATATTGGAGATTATATGAACGCAATGGATGAAAAGATCGTTATCTTTGGAGCCGGTGAATTTGGTAAGCGCCTATACAGACAACTAGTCAACAAGAAGATTCAGCCAGTGGCATTTATTGATAATGCTAAAGATAGGTGGGGAACATTTATTGGAACAACGGAAGTATTATCACCATCTTCCATACTTCGGATTGATTATGATGCCATCGCAGTTTGTGTAAATGATTATTATGACGATATTTATGCGCAATTAGTAGATGATTTTGGGGTTGACAAAAATAAGATACGTCATTGGACATATTGGAGCAGAGTTGATTTTTTAGATTATTACGAAGAAAGACAGAGTGTAGTTTCGGATGAAGTTCAAAGTATTGTTGAATACGTAAAAAAACATGATCGTTTAAAAGCTTTCAATTATGACTATGTATCTGAGTATGAAAAAAAAGCAAAGTGTGTATGGGATGATAAATATAACCTATATTATACGGTATATGCTGGGAAAAAGCTTTATCTGAAGCGGAAATACAAGACAAAGGACGTGGCCGAAAAATATGTGAATTCTATTCTTCTCGAGCAGGACATCAGATCACCTCATCGTTACTTGGATGATAGTTTTACATTTGATGGGGGATGCCTGTTGGACGCTGGAGCAGCTGAGGGAAATTTCTCCATAGAATTGATCGAGAAGGCTGACAAAGTAATATTGGTTGAGGCTAATGCAGAATGGATTGAGGCTTTGCAGGCGACGTTTTCAAAATGGATAGATAAAGTTGTGATAATAAATAAATATCTATCAGATAAAGACAGTGATGATTCTATCACGATTGATACGATTTCAGAGGATTACAGCATAGATTTCATCAAGATGGACATTGAAGGAGCAGAGAGAGAAGCCATAAAGGGGGGGATGAAAACCCTAAAAGAATCTGAGAGATTAAAAATGGCAGTATGTACATATCATAATATCGATGATGAGATGCATATACGAGAAATACTTGAGCCTATAGGATATCAAGGTAAAACTACAAATGGATACATGGCTTTTCCTGATAACATTTATCAACCGCCAAGATTGGTAAAGGGTGTATTAAGATTACAGAAAAGAGACTGAGTTAGATGAGTAAGATAGCTGTTGTTATTCCGCTGTATAAGGAGCGCTTAAGCAGAAACGAAATCATATCATTGGAACAATGCAGGAAAGTACTAGGTGGTTACGATTTTTTCTTTTTATCGCCAGAACGGTTAAATGTTCCTTTTCGAAAAGACGAAAAAATCGTATACACTTCAAAAGAAAACTTGTCTTCACGAAAAAAATATAGTGATTATGTTCTAAGCCTGGAGTTTTATTCATTATTTGATGAATATGAATTCATGTTGATATATCAATTGGATGCATTTGTGTTTGAGGACAAATTAGAGTATTTCTGTGGTTTAGACTATGACTATATAGGCGCTGAGTGGCTGTATGGCTTGGAATGTCATACACAGGATGGACAGTTATGGTATTTTGGAAACGGCGGTTTATCATTGCGGCGAGTTTCTGCGTTTAAAAAGTGGATTACAGAGGATAAATCTGTAGTTGATTATGGCAGAATGCTATTGCCGGAGGATCTTGTCATATCCATATATGGGAGAGAGCATTTAAGGATTGCGGATAGAAAAATAGCTATGAAGTTTTCGTATGATTTACATCCGGAAGAATGCTTTCACATGAATGGAGATAAGTTACCGTTTGGATGCCATGCATGGTACAGATTCGATAATGTTTTTTGGAAAAAAATCATTGATACGTATGGATATGATGTAGAACTTGTGGATGTGAGCGATACGGAAACACAGCTTTTATGTTCCGGAAAAGAAAGAGATGAAAAACTTAAGAAATATTATAACAAAGATAAAATCGATATCTGTCTGAGACAAATTATAACAAAGTATGATGGAGAACTCTATGTGTTTGGTGCAGGGCAATATGGTTTTAGCTTTATTAATATGATCAAAAATACCTCGGTGTTAGTAAAAGGTGTGATTGATAATGATATTAGTAAGGCTGGAAAGTATGTTGAAGGTATACCGATACTACGTCTAAATGATGTATTTAATAACGGGGAAAATGTCGTAGTTCTTGTTACGATGGGAAATCCTGGTTCTGTCATGAAGAGCCTTGATGAAATTGGATTAATAAAAGGCGTAAATTATGCTTGTTCGCGTGATTTGCAGATGTGTATGTGTGAGGTTAGTTAAATGATTATTATAGACAGAAGCGCATCGCAAGATGTTCAGTTCAGATAGAAGACAGAGAGTTGCTATGATGATTAATGCTTTACAATCGAATAGAATGTCGGAAAAGTGAATACGTTGTCTGTTCTCAGATGGAAGCACTAGGTGGGGAGATTTTGTTGTGTCATATCTTTCGATTTGCATGTAGTCTGAATTGCGAAAAATGCAATAGTTTTATGTGATGCACTAAGGATCATGTTAGTATGGATTGCCCTGTGAGATTTTAATACACATAACATTTGAGGATTGGTGATAGCTGTGGCGATACTTGTTTGCGGAGGAGCCGGGTATATCGGCTCTCATGTTAATAAACAACTGAACATTGAAGGTTACGATACTATCGTTTTCGATAACCTGATCTACGGTCATAGGGAAGCTGTGAAGTGGGGGGAATTTGTGCAGGGCGATCTTGCTAATCATTCTGACATTGAAGCTGCCTTTGAGAAGTATGATATTGAAGCAGTTTTCCATTTTGCAGCATATGCATATGTCGGCGAGTCCGTAGAAGAGCCGGAGAAGTATTACTACAACAATGTGGTAAATACGCTGAACCTGCTTAAAGTTATGCGTTCTCATGGTTGTAACAGGATCATATTTTCTTCCACTTGCGCTACTTATGGGGAGCCGGAAAAAGTGCCGATCACAGAGGATATGCCTCAGAATCCCATAAATCCATATGGGGTAACAAAGCTTACGGTTGAGCGGATATTCAAGGATTATGCGAAAGCTTACGGCTTGAAATTCGCAGTACTACGGTATTTCAATGCCGCCGGGGCAGATCCGGATGGAGAGATTGGAGAGAGTCATAATCCTGAGACACATATTATTCCTCTGGTTCTGGATGCGGCAAGTGGAGTTCGTCCTGATATCAAGATTTTTGGTACAGATTATGATACACCTGATGGTAGTTGCATCCGTGATTATATACATGTGTCAGATCTTGCAGATGCTCATCTTCTTGCGCTGCATTATTTAGAGAATGGTGGTGAATCGGATTTCTTTAATCTTGGAAATGCAATCGGCACATCAGTTCTTGAAGTGGTGAATTCTGCTAAAAAAGTGACAGGGAGAGAGTTTGCTGTTGTTCATGCTCCACGGCGTTCCGGAGATCCCGCGAAACTAGTGGGGAGCAGTGAAAAGGCACAGCGAATACTTGGATGGAAACCGAAGTATGGAGATATAGACGCCATTATTGCTCATGCATGGAAGTGGCACGAGAATGCGGAGTATTGAGCGTACTGTTATTTTGGTATTTATGTTGATGCTTGGCGTTTGCTGGATGATATGTAGATGATGCTAAGGGGTGTCGGAGTGAGCGGAAAAATGTATGATTACTTGATTGTTGGTGCCGGTCTTTATGGGGCTGTATTTGCACAGGTTAAGACAGAGCAGGGGAAGAAATGTTTGGTCATTGACCGTCGGGATCATATCGCTGGGAATATTTATAGTGAGAAGATTGAAGGAATAGAGGTTCACAAATACGGTCCACATATTTTTCATACAGATAAAGAAAATGTCAGGGAGTATGTGAATCGATTTGCAAAGTTTAATCACTTTACATACTGCCCGGTGGCAAATTACAAGGGTGAGTTGTATCATCTGCCTTTTAACATGGATACGTTTCATGCTATGTGGGGCGTGAATACACCTGCTGAGGCTGAGGGGAAATTAGCGGAACAGAGAGCTGAGTTTGCAAATATTGAGCCAAAGAATCTTGAAGAGCAGGCGCTAAAGCTGGTCGGACGCGATATCTATGAGATGCTGATAAAGGGGTATACAGAGAAGCAGTGGGGTAAACCTTGTTCTGAGCTTCCGGCATTTATTATTAAGCGACTTCCTGTTCGTATGATTTATGATAACAATTATTTCAATCATCCACATCAGGGTATCCCGATTGGCGGATATACCGCTATGGTTGAGAAGATGCTGGATGGCATAGAAGTAAGGCTTGGTGTGGATTATCTGTCAGAACGTGAAGGATATGAGGCTTTGGCAGATAAGGTTATATATACAGGTCAGATTGATGAATATTATGGTTATTGTTTCGGAGAACTTCAATATAGAAGTCTCAGGTTTGAGACGGAAGTAATCGATGTTGGAAATTATCAGGGCGTTGCAGGAATGAATTATACGGATTCTGATACGCCTTTTACGAGAATTGTTGAGCACAAGCACTTCGAATTTGGCAAAGGGAATCCGAATAAGACCGTTATTACCCGAGAGTATTCACAGAGTTGGAGCAAGGGAATGGAAGCTTATTACCCGGTGAATGATGCAGAAAATGCAAAACTTTACGAGAAATATAAAGAGCTTGCGGGAAAAGAGAGTAAGGTTCGTTTTGGTGGAAGACTTGGGACATATCGGTACATGGATATGGATCAGGTGATAAATGAAGCGTTGGAGGATGCGAAAAAGAGAATTCAGTAGCATTGACGTCAACAATAATAATGCCTCCTCTTTTGAGATTGTAGTAGTCGATATTAAAGGACTATCGACGCATAAGTAACGACAAAAAAGATTGAGAGAAATCGTCGAACGATTTGGAAAGCTACGAATACAAATTAAAGAAGGAGAGAAAGTGTATGCGCGTATCAGTAGTTGGAACGGGATATGTAGGACTTGTAACTGGTACTTGTTTTTCTGAGATGGGAAATACCGTATGGTGCGTGGATGTAAATGAAGAAAAGATCAATGCGCTGAACAAAGGAATTATTCCGATATATGAGCCCGGACTCTCGGAGATGGTTTTAAGAAATCGTGAGTCTGGGCGTCTGAATTTCACTACAGATATAGCAGAAGCATTAGAAACTTCGGAGATTGCTTTTATAGCTGTTGGGACACCTATGGGGGAGGATGGTAGCGCGGATCTTCAGTACGTGTTGTCAGTAGCGAAATCCATAGGTAAACACATGAAGCGGCATATGTATGTGGTGGATAAGTCTACGGTGCCGGTGGGCACGAGTGAGAAGGTAAGGTCTGCTATACAGGAGGAACTTGATAAACGAGAATCTGATCTCACTTTCGATGTCATCTCTAATCCGGAGTTTCTAAAGGAGGGCTCAGCTATTGCAGACTGTATGAAGCCTGACCGTGTGGTTATAGGTGTAGACAGCCCTTGTGCTGAAGCGGCTATGCGGGAACTTTACAAGCCATATTTTATGAATAACGACAAATTGTTTTTTATGGATATTCCAAGTGCAGAAATGACAAAGTACGCCGCAAATTCCATGCTGGCGACTAAGATTTCTTTCATGAACGAGATCTCCAATATCTGTGAACGTGTCGGGGCTGATGTAAACAAGGTTCGGTTGGGGATTGGTTCTGATAAGCGTATTGGCTTTTCATTCATCTATCCCGGCTGCGGTTATGGTGGAAGTTGTTTCCCGAAAGACGTACAGGCTCTGATAAAAACTGCGGAAAATTTCGGGTACAAATCAAAGCTTCTTCAATCTGTAGAAGATGTTAACCATGCGCAGAAGGGCGTGCTGGTTAAGAAAGTTAAGGAGAGGTTTGGAGATGACTTGAGTGGAAGGGTTTTTGCTACATGGGGGCTTGCCTTCAAGCCGGACACAGATGACATGAGGGAATCTCCGGCGATAACAATAATCAATTCTTTAACGGATGCCGGGGCGAAGATAAAGGCTTATGATCCGAAAGCGGTAAATGAAGCGAAGGAGTGTTATCTGAAAGGGAATGATAAGGTAGATTACGTTGACTCCAAATACGAAGCATTGAAGGATGCAGATGCTCTGATACTCATCACAGAGTGGAAGGAGTTCAGAAGTCCTGATTTCTATGAGATTGCAAGATTGCTGAAGAATTCGGTGATCTTTGACGGACGAAATCAGTATGATGCGAATCGGGTGGCTGAGTATGGTATTGAATATCATCAGATTGGGGTGAGACTCGATCCTCTCTCGGATAGTTTTTCCGGTTCAGATGACGTAGATGGAATGGATAGTAAAAACACAGAAGCGGAGGTGAGACGATGAACTGCGCGAACAGTTCAAAACGGATACTTGTCACTGGCGGGGCAGGCTTCATAGGTTCTCACTTGTGTAAGCGTTTAGTGGAAGAGGGTAATGATGTTATCTGCCTGGATAACTTCTATACAGGCAGTAAGAAAAACATAGAGAAACTGCTTGATTGCCGCAATTTTGAGCTGATTCGCCATGACGTGACGGAACCGATCCTTTTGGAAGTGGATCAAATATACAACCTCGCATGTCCTGCGTCTCCCGTCCATTACCAGTACAACCCGGTTAAGACTATAAAAACATCTGTTATGGGCGCCATTAATATGTTGGGGCTTGCCAAGCGTGTAAAGGCAAGAATTCTGCAGGCTTCAACCAGTGAGGTTTACGGAAATCCGTCTGTTCATCCGCAGCCGGAGGAGTACTGGGGAAATGTGAATCCCATCGGTATCCGCTCCTGCTACGATGAGGGAAAACGAGTGGCGGAGACGCTCTTCTTTGATTATTACAGGCAGAATCATGTGGACATCAAAGTGATTCGGATTTTCAATACCTACGGTCCGAACATGAATGCCGATGACGGACGGGTGGTGTCCAATTTTATCGTCCAGGCGTTAAAAGGCGAGGACATCACAATCTACGGCGACGGGACGCAAACCAGGAGCTTCTGTTATGTGGACGATCTGGTGGAGGGAATGATCCGGATGATGAATAGCCTTGAGGGTTTTACGGGACCGGTGAATCTCGGTAATCCAGGAGAGTTCACGATGCTTGAGCTGGCTGAGAAGGTGATTGGATTAATAGGGAGCAAAAGTAAGATTGTACACAAGCCTTTACCTGCAGATGATCCGGCACAGCGGAAGCCGGTGATAGATCTGGCAAAGAAAGAATTGGATTGGGAGCCGAGTATTGTTCTGGATGAGGGACTGAGGCGGACGATTGAGTATTTTAGAGGAGTTGTGTGAAGCTCCCTTTTGGACGAATGTCCGATATTCTTTACTTTCAATAATATTTCTCAATCAATCAGAAAAGGGTGTAAAATAAAGAGTATCGACGGATTATTAAATGCATCAGGTGAATGTGAACTTCCCATATAATTAACACTCTATAAAAGTTTCTGTAT
This sequence comes from [Eubacterium] cellulosolvens LD2006, assembly GCF_000621585.1. Classification (GTDB taxonomy): domain Bacteria; phylum Bacillota; class Clostridia; order Lachnospirales; family Lachnospiraceae; genus Bilifractor; species Bilifractor cellulosolvens. The sequence goes on along the minus strand of NZ_JHXY01000041.1, from coordinate 249 downwards.
GAAGAAAGAGAGAAAACCCTTATAAATAGTGACAATTTCGCGCATTTTGTTGCCTAAAATCAAGAGAAATGATATAATTATATCGAGTTAATTAACACTCTATTGGAGGGGCCATGTATCTTGATATAGTGGTAGAAATACCGAAGCTGAAAACAGGGATTTCGAGGAAGAAAATCAAAGGAACATCGTACATTTATTACGAGCACGGACGGAAGTATTATGCCGGCAAGCAGTATACTGTACCTCAAT
>NZ_JHXY01000040.1 GCF_000621585.1 [Eubacterium] cellulosolvens LD2006 | reverse complement strand
ATCTCCGAATGTTTCTTACTGACGGAGATATCCCTATGGACAACAACTACGCTGAACAGGCCATCCGTCCCTTTACAATCGGCCGAAAGAACTTCGTCCTTTCCGGATCTGATCGCGGTGCCAAAGCCAGCGCGGCCATCTACAGTCTGGTTGAAACTGCAAAGGCAAACGGTCTGAATACTTATCAGTATCTGGAACTTCTCCTCACAGAGATACCGGCACATATGGATGACAAAAGTCTAAGCTTTCTTGATCGCCTCCTTCCCTGGAGCGACTATGTACAGCAGAAATGCCCCAGCAAATATAAAAAATCTTGAGTAGCAGAATCTGCTCTTGTTTATCATGAAACTCCGCAGAAATGCGGGGTTTTTCTTTTTTTTAGCCCGATCGAATACGCATGGATGAGTGCTTACCTTACTGGCGACCAATGCTGTGATTCTTCATCTTTTAAATCAACAGCACCTACTGGGTATTATATGTGGGGTGATAAATAATGAGAATTTTGATTCATGATAGTCAAAAAGATGAGATTCCTGCTCGGTGTGATTATCTTTATGACGTATTTAAAATGTATTTCCTTCCGAGAAATTCGGAAGGAAATTTCATACCGTTGCTACCAGTGGGCGTCTATAGTTTAGACTTTCTATTTATTATCGGACATTCAGATCAAGTAACTGCATACCTGTCAAATCATATTTCATCCATACCTGAAAAAAATATTGTGATTACATCATGCCTGTCAAAACAATTCAAAAGCTATAAAAATAAAAAAAATATATATGTGCCAGATATACCGTCTGTATTATGTCCAAGACGTGAGGGCACCCTATACGGTTTTGCCTTCAACCCCTCTGATCCAGAACTTAATCTATATAATTCAACCGGAAACATCATTCAACGGATAAATGCAGCTTACAGACTTTTATAGAAAAGGAGCATAAATGAAACTGAACCTTCATGACTCTTACAATATTAGGGCACGTCTATGTCCTAGTATCATTCTACTTTCCCCGATTCCTCTAACACTATTTTTCTGTTTCAAGGATATCTATAATTTAGTAACATCTTCTATATTAATCTGTGTTTTAATGGCACTGACTAATTACATACCAATCCTTCAACGATACTTATGCGAAGGAAAAATCTCTACAATTAATTATGCAGCTCAATATCTAGAACCTAATGATCAAACCTTTGACTCAACCACCAAAAAAAGATACTACAATAAACTCGCAGAATGTAATCCATGTTTTTCTCAATTATTTCATCCTAACAGCAATGAAGAATTAATGAATTATTGTAAAAGCGCTGTTTCCTACATACGTAATCGAACTCGTGATAACCACCTCGTTCTTGAAGAAAATATTAATCACGGTTTTTGCAAGAATATGATATTAAACAGACCTATCGGTATTATTCTCTGTATTATGCTATCTCTGTTTTCAGCTCCATACTGCTTTTTATTGGCATATTTTAAAAAAACAATTCCACTCGGGGCATATGTATCAATCGGTTCAAATATTCTGTTTTTATTATTCTGGATATTCGGAATTAAAAACGAAATGCTAGAGCAATCAGCTAAGAAATATGCCCAAACACTTATTGAAGCAATCGACACTTTGTAAATAATACACCAAAGACTCGGGAGTAAAATACTCAATACTGCCGAGTCCTTGGTATCTGTAATCACCTTTGAAATATTACATCGTTATGATACTCAATAAAGTCCTTTCCCGGCATAAACCTCTCGGGAACTAAAATCTCTTTTCCTGCGTAGGATAAAAACCAGTCTTTTGTATCGCTATCCATATCCGCATGCAGGATCTGATCAGATAATATGATCTTGTAATTCGAATCTATGGTTATCAGGCCACGATCAAATGCCTTATCATGTAATGCATTTAAACATAGCCCATTACACGGATTTGTTCGTTCCGTTTTTTCGTCACTTATAGCCCACGGTTTTATATGACTCGCCACTAGTAGTTCTTGATTATTGATTCCTGTTATACAGCATTTATTTCTGTACGAAGAAAGAACTACCATTCTGAAGAAATACTGCCCCACACGAGCTTTTGAAGATATATTTTTATCCAAGCCTACTGGAGGCATCTCGTTTTCAATTTCCTTCTCGCGGACTTTGATATCGATATTTCTGTATTCTGCAAGAATCGTCTGAGCCTGATACGATAGAGCCTCCCAATCATTACAGAATTCTTGAAATATCTCTTTATCAAGTTTACTTGCATTAGCCATACCTTTTACGTTTCGAGCCGCTAGTTCCGGATCAAAATGAGCAAGATTTGCAAGTTTCAAACCGACAGAACTAGGGGTTCGTCCAATTAAACCCGCCAATTCAATAACCGCTTTGTTTGATTTGCTGATCTTGGAAAATGGCAATCTCCAATACAGATCAAAAGCAAGTATCGTTTCCTCTCTCGACCATTTCTTACCATAGTTGTCCGCCATAATTATCTTCTTCCTCATATGCCACATTCTTATTCATGTATAAACCGAACTTCATGACTCCGTCAAATTCTCGAGTAATCATTTCCAATTGCTGTAGAATCCGTCCTTTTGATTTTCAAACGTTCCTACAATCAAACCTCGGTCTAAGAAAGCATTATACTTCTCACAACTTGTTTCCGGAACAAGTCCACACGAATGACACGCGGCCATATTAAGAGACTCGCGACCCTGACCAGTACTTGTGATGCAGATCGGGTCATTTGAACAAAATCTTGCCTTGTTAATTGCTTCTTTGAATATACGCGGAAAACAGTCTCTACGCCCTTGTCGTACTAATCCGCCAAGAGTCCCCTCTGAATCTCCACTGGCCGTATAGAGAAGAATTCCTGCCATTCCATCTTCGCCGTCGACCTGTGGTCGATAGTACAAGCGTTCTCTAAGCGAAGCTATATTGTAGCCACATTCAAAACTCACCTGCTTCATAAGAAGATGTGCTAGCGTGTGCAGAAAAACAAATTCCGCATCTGGTTCTTCAGATGATTGTTTGCCCATGAAAGAATCCACATAATTGGCCTTCATTATTTCTTGTCTATGAATCACAAAATCAGATTTACTCCATTCATCTAACATATCCTGATCAAACTGAAGAAAAATACCTTCACCTCGTACTTCATATCCAGGATACCAATTCGTTTCATCCTCTTTAATCTTCACAAAACCTGATTCATCCATTTTGTTAGGACTTATTGGAACCATTCTTGAAAACCCAATTAGTGCCCTTACTTCGCGAAGTTTTTTTACAAGAACAACTTTTTTGAGTCCAGGGATATCATACTCTTCGACATCCATTTCCTCGCGAAGAAAATCTTCCGAGCCTTCTATTTCATATTTCATTAATCCCGCAAGTGCTTCATACTCTTGATACCTGTATTCTGTACTGTCAAGCTCAACTTCTTCTCTATCTTTGTTTTCCTGGAGCAACATTCCTTTCAGCAATTTCTTTACTCTTCTAGGCTCGATCAAGAGTAACTCTGAAATATTTTCGCACCATGAATCATATTTTTGATCAAGAAATTCCTCTCTCTCTGTTTTTTCCTCAAATTCTGATAAGATTAATTCATAAGTTTTATATTTTCGACATTCCCTGATTTTATTGATACACGCATCCGTCTCCGTGGGAATAACAATCGAGCTGACTGAAATCGAAAAATAGACAGATGAATCACCTTTTTGTTTTGTGTAAGGTATTTGTCCACAGTGACATCTTGTTCCATTCCACGGATGCCTTCCCTTGCATCGAAATTCTTCTACATATCCTTCATCAATCAAGTTTTGGAATACATTCGGATAGAACGCTTCTTTTAAAGTAGCACTTGCCTTACACGAAGTACATGCCACCACCAAACCCTGAAGACCTTCAGTAACGGAATTTCCTGTTCGAAATTCAATTTGAGGAGAAGCGCAGATTTCCTTTTTAGGAATGCTCTTTATATGCGCCCATTCAACCCATGGAAAATCATCGACATGTCCGTTCGAACATATTCGAATAATTCCAGCCGCAACAAGCGGGCAACCACACCGAAAACACTGTAGCCTTTTCAACATATGCGGATCATTTTCTTTAGTTTTTGAAGCTGCGTATTTGACGTACTCCTTTTTCCATTCTGATATCTTTTGAAACCTTCTACACACAGGACAGAAGTACCATTCAGGAAATCGTACATATGATATTCCTGCCTTCGTATTTATATCATTACTTCTTGATCCCGGCATACCAATGTAGTCAATATGCAGAGCTTTCTCCAGACGTTCATCATGAATCTCCGTCACACTGCCTGCCCACACTTCTGGAGCCGCTGTCATAAGTGTTTGATCGGGGAAGTCGACCATCGCACCTACCCCATACTGTAAAATGGATTGAGAAGCACGAGTTTGATACCCTGGCTTCATCATTGGAAATTGATAATTAATACTCTTTTTCATGCTTGTTCTCCCACTCTACAATATTTACATTTACCGAAGAATCCACATTACGCATACTCGTCATCGTATCAAAAGTAATTGGCTCATCCTCGTCTATACCAAACGGCTTCATAATCCGTTTCTGGTCGCCAACAGGTTTGTATCCCATAATGTTGCCATAGACAAGATTATGATCAGACTGATTGGAAAGCATCTGAATCTTCTCGTAAATCATATCCAATTCTTTATCTATTTCAATACTTTCACTTTTTATCTGATATTCCAAACGACTATTTATTTCATCTGCGCGATTAATAATGTATGCAGACATTTCCTTGAGCTCATCTTCTAATTCATTCCTGTTGAATGTAGAAAGTGCTTCATCTGATGACAAAGGAAGTCCCTGTCGTAGCATCGTAAGAATAACAGCATGCAGAGCTCTCTTTCTCGCCGGCTCAGAAAATGGAGTCACTCCGGTAGGCTCCACGTATCTGTAGAAAGATTCGTGATACGCTTTAAACTGCTCATAATGCGACCTATCCCTACTTCTAGCTCCATCATACAATGTAAATACAACACCTGGATATTTTCGCCCGACACGGCTGGATGCCTGTATGTATTCACTTGTCAGTTTTGGCTGTCCAACCATTATCATAACATTCAGTCTGTCAACATCAATGCCCACAGAAATCATATTGCTTGCAAGCAACACATTCGATGGATATGTTTTATGATCTGGATCCGACGAATATTTTGTTTTTTCTAATTTCTCCAGCGTCGCATTCAATTCTGTTGTTGATACTCTGCTTGTGAGTTCATCTGCCTTTAACACATTTCTTCTTCCAAACTGATACCTCTTTCTGTGTGCCATACGACGAATATTATCTCTGACATCATTCTGCACCAGTGTTGAGCACTTTCCTAGTTCTTTGAGACTATTAAAATATGCAGTTATTGTCCAATAACAGTCCTTTACATCATCGTTCTTATCAGATTCATTTCCAAGTTGCAGTAAGGAAGCAAGTGTTTTTCCTTCCATTGTTGCCTTTGTTTTACCTGCTGGAAGTAAACCGATATATTTACGTCCATATTTTTTTTCAGTATCTGCAGCTCTCGCAAAAAACGAATCGTCTGCATCCATTCCTTGTGGCGGGAATTGAAATACATTCCTATTATATAGAGAGGAACACTGCTCTTTTGCTCGGCAAATCGTCGCTGTTGAAGCAATGATCTTTGGCTTTACCCCCTTTTTGCAGCTTAAATAATCTACAGCTGTTTCATATAATCCAACCATACTACCCAACGGTCCAGAGATCAGGTGTAACTCATCTTGAATAATTAATTCGGGAGTTCTGTTGTTGCTATTATTAGCAAAGAATCCACCGACTTCCTCGTACCAAGGCATCATAGCGAATTTATCCACCGTAGCAAACAATAGTGTGGGCGGCTCCTTGTACAACATCTCGTCAACAACTTGTACTGGAAGCTTTCGATTGAAGGTACAGCATTCATTAGGACAGCTCATATAACATGTCTTTCCATTTGGAACATGATACCCCCATTCTCCTATTGTTTTCCTTCCATCCTCGGACAGACTCTTTTCCATCTTCGTACCACACCACGGACATTTAAGCACTTGGAACTTGTTATATCTTTCTTTGGTATATTTTAATTTCTTTGCTTCAGCCTTCGCGAGTTTTTTGTAACACTCTTCCGCCTTACTGATCTTGTTTGGAGTATGACTGCCGCCAATCCATAATCCTATGGATATCGGATCACTCCCCAATGTGTACCGTGGATACTTCGATCTATTCTTCAATGAGTCCAACCTAATATGTTCACAAGCACAGATTAATGTAGATGCTCTGGTAAACTGCTGAGATGCAAGCAAACGAAGCGTATATCTCATTATGACGGCAGTTCCACCAGATGTCTCTAGGTGATTCAATCGCCGGTAAAAAATAGTAAACGCAGTTAATCCAAGATAGGCTTCTGTTTTACCACCGCCAGTCGGAAACCATATTAAATCAACAATGTTGCGATCTTCATTGTTCACATCATCGTCTGCCATAGAATGTATACACATCAATAAGAATGCTATCTGAAATGGACGCCATGAGTTATTGTCTTCCGTTTTATAATAATCCATCTCTTCCAATCTATCTTCTAGTTCTTCGTATGCTGGATTACTTCCCGGATATACATTATCGAATTCCTTCTGAAGATTCGTGTGAACCCTTTGCATATACATAGCTCTATTAGCAAGCTGAAATGCGTCCCAGGCTTTATCATTATCTTTCAGTACTTCTATGCCAGATTTCATTCGCCGCAGACAGTAGCTACAGTTATCAATATGGCGATCTGCCGTTTTTGTAAACTGACTCGAAATTTTTGATTTGATTACTTTTAAGTCATCAATCCACTCGCTGTATGCTCTGCATATATCTTCCAATTTATTAATCTTTTCCATCTTTGGCGAAACGTTCAAATCTGAAAGATATTTCATGCTGAAGACCGTATTTGAAACTCGATATTTATCATCAAGTGTAAATTCCATTTGTGGCACTTCTACACAAGGGAAGAAATCTGTTCGGATAAAACCTTTCCCGTATTCATCAATGGACCAATTAAGTGCAGCACCTAATCCTGTTCCGTAATTCTTTTTATTGCGATACAACAGCGCATTGGATAATTCTTCGTCATATTGTATTTCCCCTGTCTTCATATTTTCATAATCACAGAAGAATAATTTAGGATTATCCTGAGTATTAACACTTAATACCGGTTGAAAAATATCATCCCTTGTCCTATTCTTACTCTTTTTTGAATTGATAAGCATTATAGTATATGAATAGAACCCATTTGGAAGCTGGTAACGAAGAGCACTTACCTGCGCAAAAGAATCCTCTATGCACTCCTTCGGATTGTAATAATCAGACTTTGTAAAATAAGCTTTCACTTGATATTTTTTGGGCTCTCGAATATAACCATTTTCTGCTGTATCAATAAGCTTATAAGCATAGATTGTAAATGATCCATTATCAGCCTTGTCCTGATCATACCAATACTTTATTTGTTTTTTTCCAAGAGTAGCAATCAAGCTTAAATTCCTCGTTTGTTTGTCATACGAAAAATACGTATTGAACACTTCAGGAATTTCAAAATCTTCTGCTTCTTTTTCTGTAAGACAAATACGACATTCTGAAAGCAAGGGTTTTCTATATATACCGAATTCTACATTAATAACAAGCTCATCCAACTTTTCTTCGGATATAAAAGTCATACCCATTGAAGAGGGAAGCAACTTATTTGCCATGTTGATTTTTTCATCTATACACTCTTCTTCATCCAGCACATTACTTTCTGAGGGCTCTTCAGATGCATTATCCCTTTTCTTTCCCTTTTCATCAGTTTCATCCGCATCCACTTCCTCTTCTTCTTTTGTACCAGAGTCTTCCCCCATTGTGTCGTCATCTTCTATTTTCTGAAGATTCCCCTGCGGATACAAAATCCCCACACAATATCTTTTTTCTGGAGATGACGATATCAATTCATGTTCCGGATCGCAATCACCTAATTCAGACCCCGGTCCAAGCATTTCTGCCTTCATTTTATTTATCAATTCTTCTCTAGCAAGTACCTGCTCTTCGAACATTGTTATCCCCTCAATCTTCTATTGGTCTATTTGCACGATTTGGTGCAACGAATATTTTTTCCTTGACATCATTTATTTCTTCAATTTGCTTTACGAGACTTACCTCTTTTATTTTTGGAATGATATCATGGAACAATCCATCTTCTTCATATACATCGCCATTCATATCCGCTACAACTGCTTTCTGAATCAATTTAAGGATTTTGGTGCGATAGGTGCGAACGATCTTGGTAGCCGAAAAATAATCGTGGTAATTTTTCTCCATTTCCTGGTCGTGAACTAATCTTGCGATATGAAGGAATGCTTCCTCTTTATTGGGTCCAACCACATGAGATTCTTCGTCAATCCAACCTCTGATACCTGCCATCGTTATGGGAAAACCACGTTTTTTCAATTCGTTTGATAAATTTTGGTATGTATAGTTGTATTTCCATTTAAACTGTCGCAGTTCCTCTTTCCATCGCTTCACACTCTCGTAGTATTTTTGAATATCGAGATTCTTTTTACATAACTCCTGCAATAGTTCATCAACGATATCTTTTGTTCTACTATCGTTGATCGTAAATACAAGCAAATCTCCGCTCTGGAGTTCCGCAACTTTTTTTTCCTTTACATCACCATTTTCGTTGTCTAAAACATACGCCTCATACTGTTTGGTAAAGATGAATTTTTCACCGGTTTCAAAATGCCCAAAACGCGCAGCTTCCATTCCTGTATCACCAGTATAGTTACTGTTCAGACATGCTTCTTTCATCTCAATATGAAGAAAGCTTTCATCAAATGCTTTCTTCAATTCTTGCTCCTGGTTATACGAAGCATCCGTCAGAACGCTTTCTTCCGAGGTCTCGCAACACTCAGATATCTCACCGAACGGATTTAAACTATTGATGGCGTTTTTATAGTCATGAAAGTCTTTTTCCATTTTTCCAAATAACCATTTTTGATTATCATAAATGAAGATTATTGTATTTCTTGACATAATGATGTTATACGGATTATTTCTCTCTGTATTCATCAATGACAAATAACAAACACAGTCAAATCCTGTGCAGTCTTTTTCCATAATCTTGTTTTCCGGAAGAACCTTCCAGTCGAATCTGGCAAACCGCATTTTTCTATCTGCATACTCTGAAAAAGCCTCTGTATATCTCATATTGGGCACTACAAATAAGACCTTATGAAAGTTTTTTTCAAAGAAATAATCCTTAATCGCATCTCTCTTATAGGATGATGGCTTCAGCTTCTCATATAAATCAGATATTTCCTTCAACACTTCTTCTGCCGCATCTCGTATCAAAGGAGCAAAAGACTTTATGGTAGTTTTGTAATCATTGATTACAGCCGGAATAGGCTTCACCATAATGTCATAGTTTTCTTCTTCATATTGCTTCATGGAAAAAAAAGTATTGTTATAAAACTTCAAAACGCCATATGCCCATCGACAAAATTGAATGGTTGAAGGATCATCAAAACAATGCTTTAGGATAAATGATAATTTACTTTTGATTTTTCCGTATTCACAACTGCTCAGTGGACTATTAACAGGGCATTCATTCAAATTTTTGTTTGACGCAATCTCCAATTCCCGGTTCAGTGTTGCACACATATAGTTGCTCGAAGAATTACTTATGTCTAACTTTTTCAAATAGTCTTTTGTTAAAGCCAGTATCTCAAAATTCTTATGTTCCCCATCGACAAATGCACGGATCCACTCATTATATTCAAATTTAATAATCAGCCACCCAAAGACTTGCCTCCGTCGTGTCAATAAACTTTCTAATTCGATGCCATACTTTCTTGAATAATTATTCTGCATACATATGACACCAACGACCTGGTTTTCGCCTCCGTCTATTACAAGTTCTCTAGCCCTTTCAATATTGTTCGTTATTTTAAGTATTGGTTCGTTATTGTTCGCATTTCCAGCCTTCTTTTTTTCCATGGTAGGCGTAAAATATGAAGCAGTAACTATATCGAGAATTTTGTATTCCACATTTTGTTTTGGAAATCTCAGCACAACATTTTCTATCAGATCATCCATTTTATTCTCATTCATCAGTAGAACCACCGAAGAATGCATTCGCAAATTGATCGCAGAGCTCTCCATCCCGCAAATCTGATTTAAAAACTCATCCCGACGATTTTTCGATGTTCTTACACCTCGCCCAGATAATGTCTTTGCCGCTCCTTTATATGGAATCAATGAGTTAGAATCAACAAGATACTTCGTTGCACCCGTTTCTTTATTTCGAAGGACATATCTTCCAATTAAGCTTCTTTCTTTCCCCGAATATAGACCTTCGTATCGCCATAGATCATTGTCATAACTTACCGTACTGCCTATCTCAATCTGAAACTCTGCTTCATCATCATAAGCATCATGTATAACTGTCCCTATTACGCATAGAACAAACGCGACCGCCTCATAACACGGCGAACCCGTATGCAGAAAGAATTGTGTAAGATGCGAATCATCTTGAAACGCTGGTGTAAGAAACTCCATCTCAATCCCAAGGATCAATTCTTTCGATATAACATCTCCGCGATAAACTATCTCACAATTATCAATCACCTCTAAAAATAAATCGTATATCTCTTCTTGCATGATTTAACCACTCCCTTGTTGACATTCTTATCAGTCTTGTAGCTATTTCCCATCAAACTTTAGCTTATCCTCAAAAATATACTCTTTAATCGTCTTTACACAAGCCTCCGTGTGTTGCTTGATATCATTTCCCCAAAATCTCAGAACAACCCATCCCTCATATCGAATTTTCTTCTCTACCTCTATATCACGCTCAATATTTCTTTGTATTTTCTTCCTCCAGTATTCGGAATGATTACTGTCCTTCAATTTAATTTGCAGTTTCTCCCAATCTTTTCCATGAAAGAATTCTCCATCGCAAAAAATTGCTATTTTATGCTTTGTAATTGCAATATCTGGTGTACCAGGAAGACCGACATAGTGTTTTCGATATCGAATGCCTTCTTTCCATAGAGCTTTACGTAAGATCAGTTCTATCTTCGTATCCTTAGATCTGATATTCCGCATATTCTTTCTGCGTTGATCTTCCGTCAGATTATCCACACCTTTACCTCTTTTGATCGTGCTTTATATTCAGCAGTCTATGTCTGCCAGATGAATCTGTCGATTCAATCCAAATATCTCACGCAGTTCTCTGTGACTGTATATTCTCTTTTGGCTTGTTTGATTCTCAATCATTTTTATAAAATTGGATACGGCTATGCCGGATCCGGATACTCGGGATTCATCGGCAATAGACAGAATCTGTTTATCAATTTGATTTGCAAATCCACCAGCTATGTAAGTAAAAAAACCGATCGGCAGAACTGCATCGCTATAATTCGAGATCCTCTGTAAATAGTTAAGAAGCATTCTATTATGATGATCCCCGGAAATGCTGTATCTGGAATATGCTTTATTATCGATAATTGCCTGATACCCTTCCTCATCTGAAATCAACAAAATATCTGGTGCCGACTTGCTTCCTGTCTGTCCCAAATGAACTGCTCGATATCCAAACACATCCTGAAACAGTTTTGTTGTTGCCTTTTCAAATTCTATTGCTTCCTCAGTACCCTTGAAGGCCATCTCAAAATAAGCAGACATAAATGCGCCTATAGAACCATGAGGATAGTTTTTTCTTAAAACATCCTCTACAAGTGATAAATCCATCCCCGTTTCTTCCGATATTTCATCAATTAATTCTGTATTAATACCAGTGATCGGTTTCGACATTGAGGCACTGATATATGCCTGCCGAATCTTTTGTTCGGCTATGATTCTCGCCGTTATGGTTTTTGTTTTCTCTAAGTTCCGTGTATCTTTTCTATGATTCGGATCAAGGCCATATTTTCGCTGAAAGAACTCATGGTCTTCCGGCCGATCAATAAATGGCGTTCGATCCGATAGAATCTGTCTTACTTCATCTCTTTTCTCATCGAGGATCACCAGTTGCTTTTCTTCATTACGTTTCGCCAGCTGCGTATACTCCAGCCAATTTTCCATAGTATTAGCCATATCTTGCAAATGACTATATGGATGAGCCGGGTTACATTCACCTCTTGATGGTTTGTATTTGATAAAAAAATCCTTGTCAAGGCAATCATCCCCGAAAGAACGATATTCCAGGATTTTACTCACAACCCGCTCGTAACACGTATCCGTCTCGTTTTCCGCATCTACCGCACATATTTTAGCGATCTCGTCCTGCGTCAAGTATTCGATTCGCGAATCCATCAAAAGCTTCAAAATAAAACGAAATGGTCTTATTCTAAAACGAGTGTTCACGTTCACACCGCGGCTTAACGAAAATGCAGACGGAAACTGATACTTCATGACTTGGCTTTTTAGAATTGCTACCGGTGACTCCCCGGCCATGATTGCTTCACCAGCCAGTGTAAGTTTTATATTCTTCGATTGCTCCTGTTTAAAAATCAGGCCAAGTGATTCCAGCCAGGCTCCATACGTTCTTCCACCGGATCCTCTTTGGTCTCTACGCAGTCCAACGCGTTTCAGTCCAGCCTGTTCAAGCGCTTCTTCATACGCAATGTGTGTGTCTCTTTGGCCACTCCATTCCTGATTCAACGAAATATCAGCAAAAGCAGCCAAAACCTCTGGTATACTGTCTAGTTTTCGTTTTGGCCTTGTTACCCACCAGTAGTTAAGCATTCTGTTCACCTCGAAAATAAACTCAATCTTCTCTATTATAACAAAAAATAGCATCAATTAAGCCATATTTTTGCCATTTTCAGCAATAATATAGCCATTGATGCTACTTCTGATAAAACACATTAAATTTTGCAACTATTCCTTTAAATTTGCTTCAATCCACGGATACTGTATTCCAGCAAAACTGTTTAGAACAGCTGTTGTGACAATGTTCGCAAGTCTGCATGGTACCGCCATGCCAATCTGCTTCCTTACGGAAGAATACTTACCAATGAATTTGAAATCGTCTGGGAATGTTTGAATCCTGGCTCTTTCCCTGTTCGTTAGTTCACGATCCGTCCAGTGATATCCATATGTGCCTCCACCTCCTGCCGCAGTTATTGTAGGTGAAGGTTTATCGGGATCAAGCTTGCGATAGATTGAGGATATTTTGGTATGTGTGTGAATCCAGTATTCTTCTGGAAGCGTTCCTGCATCTTCAGCCTGCCAAATGTTCTGCCCGGGTTTTATGTAAGAAAGCCTTTCAATTACCTTTGGAGACAGCTTCCTTATTTCATGGTTTGTTGCATTCTCAGGAATATCTGCCAGTGCAGTCCTACTTGAAACATCCGCATTCGTATAGGGTTCTGGTGATGGCACCTTAAAATCTACCTTGATATCATTTCGAATACCTACAACGATTACTCTGTGTCGTGTCTGAGGTATCCCATACTGTTCCGACTTGTAGAGATGTGTTGTTAATTTATATCCAGAATCTCGAAGGTCGTTTAAAATGATTTGAAAGTCGTTCGAGCCAGCTGATTTTATACCGGATACATTTTCAGCAATAAAAAATTTTGGTTTATATGTTCTAAGAACTTCAACACCATACCAATAAAGCTGACCGAATTTTTCATTAGCAAGACCTTTGTGTTCACCAACATTGGAAAAACTGTTGCAAGGGAACCCATAGGCAAACGCGTCGATTTTCCCTAGTTTTTTAATATCTAAGTCTCGAACGTCTCCTTCATAAACAGATTCCGGCATACTGGGACAAATGTTAAATGTATAGGTCAAACAAGTATCATGATCATAATCATTAGACCACGCATGTGTTAATTTATATTCTCCATTGTCGCTTTGGGAGGTCAGCGCCCCCAATGCCAGGCCACCTGGTCCACAATATAATTCACCTAATTTAAATTCATGCATCACATGGCCTCCAATTTGAAATAAATTAAATTATAACACATATGTATCTAATTTGCAGCTGAATAATTTAGCGGCTTCAGCCTGACCCTAAGCACATATTTCACGAGAAATCAGAGATACCTGCTTTCCTCTTGCACTCCAATGCAACGTTGTAAGCTCCTAAGTAAAAAAATCAACCCCATTATCTTCTCGGAGTAAAACTACCAATGTAATTATTGAATTTATTTTTGTTTTTGTCCTCCAAATAATCCACAGAATATTTACTGTCCCCCACATAAATATCAACAGATTCTGTATTTATATCAAATGTTATATCCTTGGCGGAATTCTGTGTAATTGTATTATAATCGCTATAATAATGAATATGTTCAGATGGCGCTTCTCCTAGCACTATTATCTGTGGGTTCAAAACCTCTAATATTTCTTTAGGAATTCTTCCACTCTCTCGCCCATGATGTGGTGCAAACAAAACATCTATTTCCTCGAATTCAACTTCGTCCTTTATATGCTCTAAATAATCAGTCTCCAAATCTCCCATCCACATGAATTTTGCTCTACCATTATACAAGATTATAGGAGATATATTATTAGGTGATTCTCCTTTCTTCGTTTCAGCCAACGCTTCTTGGAAATATTTATTATCTCTATCCGGCCATAAGATAATTAATCCCGAAGACTTTCTTTGATCTTCGTCCTCTTCACGACTATTTCTATTCATCCATTTTCTGGAGCAGCCTTTATAAAGAAAAAACGCTTTGTCTTGATCATCTCTTAGTTTACAATATCGTAAAAAAGAAGCTGTTTTATCCATTTTACTTACATCATTCTTCACACAATAAAAATTTACAATTCTCCACTTATCATCCAATAACTCCAATCCATGAATATGGTCTTCATCAGGATGGGTAGAAATAAACCGATGTATACCTTTATACATGGATTCTCGTTTTATCTCTTTAATAATCTCTTCTGCATTATTGTCATCTAAATTACAATCAATCATAGAAAAATTATCTGATTCATGTTTGATATAGTATGTATCCCCATTTCCAACGGAGAACGATTTAACAATACTCATTTTCTACCCCTCTTCATTTAAACATTCCACTCTTTTTCGAATGTAATTTGTTTGCTTCACATATGCAAGAATTAACAATAACATCAAACAAATGATACTTACTACTATTATTAAGAATTTTATTGATGAACTAATTTTCGCAATTTCTATTGCCCCTTTTGTGAGAAGTAACATTACAACTGTCGCAATCAGGGTACGATACATATTCCCCACCCCAAGTAAAGTTTGTATTTTATCATCTTTCTTTTCTGCCACGACGAAATCTTCATATTTAGCATGTTTTAGGATTTTACACTTTTTTAGAATAGGCTCCACAACTATTGATCCAATTCGGCTTAAAACAACACCCAAAAAATAATAAACAAAAACCATTATCAAAATACTATCTGATTGGACTTTTATTTTGCACAACATATCAACCATGTAAACAAAAATTGCTCCAGGAAAAATGTTGTTAATAACTGTATACTCCGAGATTTTATCTAGTATTCTTTCCATTTTTACCCCACATAATTCTTAAAAATCTTTCTAAATAACGATACACGGTACCATTTTCCCTTCGTAACAACTGCTTAACGACATCTTCAAGGCGCTTAACGTCACCTTAATGGCACACCATACCAATGAGATAGTTTCTGTTTGAGGTCTTCTTCAAAATTATGGATCTCTTGCATACAGGTATCCAACTTCTCAAACATAGCGACCTTATCATTCACATCATCGAAATCAATGGTCGCTGTTCTGAAAGGCGTTCTCCACTGCCAGTCAAGCTTGTTCCATTTCGACGGATAAAACTCGTTAATTCGGTCACTGGTCTCCAGCTGATCTTCCGGCATGTTCTTCGAGCTGAGCGCCAACTGAATATAAACACTCTTTCCGGTTCGGTTGACCACTTCATAAAAATAGTGATTATTCGTATTCCAGCCGCTCTTAGTGTCTGGAACGTCCGGGATTATTTCATCCATATAAGCTGTTTTGAACCGTGTATAACTTCTATTGCACCGGGCAATGTCGACTGCGATTATTCCTTTTTCAGTCCTGTCGGTAGCCCATTCTCTGACTGTCATCATGATCTGAAGAAGAGCTTTGTTCTTTGCAGCCTTCTCAGGGCTTAGATTAGCATCCGAGTTTATATCTACAAGATACGGTATCATCGCATCCGCGATTTTAGCACTCCATTCCGCGTGAAATTTTGCCATTCTCGGCCAATCGGCTTCATTGGTGACACTCACGCCTTTCAGGGTGTAAGCAATCCAAGAAGCTTTGTTTTCATTTGCCCGATCCCAGTTCAGATCGGACGTTCCAATCTGCTTTTCGATTTCTTCCTTATGTTCAAACAGAAGATCAAATCCTCGTTTGTTTTTTGCTGCATCGCCGCTGCTCATCCAGAGAGCAACCCATGCCTCGTTATAGTTAGCAATGCAGCTAATGCTGAATCCACCTACACCAAAAGATCCTGAGCACCAATTACTCGTTCCGGGAGTAACGTTGCTGAAGGAACCGCGATGACTATGTGCCTGCTGGATCAAAGGTAATGCGAATGTCCAATACCGCTTCCTTATCTCATATCTGCCTTCGTCGGTGACCTTATCGTTTTCTGCATCACGAAGATAGAAAACCATATCCATCGGATCAAGATCATACAATGCAAAAAGCCTGCGAAGAATCGATAGCTTAAGGGCCGTACTTGAGCCCTTCTCAAAGTAGATGTTTTCGTCCACCTTAATGGCGCTGCGCAGCTTATTCGGGTCTGTGCTTATGTACGATGCCAGATCGGTTGTACTGCTCTGACTATATGCTAATCCGGACAAGACAGATTTATCCTTCTGATGAAGATACTTCACTACATGCTCAAGCATATCCGCCCAGCTAGTTACCGGCTGTTCGAGATTCTGATAGCTGTATTTCACGATGTCCCTGCCGGTCAGCTCTACGTTTTCATCATCAAGACTGCACGAGTCAAATTCCTTTTCTGACGGTACAAACTTAGTCGTCGGATACGACCATATTTTTCTCGCGTAAGCGAGAAGATCAGCATTTCTCTCCTCCAGTTCCGGGAGCCCCCAAGAATCTTTTAGGGCGATCTTCTGGTTCATTCTCAGCCCACTCGCTTTGTATCCGCCTCCTTCCGCGTCCCGTTTTTCAATGAACGAATTATTACTGAGGCTTGGATTGTAGCCGGTGAGAGTCAGGTTTGCCAGCCTATGAAGCCACGTATCATGTATTTCTTCCGCATTCGGTCCGAGTGCTTCGACCCATGCAGGTGTCAGATGCTGCGGCATAATGTGCTCAATAGTATAAACGCTGTTATCAAGATGAGTATAAACATCCTTCGCCTCGATCGTTCCGTAATTCTCCATCCGTTCAAAGAGGTAAGCCTTGTATTTACCACGCATTTGGTAAACGGCCTTTGTTTCCAGAGCATCGGTGAACTCCACATCATCCGGGAACCTGCCACTTTCCTTCTTGGACAGAAGCGCATAGATAAACTTTTCGACATAGTTATCTGGCGTGTTATCGTAGCGATAGATTTCCTTATTCAAATTCAGAAAGATCTTATTCAGCGCATTTGTCGGAACTTCGCAAATGTTACGCCGGAACAGATAGTTCTCAGTAACCTCAAAGATCTGGAGCACTTCGTCAACCGTAAGCTTCTGATCCTGATTCAGTCGAAGAATCTCCATGAAGAATGGCCGGGTTACGACGATTTCAAGACGCTTCAATCTGTACAAGCAGTCATCGAGTTTCCGATTGTTCAGTCCACTCTTACAGATGAGGAGCTTCTCATAATACCGTGCATAGCGCAGAAGATCAGTAAGAAGAGTCTCGATAGGTAAATCTGCATCCTCCGCATACTTCTTGAATGCCTGATAGACATTGTTGATTGTCGGAGTGACGAGATTCTTGACGCTCAGATAATCACGGACAAAACTGCTCACGTCATTTGCAGTGCATTTCTCAATCTTTGTCCAGTAGTTGTCGTAGTAATATTCCTGATCGCTCGGAGTCATTCCCATCAGAACATAGTTTCGAATCTTGTCTCCTTCCTGCAGAGCGAGGCCTGTGGAGTTCAGGCTCTCAAATATCAGCTGTGGATCATCACTGGGGTCGAGGGTAATGCTTATGATTTCCAGTTTTCCAATAGCATCATAAAGCTCATCAACCGTAACCTCTTCTTTTAGGATCTGATCATAGAAAAACTGATAATTTATGATCAGGTTCGATCCTCGATCATAGTCATCCACAGGGCCGAAGAGTTTCTCAAGAGCAGGACGATCTTCACGTACAGGACGCAGTTTGATCTTGTCGTCCTTCTTTGCCCACGGCGCGATGATGAACCGCTGCAGAATCTGTTCATTCAAATCTGTCTCGTCAGTATGGACACAGCCCTCTTTCACAAGATTACTAATGGCTAAAAGCAGTAACGTGACAGTCGTCAATCTCTGCTGCCCATCAATAATGTGGAACTCAATCTTGCTGCCGTCTGGCACCACCTGCGAAACAATGCTACCGAAGAAGTGACTTTCACGCTTGTTACGAATGATTTTCTTCAGATCCTCGTATAGCTTATTGCAGTTTTCAATTTTCCAGTCATACTTTCTCTGATAAACCGGGATAACATAGCGGTTGTTGGCGCCCTCCATGAATCCGAGCAACTTTGCTTCTGAACCTTTCATTGTAATATCACCTCTCTAAGCATAATTAACGATACACGGTACCATTTTTCCCCCCCAGAGCCTTTAATGGCACACGGTACATT
Source organism: [Eubacterium] cellulosolvens LD2006 (assembly GCF_000621585.1). Lineage (GTDB taxonomy): Bacteria > Bacillota > Clostridia > Lachnospirales > Lachnospiraceae > Bilifractor > Bilifractor cellulosolvens. The sequence continues at coordinate 372 of NZ_JHXY01000040.1, read as the reverse complement.
ATTCCTTGTTTCAGTATCTATAACTGCAAATCCTTCAGCCATTCTATATCACCTTCCTATCATGTCAAGCCCTAAATTCAAGTTTTATGCGGGTTTGACGAACTACATACCTCTTGAAACAGAGCCAGATGGGTATGGACATCATCGTATCTGGTACTGAATAGTTGGTTGATGGGTATGGCAAACAGAGCGTCCGTTGATTATGCTCTATTAAGGCCATTTTCCCTCCGATCAACTATGGCGGTGAACCTTCCGTGCCTATGGGGATCGTGTCCCAACTTCCTTCGTCCCACCTGTCCATACACCGAGTGCCAGCTAAGCTTTCGTACAGGGTCTTGCCCTACGGAGAGAACTCCTGCCGGCTACAGCTCT
>NZ_JHXY01000039.1 GCF_000621585.1 [Eubacterium] cellulosolvens LD2006 | reverse complement strand
GATGCGCAGCTCGCAGATGGGAAGATCGCTTCGCGATTCTGCTCGCGCGCCTTTCGTCCGCTGCGCTCCCCTCAGGATTGAGGGGATGGGGGAGTCGAAGTCCGCTTGCGGACTTTGTTCCAGTACAGAAATGCTCGAATTTTTAATGTATCGCGGAATACGGTTCTTTTATGGAAGACAGGGGTGTTGTGATATAATATATGATATTTAATCATGCCGGTTTGGAAGACGAAAGGACATCCGTATTGGTATGGATCACTGCAGGAAAATAAGAAGGACAGAGCAAAGGCCAGGGAAAAAATGCCCCATGCAGTAAGGAGAGAACATTATGAAACTGCGAACCTATCAAAGCGCGGATGCAGATCAAATCTGCAGGTGGATTCAGACAGAAGAGGAGTTCTACCGGTGGTCTGCCGACCGGTACAATACATATCCGATCAGCGGCGAAGATATTGATAAAAACTATGCGTCACAACTTGCAGACGGTCATTTTTATCCGATGACGGCGATTGATGATGATGGGAACGCCATTGGACATTTCATTATCCGCTATCCGGATGATCGCAACAGGGAATCGGTTCGATTTGGTTTTATCATCGTGAATCCGTCCTTACGGGGAAAAGGGTGTGGAAAAGAAATGCTGCGCCTTGGAATACGGTTTGCAAAAGAAAATTTGGATGTCAAACGAATCGATCTGGGCGTTTTTGCAGAGAACGAGAAGGCAAGGAAATGTTATACGGCTGTGGGTTTTTGCGAATACAACCGGAGACTGTGCGCGATGCCGATCGGAACGTGGGAATGTATTGACATGGAATTATATGTATAATACATGCCGGACAGACTAAGTAAAAGAGATATGCGAAAGAAGCGAAGGCAGGTGTTGACTTCACTTCTTTTTTTGCTTATGATCGTCACGAAACTACATGCAGTAAAGAAGTATTTGAGGATCTTCGCGGGCGCGCGCTCAACCAAAGAAAACATTCTTGACGATATGCATACGACTCCGTCCGGAATAACTATGGAAGATAAATACTACTTTGGTTTTTTTATAATGAATCCGCAGTCCACGCATTTCTGGAAGAATGAAAATGATGAAGAATTTATTATGGTGTGCGAGTTATGAGAATATATGAAGTAACAGACAACAAGAGAGATTACATGCATCTGCTATTCCTTGCTGATGAGCAGGAAAACATGATTGACAGATATCTGGATAAAGGCACGATGTATGTGATTGATGATAACGGTGTAAAAGGCGAATGTATTGTTACTGATGAAGGCGAAGGCATCCTGGAAATCAAGAACATTGCTACAGTGCCGGAATCACATGGCAAAGGATATGGAAGGCATCTCATAAATTATATTTCCGAAAAGTATGCAGGACAATACATAACCCTGCAGGTTGGTACTGGCGATAGCCCATTGACGATACCTTTTTATGAAAAATGTGGATTCAAAAGACATCATATAATCAAAAACTTCTTTCTGGATAATTACGATCATCCGATATTTGAGGAAGGTGTTCAACTAATTGACATGGTGTATCTGCGTAAAGAGATTACAAAAGTCTTAAAAACTGAGCGCCTGCTCCTACGCCGCTGGGAGGACAGCGATGTAGATGATTTATTCAAATTTGCCAGTGATCCGGAAGTGGGTCCGATTGCCGGATGGCCGCCTCATCAGAGTGTGGATGAGAGCAGGGATGTGATAAGGAATGTATTTAATGGCAAAGAAGCGTATGCCATCTGTCTGAAAGAGGATGGCAAAGCAATCGGTGCCATCGAACTGAAGCTGAACGGACATACCGATATGACTGACCGGGATGATGAATGTGAGATGGGTTACTGGCTCGGAAAGCCGTTCTGGGGTCAGAGCATTATGCCGGAAGCCGTGAAAGAAATGCTCCACCATGCCTTTGAGGATCTTGGAATGCAGAAGGTCTGGATCGGTTATTATGAAGGGAATAACAAGTCAAAGCGAGTTCAGGAGAAATGCGGTTTCAAGTATCAATGGAGGTCTGAGAATGTGGATGTGCCTCTGATGCACGAGAAGAGGACAGGGCATGTGAGCCTGATGACGAAGGAAGATTGGAATATGAGTTCTTTGTGATTACATGTTCGTCTTTTTGACAAGATAAAAAATGTTGATTTTGTCGTGCGTGAGCGATAAAATCAACATAGATCATCGTGTCAATATGATAACTGGAGGCGGACATGAATCATAATATATTGAAACAGGTCATTTTTGATCAGATTGAGATAATTCGAAGTGCTGAAATCATAGAACGTGACTATGACTTCGAAAAAAATGTCAATTATATTCTTGTCGGGCTTAGACGAGCGGGAAAATCGACTCTTTTATATAAAATAGCCAGAGAACTTGTCGAAGCGGGATGCGACTGGTCTCAGATAATTTATGTCAATTTCGAGGATGACAGACTTTTGGAGTTTTCCAAGGATGACTTTAATGACATCTTAGAGACTGCTTATGAGATCACAGATGCCAAAGAGATATACTATTTCTTTGATGAGATTCAGATCATTGATGGCTGGGAACATTTTGCCAGAAGAATGGCTGATCAGAAAAAGCACGTATATATTACGGGAAGTAATGCTAAGATGCTTAGCGCTGAAATGGAAAAGGCTCTTGGGGGCAGATATTTGTCCAAAATGATCATGCCTTTTTCTTTTAGTGAGTCACTTGATTACAAGGAGATAGCTCATGACGAAAAGGCGCTTCTGACAACGTCTAAAGTGGCAAAGGTTCGCAGAGGATGCCAGGAATATATTTTGAGTGGTGGCTTTCCTGAAGCACAGCTTTTATCCAATAAAAGAGAATATATTAAGAGTGTCTATGAAAAGGTTCTCCTTGGAGACATTATAGAGCGTGAAAAAGTAAATAATAAGATGGCCCTCAGGCTTATGATAAAGAAAATAGCTGAAACAGTAATGCATGAAATTTCTTTCAATACGCTGGCAGGGAATGTAAAAGAAACAGGAATTAAGACATCAACAGATTCGATGATTGACTATGTTTCTTACGCTGAAAATGCATATCTCCTGTTCAGAAACAGGAATTATGTTTCGAAGTTTGCAGAAAAAGAGAGCACTCCAAGGTTTTATTTTTATGATAATGGCATTTTGTCATTGTTCCTTGTAGATAAACCATCAGCGCTTTTGGAGAATGCAGTTGCAATATATTTAAAGCGTAGGTTTGGCGAAGAAGTCTATTACTTCAAATCCAGGCAGACTGGAATAGATATTGATTTCTTTATTCCGGGAGAAGACTGCGCAATTCAGGTTGCCTACAGCTTAGAAACGGCAGAAGACAGAGAGACTAAGAGTCTTGTATCTTTTGCAAAGAAAACAAAGGGAATACGTCGCCTTATTATAGTTACGAATGAGGAAGAACGTACGATTACAAAAGATGGACTTACTATAGAAGTGATACCTGTTTATAAGTTTATTATTGGCGTAGCATTCTGATTGAATATTCTATCGCAATATAAATGAGTTTAGTAATTAAAAAAGGTATGATCAGAGACCGGCAGGGATACTTTGCCGGTCTTTTAATGTAAAATGAAAACACTCCGGACAAAATAAAAATATTCTGTCACCGAAAAAAATGATATGATAGAGGAGCGGAAAACTTTTTTTCCGGCAGAGCAGAATAGATGGAAGGATGAGCGATCACCCATAATGCCGGGGGAGGTTCAGGGAGGCTGATTTTGCTAAGTCATAAGATGATTGAGATATTGGAAATGCTTTTGGAAAACGATTATATTTCCGGAAGCGAAATTGCGGAAAAGCTGGATATCAGTGAGAAGACGGCACGGTCCAGGGTGAATGAACTGATGGACGCCCTTGTGGACGCACCGGCAGATCTGGAAGCAAAAAAGGGAAAAGGCTATCGTCTGAATTTCGAGGACAGTGTTTCCTTCACCCGCTGGCTTCAGGAAAATGCGAATCTGGGAGAGGATATTCCCCAGACCGCGGAGGAGAGGGTGCTCTATATCCTGGAGGTTCTCCTTGGTACGGACCGGGCCATCAAGCGTCAGGAATTGTGTGATCGTCTGTATGTATCAGAAAAGACGATCTCAGCGGATCTGAAACAGATCGGCAACTGGCTGGAACAGTATGCCCTTGTGCTGACGAAGAGCAGAACCGGTGTATCTCTGGATGGTTCCGAGACCCGGAAGAGAATGTGTATCCTGGGAAATCCGGAGCTGATGAACCGGATTCTTCTGCGAAGGGAAGAAAGTGGAACGGAGCGGGACCAGGTGACGGGACTGGTGAAGAAGCATTTTGCAGGTAAATGTTCGGAGTACGGTCGCCGGTGTCTGGTGGATTATCTTCTGGTTATGGCAGAGCGGAACCGGGCCGGCTTTTGGGTGGAGGATGCGGATGTTGACCGGGATGCGATGATTGATGACGCGGGGAAGATCATGCAGGATCTGACAGAGGCCGGTATCTTGTCCCGGGTGCAAACAGGAGAAGTCTTCTACCTCTCTCTGTATATGAAAGTGGGGTTGATGCAGTCCTGGGACATTTCCCGGAAAGACAGGTCAGAGATACCGGCACATATACGGGAACTGGTGGAAAAGATTATCCGGAGTCTGTACGAGACTTATCATATTGATTACCGGAGCAATCATCTGCTGCAGGAGGCCCTTGCGCTGCATCTGGTACAGCTGGATATCCGGATCCGCTACGGAATCCGGATCAGCAATCCTCTTCAGGAGAATGTGCGCAGTGACTACATGGCTTCCTACATGATCGCCCAGCAGGCGGTCTGGGAACTCACGGCCTGGTACGGCCGCAGAGTACCATCCTCCGAGGTGGGCTATTTTGCCATGCTCTTTGAAATGTATCAGGATACGGACGCCGAACAAAGAGCAAAAATGAACGTTCTCCTTGTCTCTTCTTATAATGAACTGGCCACCCAGTATCTGTATTATCTGCTGAAGAAAGATTTCGGAGATTCTGTAGGGCAGGTCAGAGTGTGTCAGGCTGCGGATTTCGGAGACTATGATCTTGGTGATGTCCAGCTGGTGATTGCCTCGGAGATGCCGTCGCGCAAGATCAGTGTTCCGGTCATTGTAATGGCGGATATGATGTCGGATCTGACCATGCAGACCTTGAAGAAGCGCATGACGGAGCTGCGGAATGAATTTATCAGAAGCTATTTTTCGGAGGAGCTGTTTTTTACCGGCGTGGACGGAGACGGACCGGAGGAGGTCATCCGCAGTCTGTGCAGGAGGATCGAAGAAGTATGTCCACTTCCGGCGGGCTTTTGCGAGTCTGTATTAAAGAGAGAGCGATTGGGGCACACAGATCTGGGTTACTACACAGCCATCCCTCATCCCTGTTCCATTCTGACTGAGGAACCCATGGTGGCGGTGGCCATTCTCAGGAAGCCGGTATTCTGGCATCAGAGAGAAGTGCGACTGGTGATTCTGTCTTCTCTTTCTTCGGGAAACAGACAGGATGACCGGGTATTTTTCCGCAGAATCGGCAGTCTGATTTCAGATAAAGCCGCCGTGAAACGTCTGCTGGAAGTCAAAAAATATGAAACTCTGCTGCAGCTTGTCGCAGAAGATGTATAAATTGTCCCCTGCCTGAGGAAAGGCAGGGGATTTTTTTGTGGAAAATTATTACCGTTTTTCCAAAGGTAATCTGTTGGATTGTTGAAAGTGTCTATGGCAGGCATAATGTAGTCAAAAGGAGGAAGGAACTTATGAAAAATATAGCACTTATGTGTTCACAGGGAATGTCAACCAGTATGATGGTACAGCGTATGCAGGAAGCAGCTGCCACAGAAGGTTATGAATGTACCATTGAGGCCTATTCTGTCTCAGAGGTAGACGAGGTGAAGAAGATTGCAGATGTAATTCTTCTCGGACCCCAGGTGCGCTTCCAGCTGAAGAAACTTCAGGACAAGTGCCCGGGAATTCCTATGGAAGTCATTGACCAGATGAATTACGGAATGATGAATGGACAGAAAGTACTGGCTCAGGCTAAAAAACTGTTAGGAGAGTAAGCAATGACAGAACAGATGGAAGTGATATGTTTTGAACTGATTTCCACAGCCGGTGATGCCCGATCCAGCTACATCGAGGCGATTCAGGCAGCGGGAGAGGGAAACTTTGAGGAAGCGGAACGCCTGATGAAGCAGGGACGTGAATCCTTCTGCAAAGGACATGAGGTTCATGCAGATCTGCTGACCAGAGAAGCCAACGGAACCGGAGAGATCAGCCTGCTTCTGATTCATGCAGAAGATCAGATGATGAGCGCTGAATCCTTCGGTATTCTGGCAGAACAGTTTATCGACCTGCACAAAAAGCTGCAGGATAAGAAATAAGGAGAGAGAAAAATTATGGAGTATGTATTTCCTGCTGATTTTCTGTGGGGCGGAGCCACCGCGGCAAATCAGTTTGAAGGTGGCTGGAACGAAGGCGGCCGAGGACCTGCCCTGACAGATATTGCTACGGCAGGCAGCAGCACAGAGCCCCGTTACATCACCTATACTCTTCCGGACGGAACCAGGGGAAAAAGCCTGAAATACGACGGAATTCCGATTGGTGCAAAAGGTGAGATATGGCCGGAATACTATTATCCCAATCAGACCGCCAGCGATTTCTATCATCACTACAAAGAAGATATTGCTCTTCTGGCGGAGATGGGCTTCAAGGTGTTCCGGATGTCGATTTCCTGGTCCCGGATCTTTCCGAAGGGAATTGAAGATGAACCGAATCAGGAAGGTCTTGATTTCTATCGCAGTGTTTTCGAAGAACTGAGAAAATACGACATCGAGCCGCTGGTCACCATTCTCCATTTTGACACTCCTCTGTATCTGGAGGAACAGGGAGGCTGGAGCCTGAGAAGTACCATCGGTCACTATCTGGATTACTGCAGGGTGGTTTTTCGGGAATACCGGGGACTGGTGAAGTACTGGCTCACCATCAACGAGATCAATATTCCTCTGGCCGCAGCCAGCAGCATGGCGGACAGCATGCCGAAGGAAAAGGTACAGCGGCTGTATCAGGAACAGCATTTTCAGCTGGTGGCATCAGCAGGGGCTGTTGCCCTGGGACATCAGGTTGATCCCGGGTACAGGATCGGCTGTATGCTCTCCGGAATGACCAGCTATCCGTTCACCTGCGATCCTCAGGATGTGATGCTGAACCGTCATCGCTGGGAGGAATCCCTTCTGTACAGCGGTGATGTGATGTGCAAAGGAAAATATCCCACCTTTGCCAAAAGGATCTGGGACAAATGGGAGATTACGCTGGACTGCACCGAAGAAGACCTGGAAATCCTTGCGGCGGGAACGGTGGATATGTACACCTTCTCCTACTACAGCACCAGTGTTGCCACCACACATGCTCATGAGGACGACGCAAAGGGAAACTTCGTTCAGAGTGCGAAGAATCCTTATCTGAAGTATTCCGAGTGGGGCTGGGCAAATGATCCCGACGGCCTTCAGTATCTGCTGGAGACTTTATATGATCGCTATGAAAAACCCATGATGATCGTGGAGAACGGTCTCGGAGCGGTGGACAAGGTGGAAGAGGACGGTACGATTCACGACCCGTACCGCATGGAGTATCTGGCAAATCACATCCGTGCCATGGGAAAAGCCATGGAAAACGGCGTGGATCTGCTGGGATATACCTCCTGGGGATGCATCGATCTTGTGAGTGCGTCCACCGGAGAAATGAAGAAACGCTACGGCTTCATCTACGTGGATCGCGATGACTGCGGAAACGGAAGTTTTGAGCGTAAGAAGAAAGATTCGTTTTACTGGTATCAGAAAGTGATTCGCACCGGCGGAGCGGACTTGGGGTATGAAAGTATATAAGTAATTAAAGGAGTACATCATGCAGAAATTTATCGACAAGTTGACTGTGTGGTCGGAAAAACTGTCACAGAGTTTTTTCCTTAAAGTAATTATGGGCGGATTCATGGTAATCCTTCCCCTGACAATGATTGGTTCATTTGCATCACTGATAAACGGTATTACCTGGGCGCCCTTCAAGGGATTCCTGACAAGTACAGGAATCGGAGCAGTGCTGGCGGCAATCTATCAGTTTACGGTAGGCAGTATGGCCCTGTTCCTGGCCTTCAGTATGGGACACTCGGCAGCAGAACAACTGGATCTGAAGAAACAGGCTATCTCTGTCGGAATCGTGAATCTGGTATGTTTCCTGATTCTGACACCTTATCAGGTTGGTGAGATGGGAGGCGGCATCCTTCCTATGGATTGGATCGGTGCCAGCGGAATGTTCTCATCCATTGTATGTGCCTTTGTAACTGCCGGCGTATTTAAATTCTGTCTGTCAAAGAATATTGCCATTCGTCTGCCGAAACAGGTACCGCCGATGGTATCCAATCAGTTTACTGCCATTATTCCGGCACTGTTTGCGGTTCTGATCTCCGGCATTACAAGATTCGTGATGGCGCTGACCTCTTTCGAAAGCTTCCATAATTTCGTGTACACCATTGTAGGTCTGCCTCTTCGTGGACTGGGAAGCAACATCTTCGGAGCATTTGCACTGTTCACTTTCTGTTCCTTCCTCTGGTTCTTCGGAATCCACGGCGGAATGATTGTCATGAATATGCTGATGCTGGTATTTACTCCTCTTCAGATGGAGAACCTGGCAGCTTTTCAGGCCGGCAAACCGCTTCCGAATATGGTGACCGGACAGTTTATCTCCATCGGAACAGGTTCCCTGGTAATTCTGAGCATCATCCTTACTCTTTGTAAATCCAAGACAGGAACCGCAGTGGCAAAACTTGCCATCATCCCTTCCTTCTTCGGAATTGACGAGCCTGCATATTTCGGTCTGCCGATGATTATGAACCCGGTATTCTTCATTCCGTGGGTACTTGTGGCAAACATGCTCAGCGTATTCGGAACCTATCTGCTGAACCTGACAGGTCTGCTGCCTTACGCATCCGGAGCAAGTATCGGATACAACCTCCCCTTCTTTGTGAATAACTTCGTTACCTTCGGATGGAAGGGCGTTGTCTGGGGCTTCGTATTCTTTGCTCTTGATTTCATCATCTGTGTACCTTTCGTAAAAGCATATGATCGCCAGATGCTGAAACGTGAGAGCGAGATGGAAGCAGAGGAGAATGCATAAAAATAGCAAATAAAAAATCGAGAATAACAAAACACATAAAAGCTGACCAAAAGACTAGAGAGAGACTGGGAATTTGTTCCCGGTCTCTTCAGCTAATAGGCAATTCCTCCGAATTCTCTATAAGCTGAAGCGCTCCGCCGGGATGCGCGCTCGCGCGAGAGGTAGATGCGTTGCATCCGTGCCCGGCGCGAGAATGTCGCAAGGACAAGCTGTTTTGTATAAGAAAGGAAAGAATATATGAGATTATTGGTACAGTCGGATGACTTTGGAATTACACCTGCAGTTTCTCTTGGAATTATTGAGGCAATCAAAAACGGTATTGTACGCAACACAGGACTTTTCGCCAATATGTCCTGGGCCCCGAAGTGTGTGGATATGATCCGCCCTTATCTGGATCAGATCGCCTTCGGTATTGATCTGAATGTTTCCGCCGGTCGCCCGGTTCTCTCCCCGAAAGAGGTTCCGGAGCTGGTGCAGGAGTCCGGAGAATTTCTCACCAGCGCCATGAACCGCGCACTGGATACGGAAGAGAACAATCACGATCACGTGAACTATGACCAGGTATACGCTGAGTTCGATGCTCAGGTAAAGCGCTTTTCGGAGATTGTGGGAAAACTGCCGGACTACATTCACGGACATGCCTACGGAACGGCTACAACCAATCGTGCCATGAAGGCCATTGCAAAAAAATATCATCGTCCTTTCAGCACAGACATTCTTTTCGGCGCTGATGTCAAGGGCTGCACCATGGAGTGGTACCGCTTCGGCAACCGGATGGAAGATCAGTTCCAGGATGATCTGAAGGCATGCATTCTGGAGGACCGTAACGGCTTCCTGCAGGCACAGACAGGTTCTCTGGTATCTCACTGCGGTTACATCGATATGGAACTTTTTGCTCTTAGCAGTTACACCGTGTACCGCATCAAGGATCTGGAGGCAATGACATCTCCTGAGGTCAAAGAGTGGGTAAAGAAGAATCAGATCGAACTGATTACCTACAGGGATCTCCGGGAGGAAAAAGCGTAAACCATCCTGACAAAAAAATGGAGAATTTTATGGTTTTTCTGAACAGAACAGCCATGAGAGAACGGGAAAGAAAAGGATAGCAGGATAACAGATAACATAGAGAAAGGGGAGTGACTGCAGCAATGGAAGAACAGCAGTTCATGTATGGAAAGGATACGGTGGTGCAGACAAAAGAGGGACGTCTGCGTGGATTTTATTTTCGTGGAGTATATCAGTTTCACGGAATCGTTTATGCTACCGCGGAGCGTTTCTCCATGCCGGAGAGAGTAAAGCCCTGGGAGGGAATCCGGGATGCGGTGAGCTACGGCCCGGTGTGCCCCATTGAGGCAAATCCGGTACCGGGAGGGGAGGTGTTTATCCCTCACCGCTTCTGGCCTAAGGACGAGAACTGCCAGTCCCTGAACATCTGGACCTCACAGCTGTCCGGCAAGGAGAAAAAGCCGGTCTTTGTGTGGCTGCACGGCGGCGGTTTTTCCGACGGATCCTCCATCGAGCAGGTGGCATATGAGGGAGATTCACTGGCAAAAAACGGAGATGTGGTGGTGGTGACACTGAATCATCGTCTGAACCTGCTGGGATTTCTGGATATGTCATCCTTCGGGGAGAAGTACAGGAATTCTGTCAATGCCGGTATCGCCGATCTTGTGGCAGCGCTGGAGTGGATCCGGGACAATATTGCCGCTTTCGGCGGAGATCCTTCCAATGTCACCATCTGCGGACAGTCCGGCGGAGGCGGAAAAGTGCAGACACTGCTGCAGACACCTTCTGCGGCGGGCCTCTTTCACAAGGGCATCATCATGAGCGGAGTGCATACCACCTCCCGGGACAGCGACACAGATCATCGTCCGGTGATCCTTCGAACCATGGAACTTCTGGGAATAGAACCGGATGAGCCGGAAAAGCTGGAAAAGGTGCCTTATTCCCGTCTGGTGGAGGCATTCCGAAAAGCTCATATCGAATATCTGAAGAAGGAAGACAGGGTCATTGTGTGGGGACCCCGTCCCAACGACTGGTATCTGGGAGATCCTACGGTTCACGGCTGGTGCGAAGAGACAAAAGAGGTTCCGTTGATAATCGGAACCGTATTCGGAGAATTCTTCGATCACGACATTTTTTCCCTTTCCCGGGATGGGGCAGCGGACAGAATGAAGGAGATTTACGGAGAAGACGCAGATCAGATGGCACAGCTTTTTGCGGTTGCTTATCCGGAAAAATCTCTGACAAGTGCCCTTGCTCTGGATTACGCCTGCCGTCCCGCAGCTGTGGCCTTTGCAAAGAAAAGAGCTTTGGACTGTCCGGGAAAGGTGTATCTCTATCAGTTTGCCCCATCCTTTGAGATGAATGGTCCCATGGAGGCCTGGCACTGTTCGGATATCGCCTTCCTCTTTCAGAATGTGGACCGCATCCCTTATGCCAATGTGGCGGGAGCGGGTAAGAAACTGGAGAAGGACTTCTCGGGAAGCTTCCTGTCCTTCATGAGAACCGGAAAACCTGCAGAATCCTGGGGAGCCTGCACAGGAGAGCAAACGGTGACCATGGTTTTCGGAGATTCCATGCGACCGGTGGAGAATCTGGACCGGGAGATTCTGGAAATCATGGGCCGTCATGTGAAACCCCTGGATTTCGAAGGAACGGTGAAATACATGTTGTTGTCCAGTGAAAAGGAATGGTTTTATTAATGAGTGAAAAAAGAGATACCTTATGGTCTCTTTCCTATATCCGGCTGTTGCTGGTACAGGTCATCTCGGCCTTCAGCTTCTACATGATCGTCACGGTGCTGATCACCTATCTGACCGGGGCGTCTGTAGGAGCCACAACTGCCATGGCAGGTGTCATCTCGGGACTGTTTTCCATCACCTCTTTTGTGTGCAGACCCTTCTGCGGAGTAATCACTGACCGCTGGAACCGCATGGCTCTGCTGCAGGGAGCCACACTGATGATGGCGTTGGGATGTTTCGGTTATACATTTTCCGGCTCTCTTCCCCTGATCATCGGAGCCCGTCTGCTCCACGGGGTGGGGTTTGCGGTGAACAGCACTGCGCTGGTGGCCCTGGCCACCTCCTTCATTCCGGAGAAGCGTCTGGGGGAGGGAATCGGCTACATTGGCGTGGCCAATACCATCGCTTCTGCGGCTGCTCCCGGAATAGGGATCAGTATCGCTCATCGGTTTGGTGAGATCGGGGTGTTCCATCTGGCGGGGATCCTGGCTTTTGCGGCACTTCTTCTGCTTCTGCCTTTTTCGGGAACTGTCCCGGAGAAGAGATGGGGAAACCGGAAAGGGCAGTTCTTCTCTCAAACCCGTACGGGAGGAACTTCCCCCGAGAAGAGACAGATATCCGGAAAACTGAAGACGGGAGATATTTTTGCTGTGAAGGTGCTGGGCTACTGCATCCTTGGAGGATTGTTCTCCTTCACCAACGGCGTGATTTCCTCCTATCTGCTGTCCTACTCCAGAATTCTGGGAATTGCCAATATCGGGCTGTATTTCACCCTGAATGCCGCCGCCCTGTTTTTTGTCCGGCCCTTTGCCGGCAAAATGATGGATCGCTGCGGATTGAAGATGATTGCTTACCCGGGATTTCTGGTGACGGCCCTTTCCATGTTTTTGCTGGCATCAGCCAACCACTGGCCTTTTCCGGCCGTGGCGGTGATTGTGACCAGCGGCGTTATTCGCGCAGTGGGCCAGGGCTCGGTGAATCCGGCGCTTCAGACGGAATGTATCCGGATCCTCGGGGTTGAGCGAAGCGGAGTGGCCACCAGCAGTTTTTACCTGGGAGGTGATATCGGGCAGGGCATCGGCCCCATGATCGCAGGACTGGTCATCGGACTGGGAGAGACAGAAGCGAAATATTATAGTGTCATGTTTGTGGTCTGTGGTATATTGATGACAGTGGCAATGCTTCTTTTTTATATCATGGAAAAAAGGATGAAAAAGAACGGAGAGAAAACAGATGAAAAACAGGATTTATGCATCGAGAGATAATAAAAGAAGTGAGCGTGAGATCCGCCACGCGGAACTGGCCAGAAAGCTGGCCGGAGAGTGCGTGGTGCTTCTGGAGAATGACGGAGTTCTTCCATTGAAAGACACCGGCAGAATTGCCATCTTCGGCAACGGTGCAAGGAAGACAGTAAAGGGAGGAACCGGCTCTGGCGATGTAAATGTCCGGGATTATGTGAATATCCAGCGTGGACTGGAAGAGGCCGGCTTTACTGTCACCACCGGGGCATGGATGGACCGGAACGATGAAGTTTTCGCCGCCGCAAAAGAGGAATACTTCGCCTGGGTGGCAAAAGAGGCAGAGGCACGTGGCCGTGACAAAGCTGTCATGATGATGGATTATCCTTTTCCGGAGCCGGACGTGGCGGATATCAGAGAGGAAGATCTGGGTGACTCGGATGGAGATGTGGCCATCTACGTGGTGGCGAGAAATTCCGGAGAGGGCTGCGACAGAAAAGCGGAGAAAGGAGATTATTTCCTGTTTGACACAGAGAAGAAGAATCTGGAACTGCTGACGGCACATTACGGAAAAGTGATTCTGGTGCTGAACACCGGTGGGGTCATGGATCTGTCAGAGGTCAGAGACATGGAGGGCATCGGTGCCGTGGTACTGATGTCACAGCTGGGAAATCTGGGAGGAAATGTGCTGGCCGATGTCCTGCTGGGAAAGGTCACACCCTCCGGACATCTGTCGGATACCTGGGCAAAGCAGTACAGCGACTACCCCTCTTCTGCGGAATTTGGCCTCAACAACGGGGATGTACACGATGATTACTATCGGGACGGCATCTATGTGGGATACCGGTATTTCGACAGCTTCGGCGTAGAGCCGGTGTATCCTTTCGGCTATGGTCTCTCCTATACCTCCTTTGACTGGAAAGCGGAAGCGTGTGTGCAGAAGGACAGGGATATTGTGCTGTCGGTATCTGTCACCAACACAGGAGATACCTATCAAGGGAAAGAGGTGCTTCAGGTATATGCCTCTGCACCAAAGGGAAGGCTGAACCATCCTTTCCAGGAACTGAAAGCCTTTACAAAAACAGGGGAACTGGCTCCGGGGGAGACAGAGCAGCTGGAGATTTCACTGCCCATCACAAGTCTTGCATCCTACGACGAGAAGAAGTCCTCCTGGATCATCGAAGAGGGAACCCATATCCTTCGTCTGGGTGACAATTCCAGGGATGCTCTTCCGGTGGCTGCACTTGTTTTTGAAGCTGAGGTGGTGACCGAGGAATGTAAGCCCATCGTTCCTCTGGACTGCACCATGGAAGAAATCCTTCCCTGCCGGAAGGACGGGGGAACACAGGCGCCCTTGACCCTTAAGGTAAATACCTCAGTCCTTGAGATGCGAAAAAATGAATACTCCGGCACCCGCAGTATTCTGACTACAGAGCACACAGAGACGCTGACTATGCAGGATGTGATTCAGGGGCGCTGCAGTGCGGAAGATCTGGTGGCTCAGCTCAGCGTGAGGGAGCTGGCGGAGCTGTGTGTGGGAACTCAGAGAGCCGGCAAAGAATCTGTAGTGGGAGCAGCCTCCTATTCCGTACCAGGAGCGGCGGGCGATACCTCTTCGGTTGTCTCCGATGAACGCCTGGTGAAGAATCTGATTCTCGCCGACGGACCGGCAGGACTTCGACTGCAGCCTCATTTCAAGACAGATGCCGACGGAAATATTCTGCCGGGAGGAACCGTTTTCGGTGACAGCTTCGAGCCCTTCGAAAATGTTCCGGAGGATGCTGTGGACTACTATCAGTACTGCACGGCGATTCCCATCGGCTGGGCTCTGGCTCAGTCCTGGAACTGTGAGTTGGTAGAGGAAATCGGCCGGATGATCGGTGCAGAGATGGAGGAGTTTGGTGTCGACCTCTGGCTGGCTCCGGCTCTGAATATTCACCGCAATCCGCTTTGCGGACGAAACTTCGAGTACTACTCCGAGGATCCCCTTCTTTCCGGAAAGATCGCGGCTGCCATGACCAGAGGTGTTCAGTCCGTGCCTGGAAAAGGAACCACCATCAAGCATTTTGCGGCAAACAATCAGGAGGAAAACCGCTATTTTACCAATGCTCACATCAAAGAGCAGGCGTTGCGTGAGATCTATCTGAAGGGCTTTGAGATTGCGGTGAAGGAATCCCAGCCCCTATCCATTATGACATCCTACAATCTGCTGAACGGAAAACACACCGCAAACTCCTACGATCTCCTTCAGTGTGCTGCCCGTGACGAGTGGGGATTCCGCGGAGTCGTCATGACTGACTGGTATACATCCCAGAATATTCCGGTTTTCACAGGAAAATACGAGGCAAAATATCCAATCTCCGCTTCCACGGGTTGTGTATGGGCAGGGAATGATCTGCAGATGCCCGGCTGTCAGAAGAATGTGGATGATCTGGTCGAGGCGGTATCCGGGGATACAGAAATTGACGGATACCGGATCACTCTTGCCGACCTGCAGTACTGTGCCCTGAATCTGATCCGCGTGGTGGAGAAGATCATGCGGGAGACCGGCTGCGAAGGATGATAACGGAAAAAAGAACGACAGCAATGTAGTAGTTTTTTTATTGATATCATCAGAGGGGAAATAAAAGAAATGAGTAAAAAAGAAAAAAACGGAACGGTTCATTCTGAGACGTCCGGGACCGGAGCTTTTGAAGCACGCAGAATTCTGCAGAACAAGGGGTATCTCTATCTGACGGAGTTCTTCGCGGGAATGTCTCTGATGGCAGTGGAGATTGGTGCCCAGCGACTGATCAGTCCCTATTTCTCCTCATCGCAGATTGTGTGGACCATTATTATCGGAACCATCATGATTGCCATGGCGTTGGGAAATGTCTACGGAGGAAGAAGCGCAGACAAAGACCCGAATCCGGACAGACTTTACAGGAGGATTCTGATAGCGGCCATCTGGCTGGCCCTGATTCCTGTGTTCGGGAAGTATCTGATTATCGGCATATCGGCGGTGCTGATTTTTTCTGTGGACAGCAATTTCCTGATCATTGCCGCCTTTGCTGTGTGTATGATCGTGTTTGTTTTTCCCCTGTTCCTTCTGGGAACGGTGACACCTTCCCTGGCAAAGTACACCATGGGAAGCCTCAACGACAACGGCAAAATCGTGGGAACTCTGGGAGCCTCCAATACCATCGGAAGTATTCTCGGAACCTTTCTTCCTACGTTCGTGACGATTCCGGCGGTTGGAACGTCGGTGACCTTTCTGATTTTTGCAGGAATTCTCATCGGTCTGTCAATGGTATATTTCTGCAGTGTGGGATTCGCCGGACACCGGAAAAAAGTGATTGCGGGTCTGGCGCTGTTCCTTGTGGCCTGCATATTCGGAAATTCAAGCCATTTCGCCTTCTGGGAGACAACCGACAATCTTCTGTATGAAGGGGAATCTGCCTATAATTACCTGCAGGTCAGAGATGAGCCGGATCAGGTCATTCTCTCCACGAATGTTCTTTTCGGCGTGCAGTCAGTGCTGAAGAAGGAGAGAGGTCTCACCGGTATGTACTATGACTACGCCATGGCAGCTCCTTTTATGGCGGGAGTTCACGAAAAGGACAGTCTGGATGTGCTGATTCTCGGCATGGGATCCGGAACCTATGCCACCCAGTGTGGCAGATACTTTGATCATCTGAAAATTGAAGGTGTGGAAATCGACCGCAGGATCACGGAGCTTGCCGGGAAATATTTTGAGCTGCCTTCGACGGCAAAAGTGACGACCTACGACGGTCGCTCCTATCTGGATGTTCAGGACAGGAAATTCGATGTCATAATGGTGGATGCCTATCAGGACATCACCATTCCCTTTCAGATGTCCTCGCTGGAATTCTTCACCAGTGTCCGTGAGCATCTGCGGGATGACGGCGTTATGGTTGTCAATATGAACATGAGGGGAAACGAGAAGGGAAGCATCAACGAGTATCTGGCAGATACCATCGCTGAGGTGTTTCCGTCGATGTATACCGTGGACGTGGCTTATTCCACAAACCGTGAACTCTTTGCCTCTCCCAATGATCGCTTCATGGAAGTCTTTCGCAGGAATGTAGCTCTGGAAAAACAGAGGGATCTCCGCAAGATGATGGAGGCGGTTTCCGGGAAACTCTCATTCTATCAATCTTCCGGCTATCTGCTCACTGATGACAAGGCGCCCGTGGAGCTTCTCGGAATGCGGGACATCGATTCCATTATTCAGAAGGAGACAGGGTACTACCGGAAGATCTACGAAGAAGAAGGAATCAAGGGCTTGATCCGGGCACTGCAGTGATGATCCTGTACGTAAGCAGATTCATGCTTAACCGCTGGAAGCTTGTCCTAAATGGGGCTGTCGCACGAATTCGTGTGGCAGCCTTTCCTTACGCCTTGGGGCTGTCTATGAAATAGTCAATAAAAACAAAAACCGAGCTTCGAGATGCCCGGCATTGCTGTAAAATTATCCTGAATGATTCACCGAAGTTCGGTGAATGCGGTTGAAACCCGCATAGATACTACAGTTGCAGATTTTTCTACTTTCTACTTTCAGCCGATTCGTGCAAATTTGTTGCTGATTGAAAGCGTTCGCGTCATAGAATATAATAAAATAATGAGTTTTTATTGGATTACGGAGGTTTGATATGAAGGATATAAAAAAAGATCCATTTGAGGAATATATAAAAAACCTTCCTCCTACAAGAAAAGAACTTGGACAAGCTTGGCAGGCTGCGATTGGGTTGCAGGATGTTGATGGATTAAAACCATCTGAATACTTGTACGAGACTGCAAAAAAGAACATTGACGGTGAAATCTCTGTAGATGAGGCCGGAGACTTAATCAATAGTTATTACGAGAGTAAAGACGGTCGTTCTGAGGTTGAGACGCGTACAGAAGAGGCAGATAAGGTGTCTGCAAGAATTGCAAAAATCTTATCTGAGAAGGCATTTACGTTTTCGCCTACACAATATTTATCTATTCATCGCGAGCTGTTCCTTGGTATTTATTCCCATGCAGGAAAAATCAGAGATTATAATATCACGAAAAAGGAATGGGTTCTTGATGGAGATACAGTATCTTATGGTGGAGCTACAGAACTTCGAGAAACGCTGGATTATGATTTTTCTCAGGAAAGGGATTTTCGCTATAACGGTTTAACAATGGATGAGGTGATTCATCATTTAGCGGTTTTTATTTCCAGGCTTTGGCAAATCCATGTGTTCGAGGAAGGCAATACCAGAACGACAGCTGTGTTTTTAATAAAGTATCTTCGTATGCTTGGATTTGATGCCGAAAATGATTTGTTTGCGGAACACTCTTGGTATTTTCGAAATGCTTTGGTTAGGGCAAATTACAATAACATAAAGAATGGTATCTATGAGACGACAGAGTTCCTTGAAATGTTTTTAAGGAATCTTTTGCTGAATGAGAAACACGAGCTTCACAATAGAGAAATGCATGTTAGTGGTAAATTTTTCTTGGGTCACGATGACCCGACAAATGACCCAATAAATGACCCGATAAAATTAGATGGACGTGAGCTTAAAATTATAGAGTTGTTGCGAGAAGAAACTGGCTTAACACGAAAAGAGATGGCAGCTCGTTTAGATTGCTCGGATTCAACAATTAAGCGGTGCCTGCAGTCTATGGTTGAAAAGGGCGTACTGAAACGAATTGGCTCAAATAAAAAAGGTGAATGGATCATATTAGAAAAGAAGTAATATAAACTGTAATCACAACAGATATAGGGAAAGAAAAATCAAAGACAAAATATCAGGATCTCTTCGGAGGTCCTTTTTTAATGGCGTTTTGGGAGAGTAGAATTAAAAAAAATTTTTGAGAAAAAATGAAAAAAGTTGTTGACATGCGATGGGGCGTGTTGTATATTATTTGTCGTTGCGGCGCACGGAACAAGGCAATGCAGCGATGAACATTGACAACTGAACAGTAAAACACATCCTCGAAAATTCAAAAAACATTTTTTGAACGATCGATGAGTATTCAACAATTTATTGTTAATACAAATCCTTTAAAACAGTAATAACGGGATGAATTAGCCAAGTGTTAATTCTGAACTAATCAAACTGTTCTCGTTTGCAGTTCCGGCTCATAAGCAAAGCTTATTCGCTGAGGGGCATCCGCCCAATAAATACTGCGATGAGCATCCTTATAAATGCTTCGCATTTCACGGAGTGCTCCCGCCGTATTTACTCTGCAAATTCGAATATCATTTTACATGAGAGTTTGATCCTGGCTCAGGATGAACGCTGGCGGCGTGCTTAACACATGCAAGTCG
>NZ_JHXY01000038.1 GCF_000621585.1 [Eubacterium] cellulosolvens LD2006 | reverse complement strand
TCTTAAACACAGACTGAGCCATTTGAGATTTTAAGCCAAACTTTTCTCGGAGAGTGGAATATAGAACCTTATTTAGGGAGAACTGTTTTAAGTCATGTGTACGGAATACATAATCAGACACGTAGTTACAGGCATCAGAATAGACAGACATGGTTTCATCAAGTAAAGCCTTACTGCCTGCATCAACAGATATCTGAATTTTAGCTGTAACTGTCATTTGTTCCATAAACTTACCCCATAGATATTTCATTAATTACATGTTATGCTTTTTATTAGTAAAAGACAATATATTCGAGAGATTTGCTATGGATAATAGATATAGCCGTCATAACAGACGCAAATACAGTCTGAAAGTGCATATAGTTCGTGTTACAAAGTACCGCAAGCAGATACTTCCTGTCTAAGCAGTATTGGAAGAAGAAAATCTTTTGGTCTGATGGTTATTTTGCTTGTAGTATAGGAGAAGTATCATCGGCCACCATACAAAAATACATCGAAAACCAAGGTTAATGGCTACGAATCTACAAGGCTCCTCCCACCGCCCAAGGGCAGTGGGTTTCCGCCTACGAAACCGAAAGGATTATATTTATGAAAAAAAATGGCTCGGCAACACCTGGCATAAGCCAAATGTTCCGAGCTCACTCGACATCTTATCCAACAGGCGGCCTGCAAAGCTTTCGCTTTACGATCCCCTACGCTACGGCGTACTGTCCTCCGATGACCGATATTTGATTTGTGAGGGCATTGTACCATCAATAATTCGTTTTTTCAAGAAAAGTTTCCTCAACCGTCAATTGCGATATATCTCTTGTGTGGAAGCTCTTCTTTCTTCTCCGTCTTCGGCACGCTGATCTTCAGAACTCCGTTCTCGAATCTGGCGGATATCTCATCTTCCGTGAGGGCGTCGCCGACATAAAAACTTCTGGCCATGCTTCCCGTGTAGCGTTCGCGGCGGATCATCCGTCCGTCGGCATCCTTTTCATCCTTGTTGAGTCCCTTCTGCGCAGCTATGTTCAGATAACCCTGATCCAGTGACAGGGTGACATCCTCCTTTTTGCATCCAGGAAGGTCAACATCCAGCTCATAATGATCCTTTTGATCCCTGATATCCGTTTTCATAAGGTTTCCGGCGCGGTGACCGAAAACAGGATTTTTTCTATCGAAGAAATCGTCATCAAAGACATCCAGCATATCATCCATTGTTTCCCCGAACAAACTTGGTAAGTACATCATCATACATTCCTCCTTTACCAGTGCGCATGTCCGGATGTTGTCGAAAGCATCCTGCATGTATTGAGTTAACCATTCGTTACCTCACGTTTCTGATCAACATCTCATGAGGTTTTCATAATTACTTTATGTAACCTTATCTCGTTACACTTATGTAATAGCACCGATTGTTAGCACTGTCAATAGATGAGTGCTAATTTATATTTTTTTTAGAATTTGCCTGCGATCCGGTGACCGAATTTGCAGGAAAGACCGAGAATTCGAAGATCTCATCAAAGGCTCAAAAACAACAGATTCAGATTATTACGTAATAAAGACCAAAAATGCTATAATGCTCCTATGCATGCACATGCTTAGAGATAGAAGAACCAAATCCATCCTGATATTTTGTCTCAGCAATATATTCATTACGAGGTACGCTATGATCATCGATTTTCACACACATACATTTCCGGACAAGGTAGCAGCCAGGGCGCTCTCTCTTCTCCGGAAGAAATCACATACGGAATCTTTCACGGATGGCACGGATGCCGGCCTGTCAGCCTCTCAAAAGGCGGCGGGTATTGATTTGTCCCTGCTGCTTCCGGTAGCAACCTACGGTGAACAGGCCACAAAAATCAACGCCTTCACCATCGCACATCAGGAAGAGCGGAAGGCTCTTGGTCTGCTTTCCTTCGGTGCCATGCACCCGGATACCCCGGACTACAGGAATGAGCTGATCCGCCTGAAAGAGGCGGGAATCAAAGGAATCAAGCTGCACCCGGTCTATCAGGGCGTGGACTTCGACGATGACCGTTACGTCAACATCCTAAACATATGTGGTGAACTGGGACTGGCAGTGATCATCCACGCCGGCTGGGATATCGGCTTTCCCGGCATCTCCCATGCCTCCACACAGACTGTCTATCATGCCATGGAAAAGGCGGAAATGCTGTCCGGACGCAATCCGGTGACGCTCATCCTTGCTCATATGGGAGGATGGAGGGAATGGGAGGATGTCTGTACATACTTCAAAGACACCCCCGTATTCCTGGACACTTCTTTTTCTGAACATCATCTGTATCCGCTGGCCGATGGCTACTGGGACGAACGCGATATCCATCTGCTGTCCGAAGACCAGTTTCTGCATATGGTGGACGTCTTCGGTGCCCATCGCATTCTGTTCGCCACAGATTCTCCCTGGTCGGATCAGACCGCCGCTCTCCGACGGTTCCGGAATCTACCGCTGAAGGAACGCGAACAGACCATGATCCTCGGAGAAAACGCAGGAAAAATTCTCGGACTTGGGGTGTAATTATCCCCCCCCCCGGTGAGCGCATCTAAGTGGAGCGTTTTGTCTCATGGGGAATTCGGAGGAATTTCCTATGAGATGAAAGACACATTTCACCAACGCCCTCCAACAAAAACATATTTTTACTATAACAGAAAACCTACTTTTTTCGAGAATTGTATCATCCGCAGTAGATCTGTATCGCCCGGTGAGTAAATTCAGCAGTTCCTTCTCCACCCATCTTATCAATGTTCTCGGTGAATTCTCCACCACCGGCATACATCTTACCAAGTCCGGAAAGAATCTCATTAGTACACTTATAAAAATGCTCGGTAATAAAGCTCTGCAGCTTCTTTACCTGATCCTGTACTTCTGCAGAAGCAGGATCCTGGTCCTTCATAGCTCCGAACTCTTCAAAGATTTTCATAAAATCGGCCATCATACTTTTTTCTTCGCTCTTTGACCGCTTCCCTTTCTTCTCTTCGAATTCCTTATATTCCGGAGTATTGCCCCACCGTTCTTTTGCACGCTTAGCGTATTCGTCTAATTTGCTTGAATCAAATGCTGTAAAATCCAAATGTCTCACTCCTCTCAGTTTTAATCCACGGCACATACTGATCAGATTTTCGATATGTTCCTTCTTTAATTCAAGAAGTTCTATCTGCTGATCAAGTGCCAATCTCTTGTCAAAATCAGATCTGGTTACGATATCCTTGATATCCTTAAGCGGAAACTCAAGCTCACGAAACAGTAAAATCTGCTGAAGTCTCTCCAGCGCCGCATCGTCATACAGCCTGTATCCGGACTCGGTATACTCCGCCGGTTTTAAGAGTCCTATTTTATCGTAATACTGCAGCGTGCGTATACTCACTCCTGTCAGCTTACTCACTTCATTTACTGTCTTCATAGCTATCATCTCCTTCACGTGTGATTACATCATAAACTATTACGTTGCGTCATGGTCAAGCAAAAAAAAATCGGCATCAAATCCATTTCTGAATTCTTTGCCGATCTCCGCTTCGCTTCGGTCATTGCTGAACACGTGCCACTGGCACGTAGCAACCTCTGCTTTTCCTTCTTTCGATTGTAATTCTTTCCGCTCGGTACGCTCCTTGTCACGGGATTAAGTTCACCCCAGGTGCGTCTCTGCTTTGCGTGATACTTACGCTGCGCCTTCTTACTTCGCTTATCCAGCGAAACATACTTGTTCATGACTGTTACCTCCATATTATATTTGGTTGCCCACCCATTATATCGGATGGACAACTGTCTGTCATTACATCTGCGGATCCTCCTTGCATCGGAGTTTTAACTTCTGATTTTATTTCCTAACATCGGAAAGACTATCGTATTCTGATACCTGTCCTCTCTGCTCAAATCAGTCCGTTTGCTGTAAACCATTTTTTTACGGCATCTTTGGAATCTGCGGCTTTTGACCCCGTGATTGCAAGACCACTCTTTACTGTTGCCCCTTTAGCACATTTCTTTATATCACTCTCACTGGAACCCATACCGCTTCCCTCATTAGTGCAAAGAGGAAGGATGATCTTTCCGGTGAAATCATATCTTTCCAGGAAAGTTGCAACCGCCATAGGAAAGGTTCCCCAGTAGTTCGGATAGCCAAGAACGATGGTGTCATATTCATCAATGCTGTCTATGTAATCCGTAAGCTCGGGTCTTGCATTATTCTGCTTGTCCCTCTTCGCTTCATCAATGCAGGTCATGTAAACCGGTGAATAAGGATCCTTCATCTCGATCTTAAAGGTATCCGCGTCGATCAGTTCCTTCATAAGTCCTGCAACGATCTCTGTGTTCCCGACCTTTACGTATCTCATTGCTCCGCCGAAATAGTTTTCATCCGCTCTTGAAAAGAATGCTATCAGTGTTTTTGCCATCTTAGTGTCCTCCGTTATCTGCAGGTTTTAACATGTGTTTCTATGACTTGATTATCACACAGAACATTTGAAATATCCAATTCAAGCGGACAATTTGCGTGGATCCCTTATGACAGCAAGGAATGTTTCCACTGCGTCCTCTGTACTCAGAACAAAGTCCGCAAGCGGACCTCGACTCCCCCCGCCCCTCCTTCCTGAGGGGAGCGCCGCAGGACTTTGGCGCGCGAGCAGAATCGCGAAGCGATCTTCCCATCTGCGAGTTGCGCATCCCGCGGAGCGTTTTGTCTCATGGGAAATTCGGAGGAATTTCCTATGAGACAAGACAGATAACCGCAAGAGCCTTGCTGAATTTATTAAAACACTTCAGAAGCTGTACAGGGATGCTGTGGCTTTCCCACTTTAACCTGAATTCTATACTACCTTGTATCCTTCAGAAGCTACCTTCCGGCAGGTGTCACGAACCACCTGCCTTCCTCATCGAAAAGTTCCACCTTCTTTCCGCAGATCATACAGGTGTAGCGCATACCGCAGCCGCCGGCTTTCAGACTGGCGGCCTTGCGCACATCCAGAATCCGGTCAATCCTGTATATCTTCTGATCTGTCCACTGCAGGCCGTAGGGAATGGTTTTTCCCTCATCGGTGATCTTCACAAAGACACCGACATAGACTTTCGTCGGATGCGCCCTGCTGATCTCATTTTCTCTCTCTCTTGTGTATGACTCATCATATACCATGTATCACACCCGGCTTTCCGTTTCTTTTCTTATATTCACTCACTTTTCCCCCGCCGGTTATCCGGTTATATATTTCCTGTTCTGAATGCCCGATACAATTTACACTGAAATTCCTCCGGCATCGATACGCGCTTCTGTTCCGACGTCCATCCCCCGGTTACCCGGCTCAGACCCGGATCCTGTCAATTCCCGTCTGATTACCGCCATCAAGTATAGCTGTCGCATAATAACTCGACTAATGCGCCGAATGCTTGTCTGAGAGTGCGTACCAGAAAACGTAGGCGTAGCGGGGCGTTGAACGTCCGGGGGACGTTCGTTAAACGCCGACCGAAGTGGAACGTAGACCGCCGAGGCTTTCTGATGCGTGCTATTCGGGCAAGCAGGCAAGTATTTGGTCGAGTTATTTAAGAACAGCTATACTAGATACGATCTCGGATGGATCCTTCCCGCCTCCTTCGCGTCCACATGGGACAGCACATTATCTGTGAGCATCAGTCCCCGCTGCACGCTGAAGTAACCGAAGCGCCGGCGGATATCGTCGACCGCGGCATCTGCATCCATGCGTTTCTGCCTCGCAGTTTCATCCTCAAAGAGATTCGTCTGATAGGGAATTGTATCCGGAACAAGAGAACCGGCCCGGACGGTGACAGACCGCACAGGCTTTTCCCAGTGATAATTCTCACGAAAAATCCGGATGGCGTTCTGCGCAATCTCCGACGTAATATTGGTCGGCGAAGCGATCTTCCGCTGCCGTGTGAAACTGAGGAGTTCATTGTCCCGGACAGCCACTTCAATCACAGAGGCCATGAAGTGATTTTCCCTGAGCCTTCGCCCGACACTCTCTGAAAGCATATAGATGACAACGCGCATATCCGTATCATCCAACAGATCCCTGGGCGTAGTAATGCCGTTTCCAATGGACTTGACGGGGGAAGATGTGTGCTCTTTTGCCACCGGGGTCTGATCTTCTCCCGTGGCAAAAACATAGAGCATCAGTCCCATTTTCCCCAGACACCTCTGCAGATAGACAGGTTCTGTCGTCGCAAGGTCGCCGATGGTACGGATTCCCATGGAGCGAAGTTTCCGTGAAGAGGCCCGCCCCACATACAGGAGATCCTCCACCGGTGAATGCCAGACAATATCCCGGTAATTCCCCTTCGTGATCTCCGTGATGGCATCCGGCTTCTTGTAATCTGAACCGAACTTTGCAAAAATCTTGTTCCAGGAAATTCCTATGCTGACAGTGAGCCCCAGCTCCCGCTTGATGCGGTGCAGGATCTCCTCCGCGATTTCACGCCCGTCCCCTTTGATGGTGCGGCTGGCGGTGACATCCGCCCAGACCTCGTCCAGCCCAAAGGGTTCAATCAGATCCGTGTACTCCCCGTATATCTCCCTGGCCATCCTCGAAAATCTCATATACCTGTCATAATGGGGCGGAATAAAAACGATATCCGGACAAAGCTGCCTGGCCTGCCAGAGTGCCATGCCGGTCTTCACGCCGGCTTTCTTCGCAAGCTGGCTCTTCGTCAGCACAATACCGTGCCGCAGTTCCGGATCACCGCCCACCACCAGAGGCTTATCCCTCAGCTCCGGGTGATAGAGCAATTCCACGCTGGCGTAGAATGTATTCATATCAATGTGCAGTATCGTACGACTGATCTTCCTCACCTCCTGTCACAGTAATCAAAGTGTGTATGCTTTGCCCCTTTACGCGAATGCTTAACCGAACATCTGTTCGTATATTATATCATTCCTGATTACATGTCAACTAGTATAGCTGTCGCAAAATAACTCGACTAATGCGCCGAATGCTTGTCTGAGAGTGCGTATCAGAAAACGTAGGCGTAGCGGGGCGTTGAACGTCCGGGGGACGTTCGTTAAACGCCGACCGAAGTGGAACGTAGACCGCCGAGGCTTTCTGATGCGTGCTATTCGGGCAAGCAGGCAAGTATTTGGTCGAGTTATTTAAGAACAGCTATACTAGGAAGATTTATGCTATAATATGCGCTATAATACGCTTGTGTGTCCTCGCTCACATATAATTACAACAAAAGCGGATTTTATTTTGAGAAATTGAGGATTTAGCTTTATATGGATAGCAATGATACTATTACCAACGCAAAAAAGGGAAGCTGCTCCTGGGAACAGCTTCCGTATTGTATCTCTTATTCTGGGTACTTCTGATCGGCTTCGGACTCTCCGGGAATCCGGTCAGCCGCTACGTACTCTCCCTGTTCGGTGAGGATGGAAGTCTCTACCTGAATACGCTTCTCGTCCTCCAGTTCGCCATACTGATTGTCGGATTAACTCTCA
Source organism: [Eubacterium] cellulosolvens LD2006 (assembly GCF_000621585.1). Lineage (GTDB taxonomy): Bacteria > Bacillota > Clostridia > Lachnospirales > Lachnospiraceae > Bilifractor > Bilifractor cellulosolvens. The sequence goes on along the minus strand of NZ_JHXY01000038.1, from coordinate 13,990 downwards.
GCGGCCGGGCAAGAAGATGTAGCAACGGAAGCATCGCCGGCAAGGTAGCCGTGATGGTGTATCTGGTCACCTTCATCCTGGCGATCGTCGCCATTGTTCTTTACATCTTCTTTGTCCTGCTCATGGTTTCCTCCGGGTCGCTGCTCTGACTTTTTGCGACCGCTAGTACACCATTCGCAAAATAACTGGACTAATGCGCAGAATGCTTGCCCGAGAGTGCGTGCCTGAAAACGCAGGCGTAGCGGGCTACGTCGAGGCTTTCAGGTGCGTGCTATCGGGATAAGCAGGCAAGCATTCGGTCCAGTTATTTAAGAAATGGTGTACTAGTCCTTTCCGTAAGACGCAATGGCATCGTCCACGGTCATCTCCCCCACCAGTACCTGATGAGCGGCCGACCGGAACTGTTTGATGGCCTGATCGTTTATATTCGCCTCAGTACTGCAGATCATGCGGTCCTGGGGCGTTTCACTTAAGGCCGCATAAACGCTGTCGGGAGAAAAATCCCTGGCGGTGGTAATCAGTCCCTTGACGGAAGCCATATTGCCCAGTTCCTCGTCGGAGATCAGGAAACGCATAAATTCCATAGCCATATCCTTATTCGGGCTGTTTTTATTCACGGAAAAATTCATCGACACCGTGTCGATCACGTAACTGCCCTCTTCATCCAGAGGCACCGGATAAAATCTGTATGCAAAGGGAGCTGCGGAGAAGCTTTCCGACTGACTTTCCCTCTTCTTTGTTCCGGAAACCACATCACCGGAGCAGATAAGCATGGGCACATCACCTTCAAAAAATCGCATAATCGCCGCGTCGTAATTATTCTCAATCTCCTTCGTACACTTCTCAACATCAATATAACCGGCATCCGCAAGTGCCTTAAGTTTCTCCAGACCCGGGCGCATCAGCTCGCCGGACCCGGCATCGAGATCATTGAAGCGATCCCTTATGGAAGGATCTGTAACTGCCTCACGGCACAGAGAAGGGTATGCGAAATTGTATTCCAGGGATCCGGGCTCATCGGAGATGTAGCCCATGACCGGAGACGTGTAGCCGGCCTTCTTAAAAGTATCACAGACCTCCAGAAATTCTCCCCAGGTAGTTGGAACTTCCATTTTCTCCTTCTTGAACAGATCAGTGTTGACCAGCATTCCAAAGGAGGTAGACAGCACCGGAGCCATCAGAACTTCCCCTTTGTCCGTTTTTCTTACAATCCCTTCTCTTACACAGGACAGATCAATACCGGCATCCGAATCGGACAGATCCGCAGCCGACGCAAATATTTCCGCACAGTCCGGGTTGCCCCACATCCAGTAGAAGGTACAGTAAATATCCGGCGCCTCGCTGCTAAGCAGAGAATTTCCGATAGCATCGTTGTAGCCGTCCAGATAAACGTAGCTCAGATTCACCTTCGGATAATACTCATGAAAACGCTCGAATTCACTTTCCAGCGCTTCAAAATTGGAATAACTGCCATATACCGTTACACTTGCATCAGAAGCAGTGTCCATCTTTGGCGAAAAGGCGGTTTCTTCCGTTGCCTTTTTTCCACACGCTGTCCCGGTGAGCATACATACTGCAAAGATGACAGCCGAAATCATACATTTCATTCTTCGTCTCATGTCTTGTTCCTCCTTTGCAACAAAGTCCGCAAGCCGAGTCTCGTAAGCGATCTTCCCATCTGCGAGCTGCACATCTATGCGGAGCGTTTTGTCTCACAGGGAACTCGAAGGAATTTCCCGTGAGATAAAAAAGAATGTCGCTAGCGACATTCTCGTGCCGAGCGCGGATGCAACGCATCTACATATCGCGCGAGTGCGCATCCCGCGGAGCGTTTTGTCTCATAGGGAATGCGAAGCAATTTCCTATGAGATAAGAAAAACATCGATCGCATCCACGATCTGTTCCTTGTCCATAGCTTTCGACAAATATCCTGCCGGCGCCGGCCCGCTTATCTGAGAAGTAATCTCCTCGTCCGATCTGCCGGTGAGGAAGATCACCGGGATTTCTCCGGTAGACGGATTCTGCCGGAGATGTTCCAGGATCACAGAACCATCCATATCCTTCATCTCAAAATCCAGGAGAATCAGATCCACCATATGTCCCTGCAGATACGCGAGAGCCTGCTTCCCGCTCTTCAACGCTGTGACCTCATACCTGTCTGACAGCCAGCTCCGTACCATTTTCAGATATAAGGGATCATCGTCCACCAGAAGAATATGCTTCGACGAAGCCTTATCTATGGTCTCCGGTGACATCTCCGGCGTTGATCCCACCGGGAGCTCCCCGACCGGTTCCGCTTCGCCGGTTTCAAATAGTGCAGACAGCTTCCCGGTCAGCTCCTCATATGCAGAGAGGAACTTTTCCAGTTCATCGTCGTATACAGTCTGCACCGGCCGGGTTTTCTCAGGTTCATCGTCGTATGCACTCTGCACCGGCCGGGTTTTCTCAGGTTCATCGTCGTATGCACTCTGCTCCGGCCGGGATCTCTCCGGTTCGTCGTCATCCGGGATCTGCCCGCGCTGTATTTTCTCAGGTTCTCCCTGTCTTCCCGCCGCTTCCAGTGCGGCCGCCGACTCTGCCAGAAAGAGCGCGCCGATCACGCCGGAAGTACTCTTCAGTGCGTGAAATTTCAGGGTCAGTCCTTCCCGATCCCCAGCGCTCCACAGGTTTCGGATCTCCTCCAGATTTTCTCTTGAGACCTGGCTGTACATCTTCAGAGTATCCAGATAAAGCCCTGTATCTCCCAGACGCTTCAATCCGGCCTCCACATCCAGCCCCTGTATGTCACGGATTCCTTCAGGCAGAAGCCGATGTTCCTCCTGCCCTCCCATCCGGACCGGCACGATTTTTTCTTCCGGGATGTACTTTCTCAACATCAGCTCCAGTCGGTCAAAATCAATGGGTTTTGTCAGATAGTCCGTGAAGCCCTCGGCAAGAAACTTCTCCCGCATGCCCGTGATCGCATTTGATGTAAGGCAGATGACAGGGGTTTCGCTGTTCCGGCAGTCTTCCATCATCCTCAGTTTATGCAGCGTGGTAATGCCATCCATATCCGGCATCATATGATCCAGAAAGATGACGTCGTAAAAGTTCTCCGCGCACAGACGCAGGCATTCCGCTCCGCCGGCCGCCGTGTCGATCCGGATCTTCGTCCCTTTCAGCAGCCCGGCAAATACACTCAGGTTCAAGGCTGTATCATCAACCACAAGTACCCGGGCGGAAGGTGCCGTAAAGCTCTGCTCATATCCACCCTTTGCTTCGGCGGCAACGCGAGAGGCATCCTTGAACTCACCGACTTTCTCCGCGCCCTTTCTCCCCTGCCGGATCGCAAAAGAAAAAACAGAACCTTTTCCGTATTCACTTTCCACCTGCAGGGATGAGTCCATGAGAGAGAGGAGACTCTGGGTAATACAAAGGCCAAGGCCGCTCCCCTCGATATTTCTGTTTTTCTGCTCCTCCAGACGTTTGAAGGCGACAAAGAGTTTGTCAATGTCCTCCGCTCTGATCCCGCAGCCGGTATCTTCCACACGCACCTTCAGGAGGATCTGATCCGGATCATCCACACAGGGTTCGTATCCCACCGTAAAAGTAATCGTTCCCTCACGGGTGTAATTGAGAGCATTGGACAGAAGATTGAGGGCACACTGTTTCACCCTCAGTTCATCACCATAAAGATTGCGGGGAATATCCGGGTCGATCCGGATCCGGAAGGCCAGATTTTTTTCTTCTGTCCGGATCTGAATCATATTAACCAGATTATTCAGCATCGACACCAGATCATATTCCGCCGGTATAAGATCCAGCTTACCGGCCTCCAGCTTTGAAAAATCCAGAATATCATTGATCAGTCCCAGCAGGGTGTGGTCCGCCATCCGAATGGCTTCCGAATACCGGAGTATATCCGGATCCCGGCTCTCTCTTCGGATCATCTCATTGAATCCGGTGATGGCATTCATGGGTGTTCGTATATCGTGGGACATCATAGAAAGGAAATTCGACTTCGCGGCATTTGCCTTCTCTGCCTCACGGGCTGTCAGGGCAAGTCTGCGGTTAAAGAGCATCATGGAAATCATATTGAAAACCAACAGAACCACGAGGGCACAGATGGTTCCTCCGAGAAGAAGCCAGTCCACAACATCCGGGATCAGTCCTGCCTTCGGAATACAGTTGATCAGAAACCAGTCATTGTCGGCGGTTACCGGTGTATGAGCCACTACGCATTTCTGCCCGTGAGAATCGATGATTTCCACAATTCCCGTCTCCCCCCTCATCTGTTTTTCAAATTCCCGCTGACTCTGATAATCTGTTTGATTGTAGGATTTGAAGTACTCAAAGAAGCTGGCGTTTTTCAGCTGACCGCCGTGGATCATATATTTGCCGTTCCAGTCAATGATGGCCAGATCCATGTCCTCGTATTCCCCCTTCAGGTAAATCAGCTTCCGGCTGATCTCACTGACGGGAATGATACGCATAAGCAGCGCTTTTCTCCTCTCCCCCGGGTTTTCCCCCCGAAGGGAAAGGGTATTCAGGAACGCCATGGAGAGCACACCATTCTGGGGATTTCCAAAAGCAGCCGTCTGTCTGACCTCATTGTCCAGATCCTTTTCGGAAAAATCATGGAACAGAGAATAATTCTTGTAGGAGACCGTATAGTCATCCTCTCCCTTCAAACTCCGGGAAGATGACAGTCCGGCAAAGGATCCGTCATCATAATATACGATATGTGCATCCACCTGATCCGAGATAGAAGCTCTGCGGGTGAACTCCACCGCCTCTTCAATGGACATGGGCTGCCCCGAGACAGAAGCATAGCGATTGATGTAGCTGGCCCAGATGTCGCACAAATGCTGTTCATCCGACAGATAATTCGCTATGATCTGCCCTGCCGTCTCCGCAGTGTTCTGAAAAACCACCAGCTCGTGTTTGTTGCTTTCTTCTCTCTTCCCGGCAGTATACAGCCCGATAAAAAAGATAATGAAAACAATGACAACGATATTTACAATAACCGTGAGTCTTCTTTTCACTTAAACACCTCGATGATCACGCATCTTATATTCCTTGTCTTCATCGATCATGTCCAGCATAACCTTTGCAAACCGGGGATCAAACTGCTTTCCCATTCCCTTCTCGATCTCGGATCTCACTTCTTCCTGAGAGAGCATAACCCTGTAACTGCGGTTGCTGGTCATGGCATCGTAGGCATCTGCCACCGCTATGATCCTCGCCGCTTCCGGTATATCAAAGCCTGCCAGAGCGTCCGGATATCCTCTGCCGTCGAACCGTTCGTGATGCCACTTCGCCCCGGACGCCAGCTCCGGCATCTTTTGTATATTCTTGAGGATACGTCCGCCGATCACAGGATGCTGCCGGATCTTCTGAAATTCCTCGTCCGTCAGCCTCCCGGGCTTATTGATGATGCTGTCCGGCACACCGATCTTTCCCACGTCGTGCAGCAGCCCCATCATGTAGATGTTGTCCTGTTCTTTCTCCCCATACCCGCATCTTCCGGCAATCTCCTTCGCATAGGCCGCTACCCGTCCGGAATGTCCCTTGGTATACGCATCCTTCGCGTCGATGGCATCCGCCAGGGAAGAGACCACCTGGAGAAAGAGTTCTTCATTTTCCCTGGTCTTCTTCTCCACCTCGCCGGCAAGATCACGCTGGAGCTTGATCAGCTCCACCGCATGCCTCACTCTTAAAACCAGCACCCCCGGGACAAACGGCTTCCGTATAAAATCCACAGCACCGAGAGAAAGCCCCCGGATCTCCGCATCCTCATCTTCATCACCGGTCAGAAAAATTACCGGAATCTCACCGCCCGGTGTTTCGCTCTCACGCAGTTTTGTGAGGGTTTCGTAGCCGTCCATTCCGGGCATCCTTATATCCAGAAGAATCAGTTCCGGACTTCCGTTTTTGCGGATGTGATCAAGCAGCTGTTCGCCGGATTTCAAGGGAACAGCTTTCATACCCGCATCCGTCAGACTCTTCCAGGCTTTTTTCAGAACAACCGGATCGTCGTCGACGACGATGATTCTCTCATTCATAACCATCTGCCTCCCTGCCGAAGCACTTTATTGGCAGCTCACCGGTAAAAACACCGGTGTATCCATGCGTTCGGATCGCAAAACCTTTACGAGTAGGACGTTCCCGTGCTACCATAAGTATATATGATCTGGAACAAATCTGGCGAACGGAACCAAAGGAGCCCACTCTATGGAAACTGATCCGAAATTCACAGAAACCAATGACACCTTCGAAAACTCTGTCTCCAATCTTTCGATCCCGGGCATCAATCCCTCCGCCGGTATCAAATATTGCGGAAGCCCCGATCTGTATATCGATTTGCTGCGGGATGTTTATGGAATCATTGAAAAAAAATGTTCTGAGACAGAGACCTTTCTCGCAAACGGAGATTTGAAACAATTCACCACGAGTGTTCACTCCCTGAAGACCACCTGCAGGATGATCGGGCACGCCGGTCTTGCAGAGCGCTTTTTCGAACTGGAAAAAGCAGGAAAAGAAGGCTCTCTGGAAAAAGCAAAGACTCTTGCTCCCGATGTCCTTGCCGGCCTCAGAGCCCTTAAACCCTTACTCGAACCCTGTTTAAGTCGAAAAAAGGAAGCAAAACTTCCCTTTTCCACCATAGATGTCCGCTCACTCCTGAAGGAAATCGAAGATGCAGCCGCCAATTTCGATATCAGCCGCGCAGAAACCGCCATGTCGAAACTCCTCACTTTTACATGTGGTGAGGATCTGTTCCGTCAACTGAAAAAGCTTTCCGATCTTGTAAATGATCTCGACTACGAGGAAGCTTCCGAACTCGCCTCCTCCATCAGAAAATCGATATAAACGAGCTTGACTCAGTATTTATGAACTCTGTATTCATTAATCCTATACTCATTGTATCGTTTCCGGCGTTAGGTGTAAAGTTTTCGTCCGGGTCTGATATCAGATTTTTTTGTTTTTTAGGGGTTGTGGAGCAAAAAAGGGTACATCGTCATTCCCTGACGATGTACCCTTTTTTTACTCTGTAATTTCCTCTGCGGCCTCGTAGCGACCGTATGCTTTGAAGTTCACTTCTTTTCCGTTATCGTCGGTGATCACAAACATGACAGTTGTGTCATACTTCTCCGACAGTTTCTTCGCGTCGTACTCGATGAGAGCCTCCCCCGCCTTCACCTTATCTCCCTGTCTGTGAGAGAGAAGGGTAAAGCCTTCGCCGTTGGACCTGATAACCTTCTGATACCAGTAGAAGGAATCCACCGTTCCTTCTTTGAGAATTTCTGCATCTCCCTCTTCCATGACGAGGTTCACGCCGTTCTCTTTCCAGATCCGCTTCGCGAAGCCGGGGTATTCACCCCGGACATGCACATCACCGCAGTAGTAGTTGCAGTACTGCCAGGAGAGCTGGTTTGCCACCTGATCCAGCGGATTTGCGGAGTAGGCATAGTTTGCTGTAAGAGCCACCATGCAACCAATCTTGAAATCCGGATTGATCTCATTAAAGGTGAGCCAGTATTTTACCTTATCTCTGTACCGGGTGAAGCAGACCTCCGCGAACTTCAGGAAGAGATTCACCAGTCTGCGATCTGCCCAGCCGTTGTATTTTTCCGTCAGATACCAGGGATTCTCATAGTGAGAAAGGGTAACCAGCGGTTCGATACCGGCTCTGTTCAGTTCATCAAAGACATCATCATAGAACTTCAGACCCTCTTCGTTTCGTTCACCGGGGATCAAAGTCCGCAGATGAACCTCAACTTCTCTGTTGTTGCGCTTCTGTCTCACCGGCTATGCCAAAAGCTTTATGAGACAAGTCTGCAATTACAAAGACGCCGGCACTGTTTTTACGCCGAAGGAATCAAAGACACACCGTCTGAACTCCTTTAAGCCGGAAAATACGCCGTCCGCGATCATCTGGGCACCGATATTGCCGATGGCTGTGGCCTCAGAAGGTCCTGCGTAGACTGTTTTCCCGCAGGCCTCTGCCGTGAGGGCATTGAGATATCCGGCATTTGAGCCGCCGCCCACGATATTGATGGCGTCAAAACGTTTCCCGGTCAGACTTTCGAGATTTGTCACTGCCTTGCCGTAGCATTCTGCCAGTGAGCGGTAGATTACTCTGGCGATCTCTCCCGGGGTCTCCGGAATCTGCTGGCCGGACCTTCTGCACGCCTCCTGAATCGCGCGGATCATGGAAGAGGGTGCGAGGAATACTTCGTCATTCGCGTCTACCAGAGAAGCGATCGTCTCTTTTTCAGCCATGGTGCATAGATTTGCGAAAGAGTAGTCTGCTTCGAACTCCTTCTTCACCGACTGGATCATCCAGAGTCCCATGATGTTCTTCAGGAATCTGTATCTGTAGTCATAGCCTCCCTCGTTGGTGAAGTTGGCTTCCGCCGCTTTCTCTGAACAGTCAGCCTTTGCAAGCTCACAGCCCAGAAGAGACCAGGTGCCGGAGGAGATGTAGAGCACGTCGTCCGAGGGATTCGGAACACTCATGACCGCAGATCCCGTATCGTGGGTCGCCGGCAGAACCACCTTACAGTCGAAGCCCACTTCCTCACGGATCTCTTCTCGCAGTTTGCCCACAAAGGTACCCGGCACAGAGAGGCCGGTAAAGAGTTTTTCCGGGAAGCCCAGACGCCGGATCAGTTCCATATCCCACTGATTTGTCTCCGGATTTACCAGTCCGGTGGTTGTGGCGTTTGTGTACTCCTGCTTCTTGACACCTGTCAGAAGGAAATGCAGGTAATCAGGAATCATCAGGAGCGACTCCGCGCTCTTCAGAATTTCCGGTTCGCTGCACGCGGCTGCCTGCAGCTGAAAGACCGTATTAAAGATTGCCTTCTGTATGCCGCTTCTCTCATACAGTTCTCTCTCCGGGATCCGACGATAAACTTCTTCGTCCATCCCGTCTGTTCTGCTGTCACGGTACGCATAGGTTCTGCCCAGCACCTTGTCATCCTGATCCAGAAGAACATAGTCAACACCCCAGGTGTCGATACCCATGGACACCGGAATCTTCTTCATACCGGCACATTTTTTCATACCGGCAATGACCTCTCCAAAGAGCCTGCCGGTATCCCAGACCTTGTGTCCGTCCACATCATCCATGCCATTATAAAACCTGTGAATTTCTTCGCAGTGGATTTTTCCGTCCTCAAACCAGGAGAGGATATGACGCCCGGAAGAGGCACCGATATCAACCGCAAGGTAATAATTCATCGCAATACCCTCGTCTTTTCTTTATCTTTCTCCAATGACATCGCTCTTTTTCTCGTAGAGACAGTCTTCATTCACCTTAATACCAAAAGGACCGTTGAGAGCCCGGAACATATCCGGCTCTATGGTCTGACGTTTTCTGTCTGTCATGGACTTCACCTTCACCAGCACCTCTGCAGCCTTTTCCACCGTGTGCATGAGACCAAAGGTGATATCAAAATCCGTTCCGCAGGCAAACATGCCGTGATGCGCCCAGATCGCCACATCCTGTTTCGCCATGATCCGGGATGTCGCAACTGCGATGTCTCTGCCGCCGGGAACCATCCAGGGCACTACGCCAATGCCGTCCGGGAAGACCACGGGACATTCTGTCGCCATCTCCCAGATTTCTCTGGTGAAGACTTCCCCGTCCAACGGAAGCACATAGGTGAGCGCGATCGTATTTGCGGGATGGCAGTGATAAACCACCCGGATCTCGGGATTGCGCTTCTTGCAGACTTCAAGGTTCATAAGATGAGACGGCAGCTCAGAAGTAGGTCTTCCGCCCTTCGTGAGCCCCCACTGAATCTGGTAATTCTCGCCCTTCTCGTCCACCCGGATGATACAGATATTCGCAGCCGGATCGATCTCCACATTTCGGAAATACTTGCCGGAGCCCGTCACCAGGAAGTACTCGCCGGCCAAAGCCGGAACCGATGTGCCGATTTCCTTCCACTCTCCACTGGCGTCAAGTTCCTCTTTCACAGAGGCGATCTCCTCATCCTTAATTCTGTAGCTCAAGTTTCCGCCGTTTCTCTCATGCCAGCCCTGATAAAAACCATCCACACACATACGGCAAAAACCTTTGGTAAATTCAGAATCCAGTACTCTCATCGTTATTCTCCTCTCTTGTTATCAAACCTGTTCTGTCACGGGATCATTTATTACAAGATCATTCTTTACAGAATCATTCTTTACGGATTTATCCGGGAAACGCCGGTTTATCAGAATCGGTATCCACGTTTCCCGGGAATTTGACTCATACCCTCTTGCTGAGCACCTCCGTCTCGTACGTTCTGCAGACCTCAAACCACTCGTCCTCTGTGGGCACGCCCATTTTTTCACAGTAGTAATCCCACACATCGCCGATGGGCTCCATCTTGATCCGTTCCTGCAGAGACATAAGCTCCGTGAAATTGCGACTGTTCTGAAGTTCACAAAGCTTCTCTACCGGCTGCAGTTCCGCATTCAGAAGTGCCTTCAGGAAGTTTCTCATACCGTTTGTCCAGGCGGAAACCCTGTTAATGCTGGCATCGAAGTAATCCATGCCGATAAAGAATCTCTCCGGTCCGTTCTTTACAATCTCCTGCGCAATCTCTTTTGCATCGTCATTGTAGATCACCACGTGGTCAGAATCCCAGCGCACGGGTCTTGTGACATGAAGAGCCATCTTATCGTAAAAAAGAAGCATAGCCGAGAGCTTGTCCGCCACATTCTCCGTGGGATGGAAATGTCCGGAATCAATCAGGCACATGATGTCGTTCTTTGCGGCATAGTTCAGATAGAATTCCTGGGATCCGACAGTCATGGATTCCATACCGATACCGAAGACTTTGGACTCTACAGCCACATACACCTTGCTCCTGTCGTAATCCGTCGCAAGGATCTGATCAAGGGAATCCTTCAACCGCTTTCTGGGTGAAATCCGGTCAGGGATCACATCCTTGAATCCGTCGGGAATCCAGATATTCATCATACAGGGTACACCTGTCTCCTCCGCGAAGTACTCGGAAATCCTGAGACAGGCGATACAATGATCGATCCAGAATTTGCGGATACTCTCATCCTCGGATGAAAGGGTAAGGCCTTCTGCTTTCGGGTGTGAGAACATGGTCGGATTGAAATCAAGTCCAATGCCGTGTTTCTTTGCGAAGTCCACCCATGCTTTGAAATGCTTCGGTTCCAGTTTGTCGCGATCCACCCACTGTCCGTCTTCAAAGACTGCATAGCAGGCGTGCAGGTTCAGTTTATGTTTGCCAGGCACCAGACGGAAGACCTCATCGATGTCCTGCATCAGTTCCTCCGGGGTTCTCGCCCTGTAAGGATAGTTTCCTGTCGTCTGAATTCCACCGGAAAGAGGTCCTTTCTGGTCAAAGCCGACCACATCATCTCCCTGCCAGCAATGCATGGACAGGCTGATCTTCGAGAGCTCATCCAGAGCCTTGTCCACATCAACCCCCAGCTTTTCATACCGCTCTTTTGCAGCTTCGTATCTTTCCTTTACAGTCATTTTCCTTACCGTACCTTTCCTTTTTTTCCTGATATCTTAATATGAATGCTCATTTCCCATGACATACGTCGTAGTTTCATGTCATTATTTAGTGTCAGCGTCTCCTGCCGTAACAGATTCCGGTAATCTATCCGGAATTCCGATCCGTTTGTGACTCTATCATAACGTATAGAAGGAAAACTTTTAAGGTCTTAATCCGAAGAAAAATGCGTCCTTTCTTGCAGACCGCAATGAGATATGCTATCTTGTGGTATAGGAAATTGCTCCGCAATCCCTATACCATAACGCTCCGCGGGATGCGCAGCTCGCAGATGGGAAGATCGCTTCGCGATTCTGCTCGCGCGCCAAAGTCCTGCGGCGCTCCCCTCAGGAGTGAGGGGCTGGGGGAGCCGAAGTCCGCTTGCGGACTTTATTCTCTTAAAAGGGGTGCCCTATGAATCAGGAATTACTGGATAAGCTCAGCGTTATCACCGATGAAGAAAAATCTATCCTGGCCTCCGGCGACGGAAATGTTGCCATCGACAGAGCCTTATATTACAGTCCCGATGGATCAGGTTCCTCCGATGAAGTCGACTCCGCAAGAGTGTTGCGGAACGGACGCCTGATCGATATGCGCCCCCACGTAAGGTTTGTACATTTTCCGAAACACACCCATAACTATGTGGAATTCATCTATATGTGCAGCGGAAGCACACGTCATATCGTGGATGGCCAGGAAATCGTGCTTACAGAAGGGAACCTTCTCTTTTTGAACCAGCATGCCACGCAGGAGATCTATCCCGCCGGCGAAAAGGACATCGCCGTCAACTTCATGATCCTTCCCGAATTCTTTGACCGGGTTCTTCCCATGATGGGGGCTAAACCAAGCGCTCTCCGGGACTTCATCATCAGTTGCCTGATCCGAAAGGACATGGCCAGCAACTTCCTGTACTTCAACATTGCAGATATCCTCCCGATCCAGAATCTCATGGAGAACCTCATATGGAACATGCTCAACGCCGGAAAAAACAGCCGCACCATCAACCAGGCAACGGTGGGGCTCCTTTTTCTGAGCCTCACCAACCACTCCGAGCTGATCCATGTGCCCGCAAACTCCTACGAACAGGAAATAACCCTGAAGGCTCTCTCCTACATCGACGATTCGTATCGAACTGCGTCTCTCAAGAGCTTCGCCCAGGCCGAACGAGCCGACGAATACACCATCAGCCGGATCATCAAGAAAGAGACCGGCCACACCTTCAAGGAACTCCTGCAAAAAACGCGCCTCGAAAGAGCCTGTACTCTTCTGGCGCGTTCCAATGCTTCCATTGCTGACATCGCAATATCCGTGGGCTACGACAACACCAGCTTTTTCCATCGCCTGTTCCGCAGAGTCTACGACTGCAGTCCCAGAGACTACCGGCTCCGGAGCAGAGGATGAAACTATCGAATTAAAATGCGGAGCTTTTTGTCTCATGGGAAATTCGGAGGAATTTCCTATGAGATCAAAAAAAGCCCCCGTAGAACCTTAGAATTCAGTTCCACGGAGACTCCGCAATGTCGATGATTCTTTTTTCTTTCCGCCGGTCAGCGTGCGCCACAAGGAAGATTGGAAACAAAAGGCAAGATCACTGTCCAGAATGACCTGTTTTCCCCTGATTATATGTATCAGGCTGCTCACCATTACACTTGTGACCTCAATCCCGGTCTCGTTTGCAACCTCGGTGATCCGTTTTATTCTACTGTTTTATTATCCGCAGCATTCTCACCTGTCCCCTGTGGATGAATTTCCCCCATCGTCTCCTTTGGCCGGAAACGCTGGTCATCATTCATCATCGGTCGCTGCATCTGCGGATTGCCGTATGGATTCTGCGGCGGATATCCCATGCCCTGCGGATAGTTTCCCGGCATAGAATTTGGGAAGGACGGTGGATTCTGTCCACCCGCCTGCGGCATCTGCGGGGCACCGAACTGCCCCTGAAATTCTCCGTTCTGAGGAAATGGCATGTTTGGATTTGGATATCCTCCATTCTGTGGTCCGGCCATATTTGGATTCGGATATCCCATGTTCGGTGATCCGGGCATGTTCTGCATCGGGTAGCCCGCACCCTGCGGAAAGCCATAGGCTGCGTTCGGTGCCTGCTGTTTCTTTTTCTCATTCATAAGGATCAGAATAACAGCAAAGACAACTCCAAGAAGAATTACAATCCCCACGACATACCAGATCACGCCGGATCCCTTCCCCGTATTTTCAAGAGAGAACTCTGCGTATAAGTTTTCCCCCGCCTCCATACCGGGAAGATCCCATTCCAGCGTTCTTCCTCCATTGGATACTTTGGTCGCATTACTCTTGATCGGCTTGTTGGGAAGCTCCACAACGATGCGATAGTAACCTCCGGTCTCATCCAGATACTCCTTCATTTGAGATATCTGTGCTTCCCGTTCTTTCGTGTTTCCCGGCCAGTCGATCACATAGTGATTCCCTTTCTTTGTGATGGCAAACAGACCACTTCTTACCAT
>NZ_JHXY01000037.1 GCF_000621585.1 [Eubacterium] cellulosolvens LD2006 | reverse complement strand
ATCCTCGTTATACAAGTCAGTGCTGCCCAGTCTGTGGACACATTGAAAAGGCTAACCGTAACAAAAGGATACATCTGTTTGCCTGCAAAAACTGTGGCTATAAATCTAACGATGACCGTATCGGAGCAATGAATCTGTACCGCATGGGAATCAACTATCTTGAAGATAGTCAAGTACCTGCTACAGTTACGGCAGAGTAAACCTTTGCCGTAAAGGGTGCTGTCAGCCACCCTATGATGTAACGCCACTTTAGGTAGTAGTACCTATTGGGGTTAAAGGTCGGAGGCGTAAGCCGTTACTACGACTGGGCAGTTACAAACCCATTACCTTTAGGTGATGGGTAGTTGACTTCCTGTCACCGGATCACGCGCGATGTTCCATCCGGTTATATCTATTCTGAACAAAGTCCGCAAGCGGACTTCGGCTCCCCCATCCCCCTCAATCCTGAGGGGAGCGTAGCGGACGAAAGGCGCGCGAGCAGAATCGCGTAAGCGATCTTCTTATCTGCGAGTGCGCATCCCGCGGAGCGTTTTGTCTCATAGGGAATGCGAAGCAATTTCCTATGAGATAAATAACCAGCCTGAAAACAGACTTTTCCGAATGGTACGCCGTGCCTCGCAGCCAAACTCGCAAAAAACATCGCGCGCCCAGGCGCTTTAGTGTGCTACCACGGTACAATATCAAATATCATGATACACACCAGTGGTCGATCTTGCAAGAAGTTTCGATAAAAAAAACACCTGCACGGCAAAAAAGTGCAAACCGTGCAGGTGGATGTATAACGCATATAACAGGTCTCAGCCCTTATCCCCGTTTCTTCCAGGTTCTCGGATAAAGGAGAATCAGGATCGGAAGAATCTCCAGTCGACCGATCCACATATCGAAAATCATCACGATCTTCGAGAAATTACTGAACATGGAATAGTTGCAGGCAGGACCGACTTTTGAAAATCCCGGTCCGATATTGTTCAGCGTCGCCGCGATGGCAGAGACATTCGTCTCAAAATCAAAACCGTCCATCGTAATCAGCAGTACAGAAATGCCAAAAATCATAAAATACGTCATCATATAGATGTACAGAGACCGCAGGGTTCTGTCGCTGATGCTGTTGTCGTCCATACGGATTTTTCTCACGGATCTGGGATGTACGATGGAGTACAATTCCTGTCTGGTGGATTTCAGGATGATCAGGATTCTGCTGACCTTCACACCGCCGCCGGTACTTCCCGCGCAGGCGCCGCAGATCATCAGCAGGAAAAGTATCATCTTTGAAAAGGCCGGCCAGACATCAAAGTCCACGGTGCTGAATCCTGTGGTCGTGATAATCGTTCCCACCTGGAAAAACGCGTGCCGCAGCGCCTCTCCCCAGCTTGTGAACTGCTGCGGAAGAGCCTGGTGAATGTTCCAGGTGATGAGAAGTCCGGCTCCCAGAATAATCAGCAGGTAGGCACGTACCTCTTCCATACGGAAGGCGTCTCTCGAGTGATGAATCAGACAGAGATAATAAAACGTGAAGTTTACGCCGAAGGCAATCATCGCGAAAGTGATAATCCACTGCTGAGTGGCCGTGTAAGCCGCACAGCTGGAATTCAGGACGCCGAAACCTCCCGTTCCGGCTGCTCCGAAGGCGATACAGATGCTGTCAAACCAGTACATACCGGTGAGAAGCAGAGCCACAAAGGTCGCAACAGTAAGCGCCAGATAAATTTTGTACAGGGTGATCGCATTGTTCCTTACTCTGGGAACAAACTTCGACACCTCATAGCCGGGGCTCTCCGCCTTCATCAGGTTCATATGAGAACCGCCGCCGGCCGGAATCAGCATGAGCAGGAATACGAGCACGCCCATACCTCCGCTCCAGTGGGTAAAGCTTCTCCAGAACAGAGAAGTGTGACAGAGAGCTTCCACATCCGTCAGAATCGAAGATCCCGTAGTCGTGACACCGGAAGCCACCTCGAAGACAGCATCCACAAAACTCGGAATCTCTCCGGTGAGGACAAAGGGGATCGCTCCGTAAAGGCTGATGAGTATCCAGGAAAGTCCTACAGACACGTAGCCTTCCTTCTGGTAGATCTCCATGTTGACCGGTTTTCTCCTGGCCAGAATATTTCCCGCCACGATGGCCAGAAGAGCAAGCGCCAGATAAATCAGACCCTGACGATCACGATAGATCAGCGCAATGAAACAGGGCACAAGCATCAGTGAGCCTTCCACTTTCAAAACCCATGCCAGCACCCATCCAATTACTCGATAGTTCATTCGTCATTCCCTCATCAGTCTTTCAGTATATCGTAGATGTCTCCGAAACCGAGATGTGTCGTGATCACAATGACGGTGTCGCCCTCGAGGAACTGATCCTGTCCGCCGGGAATAATCAGCTTGTCATCCCTCAGGATTCCGGCGATCAGAATACTGTCTTTGAGTTTCATATCCTGAAGACGAATTCCGGTGATCGTTGAACTGGTCTGGATATTGAAGGCCAGCGCCTCTACCTGACCGTTCATCAGGCGGTACAGCGTCTCCACGTTGCTGTCCATACTGTTTCCGGTGGCTCTGACAAACTGAAGAATCTTCTGTGTCGTGAGAAGTTTCGGATTTACCACACTGTCCAGCTGCAGCTTATCGATGACATCGACGAAGTCCACATGGTTGAGCTTCGCGATGGTTTTCTGTTTCACTCTCTCCTGGGCGTAGAGCGCAAGGATGGCATTTACCTCATCCATTCCCGTGCAGGCCACAAAGGCGTCCATATTCTCGATGTGCTCCTCGGCAAGAACCGTCTGATCTGTTCCGTCCGCACAGTCCACCGTCGCAGCCGGGAAGAAATCATTCAGTTCCTCGCAGCGCTTTGGATTCTGATCGATGACCTTGACGTCGATTCCCATCTCCAAAAGCATCTTGATCAGATAGTAGGAGATCTCGCCGCCGCCGACGATCATGGCATTCTTTACCTTGTTCATGCGCACGCCGATGGTGTTGAAAAACTTTTTCGCCTGACCCGGCTGTAGAATCACCGTGATGATATCACCGTTTTCCACGATGTAATCACCGTTCGGAATGGTAATCTCTTTTCCTCTCTCGGCGATGCACACCAGCACATCCCTGCCGATCTTCTGAGTCGCCTGCTTCAGGCTTATGCCCACCAGCATGGAATCCTCCGGCACCTTGAAACGAAGCAGATCAATGCGGTCGTTTGCGAAACTGTCTACCTCAATGGCATTCGGGAACTGCATCAGTCTGGCCATCTCTTTGGCCGCACGGTATTCCGGGTTGATGGTCATGGAAAGTCCGAGCTCATCCCGGATGAAATGTCTCTCCGCAGAATAGATGGGATTGCGGACACGGGCAATAGTCTGGCACTTGGTTCGCCTTCTTGCCATAACACAGGTCAGAAGATTGACTTCGTCGCTCTGCGTAACCGCAATGACGATATCCGCCTTCTCGATGCCGGCCTCACAGAGCACATTGTAGCTCGTACCATTGCCGATGACGCCCATGACATCATACAGGGTGGACACATCCCGGACAATCTGAGCATCCGTATCGATGACCGTAACATTGTTATTCTCTTTGGAAAGCTGCGATACAAGAGTCCTGCCGACTTTTCCGCAACCCACAACGATTATCTGCATATCATTATTCCCTTCGTTCTGTTCCGTCTGTGTATGTCTTCGCCGTTTTCCTGCTTCACACACATGCCTTTTCACAAAAAATGTACAACGCCTCAGACAATGTCTTTTTTTACAGGAATCTACAACTAAAAAACCACAGCGAATATGATTATATCACGTTGTTCTGCACTGTAAACACCCCGATCCGTGTCCCCGTAACCACACGAATCTGTGACAGAATTTCCTGACCTGTTTCCGGAGAAAATCCATAGACTTTACCGGTCATAACACTCCTGTACGGGAAGCTGACGTTTTTAATTCCGAAGAAACGCAAAAGGATCCTCATCGCCAAGGAAGTGCATCAGACTGTAGGCGCAGTTGAGGGATACTCTCTCTTCCCTGAGAATCCGCCGACATTCTTCACGATCCGCAAGAACCACCTGAATCTCCTCGCTGGGTTCCGCATACGCGTCGCTGATCTCACCGGAGGCGTAACCGTAGACAGTGGCACAGGATTCATCCGTCATACCGATGGTCGTGAATCTCGGTTCCTCATACATGGGATCCGCAGGAACAAGCTCAAAGTCAAGTCCCGTCTCCTCGTGAAGCTCCCGGACAGCAGCCTCGTGATAATCCTCCCCCTTCTCCACAAGACCTGCAGGCATTTCATACACAAATCCGTTGATGGGATAGCGGTACTGCCTGACCAGAACGACCCGGTCCTTTTTCTCCCCATACACGGCATAGATGATCACCCCGTCCGGTGTATTTTTGCCGGTGCTGATCTTCAGATCCTCGATCTGCTCCGCCCTGGATGCCACCATGTAGTTGCTGTGATATCCCTTACCGTTGTGTCCCTTCACCAGATACATATTCAGAAAGCGATTGTCCGTCAGCTTCTCGATGCTGTCTATTTTTGCCATAATATTCCTCTCTCATCCGCCGGTCATTTACCACCGTACAGATACATTTTTAATCCCCTGTATCATAGCATTCTTTCCCCGAAAATGCACGAAACAGAACAAAGTCCGCAAGCGAACTTCGGCTCCCCCAGCCCTCACTCCTGAGGGGAGCGCCGCGGACGAAAGGCGCGCGAGCAGAATCGCATAGCGATCTTTCCATCTGCGAGCTGCGCATCCCGCGGAGCGTTTTGTCTCATAGGGAATGCGAAGCAATTTCCTATGAGACAAAAAAGCTCCTCCTGCGCAATACAGAAGGAACTTCATTTCCATTATCTTTTTCCTTTGAGGATTGGCGACAGCGGTTTATAGATCAGAAGGGTGATCAGCACATCAATCATTCCCTTCACAAATGTAAACGGCACATTAAAGATCAATAGACTCGCTTCTATACTGTCAACGGACGGCAGAATCGCCTGATAAGCATTAAGAACCGCGTCCTTCGACATGAAATTGAAATAGACCGGATAGACAATATACAGATTAAACGGATAAGAAATAACAGCCATAGCAACCGCTCCCGCAATAGCTCCGATCACCGCGCCTTTCTTATTCTTATTGTACCGGTACACCACACCTGCCACGAAGGTAAATACACCGCCAAGCATGAAGTTGGACAGTTCTCCGACGCCGAAGCTTCCGGAGACGAAGATGTGGAACAGGTTCTTGATAAGCTCTATGAGAACTCCGCAGATGGGTCCCATAGAAAAAGCGCCCACCAGCGCCGGAAGATCCGAGAAATCAAACTTGATAAAGTAGGGCATGATAAACGCCACGGGGATTTCGATCAACATGAGAACGAAGGCAATGGCCGCAAGTATACCTGTCACGGCTATGTACCTCACACCGATTCCTGTCTTTCTGTTTGCGATTGCGAATTCTGTCATAGTACTTCTCCTTTTCCAATGTCCTCGGGCGGTTCGGAACATTTTTAGCGTTATAGCATAGGGATTGCAGACAATTTCCTATATCACAACAAAAACCCCGGATCTCTCGATCCAGGGTCATTTATCTGTCTATTTCCACCGGCTATCCTTCCGTCTCCTGCTTATCACCATGCGGAACTCTCTGTTTCCGCCTCTGTGAAGCCGCCACCGGAAGCATGGCCTGTGTCTTCTTTCATCCAGACTTTACTGTTGGTACCGGATTCTTACCGGTTCTGCCGCCCGAAGGCCGCTCGCGGACTTGCTCATTTATCCTGCGAAGAAGAATTCAAATGAATCTGCCCGCACATGAAAAGGAGTATCACCGCCAGTGGGGAATTTCGCCCCGCCCTGAAGATCTTGCATTATAAAATTCCGTGCCCTGCAGGCACGCATTCATCATAGCGCTTCAAAAGGAGAAATACAAGTTTTTTCTTATTATTTCGTGTCTTTCTCCGTATGACAGCTTTTGCTGCATCCGCTGCAGCCACAGCCACAGGATGAAACACCTTTTTTCTTGTCAGATACTATTTTTCTCACAGCCAGACCAAGCAGGGCTGCTACACATGCGATTACAACAATATTCGCTACCATACCGACACCTCCTTCGCGCCGATTCTAATCCAAAGAGCTCCGCTTTTGCAGACGCGCCGTGGCCGGCGCTATCCACAAAAGCGAAGCATGATTTACAACTTATCAACAATGTCGGAGATTACAGATCCTTCCATGTTCTCCCTCAGTATACATCAGATTCCGGATGCTTTTAATACCGGAGCTTTCTTTTTGTTCGGATCTCTGCGGAACAGAAGATAGAGAACGCCAAGAAGCAGAACTCCCGCAACGACTGTCCATGCGCTGAAGGCCACCTGACCTACAGCAAGTCCTACCAGCTGATAGATGATCAGTGTTACTACATAAGCGCCTACGTTCTGGAACAGGATCGCGAACCAGAAGTACTTTCTTCCTCCGATCTCCTTTGCCATTGTGGAGATAGCCGCAAGGCAGGGTGAATCAAAGAGGTTGAACATCAGGTAAGAAACTGCAGCCATGGTTGTCGGGAAGAATGCCATGTAAGCCGCATGGTAGGCAGCTGTATATTCTTCCACTTCTTCTCCGATAGAGGAGAGCAGAGACATGGTGGACACAAGTCCTTCCTTTGCAACAAAACCGGAAAGTGTGGCGGATACTGTCTGCCAGCTTCCGAAACCAAGCGGAGCAAAGATCGGAGCAAGGAAGCCTCCGATTGCCGCCAGAATGGAATCCTTGGATTCCACAAGGCCGAAGGTGCCGTCTGCAAAGCCGAAGCTTGCAAGGAACCACATAACCGCACAGCATACGAAGAGGATTGTTCCGGCTTTCTTCATGAAGGCCCATACTCTCTCCCATACGTGGAGGAGAACTCCCTTGAGTGCCGGCATATGATACTGGGGCAGCTCCATAACGAAGGGAATCGGATCTCCTGCAAAGAATCTTGTCTTCTTCAAAATGATACAGTAGATGATTACAACAGCAATTCCGCCGAAGTAGCAGGCCGGTGCCATCCACCATGCGCCGCCCATGATAAAGCCGGCGATGGCCGCGATTACCGGGAGCTTGGCTCCGCAGGGAATCATTGTCGTCGTGATCATCGTCATCCGGCGATCCTTCTCACTCTCGATGGTACGTGTCGCCATAATTCCGGGAACTCCGCAGCCGGAGGAGATCAGGAAAGGAATAAAGCTCTTTCCGGAAAGGCCGAACTTACGGAAAGCACGATCCATGATGAAGGCAACCCTCGCCATGTAACCGCAGTCCTCCAGGAAAGAGAGGAAGAGGAATACAACCGCCATCTGCGGAACAAAACCGATCGGCGCTGCCAGACCGCCGATGATACCGTCAACGACAAGAGATACGACCCACTCGGCAGCTCCCGCGTTCTCCAGGAAAGTCTGCACAGCAGGCTGAATCCACTCACCGAAGAGTGTATCGTTGGTCCAGTCTGTCAGGAAAGATCCTACCGTTGTAACCGAAACATAGTATACAAGGAACATAACAACCGCAAAAATCGGCAACGCGAGGAATCTGTTTGTCACAATCCGGTCGATCTTGTCCGATGTCGTGAGGCTTCCCGCCGCTTTTCCTTTTCTCACGGTCTTCTTTACAAGTTCGGTGATGTAGTTGTATCTCTGGTTTGTGATGATACTCTCTGAGTCATCATCCAGTTCCTTTTCACAGTCTGCAATGTGAGCATCAATGTGACTCTTTACACTGCCGCTGAGATCCAGTCCTTCCAGAGCCTTCTCATCTCTCTCGAAAGCCTTGATGGCAAACCAGCGAAGTTCGCTTCCATCCACCATTCCCTCCAGAGACTCCTCGATGTGGGCAATGGCATGCTCCACGCTTCCCACAAACACGTGAGGAAGTTCACGGGTATTTTTTTCCTGCGCAACTGCGATACAGAGCTCTGCTGCTTCCTTTGTGGCATCTCCTTTAAGGGCGGAGATCTCAATCACGCGGCAGCCCAGTTCTTTGCCAAGCTTCTTGATATCGATGCTGTCGCCGTTCTTTCTCACGATATCCATCATGTTGATGGCGACAACTACCGGAAGTCCGATCTCCACCAGCTGTGTGGTGAGATACAGGTTTCTCTCAATGTTCGTTCCATCCACGATGTTGAGAACCACATCCGGTTTCTCTTTCACCAGATAATTTCTGGTGACAACTTCTTCCATTGTATAAGGGCTGAGGGAGTAGATTCCGGGAAGATCCTGAATGATCACATCCTTATGTCCCTTTAAGCGCCCCTCTTTCTTCTCTACCGTAACGCCCGGCCAGTTTCCTACGTACTGGTTACTGCCGGTCAGATCATTGAACAGTGTGGTTTTACCACAGTTCGGGTTTCCCGCCAGTGCAATTTTGATTTCCATTTTTGGCTGTATTCCTCCTCATTTGATGATTATCGTCTCATGGTTATAGATGCAGATTACAAAGATTCCGCAGATATTTATCTCATCTCCAGAATATCCGCATCCTCTTTTCTCAGAGAAAGTTCATATCCACGTACCGTCACCTCTACCGGATCTCCAAGAGGCGCTACTTTTCGAACGTAGACTTTTGTACCTTTTGTGATTCCCATGTCCATGATTCTCTTCTTCAGAGCGCCTTCGCCATGGATTTTCAGCACTTCCGCAGATTCGCCGACCGAAATGTCTCTCAATGTCTTCATCGTCTCATCACCCTTCCACATGATTAACATGTATTCGTTTTCTCTAACAAGGAGTCTTAAAAAACGCACATCACCTGCGATGTGCCCTTTGTCGTCTATATAACTCCCCGTTTCATTAACTTAGTCTAACAACAATTAAACGTCTCTGTCAATAGTCTTCTCTAATTTTTCTTTACTTTATTTAATTAATATTGCCCATTCTTAATCATTAATAGCCATCATTAACGCAATGTCACATATCTGTACTTTCCCTCCGGCTGTCTCTGACGCAAACGGAAACGTATTTTCGCCCATAAACCTTTTATGTATACCGCATGTCCACCTATAAAAGCTATTAGATTTTATATGTATTTCGTTCTTGCAAAGTACGTTTTTTTGACATTTTTATGATCATTTTGATGTTTTTCTGACAAAAAGCATGTTATAATTACTATAAATTTATCTTTTTACGAACAAAAATCAGTATTTTGCACATTTATCCATTGTTTTTGTGAAAATACCGATATTTTTGATACTGGAATCAAACGATACTACATTGAGGGGGAATGTGATATGGTATGATCACCGAGGAAAAGCTTTTATTTTTCATCAACAATCATTACGCGGAGGCGATCACTCTTGATACCGTAGCTGACTCGCTGGGCTTCAGCAAGTACTACGTGTCCAGGCAGTTCAAATCCTACATGCACAGTAACTTCTGTGACTATCTGAACAAGATTCGCACGAAGGCAGCCGCCGAGATGCTCCGGACTTCCGATTATTCCATTACGGATATCGCTATGAGGGCCGGTTTCCAGAGCATTTCATCCTTCAACAGAACATTCAAAATGATCTATGGCTGTTCTCCTACGAAGTTCAGAAACCAGTGCATGATCAGCACTTATTCTCCGGCAGGTACCTGATCAAATGCACAAAGGGAAACACCGATGGCCGGGTTTCCTTAAGTAAAACCGGAGACTTTAAAACACGGTAACTGTTGACAAATTTAATACATATACTCCAAAACGTTTAAAAAAAGGGCGTGTAAAAAATGATTTTCCATTTTTTACACGCCCTTTTTTATGGTATAGGAAATTGCTCCGCAATCCCTATACCATAACGCTCCGCGGGATGCGCAGCTCGCAGATAAGAAGATCGCTTACGCGATTCTGCTCGCGCGCCAAAGTCCAGCTGCGCTCCCCTCAGGAGTGAGGGGCTGGGGGAGTCGAAGTCCGCTTGCGGACTTTGTTCTATCAACGCCGGCAGAACCCGCTCTGCCGGCGCCCGCTCAAATCATCTCTCAGGAGAAGGTGTATCCGATCGAAGAGGAAGCGTGTCCGGATCCGCAGATACCGAACTCTATACTTCCTCCTGCAGGAATGCTTCTGTTCCAGTCGAGAGGAGTAATCACATAGGAATCTCCGCTCTCGGCTACTTTGACATTCCAGAAGGATGCGACATTGATATCGCTCTTCTTGATTTTAAGCGTCCAGCCGTTCACTGCTGTACCGCCTTCGTTTTTGACTTTCATGTTGACCTGATAACCGCTGCCCCAGTCATTGATGCCGTAGGAGAGCACCAGTCCTTTGCCGGAAGGCTGCGGTGCCTTCGTCGGATCGGCCGGTCTCTGTGTCGGTGCCGCTGTCGGACGCTGCGTCGGTCCTGCTGTCGGCTGAGCACTCTGTCCGCTGACCGGTTCAAAGATCCACTGCTGGTTTGTACCGCCGGTGTACTGCCACTGCATGACATTTGTTCCGTCTGCTGTGCGGCGTCCGTATACATCGAATACCTTTGTGCCGCTGCTGCATTTTGTTGCAATCGCGTATGTATTGGATGTTCCGTCAATCTTTCTTACCGAGAACTGCTGTGCATCTGCGCCATGTGCGTCATAGATCTGAACGTTTGCCTCGTTCTCGTCCGTACCGTATGCGATATCACAGTTGTAATTTCCGAGTGCGGATTTCAGTGTGAAATATCCGCTGCCTCTGTTCTGCAGATACCATTTCTGTCCCTCAGAGCCGCTGCCGGTTCCGATCTCGATGTTTGCCGCATTCTTTCCTGCGTTTCCTGCAACCTGAAGGTATTTCTGGGAATTTACATTCTTGATGTAATACCAGCCGTCGGCAACGGAAGCGCTCTCACCCTGTGACGGCTGAGGTGCTGCAGTCGGTGCCGCGGTAGGTGCCTGTGTAATCACGGGAGCACTGCCGCCATTGAGCTCCGGATCCGCCACTGCTCTTGACGTTCCGCTCTGCTGCTGGCTGAAGCGGAAGAAATCAAAGTCCGCATAACCGGATGTATTGCTTCCGGTTGTGTAGTTGAACAGGCCGAAACGGTAGCCGATGTACCAGAGTTTGTAGAAGAACTCCATCTTCAGATTGTCTCCGAATTTTGTCCAGGAATTCTCATTGTAGCTGTAGTAGAAGGATGCCGTATCATTCAGACTGCTTGCATCGATTTTCAGATATACTGTGTTTCCTGACAGGTTTGTGACATACTCTCTGCCGCCTACGTTATACTGTACCAGTTTCTTGGTTCCGTAATCGTTGCGGACTCCGATATATCCGTATTTTGCATGGAACATGGAAAGTCCCGCAATCTGCCCCGGCTTCAGGTTGGAAACGTCCAGTTTTACCCATCCGCAGCAGGTCGGTCCCTGCATTCTCTCACCCAGCGTGTTGCGGGCGGATGTGAGATCCTTTGCGTAGGAGGTTCCGAGACGGAGCCAGCCCTTACGCGCGCTCATCGACCACTTGCTGTTGTCCGGGTTGTGGTTCCACTGCCACTGAAGATTCAGGTTTCCGGAGTTGAATTCATCTGTGGTTCCGATTCTCTTCACGCCGCTGCCGGCTGCCGGTTTTCTGTAGGAAGCCGGTACCTTTGCGTTTCCGTTGATACCGATCATCGGCCAGTTATTCTGCCAGGTCACCGGTGCAAGTTTCGGAATTCTGCCGACTGCCCCGTGATCCTCAAAGAGCATTGCCCAGTTGTACTGTCCGTCCTCCACGATACATACCTGATGGTTCGCACCGTCATCCAGAATTACCTTCTGCTCCCAGTTTCCCGTGAGCGTTCTGGATCTCCAGCACTTCTCAATTCTCTGCCATCCGCCGTCTTTGATCGGTGTCGAGAGAATGTAGTAGTATCCTTTTGTGCGGAAGATGCGGTTTCCGTCATGCGAGTTTCCGCCATCGAAGAGCTTCTTGTTCAGTCCGCCTCTCTTCACGGATCTGCAGTCGTCGTTCAGCTCGATGATGCTGCAGCCTCCGCTCACAAGATATGTCTTTCCGTCTGTGTCGAAGAAGAGATCCGCGTCATGGGCATATCCGATACCCTGAATCGCGCTGACATTCCATTTGGTGTTGTCCAGCGGCGCCTTGTGCGTGCACACAAAGGTCTTGCCGAGATCCAGCGACGCAAAGGTCACATAGAATGTACCGTTTTTGTACTTCAGGCTCGGCGCCCAGGTACCCTTTGCATATACATTTTTACCGTTCTGCATGTTGTAGGCATCTGCATGTGTGCGGTCAATTCCGTCCATACCGACGTCAATTCTGTCTACCGCATAGGAGACAATCTCCCAGTTTACCAGATCGTCTGATTTCAGAATCGGAAGCGCCGGAATGTAACTGATACTGGAAGATACCATGTAGTAGGAAGATCCCACCTTGATCGTGCATACATCCGGATAATCGGCAAAAATTACCGGATTGCTGTAGTTGCCGTTGCCCTGGTCGGATGTGTACGCAAAAGCGGTGCTCAAAGATGCTGTGAACGCCATACATACCGCCAGGAGTACGCCCAGCAGTTTTTGGATTCTGCCGGACTTTCTGTTACTCGTTCTTTTCACTCTTATTTCCCCCTTTTTACTTTTTCTCTCCCAAAAAGCTCTCTTAAAGTTCCCGGGCCGATACGAAAAGTTCAGCGGTACTCAGCGCTTTTTAAGCCTCGCTCTGTCCCTTTCACCCCTCCGGTGTCCGGCAAAAAAGCTCTTTTCCCGCAGTTTCTCGCCTCAAGGCCGCCAGAGAGACCGTCTCAGGAGAATGTGTAACCAATCGAAGAGGATGCATGTCCGGATCCGCAGATACCGAACTCAACGCTGCCGCCTGCAGGGATCGTGCTGTTCCAGGAAACCGGTGTGATCACATAATAGCTTCCGTTCTCCTTTATATTTACGTTCCAGCTGGATGCCACATTGACATCGCTCTTCTTCAGTTTCAGTGTCCAGCCGTTTACTTCCCGGCTGCCTTTGTTCTCGACCTTCAAGCTCACCTGATATCCGCTGCCCCAGTCATTGATGCTGTAGGAAAGCGCAAGTCCGCTGCCGGACGGCTGCGGTGCTTTCGTCGGCTCCGCAGGTTTCTGTGTCGGTGCCTTGGTCGGCTTCGGTGTTGCTGTCGGCTGTGCCTGCTGTCCGTTCACCGGCTCGAAGATCCACTGCTGGTTTGCAGCTCCGGTGTATGTCCACTGCATGACATTGGTACCGTCAGCCGTGCGGCGTCCGTATACGTCAAATACCTTTGTTCCATTGCTGCATCTGGTCGCAATGGCATAGACGCCGGCTGTTCCTGCGACTTTTTTTGCCGCAAACTGCTGTGCGTCTGCCCCGTGTGCGTCGTAGATCTGAATGTTCGCCTCATTCTCGTCTCTGCCATACGCGATATCGCAGTTATAGTTTCCGAGTCCTGATTTCAGGGTAAAGTATCCGTTTCCTCTGTTCTCCAGATACCATTTCTGTCCCTGGGATCCGTTTCCGGAGAGAATCTCCACGTTTGCCGCTGCGCGTCCGCTGTTTCCGGCCACCGTCAGATACTTCTGCGCATTGACATTCTTGATATAATACCAGCCGTTTGCGAGTGTCTCTGTCTGTCCCTGATCCGGCGCCTGTGTCGGCTTCGGTGTTGCTGTCGGACGTGCCGGCGCCTGTGTCGGTTTCGGCGTCGCTGTCGGACGTGCCGGCGCCTGTGTCGGGCCTGCCGGCGTGCTGTTTCCGCCGAAATTCACATTTCCGTTAATTTCTCCCGCGCTGCGGATGACAGCATCTGCTCCGGAGGCGTCGGTCTGACCGGTCGCCTTGCAGAGTGCGGATGCCGCAAGTACAAAGCAGGCCTGATAGTCCAGAGCCGGCTCTGTGCACTGATAAGACTCCCAGTAATCGTCATAGTTTCCGCTCTCATCCTTCGGTCCGCCGACGAGGGTTCCATAGAGGATATGTTCTGCTACACCCTTGCTCTGGTTTGCTGCTCTGTGGTGCGGCTGACGCGGATACTTGTTTCCGTATCCGATGACAAAGCTGGTTCCTGTGGCATTGTCGCCGAGCAGATAGTCCATCTGACCCTGTGCGTTTCTCACATACTGTCTGTCTCCGGATTTTTCCGCGTACTTGAGGCTGTAGAGCTGCCAGATACAGCTGTATCTGGATGCTCCCCAGGAGTCTCCGACCACGTAATAGCGTCCGGACTGCGGATTCTTGAGCAGACGGTCTGCGTCATTTTTTACAACGGTTGTGTACTCGCTGTAACCGAGCTGCGAGAGCAGGGCCGCATAACCGCCCCAGACCTTGTTCCAGGAATAGAGCCAGCCGTCATAGGAACCGCCATAGGAGCCGTTGTAGGCAATCGGACGATAGGAGGACATTTTTCCCTCGGCCAGATGACACCAGAGATCTGCCCACGCAATATCGTCCGCCTGTGAATCGGACTTGTACATGTCGCCGATTCCCTCAGTTGAAGTGGACGGGTATTTTTTTGCAAAATCGCGGAGTGCCTTTGCGTACTTCAGACATTTCGCCGCGTAGTCAGGATCGGAATCCTTGAACGCGAGTGATGTTCCCGCGAGGCCTGCCGCCATCTCTCCGGCAGTGTCTGCCGACGGATGTGACGGTGTCGCCCAGTAGGTCGGTCTGTCATAATTCTGTTTCTCCGGCGACTGCCAGTATACGTGATCACCGCTGTCACTCACGAGATAACACAGAGCGGCAACCTTCCCGCTGTTGTCCAGATAAGTCGCACGCATGAAATAATCGGACATCTCTTTCATGATGTACTTTGCGTGCGCAGAGGAACCGGTCTTGTCAAAGATGTCCTTATAGCTGTAATATGCCCAGGCAATGCTTGCGCAGGAAAAGCCCATTGTCATCGCAGATTTGATGTGATCTCCCGCGTCATGATATCCGCCGGAGAGATCCACGGTATTTTTGCCGCCGTTCTGCGCGCGGATAATGCTCTTTGCCGTTCCGTCCAGACCGACCGCACGGTCCAGGGACGCCTTCGCGTCATAGTTGTGACAGGCGCCTCTCCATGTGAGTCCGTTTCCGTCCGTGTCCGGTCCGCACTGGTTTGCATCGTAGAAATACAGCGAGAGCTTCAGGGCCTTCGCGTAGTCTTTTGTTGCCGCCTGTGCATTTACCGGCAGAACCGCGATACTGCCTGCCGTCATTGCCAGAGCGCTGAGGGCAGATACAAACATGTTGAATGCTTTTCTTCTTTTCATAACAATTCAAAACCTCTTATTTCTGTTTTTATTTTACCGGGCTCATTCCGCCCGGTTTCCTGTTTCACCGGCAGTTTCCGCCGGCAAATCCCGCACTTTGAAAAAAAAAGGCAGGAACGCCGCCTGACGTTCCTGCCTGACATAAAACTTCCCTGTCCCTACCTCATCGTTTCTTTCGGAAAGCTGATAAGGCTGACGAAAAACGCTTCATTTTTTCAGGAATTCCGTTTTTTAAAGAGAAAAGTCTGCCGCAAGTGAAACAGCTGACAAAAGCTGACTGCCGCGAACGCCGGGTTACGTTTGGCCGCGGGACAATGCCATTCTTCTGCTGGAGGGCGCAGCCGCTTCATCTCACAGGTATGCCGCATCGGGCTCTTGCCCCCGAGACGGCATACAGGATTGAGGAAAGTTTCGGAATCAGCCGAAGCTGTATCCGATATTATTGCCAATGCTGCCGGATCCGCAGATACCGAATTCTGTGCTTGCGCCGTTTCCAAGGTTTGCATTCCAGGAAACAGGTGTGATCACATAGTAGTTTCCGCTCTCTTTTACGTTAACATTCCAGCTGGATGTAATGTTTACCGTGTTCTTGTTCAGTTTCAGTGTCCAGCTGTTTACAGCTGCGCCTGTCTTGTTTGTCACCTTCATGTTTACCTGATATCCGGATCCCCAGTTGTTGATGGAGTAATCCAGTACCATTCCCTTGCCGGAAGACGGCTGCGGTGCACTTGTCGGTGCTTTTGTAGGAGCCTTTGTCGGAGCCTTTGTCGGCTGTGCCTGCTGTCCGTTAACCGGCTCGAATACCCACTGCTGGTTAGCTGCACCTGTGTACTGCCACTGCATAACGTTTGTTCCGTCTGCTGTGCGGCGTCCGTATACATCGAATACCTTTGTGAGGTTACTGCAGCGTGTTGCGATGGTGTATGTGTTGTTGATGCCTGTTGTCTTCAGCATGAACTGCTGTGCGTCACCGTTGTGAGCGCTGTAGATCTGAACATTTGCCTCGTTCTCGTTTACGCCGTTTGCGATATCGCAGTTGAAGCTGCCGAGAGCAGATTTCAGAGTTACATAGCCGTTTCCACGGTTCTCAAGGTACCATTTCTGTCCGTCTTTTCCGCTTCCTGTACCGATCTCTACGTTCTGCACGTTCTTGCCTGTGTTACCTGCAACCTGAAGGTACTTCTGAGCATTTACGTTCTTGATGTAGTACCATCCATTGGAAAGGTTTGCTGTGCTTCCAGGTGTCTGTGTAGACGGTGTCTGTGTCGGTGCTACTGTCGGAGCTTTTGTCGGTGCCTTTGTAGGAGCCTGTGTCGGCTGAGAAGGCTGCGGGTTGTTTCCGAAAGTCTCTGTGAATGCTCTCTGTACCTGATCGAATGCAGGTTTCTTTACTCCGGGTGCGGAGAAGAGAAGCGGTTTGGAGTTGCTGATCCATGTTGTCTGGTCAGAAAGTCCCCACCATGTGATTCCTTTGATTCTTCCGGTCTTCTTCTGTGCTGCGTTGATTCTCTTGAAGAGCTGATATGCATAATTTGCCATATCACTGTCGCCCTTGTTTGTGATATCAAGCTCTGTGATCTGTACATTCAGACCTGCGTTCAGGAACTTATTCAGCGCGGATGCATAGTAGTCCGGGCTCGGGAAACCGGTGCCGACATGGGACTGCATTCCGATACCGTCGCAAAGTTTCTTTTCTGCGTTGATCCATTTTACAATGGCAATCTCTTTGTCAGCGTCCATGTAGGTGTTGAAATCGTTCCAGTAGAGCTGAACAGAATTGGAAAGTCCGAAGTAGTTCAGTGTATCTTTTGCAAACTGGAATGCCTTCTTTGCGAAGGAAGGATAGTTGCCCATTTTTCCGTATACAGCCTCCCAACCGGAGTTCTGTGCGTGAATGTACTCATTTACAACATCCCATGCATAAACAACGCTGCCGTAGCGGCTGTTGTATACGTGGTTCATAACTGTCTTAACGTACATCTCAAGACGGGCATCCATGGTAGATGCATTTACGAATCCGGAGTATCCCTGATAATTGCTGCGGAAGAACCAGGACGGTGTCTGAGAATGCCATACCAGTGTATGAGCTCTCATCTTCAGGCCGTTCTGGTAGCAGATCTTCATAACTTCATCTACTGTGTTGAAGTTGATCTGCGGAACAACGCTCTCGCGGTAGTTGGACGGAATATAATATCCCTGATTTTTTGCCTGAGCTACGGAGATTGTTCTTGCGGAACCGCCCAGAAGAGCGTCCGGTTTCATCTCGTTCTCAAGAGTGATGCTGTTGAAGTGCTGTTTCAGTGTGTTCAGAGTACCTGCATTGCGAAGCTGATAAAGGTTGATGCATGTTCCTGAATAACCGTAGGTTTTTGCATACGTATCCTTCAAGGTGTTTGTTGCAGCCGACGCCTGTACCGGTCCGATCATGCACACTGCTGTACAGATCATCGCGATGAGTGCAATCAGCTTGTTCATACTGTTGCGTAATGCTTTTTTCATTGTTTATCCCCCATTTCCTTCGTTTGTCATTCCGCCGCCGCCCGCCGTACGGCATCCTGATTTACTTCATCTTAACAAATTTCAAGATTGGTCACTTCTCAATTATTGCTGTGT
This sequence comes from [Eubacterium] cellulosolvens LD2006, assembly GCF_000621585.1. GTDB lineage: Bacteria > Bacillota > Clostridia > Lachnospirales > Lachnospiraceae > Bilifractor > Bilifractor cellulosolvens. Next base: position 4,952 of record NZ_JHXY01000037.1, on the reverse strand, counting down.
GACTTTCGTAAATCCGCGTAAATAAAGGGTTTTTGGCATAGTTTTTTAATTATATTCTTTGTCCATTCGTATATCTGAGCGCAGAAAAAATATCATATTTCTGAACTGCCGCCTGGCTCAGACAGCCTTTATCATCGGGGTTTTCGGCATTTGGGGTTGTTAATGAATATGATATATTTTTTATGTCCTTTTCTAGGCATTTCCAAATGTTTTTGGACATGTACGTGACAAAAATGCGATTTTCGGGAAAATAAACGAAAAAAAGTGGCCGTTTTTGGCATGACAACACTCCTGCCCATGTCTGTTCTGCAGCAATTGTCAGTAAAGGCTCGCTCCACACGATAATTTAAAACTAACACCAAAGGGCTGCCGCCCCAGATGATTTCATCATCTAAGGCGACAGCCCCGTCGTACATTCTCGTTAGATATTTATTTGTGTCCGAAGAGATGCGCCTCTCCATCCAGTGAGAGCTCGCTGTACCTGATCCTCTTCGGAGTGGACGTCGGTTTCGGCGTAGCTGTCGGCTTTGGCATCGATGTAGCCGTCGGCTTCGGTGTGGACGTCGCGGTCGGTTTTGGTGTGGACGTCGGTTTCGGCGTAGCTGTTGCCGTCGGTTTCGGCGTCGGCTGGTCGATGGCCTCGAATACCCACTGCTGATTGGCTCTTCCGTTGTACCTCCACTGAAGAACATTGGTTCCGTCTGTTTTGCCTGATGCCTCCGCATCGTAAACCCTCGTTACCTGGCTGCACCTTGTGGCAATGATGTAGGTGTTTTCAGTAGAAGTCTTCTTCAGAAGAAGCTGCTGTGCCTCGCCGCCGTAGTTCTCATAGATCTGAACATTGGCTCCGTCCTCGTCTTTTCCGTAGGCGATGTCCGCATTGAAATTGCCAAGCTTTGTCTTCAGGGTGATGTAGCCGTCCTTGTTGTTCTCCAGATACCACTTCTGTCCGTCGACGCCGGTTCCCTTGGAGATCTCCAGGTTTGCGGCATTTTTTCCTGTATTTCCTGCTACAGTCAGATATTTCTGTGCGTTGACGTTCTTGATGTAATACCAGCCGTCCGCAAGCTTCGCGGTTTCTCCCGGTACCTTGTCCAGAACCTCAGGAGCCTCTGTGGGTTCCGGAGCCGTGGTGGGATCTACGCTGATTCCTCCGCTTCCTGCCGTCCAGGAGTCAAAGTCGAAGCTTCCGCTGAAGACGAAGCAGATATTTTTTACGCCGGATATCGATTTCATTGTGCCCTTGAAATCCTTAAAGGAGCCGCCGGTGGAACCGAAGCTGATGGTTCCAAGAACCGTTCCGCTGGGACTTCCGTCTCTTACCGTGATGGAGCCGCTGCCGTTGCTGCGTACGCGAACCGTCATCTCACTGAGTCCCTTGTTGAAGTTGGCTCCCTTGACCTTTGTCCAGTCGCCGTTCTGAATATCCGTCACGTAGGTATTTCCCTCACCTGCGATCTGGATGCCCACCTGATTGAACAGTGTTTCTGCCTGAACCGTCTCGTAAGGATTCAGATAGGACAGCTGGGACGGCCCTGTCATCGACGGTCTCAGATTGTCGATGTGAGAACCGGATACACTCAGCTGATCCACCTGCGCGGTACGGTAGCCAAGACTCTGTCCGAGAACCATGTGCTCCACAGATCTGGAGTGATAAGCCAGATAGTATTTACCCTTGAACTCGAAGATGGAGTGGTGGTTGTTTCCGGTGGATGCCTCAAAGAATACACCGGGGTTCTTCATAACCTCACCCTGATAGGTGTACGGTCCCATCGGGTTACTTGCTGTCATGTACTCGATAGAAGCATTATTGAAACCGTCTCTGCAGTTCCAGTTGGAACAGTAGGAATATACATACTTGCCGCCGATCTTGTTGATTCCGGAATCCTCAAAGAGGTACGGAGCGTTGATCTTTGTCGGTGTATTGGCCAGGCTGATCATGTCTGCGCCCAGTTTTACCACACGGGAAGTTCCCGGCATGGACGGATTTCCGGTAGGCACACCGCCTCCGAATACCAGATAACCGGTGCCGTCGTCGTCCACCATAACTGCCGGATCAAACATCCAGACGATGCCGGAACAGCCCGGTGTTCTCCAGTCAATCAGCGCCCGGCCGAGCGGATCCTTCCAGGGACCTGTCGGAGAATCGGATGTCAGTACGCCGATTCCGCCTCCGCTGTTGGCGAAATAGAGGAAAAACTTCTCCTTGCCGTTAATCTTCTTGTGTGCCGCACAGGGCGCCCAGGAACAGGCTGCCCATTTCGCTGCTCCGCTGTTTCCCGCCACATTGATAGCGCCGTGATCCGTCCAGTTCACAAGATCCTTTGAGGAGAAGCAGTTAATCTGTTTGATGGTACCGTAGGTGTTCTCTCCGATTCTTCCGTTTTTGTACTCATAGATGTCATTGGTGGAGTACATATAAACCGTGTCGTTGTAGACCATGACACCCGGATCCGCACTGTATCTCTGTGTGGCCACCGGATTGTTCTCATTGTCACCCTTCACATAACAGCCATTACTTTTGCTTGCGGCGCTGACAGTTTCCGTGCCCGCAGCAATGCCGGTGAGTCCCGTCACCGCCGTAAGCAACAGCGTCATAGCCATTGCCGCCAGTTTCCTTCTCTTGATCATAGGTAAAAACCTCCCTTGTGACAGTCACCCCTGACTGTGTCATAGTAATATAATTGTACCAATATCAGAATATTCAAACTAATCAAAAATTGTTCCATTTATATCAAATTCATTCGTTTTTATCGTTTTTTACGTGCCATTTTCTGTCTTTTCTATTTTTACGATAAACCAATCATAAGAACAAAGTCCTCAAGCGGACTTCGGCTCCCCCAGCCCCTCACTCCTGAGGGGAGCGCTGCAGGACTTTGGCGCGCGAGCAGAATCGCGAAGCGATCTACCCATCTGCGAGCTGCGCATCCTGCGGAGCGTTTTGTCTCATGGGAAATTCGGAGGAATTTCCCATGAGACAAAAAAAGCGGCAGGACAAAGCCCGCCGCTTTCGCAAATTTTTACGCTTATTCTATTTTTTATCGCTCGCAGCTGACGCTCTCCCCAGGCATTCTGTGAATGGTCTCTACCTTGATCATGTTTGTGCTGCCGCGCTTGCCGATGCTTCCACCAGTGAGAACCACGTTGTCTCCCACATGGAGATCAAGAACACGGATGGACTCGCTGAGCGCGTGGTAGAAGATCACATCCAGCGAATCGAACTCATCGCAGAGGATCGGGATGACGCCCCAGCTCAGAGCAAGCTTGCGATATACCTTCGGCGAGGTCGTCATACCGACAATCTGTACCGGACAGCGGAAGCGGCTGACCATCCGCGCTGTCTGTCCGCTCATGGAGCTTACTGCGATACACTTCGCGTTTACATCGATCGCCATGGCGCAGGTGGAATGTGAGATGGCATCGATGTTGTTCTTGATTCGGAAATCCTGTTTGTTGAATCTTCCTTTGTAGTTGATATGCTTCTCAGTAAATTCAGCGGCCTCAGCCATGGTCTTTACTGCCTCTACCGGATATTTACCAGCGGCAGATTCTCCGGAGAGCATGATGGCGGACGCGCCGTCGTAAACGGCGTTGGCAACATCGGAGATCTCCGCTCTTGTCGGGCGGATGTTGTGGATCATGGACTCCAGCATCTCGGTTGCGATGATCACTCGCTTTCCGAGCAGACGGCAGCGCTCAACAATCTCCTTCTGAACAGACGGAACCTCCATCTGCGGAATCTCCACGCCGAGGTCTCCTCTGGCTACCATGATTCCATCGACAACCTCACAGATCTCATCGATATTCTCCACGCCGGAGCGGTTCTCGATCTTCGCGATGATGTCGATGTCGGCTCCTCCGTTGTCGTTCAGGAATTTGCGCAGGGAAGCCGCGTCACTCTTATTGGACACAAAGGATGCGGCCACATAATCCACGTCGTTCTCAATTCCAAAGAGAAGATCGGATTTATCCTGTTCGCTGAGGTAGGCGTTCTTCAGAACCTTGCCGGGGAAGTTCATGCTCTTGTGATCGGATACCTCACCGCCGCTGATAACCTTGGTAATGACGTCGTTTCCTTTTACATCAATGACATCACAGACTACCAGTCCGTTGCACACAAGGATACGGTCTCCCTTTTTCAGTTCTTTCACCATATTCTTGTAGTTGACGGAAACCCGGTTCTCGTCACCTTCAATGTCATCCGCGGTAAAGATGAACTGCTGACCCTCTTTCAGCGTCACTTTATGATTCTTGAACACACCTGTACGGAACTCCGGTCCCTTTGTGTCCAGCATGATTGCCAGCGGAACGGACAGTTCCTGACGTACTTTTTTGATCACTTTGATCTTCGCAAGCTGCTCCTCATGTGTGCCGTGAGAAAAGTTCAGACGGGCCACATTCATTCCGGCTGCAACCATTTTTCTCAGAACTGCCTCGGATTCACTTGCCGGTCCGATTGTGCAGATGATCTTTGTCTTACGCATCTTTCTATATTCCTCCTGCTCAGGTGCTCACTCCAGTTGTTTCTCAATTATTCCACTATACTTCTACTTCAAATCCGTAGTTCTGTCAACTTATTTGTAGTTTTTATCATCTCTCACATACACAAACAGTTTCTTTTGAAAGTCAGGACCACCGGCTTAGCCGGTGGCCTGCTCAGTCCCTATAAGGGACTATTACCTGCTTGCGCCCGGAAGGCGCACTGAAGGTCTGCCTACTGCACCACATACACAGCTGCCCCTTAAAGGGGCTTTTTCAGTGCTTCCTTACTCCGGCGCAGCCCCATAAGGGGCTTGCTGGTTTGCTTTGACTTCCCACGGCCACTCCAAGTGGCTTATTTCTTGTTCTTCTTTACCGGCTCACCCGTAAACGGGTCGATATACTCTACTAACGACATCTGATCATATTCCAAATCTTCCTTCAGTTGATTCTGAATATACTGTTTTATCGCA
>NZ_JHXY01000036.1 GCF_000621585.1 [Eubacterium] cellulosolvens LD2006 | reverse complement strand
GTGTATGGACAGGTGGGACGAAGGAAGTTGGGACACGATCCCCATAGGCACGGAAGGTTCACCGCCATAGTTGATCGGAGGGAAAATGGCCTTAATAGAGCATAATCAACGGACGCTCTGTTTGCCATACCCATCAACCAACTATTCAGTACCAGATACGATGATGTCCATACTCATCTGGCTCTGTTTCAAGAGGTATGTAGTTCGTCAAACCCGCATAAAACTTGAATTTAGGGCTTGACATGATAGGAAGGAGATCGAGATGAGCGTACAGTTATTAGATAAGACCAGAAAAATTAACAAACTTTTACACAACAACAACTCCACAAAAGTTGTGTTCAACGACATCTGTGAAGTTCTTGTGGATTGCCTGGATTCCAACATCCTGGTGATCAGTAAAAAGGGAAAAGTTCTCGGCGTCGGTGCCTGTGAAGGCGTTGACCGGATCGAGGAACTTATTACGGACGAAGTTGGTTCTCATGTAGATTCCCTTTTAAATGACCGGTTCCTCAATGTTTTGTCAACAAAAGAGAACGTAAACCTCGGAACTCTCGGGTTCCTGTCAGAGGAGGCAGCGAAGTACACGGCTGTGATCAATCCGATCGAGATCGCCGGTGAGAGACTCGGTACCGTGTTTATGTATCGTTTGGGTCCGCTTTACGATATCGATGATATCATCGTGAGCGAATACGGCACAACGGTGGTCGGACTTGAGATGATGCGTTCAGTCAATGAGGAGAATGTTGAAGAAAACAGAAAGATTCAGGTTGTGAAATCCGCATTCAGTACTCTTTCGTTCTCCGAGATGGAAGCGATCATCCACATTTTTGATGAGTTGAACGGCGAAGAGGGTATCCTTGTAGCAAGTAAGATCGCAGACAGGGTCGGAATTACGCGTTCCGTAATCGTCAACGCACTCCGTAAATTCGAAAGTGCCGGTGTGATCGAATCGAGATCCAGCGGTATGAAGGGAACATACATTAAAGTCCTTAATGATTTTATCTTTGATGAACTCAACGAGTTGAAAGAGAAGAGAAGCAAAGAGGCCGAAAAGAAGAAAAAATAAGAAATACGAATATAAGCTGTATCCGGGTAACTGTTTCGGAAACGCAGGATACAGATCAGATATAAGATCCGCTGATGGAAGTTTTCTCATGTTAAGGAGATGGAGAGAGCTTTCGTCAGCGGATTTTTCGTGCCATAAATATTTCCCCGGATATTTCAATCATATGTTTTATATGAAGGAAATTGTTTAAACTTTACCAACTGTGAGAAAAATGGAGAAAATGAAAGAAAAACAGAGAAATGTCGATGAAAAACGAGCTATTACACGTTTTTTTCTGTTTGCCAAAAATCCGGGGATTCACTATTATATATATTGTTGAGTAGCACTCAAAGTTATCGAGTGCTAATAACGCTGAAGAGATTATAATTCCAAGGAGGCATATAAAATGAGCAAACTGGTTGCAGTTGGTGATCACGTTGTACTGAAACAGGTTGAGGCGGAGGAGACAACAAAATCCGGAATCATCCTCACATCCGGTGCACAGGAGAAACCGCAGGAAGCTGTTGTTGTAGCTGTCGGAGCCGGTAAAAAAGATGAGCCGATGGAAGTTAAAGAAGGCGATCATGTCGTATACGCGCAGTACGCCGGCACAAAATTCAAACTGGATGATGTCGAGTACATTGTAGCTAGACAGGATGACATTCTCGCAATTATCAAATAATCGAAATCACAAGGAGGATTAAGATCATGGCTAAAGAGATTAAATATGGCGCAGAAGCCAGAGCGGCACTTCAGGCCGGCGTTGATAAACTTGCAAATACCGTTCGTGTAACACTCGGACCGAAGGGAAGAAATGTAGTTCTTGAGAAGTCCTACGGCGCACCGACCATCACAAATGACGGTGTATCCATTGCCAAAGAGGTTGAGTTGGAAGACGGCTTCGAGAATATGGGCGCACAGCTGATCCGTGAGGTTGCATCCAAGACAAATGATGTTGCCGGAGACGGAACAACAACTGCTACTGTACTTGCACAGGCAATGGTACAGGAGGGAATGAGAAACCTCGCTGCAGGCGCGAACCCGATCGTACTCCGCAAGGGTATGAAGAAGGCAACAGACAAGGCTGTTGAGCTGATCAAGGGTATGAGCCAGAAGGTAAAAGGAAAAGAGCAGATCGCAAGAGTTGCTGCCGTATCTTCCGGAGATGATCAGGTGGGGCAGATGGTTGCGGACGCTATGGAGAAAGTCTCCAACGACGGCGTTATCACCATCGAGGAGTCCAAGACAATGCAGACAGAACTTGACTGTGTAGAGGGTATGCAGTTCGATCGCGGATACGTATCCGCTTACCTCGCAACCGATATGGAGAAGATGGAGGCAGATCTCGATAATCCGTACATCCTTATCACAGACAAGAAGATCAGCAACATCCAGGAGATCCTTCCGATGCTCGAGCAGATCGTTCAGAGCGGCGCAAGCCTTCTGATCATCGCCGAGGATGTAGAGGGTGAGGCACTTTCCACACTCATCGTTAACAAACTCCGCGGAACTTTCAAAGTATGTGCGGTAAAAGCACCGGGATACGGCGACAGAAGAAAAGAGATGCTTCAGGATATCGCCATCCTCACAGGCGGACAGGTTGTTTCCTCCGAGCTCGGAATCGAACTCAAAGACGCTTCCATGGATATGCTCGGAAAAGCAAAATCTGTACAGGTTAAGAAAGATACAACAACGATCGTTGATGGCGCAGGCGACAAGAAGGCAATCTCTGACAGAGTTGCTCAGATCAAGGCACAGATCGCCGAGACAAAATCCGACTTCGACCGCGAGAAACTGCAGGAGAGACTTGCGAAACTCGCAGGCGGCGTTGCAGTTATCCGCGTAGGCGCAGCAACAGAGACAGAGATGAAAGAGGCAAAACTCCGCATGGAGGACGCTCTCAACGCTACACGTGCCGCAGTAGAAGAGGGAATCATCGCAGGCGGCGGTTCCGCATACGTACACGCAACCATCGAGCTTGCTAAATTCGCAGATACCCTTGAGGGAGACGAGAAGACAGGTGCAAAGATCATTGTAAAAGCACTTGAGGCACCGCTTCGCATCATCTCCGAGAACGCAGGACTTGACGGATCCGTCATCATCAACAAAGTAAAAGAGGCAAAGACAGGCGTAGGCTTCGACGCATACAAAGAAGAGTATGTTGACATGGTAGAGGCAGGAATCCTCGATCCGGTTAAAGTAACAAGAAGCGCGCTTCAGAACGCTACATCCGTAGCATCCTCACTGCTGACAACAGAGTCTGCAGTATCCATCATCAAAGAGCCCGCTCCGGCAATGCCGGCAGGCGCAGGCGCCCCGGGAATGATGTAAGCGAGTAACGAGACCGCTTATTAGGAAAAAAGAGAGGCCCGGGAACAGCATCGCTGTTCCCGGGTCTCTTTTTTTGACGTGATATCCGTCGACAGACGGATATCAGATGCACGAAGTGCAGCTGATAAGCGGTCGAAGTAGAGACCGCAATATATAAAGTCGACAGACGGATATCAGATGCACGAAGTGCAGCTGATAAGCGGTCGAAGTAGAGACCACAATATATAAAGTCGACAGACGGATATCGGACGTACGAAGTACGGACGATAAGCGGTCGAAGTAGAGACCGCAATATATAAAGTCGACAGACGGATATCGGACGTACGAAGTACGGACGATAAGCGGTCGAAGTAGAGACCGCAATATATAAAGTCGACAGACGGATATCGGATGCACGAAGTGCAGCCGATAAGCGGTCGAAGTAGAGACCGCTGGTTTTTCGTTACGCGGAAGGTGACAAGTTATACGCCCTCACACGTCGCTCAGTTCCTCAGCGCTCCGCCGCCTATTGCCGGTGCTCCTCGCAAACTCAGGCACTTTGTTGCTATGCCCTACGGGCGATGTCCAAAGTGCCATCAAACATGCTCGTCGCACCGGCGCTATGCTCGCGCATTCGTCCTTCGCTTCCTATCGTTCGTGCGTATGACATTGTCCCCTTTCCGCGAGTTCGCTCAGTCGAAAAAAATCCGCGTCCTAATTATCTTTCTCCTCCATATGCTGCACATAATCGTATACCATCATCGCGATCTTGAAGGTCATGGCCTCGTCAAATTTACGTATATCCAGGCCTGTCGTTTTCTGTAGTTTCTCCAGACGGTACACCAGTGTATTCCTGTGGATGTAGAGCTGGCGGGCGGTCTCGGAGATGTTCAGGTCGTTCTCGAAGAAAATACGGATGGTGAGCAGCGTCTCGTCGTCGAGCTCACTGAAGACGTCGCGCTCAAAGGTCTCGTGCAGAAAGACTTTGCAGAGACTGATGGGGAGCTGGTAGATCAGTCGTCCGATGCCGAGTCTCGCGTAGGTCAGTACATGGCGGTCGGGAAGGAAGATGCGGCCGACTTCCATGGCGAGCTGTGCCTCTTTGTAGCACTGTGAGAGATGTGAGAGCTGATCTGTCGGTTCTCCGCAGGCGACACGGACGGAGATCATTGCCTCCGTGTTCAGCGTGTCGGCTATTGTGAACGCCTGTTTCTCGAGTGCTGTTCCCTCGATGACGATCGCGATGTGTGTGGCGTCCAGAGAGCAGACAAAGGAGGTGCTTCCCGAGGTGGCGTACATGGCCTTCAGAATCTGAAGTGCGGGCGCATTGTCCGCCTCCGTTGTCTCGGTGAGAAATACCGTTCGGGTGACGTCGTTGTGGATCTTGAGGCGTCTGGCTTCGTCGCGAAGGTCAACGGGGAGGATGTTGTCCAGCAGGATATTCTGCATGAAGTGGTTGCGGTCGGAGCGCTCATGGGACACAGTCAGAATGTTCTGAAGTTCGCTGACGGCGATCCGTCCGGACATCTCCGCGTTTTCTCCTCCGGCGATGACCACGTATTCGACACGGTCATTGTCATTGACCTTCAGAAAATAATCTGTTCCGACATACATGGTGTCGGCGGCCGATTCGATGAAGGAATGAACGGAAGCGGAGAGATCTTTGCTCTTCTCCGCGCAGTTGTACACGATCTCTCCGTTGCGATTGACAAGTGTGAGCAGGGAGCCGGTGATGTTGTGAAGCTCCTGCAGTGTTTTGCCCAGTATTCTGGCTGAAATCATGAAAAAACCTCCGATAGCTGAAATTGATCCGACGGGATTACGCTTTCGAAACAGTGTAATCCGAACTATAAACTATAGTAAGACGAAATAGTCTGGGCTGCAACACAAAAAAGCCACATCCGCGTTTGCGGAAGTGGCTTTTGAAGTCTTGGAAAAATCGATTAGTGAGTGATAGCTTCCTCTGTATCTTTGTCGAATACGTGAAGTTTATCAATGTCGATTGCGAACTCAACTGCATCGCCTGTTCTTGCTGTAGAAGACGGATTTACGCGGGCTGTCATTGCTGTGCCGCCGAAATCGAAGTACAGGAATGTCTCGGCTCCGAGAAGCTCGTATACGTTGATGGTAGCTTTGAATGTCTCACCGTTGCTCTTAGCGATATCCTCAGCGTCATCGGAGAGATGCTCCGGACGGATACCTGCAACAACTGTCTTGCCTACATAGCCCTTCTCCTCGAGAACTTTTGCCTTTGCAGCCGGAAGTGTGAATTTCTGGCCTGCGATGTTGAGCTGAAGGTTGCTTCCGTTTTTCTCAACAACAGCATCAAGGAAGTTCATCTGCGGAGATCCGATGAATCCTGCAACGAAGAGGTTGCAAGGCTCGTTGTAAAGAACCTGAGGTGTATCGCACTGCTGAACAACACCGGCCTTCATAACAACGATTCTGGAACCAAGAGTCATAGCCTCTGTCTGGTCATGTGTTACGTAGATGATGGTAGCGCCGAGTCTGTCATGAAGTTTAGCGATCTCAGTTCTCATCTGTACACGAAGTTTTGCGTCCAGGTTGGAGAGCGGCTCGTCCATAAGGAATACACGAGGGTTACGTACGATTGCACGTCCCATAGCAACTCGCTGTCTCTGTCCACCGGAAAGAGCTTTCGGTTTACGGTCAAGAAGGTGCTCAAGGTCAAGGATCTTAGCTGCCTCTTTAACCATCTTGTCAATCTGATCCTTCGGAACTTTACGAAGCTTCAGACCGAATGCCATGTTATCATAAACTGTCATATGCGGATACAGAGCGTAGTTCTGGAATACCATCGCGATATCTCTGTCTTTCGGGTCAACGTCGTTCATTACTTTTCCGCCGATTTTCAGTGTACCGGAAGAGATGTCCTCCAGACCTGCAACCATACGCAGCGTTGTGGATTTTCCGCATCCGGAAGGTCCTACGAAGATGATGAACTCTTTATCTTCGATATCAAGATTGAAATCCTTTACAGCCTCAAAGCCGTTCGGGTATTTTTTGCCGATGTGCTCAAGATTTAAACTAGACATACTAAAAAATCCTCCTTAGGGTGTCCGGATCGATCCGGATCATAGTATATTATTTCTTTTTCATATCCCCGGGACAGAAAGAACTCCCCCTGTCCACAAGGAACAGTATAAGAGATTGTGTTTTGATCTTCCACGTCAGACTGACCAATCTTTTCAGTGAAGTTTCGTCAAAATGACATGGACGTCAAAAAGCTGAAGAATATATGGCAAAAATAGGGTATAATGAACGGTAGGTGTGAAAAAACACGTACAGAGAGGGCGACCATATGAAGAAATTGCTGAGGCGGGCCGGTTTCCTCGCGGGGATGGCTTTGATGACTGCGTGCGCGTTTCCTTTTCAGTCAAAAAAGAGTGCAGAAGAGCGGGTGCAGACGACCGACGCGTCATCTGTCACAGCGTCTGATTCCGGAGAAAAGAAGCAGAAAAAGAAAAAAGAGTCCGTCGTGACAATCAATGTCATGGGACCTTCCGGCTGGATTCGCGATACAGAAAAAGACAGCGCGGAGACTTTTTTTCATCAGACCGGAATAAAAGTCAATTATGTTGTTATCGAAGATGACCAGTACGAGAGAGTTCTCATGGATGCCATTGAGAAGGAGGAACTTCCGGATGTTTACTGCGCATTCTCGGGACCTTCGATGGGATCCGCCATCCGGGCCGGCAAAAACGCCCTGCCGGACGTGGAACCGGACGGGTATCTCGAAGAGGCGGAGACGATGACGAGCGTAGACGGGATCAATTACGGAATGGCCTACGATGATATGGAAGAAGGCTATTACATGGTATATAATAGAAGAGTTTTTGAGGCGGCCGGTATTTCGGAGTTTCCGACGACGTTTGAGGAATTGAAAAGTGACTGCGAACGACTGCAGGAAATTCAGGTGACACCGATCTATGAGCCGGCGGTCGACGGATGGCACACAGCGCTTCTCTTTACAGAGACGAGTCAGATGTACGAGGCGAACCAGCCGGGTATTTCCGTCCGTCTGAACAACAATACGGAAAAGTTTGCCGACAATCCTCTGATGCTTCAGGCACTGGGGCAGTTAAAGGAACTGGCGGATGCGAACTGCTTCGGAGAGAGCTTTATCAGCGACAGCTACGCGGATGCGTACGACAGACTCGCGTCCGGGGAATACGCCATGTGTATGATGCGGCCCGGTGAAATCAGCAGGATCGTCTCATCGTCCGCAAACAGCGATTCTTACGAGGAGGACGATTTCGGACTCGGAATACTTCCATTAAATGACAATGATATCCTGAATGTCCGCGCGTCGGTGCCGGCGAGATTTGTCAATGCGAACAGCAAAAAGAAAAAATACGCCGAGAAATATCTCGAGTTTCTGGCTTCCGACGAACAGGTGCAGACGATGATTGAGAACGAAGCCGAGCTCTCGTCCCTTCCGTTTAAGGCCGGACAGACAAAGGATCAGAAGGATCTCTTTCATGTGTTCCGGAAATCCTTTGACGATTATTCCGTCAAGAATGTTCTGGGAGACAGGGTTTCTTATCTGAATGAGCAGATGACGGATCTGTCGACGGATCTCGCGTCCCTTCTGCTGGGGGATATGAGACCGGAGGATGTCCTGAAGGCAATTGACAGCAGAAGAACGAGTTTCGCAAGCCGAGCCGGAGATCCGGCCTGGGATTAAGAAATAAAAGGAAAAGTGTAAAGTTATAGGAGGTTTTTGCAAAATGAATGATCTGTTTACTGAGGTATGTATTCCCCGAAAGATGACGCCGGTGAATCTTGCGATGAAAGTTCTTCCGGTCGTGATCACGGTTCTTTTCTTTCTGACAGGGCTTTTGATCAATCCGCTGTTTCTGATCGCCGGCATGGCAATGATTCTGGCGGATATGTGGCTGCTTCCGAGACAGAATGTGGAACTTGAGTATTCCTATGTCAACGGAGAACTGGATGTGGCGGAGATTTATTCGAAAAAGATCCGCAAAGAGGTGGCGGTCTTCGATATGAAGGATATTGAGATCCTGGCGCCGGTCGGCTCCGACAGTCTTGCGGAGTACGCAAAGCTTCCGGTGATCGACTATACATCCGGACGGCAGGAAGATCTCGCCGATGCCTGGGTATTTGTAATCAGCGTCGGAGACAAAAGAAAAAGAGTTGTTTTTTCTCCGAACAGAACCATGCTGGAAGACCTTCGGATGCGAAGTGCTTCAAAGTTCAAAAGAAACTGAACAGATTTCAAAAAAGTGCCGGATTCACGCTGTGGATTCGGTACTTTTTGCAGATTGACTTTTGATGATTCGTTTGTTAAACTTTTTGAAAACTATACTCGTCTTGAATGGTTTCCCGTATGGTAACGGCTGTGATTGTTGCGCGGGAAGTCTTTTTTTACGAAGTATCGGCTGTTTTCAACAATGCAACAATGTAAGTATGTAAGGAGAATAGAATGGGACAGATTATCGGTGAAGGAATTACATTTGACGACGTTTTGCTTGTGCCGCAGTTTTCTACTGTAACACCGAACATTGTAAACGTAGGAACTTGGCTCACAAAAAAGATCAGGCTGAATATTCCTATGATGAGTGCCGGCATGGACACTGTAACGGAGCATCGTATGGCAATCGCCATGGCTCGTCAGGGTGGAATCGGAATTATCCACAAGAATATGACGATCGAGCAGCAGGCGGATGAAGTCGACAAGGTAAAACGTTCAGAGAACGGTGTCATCACAGATCCATTCTATCTCTCAGCAGAGCACACGTTAGCTGACGCAAATGCTCTGATGGCGAAATACCGCATTTCCGGTGTTCCGATCACAGAGGGCAAAAAGCTCGTGGGAATTATTACGAACAGAGATCTTCTCTTCGAGAGAGATTTTTCCAAGAAGATCAAAGAATCCATGACTTCCGAGGGACTGATTACAGCCGAGGAAGGTGTCACGATTGAAGAGGCAAAGACAATTCTCGCAAAAGCAAGAAAAGAGAAGCTTCCGATCGTTGACAAAGACGGTAATCTCAAAGGACTCATCACAATCAAAGATATCGAGAAACAGATCCAGTATCCGAATGCAGCCAAGGATTCTCAGGGACGTCTTCTCTGCGGAGCTGCGATCGGAATCACAGACGACGTGCTTGACCGCGTGTCGGCTCTTGTAAACGCGCATGTGGACGTTGTTGTCATCGACTCCGCCCACGGACATTCCGAGAACATCTTCAAATGTCTCAAGATGGTTAAGAGCGCATATCCGGATCTTCAGGTGATCGCGGGTAACGTGGCGACGGCAGCTGCCACACACGACCTCATCGAGGCCGGCGCTGACTGCGTGAAAGTCGGAATCGGACCGGGATCCATCTGTACGACCCGTGTTGTTGCAGGTATCGGTGTGCCGCAGGTAACGGCGATCATGAACTGCTACGAGGAGGCAAAGAAGACAGGAACTCCGATCATCGCCGACGGTGGAATCAAGTATTCCGGAGATATCACAAAGGCAATCGCCGCAGGTGCGAGCGTAACCATGATGGGATCCATGTTTGCCGGATGCGACGAGGCACCGGGAGACTTCGAGCTCTATCAGGGACGTAAATACAAAGTATACCGTGGAATGGGATCCATGGGCGCTATGCAGCAGGCACACGGAAGCGCAGACCGCTACTTCCAGGCGGGAGCAAGAAAGCTCGTTCCGGAAGGTGTCGAGGGACGTGTGGCATACAAGGGTCGCGTAGAGGATACGGTATTCCAGCTGATCGGCGGACTTCGTTCCGGTATGGGATACTGCGGAGCCAAGGACGTACCTACTCTTCAGGAGACAGGTCAGTTTGTAAAGATCTCCTCCGCTTCCCTCAAAGAGTCTCACCCGCATGATATTCACATCACAAAAGAGGCTCCGAACTACAGCGTAGAGGACTGATCAGACAGATGATAAAAGAACGGAACATCGCGAAGGGCTTCCGGAAGCGCCGGCGATGAACCGATGAAAGGCTGCCACAGCGGATCGTTTCCGGTGTGGCAGCTTTTGCGTGACAACGAACCGGGGATGCATCGTCAAATTGCGTTGAAATGATGCATATCCGTCGAATGCAGGATATCGAGAGGCTTTGTAATGAGAAGGACAACCGTGTTGTCCCAGGAACGAACCATGCGCCGGAGGAAAGGTTGAGATGAAAAAGAAAAAGAAAAAAATAAGCGGCAGAGTCCGCTTTTTTCTCTTCGCTCTGCTTCTGATCGTCGTCGCAGTTTTTGCGTTCAAAATGAAGGAATACCACGAGCAGCGGGCGGCAAAGGCGAAGGCCGAAAGAGAAGCCAGGCAGGGACAGGATGAAGATCCGAGGGGCGAGGAGTTCTGGCAGGGCGCGCCCGAGCTCAAGGTGGACCTGCTGACGCCGAACCAGTATTCCAGACCACAATTGCCGCTCATGGAGACGAATGCGATTGTGATTCATTACACGGCAAATCCGGGAACAACGGCGAAGGAAAACCGCGATTACTTTGAGAGCCTGAAGCACGGAACCTCCGGCGCGCATGTGAGCAGTCACTTTGTCATCGGACTGGACGGGGAGATCGTTCAGTGTATTCCCTGCTCGGAGATGTCCTATGCCTCCAACGACAGAAATACGGATTCCATCGCCATCGAGTGCTGCCATCCGGATGAGACGGGGGAGTTTACGGATGAGACCTATGCCTCCTGCGTAAAACTCACAGCCTGGCTCTGCAAGGCGTTTCACGTGTCTCCGGAGAATGTCATCCGGCACTACGATATTACGGGAAAAGACTGTCCCCGCTATTATGTCGAAAACGAAGATGCGTGGAAAAAAATGAAGGAAGATATTTCCGAGAGATACACGGAGATCCGGCGGGATTATTGAGTGATCCGGCGTCTCTTATTTTGCGTCATGGTGATTCCGGGAGAATTTCCCGGGACATATAAAGAGCCGTCGTGCGGAACATATCGCAGGTGAACCCTGCGAGGTGCTCTGCACGGCGGCTCTTTGTTGTGCCGGAAATGGACATTCGCATTTCCGGTAAAATGCATTCTGTTTTCGGTGCGGTTTCTTCTGCTCGTTACAGCACGGAGTAACCGTAGCTGTTTACAAGCGCGTCAATCTTTACTCCGGCTTTGCAAAGCGGGCACTCATGATGCTTGTAGGATTTGAAATCCGGTACGTCCGATGCTTTGAAGGCGGAGATGACATGTACGTCACCGGCGGATTCAACGGCACTGAAGAGCGCTGCGGCGCCGGAGATTTTTGCCTGATAATACTCCAGACTCTCTGTGATGGACTGGAGGGATTTACCTGTTGTGACGGAACCGAGAAGAACGAGGACGTTCTTGCCGCGGATCGCCATCTGCATGTTATCGCGGAAGAGAATCCGGCCGTTCGTTCCGTACTCCGGAGAAACGACATAGATGGTCTTGTGTGCATTGAGCGAGAGGATTCCGCTCTTGGTGAGCTCGTCCGCGAGATAGGTTCCGATGACTTCCGTTCCGTCCATGCAGACGATGGTGTCGACCGGTGTGTTGAAGGAATAACGTGTTGCCAGAAGCGATGCGACATTGTGTGCCTCGCTGCATCTGGATTTCATTGTTGTGATATCAACGTAGCAGGTGATATGTGAGTGAGAGGTTGCGAAGTGACCGCGAATGACCTTCAGCTGCACACTAGAGTTCATGGGTGATGGGATTTTAATATAAGAATTATCCATATAGTACTCCTTCCTCTGAAACGGATTCCATTCAAATCATGGAATGATTATATCATACAAAACGCAAAAATGCACAAAAAATATAAAAAATTCGTGGAAACAGTAGCAAAATTACCTAAAGGAATCCGCGGGATCACTGCTCAGGTGACCTCCAGCACACAGAACTGCCAGCCGAGAAGTGTCAGTGTCTGATCGTAGAAATGGAGAGATCCCTCGTTGATCAGGATCGGGTGGTAATTCTTTTCCGGAAGTTCCACATTCTGGCATTCCGGCTGGAAGTTGGCGAGGACCAGAATCGTCCGAATGCCATTCCAGCGGTAGTAGGCAATGAGGTTGCTCTGTTCCTCCAGGAACGGAAGAAACTCGCCCTGGCAGAGAACGCTGCCGTATTCCGGATCGTGGCGGAGAGCCGACAGCTTTTTGTAGAAATTCAGAACGGAATCCGGATCCTTACATTGCGCGGCTGCGTTTGTGTCGGTGTACGCCGGATGCGGTTTCGTCCATGGGGTTCCTGTGGTAAAGCCGCCGTTTTCGCTGCCGTCCCAGGGAAAGAGGGTGCGGGCGTTGTCTCTGGAGAGAGGGCCAATCGCCGCGAGAGCCTCTTCTTCGGACAGGCCTGCCGCGAGAGCCACCTTGTACTGATCGATGGTGCTGCAATCTGAGATCTCCTCCATGGAGGAAAAGGGTACGTTTTCCATGCCGAGTTCCTGTCCCTGATAGATGAACGGGATTCCGCGGAGCAGGAAATAGGTACCGGCGAGGGCTTTTTTCGCTGCCGGCGTATGCACGTCCGCGAAAGTTTGCGGCAGATAGCGGCTGACGCCTCTCGGTTCATCGTGGTTTTCGATGATGTTGGACAGGAAGCCCTTGTCCTTCACAGTGAGCTGGGCGCTGAAGATACACTCTTTGTACTGATCCGGCGTGAGGAACGCGGGATCCTCATACCATCCGTTTTTGGAGCGGTTGAAGATTTCCCCGGAAAAATCAAACATGGAGCTGAAGCATCCCCTGCTTCCGATAAACTCTTCCAGTGCCTCCGGATCATGATCGAAGACTTCGCCGACAGTAAAGGCGTCATGCGGAAGAAAGACTTTGTCCCGCATTTCATTCAGATAGAGTTTTACATCCATCTGATCATGCAGAGCATTTCGCAGGGAACAGAGGCCGTCGTCGCGGTCGGCCGGATAATCATGAAAAATCTCCGGTTTGCGGATGTTCATGATCGCGTCGATCCGGAAGCCGGAGATGCCGCGATCCATCCACCAGTTCATCATCCGGTAGATCTCCTCGCGAAGTTCCGGATTTTCCCAGTTCAGATCCGGCTGTTTCTTATGGAAGTAGTGAAGATAGACTTTGTCCGGATGGCCGGGGAGAGGCTCCCAGACAGAACCGCCGAAATAGGAGCGCCAGTTCGTGGGAAGATGTTCGCCGTCCCGGTTCCGGATATAGAAATATTTTCCGTAAGCGCCGTCCGGATCCTCGCAGGCTTTCCGGAACCACTCGTGCTCGTCGGAGCAGTGGTTGACAACCAGATCCATGATGATCCGGATGTTTCGCGCACGGGCTTCCAGAAGGAGTATATCGAAATTGACCAGATTCCCGAAGCGGGGATCAATGTTGTAGTAGTCGGAGATATCGTATCCCTCGTCGGCGAGAGGAGAACAATACATCGGGGAAATCCACAGGATTCCGATTCCGAGTTCCTTCAGATAATCCAGGCGGTTGATGATTCCCTGGATATCACCGATGCCGTCGCCGTCCGAGTCGCAAAAACTTTTGGGCCAGATTTGATAAGCAACCTGATTCTGCCACCATTTTTGTTCCATAATGTACCTCATTTATCCGTAAAATAAGCGTGATTATTTTATTATACCACGTCCCCGGCGAATCGCAGTGGAATTGTCAAATTGAAATTGTTATACTGAAGGGAAGCCGTTGCCGGAACTGCGCCGGAGCATTCGTTTCCGGTATATACGTGAAAAAGGATTGTCCGGGCGTGTGTATCTGTATGTGCAGGTGCGTTGCGGAGAGCAGTGGTTGCGGCCGTTACATAAACAGGGACAATGAATCGAGGTAACGATGATGAGCAAGGGACAGTGGAGCCGGTTAAAGGGAAAAGGACCGGGGGCCTATCTGAGATATTTCCTGGACTATTACAGAGTGCATACAGTGGTGGCTGTGGGCGTACTTATTTTTGTCGTGTATCTGGTGGTGTCGGTTGCAGGACATAAGGACATCGGATTTCAGGCGATTTTTATCAACGCCGCGAAACAGAGCGATGATCAGGAGGTCAGGCTTTCGGGCAATTTTGCCAAGTACGCGGGGATCGATCTGTCGGAAAAACAGGTGCTGATCAATCTGTCAGAATACCAGACGCCGGGTTCCCCCATCGGAACCCAGTACGACATGGCGGTGGCCGCGGAGGTGAACACACAGATCTCCCTGAAGGAACTGGATGTACTCGTGGCAAACGCCGTCAATTTTGAGTACTATCTGTCGCTGACCTCCTTTGTCGATCTGCGGGACGTGCTGACAGAGGAACAGTTGGAGGAATACAAAGACAGGATCTATTATGTGGATCTGGCGGCATTAAAAAAGCTGCAGAAAAAAATGGCGGATCCGCAATACGAGTATCCGGTTGTGCCAAAAGAAGAGGCGGTACAGAAGGAACAGAAAACATCCTATCAGAAGCCGGATCCGGCGGAAATGGAAGAGCCGGTGCCGATCGGTATCTATATGAATGACGCGAAACTGATTCGCGGGGAAAATATGTATCCGGACACGGTCTGCGTTCTCGGATTCGCGCAGAACGGCAGGAGGACGGAGCTGGCTGTGAAGTTACTGGAATATCTGGAAGGTAAAAGTAAGTGAATATTTTAAATCTTGAAAATGTAAGCAAAGCTTTCGTGTCGAGGGTTCTTCTCGACGGCGTGACGGTCGGGATCAGCGACACAGACAAAATCGGAGTGATCGGCGTCAACGGAACGGGTAAGTCGACGCTGCTCGCTATCGCGGCGGGAGTACTGGAGCCGGATGAGGGACAGGTCGTCAAAGGAAAGAGTGTGAGGATTTCCTATCTGTCGCAGAATCCCGTGTTCGATGATGAGAAATCGGTGCTGGAGAACGTGGCCGATGCCGTAAACGGTAAAGACGCCCACTGGGATATCAGCGGAGAAGTGCGGGCAAGACTGATCGATTTCGGAATCCCGGATCCGGACTGTTCGCCGAAGACACTCTCGGGAGGGCAGAAGAAGCGCGCGGCGCTGGTTGCCGCGATCCTCACTCCCTGCGAGCTGCTGATTCTCGACGAGCCGACAAACCATCTGGATCACGGAATGATCGAATGGCTGCAGACCTATCTGCAGAATTACAAGGGCGCGATTCTGATGGTGACGCACGACCGGTATTTCCTGGATCAGGTGACCAATCAGATTCTCGAGATCGACAGGGGAAAGACGTACCGCTATGAAGAGAACTATTCCGGCTACCTTGAGAAAAAAGAGGAACGGATGAACTTCGCGCTGGCGGCAGAGCGAAAAGCGGCGGCGCTCTACCGGAAGGATCTCGCCTGGATTCAGCGGGGCGCCCGTGCAAGAAGTACCAAGCAGAAGGCACATATCCAGAGATTTGAGGCCCTGCGTGACCGGGAGAAGATCGTGGAGGAGCGGCAGGTGGAGCTGAATTCTCTCGCCTCCAGACTCGGCGGAAAGACGATTGAACTCACGGACGTACAGAAACAGTACGGGAGCCGCACGCTGTTTCATGATTTTACCTACACCTTCAACAAGACGGACCGGATCGGAATCGTGGGACCGAATGGCTGCGGAAAGTCTACACTGATGAAGATCATCACCGGAAAGATTGCGCCGGATGCCGGGCATGTCGAGATCGGACAGACCGTGCGGATCGGATATTTTTCCCAGGAAAACGAGGAACTCGATCCCACGCAGCGGGTCATTGACTGTATCCGGGATACGGCGGAGTACATCCGTACGACGGACGGCGTGATCACGGCTTCTGCTATGTGTGAGCAGTTCCTCTTCGACGGGGAGATGCAGTATTCCAGAATCGAGAAGCTGTCCGGCGGTGAGAAGAGACGGCTTTATCTTCTGAAGGTTCTCATGGAAGCTCCGAATGTCCTGATCCTCGATGAGCCGACCAACGATCTGGATATTCAGACCCTTCGGATTCTGGAGGATTACCTCGACCGCTTTGCCGGAATCATCATCACGGTCTCCCATGACAGGTACTTCCTGGATCGCGTGGTGACGAGGATTTTTGCCTTTGGAGAAGATGGCCTGCTGCATCAGAGCGAGGGCGGATACACGGATCTTCTGGAACACGCGAAGGCAGCGGGAATCGAGATGAATTTCGGTGCGGTAGGCGCCGGGATCAACAAAAAGACAGGCGCTGTATCGGGGGGGAATCCAGAGGCGGTCAAAAACGCGGATGCCGATGGAAAAACCGGTGCGGAGCGCTATGCGGAGCAGAAACAGGAAAACAAAAAGAAACGAAAACTCTCCTATAAAGAGCAGCGGGAATACGATCATATCGAGGATGAGATCAGCGAGCTTGAAGAAAAAAGTCAGGCGCTCGAGGCCGAGATGGCGGAGTGCGCGACCCAGTATACGAAGCTGGCGGAACTGACAAAAGAAAAAGAAGAAGTGGACGCCAGACTGGAAGAGAGGATGGAGCGGTACTTCGAGCTGCAGGAGCTGGTGGATCAGCTGAACGCGAACGGATGAGAAAGAGAAAGGGGCCTCGCACGAAGTAATTCGTGCGAGGCCCTAAAAAATCCTGTTTACCGAATGGCCCAGCGAAGTTTTGTCGAGTGGGCTCTCGGGTTGCGGAAGCACTCCTCCTTTGACGGTCGAATGACGTCGCGGCTGACTTCGGTGTAGAGACCGTTCTTTTGATTGCGCTTGAATTCTTTCTTTACGATCCTGTCCTCGCCGGAGTGGAAGGTGAGAATGGCGGCGCGTCCGCCGTCTTTCAGGATGTTCGGAAGTTTATCCATAAACTCCACCAGTACCTCAAACTCGCTGTTCACATCGATGCGCAGGGCCTGAAAGACACGGGCGCAGGATTTTTTGACAGCCTCTGTCTGCTCGGCCTTGGAGGCCTGTTTGAGGTTTGTCTCCTCTAGAAGCGTTTTTGCGATCAGCTCCCGGAGCGCAGTGGTTGTGTCCAGCGGTTCTTTTCTGCGGAACGCGGAGGAGACGGCAGCGGCGATTTCTTCGGCGTAGGGTTCATCGGAATTGTCGATGAGAAGGCCGGTCAGTTCCTCCGTGTCCAGCGAGCGCAGCCGCTCTGCGGCACTCTCTCCCTTGTTCGGGTTGAAGCGCAAATCCAGAGGGCCGTCCGTTTTGTAGGAGAAGCCGCGCTCCGGGTTGTCGATCTGCATGGAGGACACGCCGAGATCCGCGAGGACGAAGTCAAAGGGGCCGTATTGTTCGCAGACCCGGTCGATGTTTGCGAAATTGGTATGTACCGGCGTCCAGAGATCCTCCGTGAAGCCTTTGCCGCGCATTCTCCCGGTGGTTTTCTGAATCTCGATGGGATCCACATCCAGGGAGTAGAGATGCCCTTTTCCCTGCAATTGTTCAAGCATCCGGGAACTGTGGCCGCCGTATCCGAGGGTACAGTCGAGACCGGTCATCCCCGGTTCGATCTTCAGACAGTCGAGAATTTCGTCCACCATGATCGGTATGTGCATGCCTGCAGGTGTGTTTCCCTTCGATATAATATGTTCGATCTCACTGCCGTATTTTTCGGGCTGGAGTTCTTTGTATTTTTCATGAAACCTGCGGGGGTATTTTCCGCTGTAGTGCGGTCTGCGTTTGTGTCCGCCGTTGTTTACGGTCTCTGCCATGGTTGCCTCCTGTTGGAAAAAGATGAACTCTATTATATGGAATTTCCGGATGTAATTCAACGGTGACAAGAGGTGATTAATCTGACAGGGAAGGCTACGAAAACAAATAGCGAAAACGTTATAGGTATGTTATATTTAGAAAAGATTTGGGCATTTTGAGAGAATAGACCGACAATAAAAAGGGATGAGGAGAAGCTTTTTTTATGAAATATGGATATTTTGATGACCAAAAGCAGGAATATGTGATCACGAGACCGGATACCCCGGCACCCTGGGCGAATTATCTCGGCTCTCCGGCTTACGGAGCAATTATCTCCAACAACGCCGGCGGATACAGTTTTGCGAAATCCGGAGCGAACGGACGAATCTTACGTTACGTGTTCAACGATTTTGACCAGCCGGGAAGATATATTTATCTCAGAGATAACGACACCGCGGATTACTGGTCAGCATCCTGGCAGCCGGTCGGAAAGTCTCTGGACACATATAAGTGTGAGTGTCACCACGGAACAGCGTACACAAAGATGGTTGCCGACTACAGCGGCATCCATTCCGAGGCAGATTACTATGTGCCGCTGAACCGCGCCTATGAGGTGTGGAACCTGAAGGTTACAAATACCTCGGATCATCCGAGAAACCTTACGGTGACCGGTTTTGCCGAGTTCACAAACGACTGCAACTATGAGCAGGATCAGGTGAATCTTCAGTATACACTTTTCATCACGCAGACCCATTTCATGGGCAACCGCATCCGTCAGACGATCAACGAGAATCAGCCCGGAAAAGACAAGGCAGACGGCTCTGTTGCGGAAGACAGATTCTTCGGAATGGTCGGCACTGAGGTTGCGTCCTACTGCGGCGACAAGGAGAAATTCCTCGGAAGATATCACAACTACGGAAATCCGGTCGGCATTGAGAGCGGAGATCTCGGAAATGAGCTGAACTACAATGAGAACAGCTGTGGAGCACTTTCCGCAGTGATTACCCTTCAGCCGGGCGAGAGCAGGGACATCGCCTTCATCCTCGGAATGAAGAGCGACGAAGAGGCAGCCGAGATTGTCGGAAGCTATGAGGCTGATCCGGAGAAGAAGGTAGAGGAGGAGCTCGCTGAGCTCATCAACTACTGGCACGGCAAGCTGTCACATCTCCATGTGCAGACACCGAGCCCGGAGTTCAACACCATGATCAATACATGGAATGCCTACAACTGCTTCATGACCTTTACCTGGTCGAGGGCGGCTTCCTTTATTTACTGCGGACTTCGAAACGGATACGGATACCGCGACACCGTACAGGATATTCAGGGCGTTATCCATCTTGCTCCGGAAATGGCAGTGGAGCAGATCCGTTTCATGCTCTCCGCGCAGGTGGACAACGGCGGCGGACTTCCGCTGGTTAAGTTCACACACAACCCGGGACACGAGGACACACCGGACGATGCCTCCTACGTTCAGGAGACCGGCCATCCGGCTTACCGCGCAGACGATGCGCTCTGGCTTTTCCCGACGGTGAACAAGTACATCGGAGAGTCCGGAAACACGGCTTTCCTCGATGAAGTGATTCCCTATGCGAACAAGGGAGAGGCAACGGTCTATGAGCATCTGAAGATGGCGATCGATTTCTCGATGAATCATCTCGGAAATCACGGTATGCCGGCAGGACTCTACGCCGATTGGAACGATTGTCTCCGCCTCGGTGCCAACGGCGAGTCGACCTTCGTCGCTTTCCAGTTCTATCTCGCGATGAAGATTCTCGGAAAATACGCGGCAGACAGAAACGATACAGAATATGTGAAATATCTCGAGGAGAATGCGGACAAACTGGCGAAGATCCTTCAGGAGAACTGCTGGAACGAGGACCGCTTCGTTCGTGGATTTACAGAGGACGGACAGACCATCGGAAAGAGAACCGATCCGGAGGCTAATATGTGGCTGAACCCGCAGAGCTGGTCCGTCATCAGCGGTTTTGCTTCGGATGAGCAGGCAGACAAGGCACTCGACAGCGTTTACAACATCCTCAACACAGAGTATGGTGTCATGCTGATGGATCCGCCATATCACAAACATTCTTTTGACGGCGCGCTCATGGTCATCTACAACCAGGGTGAAAAAGAGAACGGCGGTATTTTCTCTCAGCCGCAGGGATGGATCATTCTTGCCGAGGCACTTCGCGGTCACGGAAACCGTGCGTTCAAGTACTTCATGGAGTCCGCGCCGTCCGCAATGAACGACAAGGCGGAGATCCGCAAACTTGAGCCGTACTGCCATGGTCAGTTCACCGAGGGAAAAACAAGTCCGCACTTCGGACGCTCCCACGTACACTGGCTGACAGGAACTGCATCCACCGTTATGGTTGGCTGCGTGGAGGGTATCCTCGGTCTTCGTCCGGATGCAAACGGACTTACGATTGCTCCGTCGATTCCTTCCGAGTGGGACAGCTTTACGATCGACAAGGATTTCCGCGGATGCCACCTGCACATCACCTTCCGCAACGAGGGACATGTGGAGAGCGGATGCAGGAGCATGAAAGTCAACGGAAAAGAAGTGGAAGGCTGTTACGTACCGGCCGAGCTTCTCACCGAGCAGACAGAAATCGAATATGTAATGTCATAAGATGATAGTCTATACAACGATGTCCGGGCGATAACTCGCCCGGATATTTTGGATTGCGGAGGCTTTAGTATTTCGAAGAAATGATCGGACGCCTTGATCTTTTTTGCTGAATGGATCTTTGACGCGAAGAATCTTATGGAAATACAGGCGCGAACCCCAAATCTGATGGAGTTGGCAACGCGAGTTGAATCGACATGCGTACGTATTATAATGTAAGAATGTTCATTTGTATTATAAAAAATCAAAAATCGGAGGTCTGAAATGTCTGTTTTTAGGGGAGCGGGGGTAGCATTAGCCACGCCGATGAAAGATAACGGAGAAATCAATTATGAAGCATTCGCGGACTTGATTGAGTATCAGATCAAGAATCACACGGACGCGCTCATTGTCTGCGGAACTTCCGGAGAAGCTCCGACATTGGACGATGACGAACATATAGAAGCGATTCGTTTCTGCGTCGAGAAGACGGCCGGCCGGATTCCGGTCATTGCGGGAACCGGATCAAACAACACGGCGCATGCGATCATGATGAGCGGCGAGGCACAGCGCGCAGGCGCGGACGGCTGCCTGCTTGTGGCGCCGTATTACAACAAGGCGACGCAGGACGGCCTGATCGCAAGCTTTACCGCCATCGCGGAGTCAGTGGACATTCCCTGTATTCTGTACAATGTTCCTTCCAGAACAGGGACGAATATTCTGCCGGAGACTGCTGCGTACCTGGGCAAACATGTGAAAAACATCGTGGCGATCAAAGAGGCCTCCGGAGATATCAGTCAGGTTGCGAAGCTCGCGGAGCTTGCCGGAGACTACATGGATATCTATTCCGGAAACGACGATCAGATTGTTCCGATCATGTCCCTGGGCGGCGTCGGCGTCATCTCTGTTCTCTCAAACGTCGCTCCGCAGTTTACCCATGATCTGTGTCAGAACTGCCTGGACGGGGACTTCACAACTGCCCGCAGGATGCAGCTCAAAGCGCTGGAACTGGTGCGCCAGCTCTTCATTGAAGTGAATCCGATTCCGGTGAAGGCGGCGCTCAATACGATGGGATTTTCTGTCGGCAAGCCGAGACTTCCGCTGACAGAAATGACGGAGGAACATCAGAATACTCTTCGTGCCGCAATGAAGGAATTTGGCTGTATCTGACAGATCGTTCAGGGGAATTTCATAAAGATTGAGAAAAGACCGTTTGTTTTTTAATGAATGGTCTTTTTTTATACTTTTTTAAGTATGGATATGATATGATTAAAAAGATTGTGATAAAAACATAAAAAGGTATTGAGGGAAAAAATGAAGAAACATCTGGTATTGAAGATCGGGATCGGAGCACTGATCGCTCTCCTGCTTGTTCTGGGCGGCATCTTTTTCGTTTTTATGCGTTATTACAGTGATGTGTTTTTTAAGGGAACCTACATCAATGGGATGAACGTGAGTGGAATGACCGTTGAGGAGGTTGAGCAGAAAATCGCGGAAAGTGTGGATAGTTACACACTCACCGTGAAATTCCGGGGGGACGGAAAAGAGGAAATTGCCGACGGGGAGATTGACTACCGCTATGAGCCGGACGGCGAGGTGGAAAATCTTAAGAAAAAGCAAAACGCTCTGAACTGGCTGGACGGATATCTTCACAAGACGACTTCGAAGGTCAATGTGAAGATGACCTATTCCGACGAGAAACTGGCAGAGATTGTGAACGCGATGCCTGAAATGCAGGATGAGAATATGGAGGCGCCGGAAGACGCGTTCATGGATTTTCAGGATGCGAAATTCCTGATCGTTCCGGAAAAGCAGGGCACACAGATCACTGATAAAAACCGCGTGCTTCCGGCAATTGAAGAGGCGGTGAAAGCGGCAGAGAAGGAAATCGATCTTGAAAAAACAATTCCGGATCTGTATGCAAAACCACAAAAGTTCTCGGATGATAAGGCGATGAATGAGGAAGTGAAGCAGCTGAATGAACTGGTTTCCGCAAGTGTCACTTATGATCTTCCGGGCGACGGGAAAAAGACACTGGATGGCACAACGCTGAAAGACTGGCTCAAAAAGGGTGAAGACGGAAAGTATTCGCTCGATGAGGAACTGTGGACGCAGCATCTGACCGATTATGTGGCAGAGCTGGCGGCTTCCGTCGATACCTATGACAGAGACAGGGAGTTCGAAGCTACGGGTATCGGAAAAATCACCGTTCACAACACGACCTATGGATATCTGATCAATCAGCCGGAGGAGATCGAACAGTTGCGGCAGGATATCAAGAACGGCGAGCCGGTGGAACGCAAACCGGTGTATTCCAACTGGCAGACATCCGATGAAAATAACGGATTCGGTACCACCTATGTGGAGATCGATTGCACCAGACAGCATTTGTGGCTCTACGAGGACGGAAAAGTGACGGTGGAGACAGATATTGTGTCCGGAGCCATGAGCGGAGATACTATCACGCCGACGGGCGTGTACATGTTTGTGACAAAAGAGAGCCCGTCGCTCCTTGTCGGGCGAGATGCCAACAACAAGGTTATGTACCGGCAGCCGGTGAATTATTTTATGCCGTTCATCGGCATGGGAATCGGTATCCACGACGCCACCTGGCAGGCAGCGTTCGGCGGTACCAGATACAGAGACGGATTCGGATCACACGGTTGTATCAATGTTCCCCTCGATAAGGCAGAGCAGTTATACAACAAGATCAATTTTGAAATGCCGGTAATTGTGTATTACTCCTGAGAAAAAGAGAATACGTTGTAAGGAAAGGTGGAAAAGAGAAGCTTCGAAAAGGGCTTCTCTTTTTGTTGTCATGCCATCGATAAATGACAGCAAGGCAGAAATGGTTTTCGGGGTATTTGAGGAACTTGATAAATGAGAGATCAGAAGGAAAAATACCTCATAGGATTTTCAGTGGACGGGACAGTCGTAAGGATTGCCTCGTCTTTTTTGTTTGGTGTCAGAAGAATTGGCTTCGAGTTGCGTTAGAGGAAAAAACAAATGGATAAAATCACACCTGAATATATATGAATGAAATATATAGGATTGCAGGAATATACTAATCGGATTATAATATACAAATAGAAAGATATAAAAGAGAAAAAATTTGCATTTCTATTTTCGTATATACCAAAAATATCGTCAAAAGTCGTGAATTATGTTGCAACTATACAAAAAGGGCAAAATGATGAAAATAAATGACAGAAACTATTGATTTTGTCTTATACCATATGTATACTTGTCAACGCAATGATTCAGTTGCCTGGTATGCATATATCTGCGCACCGCAATATAGATTATTCTGCGAAAAATGTATTGTGTCCAATGTAATGCAGGAATACGTTCGTAGGGGCAGGCTGCATGCATTGATGAAGGAACAACTTTTCTTACTGGAAACTGTACCCGTCATTATGAGTGTGCATAGTTAGGAGAATCATTGAAGACTGTTAATGAAGTGGCAGAAGAGTGGCTGATAGCGATACAAAAAGTACTCAAACATTCCACATACGTACGTTATCAATCCATTTACAGGAGAAGAATTCAACCTGTGATTGGCGACTGTCTGCCTACCGAAATCTCGCAGATAATGGTCAAGATGTGTCTGGGGCTTGGTGGGAATGCGGGTTCCAGACCTTCTGCAAGTTACGTCAATACGACGTTGAATATCATGCGTCAGATTCTTCTGTATGCTGATCCGGCGATCCATACAGATGAGCTGATGCATGGCATAATAAAGCCCAGAACGGTTCAGAAGACGATCGAGGTCTTTTCTTCTGAAGAACAAAGACGGCTTCTGAATGTCCTTGAGCAACATCCGGATTCCTATAAAACAGGCATCCTCATTTGTCTGATGACCGGTTGCAGACTAGGAGAAATCTGTGCGCTTAAAAACGCAGATATCTCGATGGAAAATGAAACTATACACATTCACTCAACCGTTCAGAGGATACAGCGCCCTGTGGATTTTGTCGATGATCAAACCGCAAAAAAAGCTTCCAAAACTGTGTTGCTGGTCACATCTCCGAAATCACAGAAATCCGACAGAATCATACCTCTGCCGGATTATCTCCACTCTTTTCTCCGGAAATATCCGTTAAAAGGTGAATTTGCTGTGAATAATACAAAGCTTATGGAGCCGAGGACATATGAAAATAAATTTACAACGTATCAGAAAATGGCTCAGATAACGCCAAAAAATTTTCATACCCTGCGTCACACATTTGCTACAAACTGCGTGGCCGGCGGCATGGATCCGAAGGTTTTGAGTGAACTGCTTGGTCATTCAAGCGTAACGATCACGTTGAATCGATATGTCCATCCGACGGATGAAATGAAAAAAAAGCAACTGAACGATGTATACAAAAATATCACCGGCGTATTGAGATGATGGTTTGTTCCGAACTGACTCGAAATACGCCAGTTCTTTCGGCTATTGTTTCGCAGAATAATCTATTCTGCGAAATTCTGTGATGCTTCGTCAATTCTGTACAAATAACGTATAGAAAGTTTGGTGATTTACTAAGCTCATCATAACAGGAAAAGAAAAAATTTTGTAGTTTTGAATTATGGTGAAAAAAACACAGGACGCGCAGGGAAAGAGAATAACGAATGCAGGGAGAATGCCTATTTTATCAGATAATTATGGTTTGCCAAACTTTATTTTATAAATGAAAGCGTTATGATATGTATATACAAAGAACGTGAAAACCTGCGTGACAGGAGGTGTTACATATGATGACATTTGGAGTATTGTTTGCAGCAGTTGTCGGTGTGATGGCAATGTATACCTGGTATACGATCGTCAGAGACAGTCAGTAATCAAACATTAAACGGGACATGAAACGGAGCAGTCGGCTCATATCCGGATGGATATGAGTCGTTTTTTTGTGTTAAGGAAAATCCTCAGGAATTTCCTTAACACAACGCTCGGCGGGAAGCGCATTCGCGCAATAAGCGATGCGTTGCATTTTCGTTTGCAGACGTATACATTGCGTGTGGTTTTAAGAAAACAAAGCGATGAACGGATTGTGTTTTTTTTTTGGAATATATCAATTGAAAGTTTTGGCCCGATGATATATACTTAAATCGGGGAAGAAATATTATTTAAAGAACAAAACAGTCTATCACATCGAAAAGGTTATAAAAGAGACCGGTGACACGATCGACGATGGACTGCATGAGATCTTTGTCAACTACCCCGACCTATGGCTAATGCCTTAGAGGTCGGAGCTTGTAACTGCTCTGTGGTATAACGGATATTTCCTTCCACATTTAGTCGTTTGGCATTGCTGCCAAAAGTGGCGTTACATCGTAGGCACGTTGACACGTACCTGTACTACAGAGATTTACTCCGTAGCAACTGCATCAGGTACTAATAG
>NZ_JHXY01000035.1 GCF_000621585.1 [Eubacterium] cellulosolvens LD2006 | reverse complement strand
CCATTGACATCGGCGTTAAAACGAATGCCACTGGCAGTCCTGTACATTCCTCGATGTATCCGGTTACCACTGAACTGATATTCCTTTGGGTTGTCATCATTGTATTCAGTATTAATATCGCTCTTGGTGCATGGGCATGGGGCAACGACGGAACATTTGGAAACAATCCATACCTTTAAGCCGGTATTGTTTGAATTCCCGACCTATGAGTATTTCGTTACCGGAGAAAAGGTCGGAAACTGTGGAAAGATGAATTGATTTTTCAAGTCTTTGACCTTTAATGGCCGGAGGCTTGTTTTGCATAAAGGAAAGGTGAATTAAAATGGAAGGAAAAACTTTAGTGGCTGTATTTTCAGCAAGCGGTGTAACTAAAAAAGTAGGAGAAGAGATTGCCCGTATCGCAGGCGCGGATTTCTTTGAAATCGTGCCAAAGGAAATATATACAGATGATGACCTTAACTGGATGAACAAGCAGAGCAGGAGCAGTGTTGAGATGAATGACCCTTCTGCGAGACCTGAGATCGCAGATACGGTGTCAGACATGGCATCCTACGATAAGGTGATCATCGGATTTCCAATCTGGTGGGGAGTGGCTCCGAGGATCATAGAGACCTTCCTTGAAAGCTATGATTTCAGCGGAAAGACCATCATTCCTTTCTGCACATCCGGAGGAAGCGGTGTAGGAAGAAGTGACGAAGAGATCCATAAGAATGTAAAGTGTGACGTGAAGTGGGAAAAAGGCACACAGATCAATCGTTCTGATGAAACTGCGATCAAGAAGTGGCTTGAAGAAGTACTGTAATCGGAAAGGGGTGCGACAAGGTAACTTCTCCTGTGGTAGGTGCGACCAAGCTACATCATATAGAAGGTGCAGCAAAGGCTGTAAATCTGGAACTTACGGGTGAAGAGATAAAGTATCTTGAAGAGCCATATGTGCCACATTCGCTTGCAGGTGTTATGGCGCAAAATAAGAGAACCGACGAATCAAAGAAACATGTATGGTCAACAGGAGATCAGAAGATAGGAAAGTGAGGAAGATAAAAATGAGTGAGAAGATAGTACAGACAGCAGGAAGAAATCAGCTTGGTGAGTTTGCACCAATGTTTGCACACCTGAATGATGACGTACTTTTTGGTGAGGTATGGAACGAAGAAGCAATTGACGTGAAGACAAAATGCATCATTACTGTAGTTTCACTTATGGCTTCAGGTATCACGGATTCTTCTTTGACATATCACCTTCAAAATGCGAAAGCACATGGAGTTACGAAGGCTGAAATAGCTGCAATCATAACTCATGCCACCATGTATGTAGGATGGCCTAAGGGTTGGGCGGTATTCCGTCAGGCTAAAGAGGTGTGGAATGAAGAAATGCCTGAACTGACAGAAAAGGACAGGTATCAGAATTCGATATTCTTCCCAATCGGAGATCCGAACCCTTATGGAGAGTTCTTTGTTGGGCAAAGTTATCTTGCTCCTGTTTCAACTGAGCAGGTGCCGGTGTTCAACGTAACATTTGAGCCTGGATGCCGCAATAACTGGCATATCCACCATGCGAAAAACGGTGGTGGACAGATGCTTATTTGTATCGGTGGAAGAGGATATTATCAGGAATGGGGTAAAGATGCTGTGGAGATGACGCCCGGTAAAGTAATAAATATTCCTGCCGAGGTAAAACACTGGCATGGTGCAGCGTCGGATTCATGGTTTTCGCATCTTGCAATCGAGGTTGCCGGTGAAGAGATGAGCAATGAATGGCTGGAAGCTGTATCTGATGAAGACTACGGCAAACTGAAATAGGAGGCTGACGCAAAATGAAGAAAAAGATATCAGTACTTGCATCGGATATGGGAAAGCATGCGCATGTGAAGGGGCAGGTTATACAGGTTTGCAACGGTGCATTTTTATAAAGATTACTGAAGACAGGGAGGTATGGTCATGTCAAAGAGAGTTTTGATCATTGAAACAAGTCTGAGGAATGACAGTAATTCTGACAGGCTGGCAGAATCCTTTGCCCAAGGTGCCAGGGATGGTGGAAATGAAGTAGAGATCGTATCATTAAAAGGAAAAAACATTGGCTTCTGTACAGGGTGCTTTGGATGTCAGAAACTGGGGCATTGTGTCATTGATGATGATGCAAACGAGATCACGGAGAAAATCTTTGAATCAGAGGTCGTTGTCTGGGCAACACCGATCTACTACTATGAAATGAGCGGCCAGATGAAGACGATGATAGACAGAGCAAATTCGCTTTATCCAAGAGATTATAAATTTCGTGAAGTGTATCTGCTGTCTGTGGCGGCGGAAGATGAAGAATATGTAGATGAAAAAGCTGTTTCGGGACTACAGGGATGGGTGGATTGCTTTGAGAAGGCTGTATTCAAGGGGAAAGTTTTTGCCGGTGGTGTAAATGACCGTGGAGAGATTGAGGGACACAATGCTCTTGAAGAAGCTTATCTGAAAGGGAAGAATCTTTGATCGTATGTGATATGAAGAGGTGATGTTTTGAAAGTACGTATGATTGTGGTCTCATTGTTTATAATGATGGCGCTTAGTGCATGTGCAGGCAGAAAGGATATCGGGGATGCAGATGGCGGTATTCCAAAACCGGAAGATGCTTACACAGAGGAAGATGATAAAAATACGCTTTCCGTGGATGAATCTATGACATACCGAACTGAAGAAGAAACCGGAGATGGTAAGGGAGAAGAAGAAAGCGTTATGACCATGAAGATAGGTGAAAGCAGCGTTCAGGTTGATTGGGAAGATAACGAATCAGTAGAAGCATTGAAGAGTCTGGCTGAGAAAGGGGACATCACGATTCAGATGTCCATGTATGGAGGGTTTGAACAGGTAGGGTCGCTAGGGGAGAGCCTTCCGAGAAATGATAAGCAGACAACAACAAACTCCGGAGATATAGTGTTGTATTCCGGCAATCAGATCGTTATTTTTTACGGCTCCAACAGCTGGGCATATACCAGATTGGGACATATATCCGATAAGGATGAATCGCAGATGGAGGAACTTTTATCTAATGGTGACGAGACTGTGACGATATCTGCAAAGAATTAAGGGATGCTATAGCTTAAAACGAAAGGAGAAATAATTTAGTAAGGCAGGTGAGCAGATAATCCTGATTGATACGGATTACGAATCTCTCATATCGGCTTTGTTTGAGGAGAATGAAAAGATGCTTAGAACGGAGCGACAGATTCTACGTCGTTGGAAGGAAAGTGACGCAGAGGACTTATATAAATATGCCAGTGATCCGGATGTGGGTCCGATCGCAGGATGGCCGCCTCACCAGAGTATTGATGAGAGCCGGGATGTGATAAAGAATGTCTTGAGCGGCAAAGAGGCTTACGCTATCTGTTTGAAAGAGGACGGGAAAGCTATCGGAGCAATAGAACTGAAGCTGAACGGACATACAGATATGACTGACCGGGACGATGAATGTGAGATGGGATATTGGCTCGGAAAGCCTTTCTGGGGGCAGGGCATTATGCCGGAAGCTGTGAGGGAGATGCTCCGTCATGCCTTTGAGGATTGCGGTATGCAGAAGGTCTGGATCGGATATTATGAAGGCAATAACAAGTCAAAACGTGTCCAGGAGAAATGCGGCTTCAAATATCAATGGCGGTCAGAGGATGTGGACGTACCTCTGATGCACGAGAAAAGGACAGGCCATGTGAGTCTGATGACGAAAGAAGACTGGATGGCTGAGCAGTGATAGGATTTTAGATGAATTAAGGAGAAACCCAAGCTTGAATCAAAAGGAATTAGCCAATATGCTTCATACCTCAGTTCCGTCTGTACAGAGGGCTATGAGCAGGCTGAAGGATAATGGGAGGCTTATTAGAAAAGGTGGAAAGCGTTTTGGATACTGGGAAATTAATGAATAAGAACCTAACGAGTCAATCGAGGAGGCATATTACCATCATTGAGGATGATAAGGCTTTGAATGATGGCATTGTCCTTGCGTTAAAAAACACGGAGTTTACCTTTACTCAGAACTATTCCCTAGGTGAATTTTGTGCAGGGGATCCTACGGATCTTATTATTCTTGATGTAAATCTGCCGGACGGAAGTGGGTTTGATTTCCTTAGGGAATATCGTGAGGCTTCAGATACGCCGGTCATTATCCTTACTGCAAAAGACCTTGAAACAGATGAGGTAACCGGGCTGACTCTTGGCGCAGATGATTATATTACGAAGCCATTTTCACTTATGGTTCTCCGAGCAAGAATAGATAAGGTGCTTCAGAAGCGACAAATGTTTTCGGGGAATAGTTATTCTGACGATGAGTATTCATTTGACTTTGATAGAATGGATTTTTTGGTCAGGGGTATGCCGGTTGAACTGAGTAAGACAGAACAGAAGCTCTTGCGACTCTTGATTCAGAACAGGGAGCAGACACTCACAAGAGATATGTTGATTGATGCTATCTGGACAGCTGGAGCTGAGTATGTGGATGAGAATGCACTCTCAGTCACAATAGGCCGGCTTCGTAAAAAGCTTTCTGCCACAGAACGAATACAAACTGTATATGGTATCGGATATGTGTGGAGGAGCAAATGATGTTTTCAGAAAAAAAGGTTATAGAACGGCTGGATAAGATGCTGGATGATGGAATTAACGGTACTTTTGAGGAATCAGAATACGATGAGACGGCTTTATCAAAACTGGAATCAAAGTGGCTAAGATTTCTTACCTCATCAAAATTGTCGTATCAGAAAACCTTAGATGAAAAAGAGAAGCTGGCAGAACTTATTTCAGATATTTCGCATCAAACAAAAACACCGCTTGCAAATATTCTGTTATATACGCAGTTGTTGGAGGAAAAGAATCTTGATGAAGAATGCTGTACACTTGTAGAAGAAATAAGCTGCCAGTCGAAGAAGCTTGATTTTCTGATACAATCGCTCGTGAAGACTTCACGGCTTGAAACCGGAACATTTCAAATGACAGCTTTGCCCGGAAATCTTGACACTATGATTGCGGCGGCAATTGAACAGATCTTGCCATATGCCGAAAGCAAAGGAATAAGGGTGATATATGAGCCGGCGTCACAAAATACCGTATTTGACAGTAAATGGACGCAGGAGGCTCTGTTTAATATTCTTGATAATGCCGTAAAATATTCACCTGAAAATAGTGAGGTAACGGTAAAAGTAGAGCCGTATGAGATGTTTTCCTGCATATTGGTATCTGACAACGGAATAGGCATTGCGGATGATGAAAAAACGGCTGTGTTTGGAAGATTTTATCGGGGAAGAAATGTAAAGGACAGGAAGGGCGTTGGAATAGGATTATACCTTGCGAGACAGATTATCGAGGAACAGGGCGGGTACATTACTGTTGAATCAGCCATTCCTAAGGGATCGGTGTTTAGGATCTATCTGCCACGGTAAAGCGTACCGCTTTATAGTCGCGAAATCTGTCAACACTGTTAGATTTGAGAAAGATTGTGGAAAGAATTATTTACTACAATGAAGTGCAGTGAGGAATCACTGCATTTTTTGTTTCAGGAGGTGACAACATGATCGTTTTGAAAACGGAAGCGTTGACAAAGATATATGGAAAAGGACAAAGTTCTGTTACAGCGCTTGAAAATGTTGATCTTAGTGTAGAACAGGGTGAATTTTTGGCGATTGTCGGTACGTCGGGAAGTGGAAAATCAACGCTTCTACACATGCTGGGAGGCTTGGATAGACCAACCTCCGGTAAGGTGTATGTGGAGAATAAGGATATTTTTTCATTGAAGGATGAGCCTCTTACAATCTTTCGCAGGAGAAAGATCGGCTTTGTATTCCAGGCATTCAATCTGGTTCCTACCTTGAATGTATATGAAAATATTGTTTTTCCAATACAGTTAGATGGAAACACAATTGATGAGACTTTTACAAATGAGGTAATAAGTTCTTTGGGTCTTGCAGAAATGCTGAACAGATTGCCAAATCAGCTTTCCGGCGGTCAACAGCAAAGAGTGGCAATTGCCAGAGCATTAGCTACAAAGCCGGCAATCGTATTGGCAGATGAACCGACAGGTAACCTTGACAGTAAAACATCTCAGGATGTTCTTTCATTGCTTAAAGTAACAGGACAAAAGTACAGTCAGACGATTGTTATGATTACGCATAACGAAGCCATAGCTCAAATGGCAGACAGAATCATCCGTATTGAAGACGGTCACATCATACGGGGAGGTAATGTCAATGGCTAGGGTCAATAACAGGAAGATTATGCACGGTCTCGCAATGCGTGAACTTAAGACAAATCGGAAAATGTCAGTTGTTGTGGTCATTTCTATCATCCTGACATGTGTGTTGTTTACTGCGCTTACATCTATTGGCGGCGGGCTTTTAAGTGGCACACAACAGGAGACGATGCGACAGGTTGGCGGAGATAGCATGGCCGGACTCAAATATGTTCTTCCGGAAGATTATGAAAAAGTAAAGGAAGATGGTGCAACAAGAGATGTTTGCTATCGTATTATCGTAGGACAGGCCGTTAATCATGATTTAAAAAATATTTCTGTAGAGGTAAACTGCGCAGGAAACGAAAAGGCTGCAGAAGCTACATTTTGTATGCCGACTGAAGGAAAACTACCTGATGAATATGATGAAATTGCGGTCAGTACAATAGTGCTTGACGAACTGAATATTCCGCATGAGATTGGTACTACAGTTCCGATTGTACTTGATATTGATGGGGAACAATCGGAGCATGTGTTTAGATTATGTGGTTTCTGGCAAGGGGAAAAGATCGCGATGGCTCAGCAATGCTGGGTGTCCAGGGCTTTTGCAGATGAAAATGCACCTACACCGAACGAGAGTTTTTATACCCGGGAGTTTTCTGGTTATGCGGGATACTGGCAGGTTGATTTCAATTATGGAAACAGCTGGGATATAGAGGGGAAGACGGATAAGCTTTTAGAGCGGCTTTATGGTGACTCAGATGTTGTGCCGGAGACGGGTGTTAACTGGGCATATTCGACAAGCACGGTGGACTTCACTACTCTCGCAGGCGGAATTCTGTTGGTATTGATGGTTTTTGCTGCGGGGTACCTTATTATTTACAATATATTTCACATCAACATATCTGCAAATATCCGAAAATACGGCCTATTAAAGACCATTGGCACGACATCAAAACAGATTAAGAGAATGGTAAAGAATCAGGCAGCAATATATAGTGTTATCGGAATACCGGCAGGGCTTATCATTGGAGTATTGCTTGGAAAAGTTATGATGATTTCGATCATGAAAACACTGAATATATACTCTGTGGAAAGCTATACTATAAACCTTAAACTTACCATATTAATCTGTCTGGTATCCGCAGTATTTACATTTGCAACAGTAATGATAAGCTGTCGCAAGCCATGTAGGGTTGCAGGAAACGTTTCTCCAATAGAGGCGCTGAGGTACAATGATATAGAGATAAAGGCAAAAAAAGAAAAGAAAACCGCTCGAATTTCTCCCTTTTCTATTGCCAGGAGCAATATGTCACGCAGTAGGAAAAAGACAGCTGTCGTTGTATTATCTCTTACACTCAGCATGGTACTTTTGAATACGCTTGTAACCTTGCTGTCCGGATTCGATATGGATAAATTTGTCAGTAATCTGATCGTAGGTGATTTTGTGGTAAGTAATGATAAGAGCTATGGCTACGACCCGGATAATTATTACAGGGTGGAACCTGAGGTGACCCGACAAATAGCCGGGATAGATGGAGTGACGGAAGTCAGCCCTATCTATTATGAATATGGAGAACTGGATATAAGGGACCGTCATGCTGAGAAATTGAGGGCTCTTTATGAAAAATATAAGGACACGGACAAATATGGCGGGCTTAAAGAAGCTAATGAAAGCGGCGTAGTATACGCTGACATATACGGCATTCCTGAAGATGTGCTTAATCTGCTGAATCCGGTAAGGGGTGAGATTGACAGGGAGAAATTTAGAAGCGGAAAATATGCTATTGTATTCACTGGATATGTGGGTATTGATGATGAAAAAAATACAGACGATGATCTATATGAGCCGGGAGACACTTTAATGCTCTCAGCTAATGAGAATAGAAAAGAATATGAGGTTATGGCTGTATGCGATATACCCTATGCACTCAGTACACAGGCTTATATGTTTATATATGGTCATGTGCTCATACCGGAGAGCGAATATTTTACAATTACTGATAATCGAAATGCAATGTCTGTAGTAGCAATGGCATCAAATGACAGCTATGATGAGGTAGATCGACAGATTCATCTTATTACTGACACCGGCGATTCGAGATTAATGGTAAAAAGTAAGCAGGATTACCTCGATGAATATGGAGATTTTGTCGGTATGATGAAACTTGTAGGTGGAACGCTGGCATCGATCCTTGCTTTGATCGGTATATTGAATTTCATTAATGCTGTTGTTACAGGGATATTCTCGCGAAAGAGGGAACTGGCCATGATGAATGCCGTCGGAATGGCTGGCAGCCAGATTAAAAAAATGCTTATGTGGGAGGGCGTTTATTATGCAGTATTGACAACAATATGTTCCGCCTGTTTTGCGACTCTGCTTAGTAATGTGGTAATAAACAGAGTGGCGAGAGAAAGTCCTTTCTTTTCGTATAGCTTTACTTTGGCACCGATTGGTATTTGTGTGCCGATACTCATTCTTATGTCTCTGTTGATCCCGCTGGTATCGTATCAGACAATCTGCAGAGAGAGTATCGTGGATAGGATTAGAGAGAATTGATCGATACCAAATTGTAAAAGAGAGCAGCGGCCCTCCGGCGATGAACCGGGAGCCGCTATTTTCATGTAGAGAGAGATTGAAAGGTGGAGATTACTGGAAGCTGTAATCGATCTTACCGATATTTCCTTCTACGATGGCGCCGAATTCAAGATCCTGGCCGTTCGCAAGGTTTGCATTCCAGTTTTCCGGTGTGATGATATAGAAGCTGCCCTCTTCTTTGATTTTTACGGTCCAGCAGGATGTGATTTTCATGCCTGCCTTCGCAATTTTCAGTGTCCAGCCGTTTACGTTTCTTCCTGTGCGGTTGCTGATCTTGAAGTTGATCTGACCGCCGCCGCTCCAGCTGTTTACATTTGTTGTAAGTGTCAGGCCTTTGGCTGACTGGGAAGGAGCGGTTGTTGCAGTGGGTTTCGGAGTTGCTGTGGCTGCCGGAGTCGAGGAGCCGCCGTCAGCTGCCTCAAAGAGCCACTGCTGATTTGCCTTTCCGTTGTATGTCCACTGACATACGTTGGCTCCTTCGTCGCGGGAATTTGCGTAATCGTCAAGCGCCTTTGTTAGATTGCTGGAATTGGTTGTGATGACAAAGGTTCCGCTGCCGGTCTCTTTTGCCTGGAACTGCTGTGCATGTCCGGAATAAGCGTGATAGATGCCTACGTTGGCGCCGTCATCCGGGCTGTCGTTGGAGACGTCCAGCATGAAGTCGCCGAGTGCGCTGGTCAGAGTGAACAGACCGTCGCCGCGGTTTTTCAGGTACCATCTCTGACCGGCCTGACCGTTTTTGCTTCGAAGCTCGACGTTGGTTCCGGCCGCTGCCTTGTTGCCTGCCACCTGCAGATATTTCTGTGCATTTACATTTTTTACATAGTACCAGCCGTCGGAGATGCGGGCTGTGCTGCCCGGTGTGCTTGTAACGCCCGGTGCGGCCGTCGGTTTCGGTGTCGCGGTAGGACGCGGGGCAGAAGTCGGTACCTGGCCGTTTTGGCCGCTGAACTGCCACCAGTTCAGATTGAAGATTGAGCCGCTGCCTCCCTTGAAGACCAGATAGAGATCATGGATGCCGGAGGCGTTGTTTACGGAGCAAGATGCGGTAGTCCATGTCTGCCAGCCGCCGGTCGGATTTACTTTGCAGGTACCGATCACAGGGCCTGTTTTTGAATTGAGATGCAGTTCAATGGTACCGCCGGATGCTGCGGAAGCGACTCTTGCCTGGAATTTGTCGGCGCCGTTTCCGAAGTTGACATTTTTTATTTTGATCCAATCGTTGTTGTCGATAAAACCGATATTCTGTGTGCCTTCGCTGCAGGTCTCGACTTTCAGGCCGGAGGACTGGCAGATGGTCTCTGCTTCGACTTTCTGATACGGATTCAGGGCTGCAATTGCGGACGGGCCGTTGGTGGTCATCTTGATGGTCGGGAAGCTGCCGTCCGGATTGTACTTGAATTCCTCGACGCACACGGATCTTGCGAATCCGCTTCCGCCCGGGAGAGCACCGTTGTGGTAGAAGAAGTAGCTCTTACCCTTGAAATCCACGACACCGGCATGGTTTGTGAAGCTGCGTCCTTCGGTCGGCATGATCACGCCGCGGTATTTCCAGGGACCGGTCGGGCTGCTGCTGGTCGAATAGGCAATGTGCTCCGGGATTCCGCCGGCACTGTAGATCATGTAGTAGAGATTGCCTCTGCGATAGAACCAGGGACCTTCTTCATAGGAACTCGAACGTTTCTTGGCTGGACCGAAGCCATCCGGTGTCAGGTTGACGGTCTCGATTTTGCCGGAGTAGGAGGTCATGTTTTTGTTGAGCTTCACATAATGAAGATCCGGGTTGCCCCAGTAGAGGTAGGCCTGTCCGTCATTGTCGATGAAGACGGTTGGATCGATGTAGCCAAAGCCCTGACAGAGAGGACGTCCGATGGCATCTTTGTACGGCCCTTCCGGGCGGTCTGCCACGGCAACACCGATGGCTGTGCCGCCTGTTTTTGCCGTGATCGGCACATAATAATAGAATTTTCCGCCGCGCTCAATGACCTGTCCGGCCCAGGCGTCGCTCTTTGCCCAGGAAAATGTCGCCAGCGAGAGCGGAACGCCGTGGTCTGTCCAGTTGACCATGTCTTTGGTCGAGTAGCAGTGCCAGTCCCGCATGTCATAGTAGGAGGCTCCGTCTTCATCATGCCCGGTAAAAACGTATACCTCGTCTCCGACAACGAGCGGAGCCGGATCTGTTGAATAAATGGTCTGTACAATCGGGTTGTCGGCCCTTACGTCTGTCGGTGCGGCTGCTGCGATTCCAAGGCCCATGGTTAGACCCAGTGCCAGTGCGCAGGCTTTCCTGCGAATACTTTCATACTGTCCCATATCATTTTTCCCCCTTTTCATTTCTTGTCTGAAAAAACCGGCGTTTTTTTGGGTCTGGCGGTTAGTGGGAGCCGGTGTTTTGCAGATGATATTGATTGGAACTTACGGATAAGGTGTGCGAATGATTATCGGATACACCAAAAATATGAATTCAATATTATTATAATGTATTCAAAGTGGTAGAATCTTATCAATAGTTGTTCGGTTTTTATCTTGTATAGCCATTCTTAAATAACTCGACTAAATACTTGCCTGCTTGCCCGAATAGCACGCATCAGAAAGCCTCGGCGGTTTACGTTCCACTTCGGTCGGCGTTTAACGAACGTCCCCAGGACGTTCAACGCCCCGCTACGCCCACGGTTTCTGATACGCACTCTCAGACAAGCATTCGGCGCATTAGTCGAGTTATTTTGCGACAGCTATACTGGCTTTGCAATATATCGTCATGAAGATAATCGTAAATGGTTTGCATTGATTTAGTAGTTTTGATCATTCAATTAATCTGGAGGAAAGAAATGAACACACAAGCCACTACAATGGAGAAAGAAGCTTCTGTAAAAAACGGCGTTTTCAGGATGATAATCGCGGTCATATCAATTTTTATCAATGTCTTACTGTTTATCTGGGGTTTTTTCTGGCTAAACAAGACCTTGTGGTGGGTTTCAGCGATCATGTCACTAATTAGCTTTTTGGTGGTCCTGGGAATATATTCGATGAACCGGACGCCGTCCATCAAGCTTCCCTGGATCATGCTGATCCTCGCGTTCCCGGTAGCCGGAATTGTGTTTTACCTGATTGTCGGCATGAACAGGAGCACCAAAACTATGCGGAACAGATACAAAAAAATAGATGAGGTTCTTTTGCCGCTTTTACCTGACAATGCCGATGTGCAAAAAAAGCTTGCGGAAAAAAACAGGCATGTTGCAGGAATCACCCACTATTTGAAGAAATACTCTGGCTACCCCGTATACAATAATACCGATATCATATACTATGACGATGCTGCAAAAGGCCTTGAAGCACAGAAAGAGGACTTAAAAAGGCAACAGAGTTTATCTTCATGGAGTATCATGCCATTGAAGATGCTGAGAGCTGGCGCGGAATTCAGGATATTCTCGAGGAGAAGGTAAAAGAGGGTGTCGAAGTCACTCTCAGAGCCCTTTGGATTCTGGAAAGACACAGGCGTAAGGCTCGAGGGCGATGCAGTGAGGTCTCTGACCGTGACCTTCCTTGAGATGTGGAATGCCGTCAAGGATAGCGACATCGATGATGTGGTTTTCGACAAATATCTGAAAAAATACAATTACACTTCCCGCGAACACGGCTATGTTTTGCCATATGCAGACAGCCCCATGGATAATGAGCAGGTCGGTGAAGAGGTGTATATGAGCATCGCCGAGATGGCACATGACTATGCCTGGTACATCACTCCGTACCTCATCATCACGGACGAGATGGCTCACACCCTCTCACTTGCCGCAAAACGCGGCGTTGATGTCAGAATCATCACCCCCGGTATCCCGGACAAAAAGATAGTATATAGTCTCACAAGATCCTACTACAATGCACTGGCAAGAAATGGCGTCAGGATTTTTGAGTACACCCCGGGCGTCTGCCACGCCAAGATGAGCATCAGTGATGATTTTGTGGCAACCTGTGGTACCATAAACATGGACTACCGCAGCCTCTACCTGCACTTTGAAAACGGCTGTCTCTACGCTGACTGCGACGCAGTAAAGCAGACAAAAGAGGACTTTGAAAGAATCTTCGAAGTATCTAATGAAGTAACTGACTACTATGCATCAGGCCGTGGCGCCTTCCTGCGCTTTAGCCAGCTGATCTTACGACTCGCCGCTCCGCTGATGTGATGCAGGATCATCACACCGGTTCTTATAATCCTCGATGCTTTCATCTTTTCCTGGCTCTGGCATTTTGGCCTCTATTACTTTTTTTATCTCGAACCTACAAATCGGAGGTCATTACATATTGTCTAAACTCTACCTGTGTATCCAAGAGTAGAATTTAAAATTTCATTTTTCAAACTTGGATTATTCACCGACACTCGGTAGATAATTCGGGATAAAAACAGTAGAATAGATGACGGACAGTAAATATAAGACGGGGGGAAAACTATGAGAAGAAAAGGTAAAGGTTCATCGGGAAAAGCTTTTGTATGGCTTGTTATAGCAGTCGTATGCTTTGGGTCAGGCATATTAATTATGAAAAACGGTGTAAGCCAGGCGATCGGGAATACGTCAGATCCCGTGGTTACAATTCCGGAATATGAAGACAATACAAAGGTGACAACGGATTTTTCCATCATTCAGGATGGCTTGTGTGATATGGGATTTCTTATCACAGAAGAGTATTCTTTTGAAGCGATTGAGACATATACAAAGGACAAGAAAATCGCTTTTTTAACTTCGGAAGCAACGTTTTCCTATAGCTACGAGGGCGTGGTGGAAGCTGGTGTCAATTTTTCAGATATTACGGTGGATGTGAACGAGGAAACGAAGGAAATTGAAATCACTGTTCCAAAGTCAGAGATAAAGGATATTTCGATTGACGAAGACAGTTTCAAAAAATTCGAGGAAGAAGATCATTTATGGA
This sequence comes from [Eubacterium] cellulosolvens LD2006, assembly GCF_000621585.1. Taxonomy (GTDB): domain Bacteria; phylum Bacillota; class Clostridia; order Lachnospirales; family Lachnospiraceae; genus Bilifractor; species Bilifractor cellulosolvens. Next base: position 13,171 of record NZ_JHXY01000035.1, on the reverse strand, counting down.
ATAGACTGGAACTTGAAGATTACAATGAAGCACAAAAGGATTTTAAAAAGAGGGCGATAGAGAAGGCCGAGGAAAGAGGAGTGCTGGAAAAAGCTGATGAGAATGCAAAGAAAGTAATTGGAAATTTTGTCGAGCAGCTGATTGACAAATCCGAGTATAGCATCGTATACAAGGAGGCCTGATATGATTGAAAGATTTTTTAAGAAAGTGGCTTTAACTGGCATATGTTTTCTGATTGCTGTGTTATCAATCAAAGTTCTTTCAGGAGTCTTAACAGATCCTGATATGGGGCTTAACAAGATGTGTATTGAAGCTTACGATAACAAGATTGAAACAACGATGTTGCTTACCGGTACGGCTGCCGGTGCTTCGACCGTTATTTCATTACTGCCCGGAGATGTAGGAACACCAATTGCAACACAGCTTGCGGATGTTTCCAAATATTTCCTGATCGTATTAAGCGCGCTTTATTTTGAAAAATATTTTATTGTCATTGCAGGTTTTATAGTTTCTTATTTGACAATTCCATCCGTTTGTTTGTGTGTGGCTTTGTATGTATGGAAGAAAAAGAAAAAATTCCTATCCTTTGCAGTGAAAAGCGCATTAGTTGGACTCGTCCTGGCATTGATCGTCCCCTGCACGGTTATTTCATCTGATCTTGTTGCGAATGCATATAATGAGACACTGGAAAACGCGCAGGAATTTGAGGGAAATGAGAAAGAAAAAGAAGATACGGATGGTGGAATTCTTAAGCAAATCAAGGAAACCGGATCCGAAGTTGTTGACCAGGCTACGGATTACCTGACAAGTCTTCTTGAGGCGCTGGCAGTAATGCTGGTGGTCAGTTGTTTGATTCCTATTTTGGTTCTGATTATTGCGATCTTTATACTAAAAATGTTACTGCCGCAAACGGCTGCTGTTATGCAGATAGAAAACATACTGCCAAATAGGAATAAGCGAGAAGCAGGAGAAGCGGCCTTAGAGATGAAATGTGAACCGGAGGAATAAGCGATATAGCGCAGGCGAATATGTCATAGCTACAATACGGATATCTACTTCTGTTTATGCGTTGATTGTGTTATAATTTCCATAATGTTGACGAACGATACATTATAAGTTTCTAAAATGTTGATGCATAATACATTATTGGTTTCCAAAATGTTGATGCATGTATTTTTTGACACTGCAAAATGATCGCAGAGGTAGAATTATGTTGAAAAGAAAAGCGACGGATAAAATAAAGTCCTGGCTAGATCGTAAAGATAAAAAATGCCTGGTAGTTCAAGGTGCCAGACAAACCGGAAAAACGTATCTTATTGAGAGGTTTGCGGAGAGTAATTTTGAAGAAATAGTCGAAATCAATTTCAAAGAAACACCTTCCGCAAAGGCGATATTTGAAGGTGATTTGACCGTGGATCGTATGGTAATGGCTCTTCGTTTTCGGTACCCTGATAAAAAGATCATACCGGGAAAAACACTGATATTTTTAGATGAAATTCAGGAATGTGAAGAAGCTATTACGTCTTTGAAGTTTTGGGCGATAGACAATCGATACGATGTAATCGCATCCGGTTCGCTCTTAGGAATCGATTATAAGAGAGCATCTTCATATCCCGTAGGCTATGTGGATTACCTAAAGATGTATGGACTGGATTTCGAAGAATTTCTCTGGGGAATTGGTATTTCGGAGGATATGATAGAGGCTCTGAAAACCTTCCTCAAACAGAAAGAACCTGTACCGGCAGCAATCAATGAGCAGATGCTTCTTTATTACAGGCAATACATCGCCATCGGCGGTATGCCGGAAGTAGTTCAAAAGTATCTGGATACGAAAGATTACAGAGAAGTAGATGCTGTTCAAAGAAATCTTCTTCAAGGATATCTGTACGATATCGCGCATTACGCGACCGCGGAAGAAAAAGTAAAAGCCGAAAAGTGCTATCTAACATTAGCGAAGCAACTGCTTGATAAAGAAAATCATAAATTTCAATATAAAGAAATAGAAAAAGGAGCCAGGGCACAGAAGTACTATTCAAGCATAGAGTGGCTGCTTCGGGCAGATATGGTACATTTAAGCAGGTATGTGACAGATATTCGATACGATCTGGATGATTATGCGAGAAATGATTTCTTCCGTGCGTACACGACGGATTTATCCCTGTTGCTTGCCATGAAGGATTTTTCACTGAAACAGCATATAGTGGAACATACACTTACAGCCAACTCAAAGGGTGGAATATATGAATGCGCGGTGGCAGACGCCCTATATAAAAAAGGATACACTTTGTATTTCTATAAGAATGAAACTACAAAAAAAGAGTTGGACATAATCCTTCAAAAAGACGGACAGATTATTCCTGTCGAGGTGAAAGCCGGAAACACCAGAGCAAATTCCATGCGCACCATTATGAAGAAATATGAAAATATTACTACTGCATATAAATTCATTAACGGCAATATAGGAGTAAGCGAGGGTGGGGTTGTAACACTGCCGCTATATATGGCTACTTTTATATAAGTTTTTAAGCGTAGCAGTTTTATGGCTGCTACGCTGTTTTTATGCAGCCAAGAGTTTAAGTCTGTATTGAACAGGACTCATCCATAGCAGAGGGATAACCCTTCCGGTTCGACAGAAAAATGATTACAGATTTCTCAGCGGTTTCTGCTGGAGGCAGACTCCTTCCGGTATGCGGAAGGAGTCATTTTTGTGTGTTTTTTAAACTGACGGATATAGTGCTCCGTCGTGTCGTAGCCCACAACTTCCGCGATTGTTGCCACACTCATCGTAGAGTTCGCCAGAAGATCCTGACTTCTCTCGATGCGTACCGTGCGGACAATCTCCGTGTAGGTCATGCCGGTCAGCTCTTTGATCAAACGGGAAGTGTATTCATTGGAATAATGGAACTTTTTCGATAAATCGGAGAGAGTCACATCCTTGTAATTTTCCTGGATATACTGGATCAGCGCATAGCGCTGCACATCGATCCGGCTGTCGAAGAGCGGCATTTGCACCGATTCAGAGTAATTCCGGATGATGAGATAGAAATCCAGCAAAAGCGTATTGGTGATGGCCTGGTAATAGTATTCCTGCCGGTTGATGGACTCCGTGAGCATCCACAAAAAGGAAGTCGCGATGCCGCTGTCCGTGCCGGTGTGAAACACAATGTAATCATTCGCTTTCTTGGCATAGATATTGTTCAAAAAGAAAGAACTGAGAAGATTCGGCGTGTTCAGGAAAGAGTAAAACATGGTGTGCAGGGTATCCTTCCGGAGCATGATGTTGATGACAATCGTATCGTCGAATACAGAGATGGAGTGTCGAATCCCGGGGGGAATCACGCAGAAATCACCGGTGCGCATCTCAAGAGTACGGCCGGAGATCGTCTGCGTGCTTTTTCCGTCATAGACGTAGCTGATCTCAAAGAAAGTATGACTGTGTTCAATGGCCGGAGAATATCGTTCGTGCTTTTGTACAACAATGCTGTCATTATTGGACAGATCAAAAAAGAAGGAATCCTCAAATACATCCGGGATGGTCTCGGGTTTTTCATTGATGAGAAGGTGCTTTTTCTGCACCATCTCCATATCCAGATCCTGCAGAAATGCCTGCAGGGTGTCTTTGTTTTTTCCCGCAATGTAATAATCTCTGTAAAAATTCTCAACAGCGGTCATATCGTAGATATGCTGTCTTGCCGCGGTTATGTCCATAGCATCTTCCCCTTTGATGAAAAAATATGATTTATGATAAAACATTTTGCTTCGAATGTCAAAAACAGTCAAAATAACATTCAAAATCCGACTTATAGATCATAATACATCAATGAAATTGAGCAATATTAGGAATTACGGGAAGGGGCAATGTGAAATATAATGTGTTGCATAAAAGAGATACACCTCAGGCAGAAAGGATGCAGGGGATCATGAATAAACCGATTCTTGAAATGAAAAACATAACAAAGAAGTTTGGTACCGTCACGGCGCTGAAGAACGTGAACCTTGAAGTCTATCCCGGTGAAATCCGGGGACTGATCGGGGAGAACGGCTCGGGCAAATCCACCATCTCATCCATCGCGGCGGGTATGCAGAAGCCGTCTGAAGGCAGGATGCTTTTTCACGGGGAGATGTGGCAGCCGGAGAGTATGGTTGACGCGCTGAACAAAGGTATCGGAATGGTCGTCCAGGAGAGCGGAACAATTTCCGGAATCAGCGTTGCCGAGAACATTTTTCTAGGCGAGCTTGGGAACTTCCGCAGACATTTCGCAGTGGATAAGAAGAAACTCTGTGAAGAGGCGGACAAAGCACTCGCGAACATCGGTATCACAGAGTTTAAGGGAAGAGACATCATAGATACGCTTTCTTTTCAGGAGAGAAAGCTGGTGGAAATCGCAAAGGTCATGCTCAAAAATCCCGATATTCTTGTCATTGACGAAACCAGCACAGCACTCTCCCATGACGGACGACAGATCATGTACCGTATGATGGACAAGATCAGAGAGGCCGGACATTCCGTCATATTTATCTCGCACGATCTCGACGAGATCATGGAAGTGTGCGACACACTCACCGTTCTCCGGGATGGAAATCTCATCCGGACTTTCACAAAGGATGAATTTGATGAGGACAAGATCCGTACGAGTATGATCGGAAGGGAACTGAATGGAGATTACTACCGCGCGGATTTTTCCGCTGCACACCGGGAGGAAAAAGCACTCACGGCCGCAAAGCTCTGTTACGCGAATAAGATCAAAAACCTTTCCCTGACTCTTCACAAAGGAGAAATCCTCGGCGTCGGCGGTCTTTCGGACTGCGGCATGCATGAGCTCGGAGAAATGCTCTTCGGAGCCATCAAACCGGAGAGCGGAACGGTCAGAACCGCGGAGGGAAGAGAAATCAAATCCCCGCATCAGGCAGTTGCGGAAAAGATCGGCTACGTATCCAAAGACCGGGATCGAAAATCCCTGTGTCTGGAGGCAAGTATAAAGGACAATATTTCGGTGGCCGGTATGAACCGGTACATGACGAAAACGGGACTGATCACCGGACGAAGAGAGCGCGCATATGTGGAGGAGCAGATAGATGCATTGAAAATCAAGTGCTCGGATCAGAATCAGGCAGTCAGCCAGCTTTCCGGCGGAAACAAACAGAAGGTCGTGTTTGGCAAGTGGATCGGATGCGGAAGTGAAATTCTGATTCTCGACTGTCCGACAAGAGGCGTCGATATCGGCGTGAAGCAGGCAATGTATCAGCTGATGACAAGACTGAAGGAAGAGGGAAAAGCGATCCTGATGATCAGTGAAGAACTTCCGGAGCTGATCGGTATGAGCGACAGAATCCTCATCATGAAAGACGGCGAAGTGACCAAAGAATTTGAGCGAAGCAAAGATCTCACGGAAGCCGATATTATCAACTACATGATCTAGTATAGCCGTTCTTAAATAACTCGACCAAATACTTGCCTGCTTGCCCGAATAGCACGCATCAGAAAGCCTCGGCGTAGCCCGAGGAAATACAAGAATAACAGTACTGCGGAACATTTCGCAGGCGTTGTCAGAAATATGATCTGGGAGATAAGGAAACAATGGAAAAGAAAAAAATAAACAAGATACAGCGTCTGATCTCGCTGCTGCCCCTGGCTGCGCTTCTGATTCTGCTGGGAGTCTTCTGCCTGGTGGTAAATGTCAACGGATACCGGCTGGACATGTATCTGAAGATTGTGTTCAACGAGGCGGTTGTCCTTGCAATCGTCGCGACCGGCGCAACCTTCATCTACACACTGGGGACTTTTGATATCAGCCTGGGCGCGTCGACGCTGTTTGCAGCCACGCTCGGAGTGATGACCTATAACAGGACGGAAAACCTGATACTTATGATTGCGGTTATTATGGCAGCCGGAATGAGCTGTTCCCTGCTGAATGCGGTGCTGGCCTCGATTTTTCACATCCCGGCTTTCGTAACAACGGTAGCGATGATGTCGGTTCTCACGGCAGTTTCATCGCAGATTATCACGACTAACGGCGGTGCGCTCGGCGGAATCAGCATCCCGAGCATTGTTGTAAAACCGTTCGACAACATGATTTTCAAGGTGGCGGCACTGGCGGTGTTCTTCGCGCTTTCGGTATTCGTTTTTTCCTTTATGAAAGCAGGCAGAAGCATGAAGTTTGTGGGAGGAAATCCCCTCTGCGCATACCTGACGGGAATCCGGGCAGACAGATACACCATTCTTGCTTTTATCATGGCCGGACTCGGAATCGGACTCGGGGCGTTTCTGACCCTGGTATATACGCCGTCGGTCACAACATCCACCGCATCGAGTATCGGAATGAACATCTTTATCGCAATTGTATTCGGAGGAATGCCGATCTCCGGAGGTGCAAGATCAAAGATCTACGCAGCTCTCGTGGGTGGTTTCTCCTATATGCTTCTGAACGACATCCTGGAAATCGTCATTGATTCCAGTGCGGCATACGGTATCACACAGATCATCAGTGCGGTATTCTTCCTGTTTGTGGTTTACATCACAGGTATGAATTACCGGACACAGATGCTGCCGAGATAAGACGGCAGGACAGAAAAAACAAAAACAGAAACACAAACCTAAAACGTACAAATAAAAAGTGGAGGAATACAAAATGAAAAAGAAAACAACAAAAGCAATCGGAGTTGTAATGGCAGCAGCGATGACAATCATGGCAGGATGCGGCAGCAGCACATCTGCAGGAAGTGCATCCGCATCATCCGCGGGCAACCCTTCCGCAGGTTCCAAAGACACAAAAAAAATCGGCGTACTTGTCGCAGATGTGAGCGGCGAGGAGGCTCTCGGTTTCCGTGATTACTACGAGAACTATATCCAGAAAAACTACAACGTAAAATTTGATTTCACGGATGCCCTTGCCAGCGCGGAAGACGAGAAGGCGGCGATCGAGAAATTTGCATCCAAAGGCTACGATGCTGTCATCTCCTTGTCCAGCAGCGACAGAGCACAGCAGGTAGAAACCTGTGAAGAATACGGCATGTATTACGCCGTTGCATCCGGTGTACTCGATGAGAAACAGTATGAGACATACAAAGGTTATGATCACTTCGTCGGACAGATCGGACCGTCCAACGAAACAGAGTTTGAGGCCGGAAAGGCAATGGGTGAGTTCTATAAGGAAAAGGGCGTCGGAAAAGTTGCTCTTTACGGAGCATTTATTCCGAATCCGATGCATGTATACCGCACAGCAGGTGTTCTTGCAGGGCTCGGAGATACCTACGGCGGAACGGATGATATGAATGGCATGATCGGTCAGATTTTCCAGGATCAGGGCGTGGATCTCGGCAAAGTGGCAGGTGATACAGAAGTGGTTGCCTTCCTTCAGGGCTATGGCGATACCACAACAGACGAGCTCAATGCAGCTCTCCAGAAGTCCCCGGAAGCTTTCCTCTCTGTAGGTATGGCGTCCACATTCTTCGCCCAGACACTTTCCGAAGAGAAGATACCGTTTTCTGATATCGATTCCTTCACAGCGACAAACAGCGCGTCTATGAAGAATGGTTCTCTTGAATACCTCGCCGGCAAATACTCTTCTTCCATCGGACCGGTATTCGCACTTGTCATGAATGCCATCGACGGCAACGTGATCCGCGACAAAGACGGAAATGCGGTATCCCTGACACAGAATTACCTGATTGCGACAGACGAGAAGACCTTCGATACCTATGCCGTAGCAGACAAGGGCGATGCTCCGATCTTTGACAAAAAGAGTCTGGATTCCATTATCGGCAAAAATGTTACCTATGACGATGTAAAGGCTCTGGTAGAGAGCAAGTAATCAACGAATAAACGGAGGCAGTCATGAGCACTCTTAAGAAAATAATACAGACACTTTCCATTCCTCTCATCGTGACACTGATTCTGGAAATCATCTGTTTAAGGAATGGACAGCACATCATATCCGGAGCAAAGAGCTTTGACAGTTTCGTGGTATACACAGCGATTGTCATGATCACAACCATGGCTCTTTCCATAAATCTGAACAGCGGAAGATTTGATTTTTCCCTGGGATCCATGGCTGCCCTCTCTTCTGTGATCGGTGCAAAAGTTACCTACAGCGTTCTTCACGGCGGAACAGGTTCTGCAGCTATGATGCTGGCGATCACAGTAATCGCCGGCTGCATCCTCGGTCTTCTGTCGGGGCTTGTCTACTGCATTCTCCGACTTCCGCCGATCATCGTATCTCTGGGCGTTACGCTGGTATATGAGGGAATCATGTATACCATCACCGGTGGAAAATACCTGATGAACGAGGTGCAGAACAGCTCCATGTCCGGTTTCGCCGGCACCTGGGTATATGCGGCTCTTATCATCGCAGCAGTTCTCTGCTTTATGATGTTTGTCTTTGACAGGACAACCTTCGGCTACGACTACAATGCACTGAAGTCCGGCCAGAAGGTGGCAGTATCTACAGGAATCCGGGAAATCGGAAATGCCCTGATCTGCTACACCATCTGCGGCGGAATGATGGGACTTGTGGGAATGCTCAACGCGGCAAGAAACACGACGATCAACGGAGGACAGTTAAACTTCGGAAGTATCTCCATCATGTTTACGGCGTTCCTTCCGATGTTCATCGCCGGTTATATCGGCAGATTCGGAAATGAGAAAATCGGCTTTCTTCTGGCAGCGGTATGCATGTCACTTCTGAATTCAACGTTTGCTGTTTTTTCCAATCAGATCGGAGCAACCAGCCAGTCGATCATCAATGCAGTACTGCTGGTACTGTTCCTGATTTACCTGAATAACAATCACCTTATCAAGAGAATATGGAAAGCATGAAAAATGAGAAATTACTGGAGAAGGCGCTCGGCCTTCTCCCTACCTTATATGAAAACAAAGTTCCGGCACAGCGTGCCGTGGAATTCACAAAAGAAAATGGAAAAATAAATGAAACGTCCGTGGGAAATTACGGGGAACGAACACTCGGAAAAGGTGACAGTCTGACACTTGATTTCGGGGATCATTATGTAGGATATCTGTCATTGGATTTGAAGAGCATCGGCAGTCATCCGGATGCTCCTGCGCTGCTGCGCATCCGTTTTGCGGAACGGCCGGTGGAACTCTTTGAGGATGCCTCGGAATATCATGGATGGATCTCTCCGTCCTGGATTCAGGAGGAACTGGTTCATGTGGACGTTCTTCCGACGCTTTATTCCATGGAGAGAAGGTATTCCTTCCGCTATGTGAGAATCGATGTGGTGGATATCAGTTCCAAATACAGCCTGAAGATCAGCGGCGCATTCTGCCGCGCGGTTTCTTCGGCTGACGATACAGCGCTTCTGCCGTATAGCACGGACAACAAAGCAGATCAGAGAATCGATGCGATCTCCGTCAAGACACTGCATGACTGCATGCAGACAGTATTTGAGGATGGACCCAAAAGGGACAGAAGACTCTGGATGGGAGATCTTCGCATCCAGGCGCTGGCGAACTATGAGACATACCGTGCCAACGATATGGTGAAGGCGAATCTCTATCTGTTCGGTGCACTGACGCAGGAGGACGGAAGGGTCGGCGCCTGCCTGTTCCTCGATCCGGTTCCGGAAGTGGACGACACCTGTATGTTTGACTATTCACTGTTCTTCGTGGACGCTCTCTATGATTACTATGAGGCGACCGGAGACAGGGAAACCGTCAGCGATTTGTGGCAGGTATGCAAAAGACAGATCGAGCTGTCTAAAGAAAATCTGAACGAGAGAAATATCGTCCGTGATTCCGACAGACTCGGCTGGTGCTTCGTCGACTGGAACCTTGAGTTGAACAAGCAGGCCTCGGCACAGGGTATCTTTCTTTATACGCTGGAGAGAGCCATTCAGCTGGCCGCGTGTATCGGCGACGTGCTTGCGGAGGAGGAATATGCAGAGCTCTATCTGAAACTAAAAGAAGCGGCGAATGCATTTTTGCTGGACCAAGGCACAGGCCTTTACCGAAGCGGAAGCGACGGACAGATCTCCGCCGCTTCCCAGATCTGGATGATTCTCGGTGGAGCCGTAGAAGGCGCCAAGGCGGCAAAACTTCTGGAAAAACTGGAAGGAACACCGGATGCCCTGAAGATGGTGACACCATACATGTATCACCATTACATTGAGGCACTGATCAAAACCGGACGAAAAGAAAAGGCACTTGAGATTATGAGAGCGTACTGGGGTGGCATGGCAGATCACGGCGCCGATACCTTCTGGGAGCTCTACAATCCGGAAAATCCGGATGAGTCTCCGTACGGTGGAACAATTGTAAACAGTTATTGTCATGCGTGGAGCTGCGGTCCCGCGTATTTCCTGAGAAAGTACTATAACAGAGGTTAATGATGATAGATTATAAAGCAAATCCTTTTTATCTGGATGAGGAAGCAATTGCCTGGGTAGAAGAGACGTTCCGTTCCATGTCAAAAGACGAGAAATGCGGGCAGGTATTCTGCCCGATGGGATTTTCTTCGGATGAGAAAGTGCTGAGCGGTATTGTAAACGGTGCCGGCGTCGGAGGAATGATGTACCGGACGGGAGCCGGAGAAGAAATACAGGAGACACACAGAAAGATTCAGCAGATGGCGAAGATTCCGTTGCTGCTTGCGGCAAATACGGAATCCGGCGGAGACGGGCTGGCCATGGAAGGCACAGGTTTCGGAAAACCGATGGCCGTGGCGGCTACCGGTGATCCCTCCTATGGTTACAAGATGGGATATGTGGCCTGCAAAGAGGGAGCCGCTCTCGGTCTGAACTGGTCCTTTGCACCGATCGTAGACATCAATAAGGATTTCCACAATCCGATTACAAACGTTCGAACTTTCGGCGATGATCCGGAGAAGATCGTCGCTTTTGCTTCCGGCTATATGAAGGGAGCGGATGAAAATGAGGTGGCTGTCTCCATCAAGCATTTCCCCGGAGACGGCGTGGATGAGAGAGATCAGCATATTGTAACCAGCGTGAATTCACTTTCCGCCGGTGAATGGGATGAGAGTTTCGGCTACATCTATAAAACACTGATCGGCAAAGGAGCAAAGACGGTTATGGTCGGACACATCGCACTGCCGGCCTATGTAAAGGAACTGAATGCAGACGCAGACAGAGAGACGCTCCTTCGTCCGGCCTCCCTGTCCTATGAGCTGCTCACAGGACTGCTTCGCGGAAAGCTCTCCTTTAACGGCCTGATCACGACAGATGCCACGCCTATGGTTGGCTTTACCAGCGCGATGCCGAGAAGCGCCGCGATTCCGACAGCCATCCAGAACGGCTGCGATATGATCCTGTTCAACAAAGATCTCGGCGAGGATATCGGATTTCTGAAAAAAGGCCTGGAGACGGGACTTCTGAGCGAGGAGAGACTCGACGAAGCCGTGCTCCGCATCCTTGCGACGAAAGCAAGTCTGGGACTGCACCGGAAGCAGAAAGAAGGAACGCTGGTTCCGGGCAAAGAAGCACTCTCCGTGCTCGGATGTGCGCAACACAAAAAGTGGGCGGAAGAAGTGGCAGACCGTGCGATCACTCTCGTCAGAGATGAGAAAAATCTTCTGCCGCTTTCTGTCGCAAAATACAGAAGAGTATATCTGAATATTATCGACAGAGAAATGGATCCCGAGAGTCCGTTTGTGAAGCGATGGGAGGCCCTTTTTGCAAAAGAAGGATTTGAGGTCACCGTTCGCGACAGAAGATGCAGGATCACACCGGCGGATTTCGCGGATATGGAACATCTGCCGGAACAGAAAAGGGTTCTGCTGAACGAGATGTACCGCGGAATCGGGGAGATGAAGAAGGATTACGATCTCTACGTCTACATCTGCAATATGGAGAACGCATCGAACAATACGACCCTGCGTCTGAACTGGAATGTCATGTTCGGTCTGGGCGACGACGCTCCGTGGCACGCTTCCGAGATTCCGATGCTGATGATCTCAACGGCATACCCGTATCATCTCTTTGATGCACCGATGATCGGAACATACATCAATGCATACAGCGGCAATGAGGAATTCTGCCGTTCTGTCATGGACAAGCTCATGGGAAGATCCGGATTTCAGGGAATCAGTCCGGTTGACCCGTTCTGCGGAAAGGAGTATATCTTATGAACATCCGGGGAATTATTTTTGATCTGGACGGTGTGATCTGCAGCACCGATGAATATCATTATCTCGCCTGGAAACAAATGGCGGATGAGGAAGGGATCGACTTTGACCGAAAGGTCAACGAGAGACTTCGCGGAGTTTCCAGGGCCGAAAGCCTGGAGATTATTCTGGAGAGGGCCCGGCGGGAGTACACCGACGAAGAGAAGGATTCGATGATGGAAAGAAAAAACAGCTGCTACCGGGAATTCCTGTCCGGGATGAACCCGGATGACGTCTCCCGGGAAGTGAGAGAAACCCTGGAGGAACTTCGAAGGAAGGGCTACCGACTGGCTATCGGTTCCTCCTCCAGAAACACCGTCTACATTCTCGAGAGAATCGGGCTTTCAGATTTTTTTGATGATGTCTCGGACGGAACCATCATCGCCAGGTCCAAGCCGGATCCGGAGGTATTCATCAAGGCGGCAGGTATGCTGCACCTGCGAAATGAGGACTGTCTGGTGATCGAAGACGCACCGGCCGGAATCGACGCAGCGAATGCAGGTGGTTTCGTCAGCGTCGGCATCGGTTCCGCTGCTTCCTGCGACAGAGCATCCTATCGTGTGGAGCACTTTGCAGACATTTTGAATATCGCAGAGAACTGTGCGGATGCTGGAACAAAGTCCGCAGAAACTCTGTCAGCATTGTTATAAGATCTCCGGAAATAAATCATCCCGGGCGGACAGATCATGTGAAAAAATTATCACGGAGTAAAGATTTCATCAGTTGAGTAGAAAAATAAAAAGAGAGTAACCAACCTTTCAGGTATAATGGTAGTCGACGAAAACAAACCAAAGAAAGAAGGGTTGGTACTCTCATGGATATTTTATCACTATTAAAGAACTTTGCGGAAGATTTATTGAAATTGCAGGAAGAATTCAGCGAGGAGAATCGATTTGATCTTCTGGAAAAGTCTGCCGTTGATCTTGGTAACAGTACAATCGCCAAGTTTTTGTCTCTGACTCTGACGGAAACAGACAGCTTGATTCGAGACAGTGGAGTGAGAAAACGGGATTACACTATTCAACGGAAGGTCAATC
>NZ_JHXY01000034.1 GCF_000621585.1 [Eubacterium] cellulosolvens LD2006 | reverse complement strand
CCTCTGTCAATGCCGACAACATTGCAGATATCGGATATATTACTTTCTTCAACATCATAAGTGACAGGAATATGTAAAAAATACTTGCCGTGTTTGTTTACGAGCTTGGCTGTGCCAAATTTATAGATTGTATGATCAAAGTATTTTGACATGCCTTCAGCGAAATACGGCAGTTTGACACGACCGTTCAGGGTATTGACTGAAAAGCGGTTTTGCGTAAGAGAGTAATCCCTGTTCCAAACAAGGTCATACTGAGGCTTCTTGAAAGTTGGTTTAATCCATTCTTTTTGGTTTTCAAGAATGGTCTTATATCTTGCGATAACAGTCTTAAACACAGACTGAGCCATTTGAGATTTTAAGCCAAACTTTTCTCGGAGAGTGGAATATAGAACCTTATTTAGGGAGAACTGTTTTAGGTCATGTGTACGGAATACATAATCAGACACGTAGTTACAGGCATCAGAATAGACAGACATGGTTTCATCAAGTAAAGCCTTACTGCCTGCATCAACAGATATCTGAATTTTAGCTGTAACTGTCATTTGTTCCATAAACTTACCCCATAGATAATTTATTAATTACATGTTATGCTTTTTATTAGTAAAAGACAATATATTTGAGAGATTTGCTATGGATAATAGATATAGCCGTCATAACAGACGCAAATACAGTCTGAAAGTGCATATAGTTCTTGTTACAAAGTAACGCAAGCAGATACTTCCTGTCTAAGCAGTATTGGAAGAAGAAAATCTTTTGGTCTGATGGCTATTTTGCTTGTAGTATAGGAGAAGTATCATCGGCCACCATACAAAAATACATCGAAAACCAAGGTTAATGGCTACGAATCTACAAGGCTCCTCCCACCGCCCAAGGGCAGTGGGAGGAGCCTACGAAACCGAAAGGATTATATTTATGAAGACTGCTTTTATCACAGGAGCAACGTCCGGAATCGGAAAGGAGTTTGCCGCAAAGTTTGCCGCGCAGGGTTACCGGCTGATTCTCACCGGGAGGCGCGCCGACCGCCTGAGACAGTTACAGGAACAGTACGGCCCGGAGTGCCGGGCCATTGTCACCGATTTGTCGGATGAGTCGCAGTGCAAAAAACTGCTCCGGGATGTGGCGGATGAGCGGATCGATGTCTTTATCAATAACGCCGGCTTCGGGGCGGCGGGAAGCTTTCTTGAGACGAGTCTTGATAAGGAGATCTCTATGGTGAAGGTCAACGACATTGCCATGCACATTCTCTTTAAGGGGATTCTGAGAAAAATGTACAGACAGGGAAACGGTTCCATTCTCAATGTCGCTTCGTCGGCGGGACTGTTTCCGGCGGGCCCGTACATGGCGACGTATTACGCGTCAAAGGCATATGTGACATCCCTGACCAGAGCGGTGGCCAGAGAACTGAAGGATCGGGGAAGCAGGGTTTACGTAGCCTGTCTTTGCCCCGGACCGGTCAACACGGAATTTAATGATGTGGCCGACGTGACCTTTGCGCTTAAGGGAATATCCGCGGAGCAATGTGTGGCGGAGTGTCTGGACGGAATGAAGAAGAAAAAGACGGTGATTATTCCGACCGGACAGATGAAGCTGGCGCTTTTCTTCCAGCGCTTCGCTCCGCAGGATCTGCTGATCCGGATGGTCGGCAGACAGCAGAAGAAGAAAATTCAGAGATAAGAAAAACAGAAGGCAGCCACCAGGTTGCCTTCTGTTAATTTTGGGGTCGGAATCGATCCCGAATTTTTTCCGAACACCTCGGACAGTCCGCAGTTTGCGAAGAAGATTTCTGATGCAACACCGTCCGCATTTTCCAGAAATGGTGAACGATTCGTCAGATAACGTCGTGCCTTAACCACTTGCCGGAGATGAATCTATGGGAAAAGAAGAAGGCGCGCAGTCCCCAGTCGCTCATCTGGCCGATCCAGACGGCGATCGGTCCGAAGCCGGCGAAGCGGATGAGGTAGGTGGCGAGGGCCACGCGGCATCCCCACATGGTAATCGTCGAGAGGATCATGGAGAAGCGCACATCGCCGGCGGCGCGAAGTCCGTAGCCGGGGACGAAGGCGAGTACCCAGACGAGGGGCTTGATCAACGTGATCCAGTTCATCATGAAGATTACCTGGCGGACACTCTCTTCCTCCATGCCGGCGATCCGGGTGACGGGAACGGTCACCAGACGGATGATGACACAGGAGACAAAAACGACCAGCTCGGCGTACCAGGTGAGTTTCAGGATGTAATACTTCGCCTCTTCCTTTCGACCGGCGCCGATGGTCTGGCCGACGACAGTCATCAGAGCGATGCCGACGCCCATGCCGGCGATGCCGTTCAGGTTCTCGAGGATAATGGTCATCGCCTCGGCGGCGATCGAAGGGGTTCCCAGTGTGGAGACGGAGGACTGGATCGCAAGTTTGCCGAACTGGAACATTCCGTTTTCGATTCCGGCAGGGACGCCGATCATCAGGATGCGGCCGATCAGAGACCAGTTTGGCCGAATCGTATGGTAGCTTCGGAGCACAATCGGCTGTCTGTTTTTCCGGAGCATGATCATGACGAAAAGGGAGATGTAGACTCTGGCGACAAAGGTTGAGATGGCAGCTCCGGCCACGCCCATGTCAAAGACGAAAATCAGGATGGCGTTTCCCGCGATATTCAGCGCGTTTCCGGAGACGGATACGAGCATCGGAAAGCGGGTGTTCCCTCCCGCGCGGAAAAAAGCGCTTCCCGCCTGAAAGAGGGCGAGGAACGGGAAGGAGGCGGCCGTGATCAGAAAGTAGATCTCGGAATTTTCCATGACGTCGGCTTCGACGCGGCCGAAAATCAGATGAAGCAGCGGCTTGCAGAACAGGACGCAGACCAGCGCGAGGGTCAGCGCGATCGCCATGACGCTGAGGAGAACCTGACGGGCGGCGCTGTTGGCTTCTTTGATCTGATTTCTTCCGATGTACTGGGAGCAGATGATGGTGCCTCCGGCAGCCAGAGCGGCCAGGATCTGAATGATCAGGACGTTGATGGAGTCGGTCAGGGAGACGGCGGAGATCGCCGCGCTTCCGATGCGGGACACCATGATGGAGTCCGCCATGCCCATGAAGGAGGTCAGCAGCTGCTCGATCATAACGGGGATCAGCAGTGCCCAGAGGGCTCTGGTGTCAAACAAAAGGTTATTCTTGTCGATTTGGGTTTTGTCATATAATATCATTTTGCTTACTCGTATTTCCTAATATTTGGTATAAGGCATATTCTAACACAGAAAGGCCACCTCGCGGAGAGGTGACCTTTCATCTTTTACGTATTTTGTTTGATCAGTTTGCGGATGCCTCAACATCAGCTTTGGCGATGCGGACAGGCTCGTCGCTGGATTTGCGGGCTTTTTCGGCCTTCTGAATCTCAGGATTTGCGTTGTACATCGGCTCGATGTCTTCGTGTTTGATTTTGCGGCTCACGTAGTTCCTGGTCACGGCAATGACAGTTCCGCTGCAGGCGATAACGCCGATCAGGTTGGGGATTGCCATGAGTCCGTTGAAGGTATCGGACAGATCCCACGCGAGCTGCAGTTTCATTGTCGCGCCGACCATGATGAACGCTACAAAGACGATGCGGTAGAGGATGGTTGCCGTTGTTCCGAAGAGATATTCGAAGGCACGCATTCCGTACTGGCTCCAGCCGAGAACGGTCGAGAACGCGAAGAACAGGATGGCAACAGCGATGAAGACGCCGCCGTAGCTGCCGAATACCTTGGAGAAGGCCTCCGCCACAAGGGCTGTACTTGCGGAGTCTGTGATCATGTGTCCTGTCTTAAGATCAACGACACCGCTGGAGAGAATGACAAAGGCTGTGAGGGAGCAGACAATCAGTGTGTCCGCGAATACCTCGAAGATACCCCACATACCCTGCATGACCGGCTCTTTGACGTTGGACGCGGAGTGTACCATAACGGAGGAACCAAGTCCGGCCTCGTTGGAGAATACACCACGTTTCATACCCCAGGTGAGGGCGGATTTGACGCCGTATCCAACGACACCGCCGCCGACAGAACGAAGGGCGAAGGCTCCTTTAAAGATCGATCCGATGACAGCCGGCATGGTTCCGATGTTTACGATGATCACAACCAGAGCGCCGATCACGTAGATGACAGCCATGAACGGAACCAGTTTCTCGGTGACGGAAGCGATTCTCTTCAGTCCGCCGATGATAACCAGAGCGGCGAGAACCATAAGGATGAGACCGGTGATCCAGGTCGGAATTTTGAAGACGGAGTTCATGTTCGCGGAGATCGTGTTGATCTGACTCATGTTTCCGATACCGAAGGCTGCGAGTGTTGCAAAAATACTGAACAGGACTGCAAGAAGTTTTCCGATTCCTTTCATACCCTTCTTTGCGCCCAGTCCGTCACTCAGATAGTACATGGCACCGCCGCACCACTCGTCTTTCGAGTTTTTCCGGCGGTAGTAGATACCGAGTACGTTCTCCGAGAAGTTTGTCATCATTCCGAAGAAGGCAACGATCCACATCCAGAAGATGGCACCGGGACCACCGGATACGATTGCCGCAGCGACACCGGCGATGTTTCCGGTACCGATGGTAGCGGCAAGCGCTGTGCAGAGACTCTGGAACTGGCTGATCGACTGGTCATCGTCGTCGGTGTGGGCGGTGACGCGCTTGTCCTTAAAGACGGCGAGGAATGTCTTCTTCATCCAGTGTCTCAGGTGAGTAATCTGGAACAGTTTGGTCAGCAGGGTCATCAGGATGCCGGTACCTACCAGCAGGATCAGCATCGGGACACCCCACACGAAGCCGTTGACGGTGTTGTTCAGTTTGGTGACAGTTTCAATCATAGAATTTCCCCCTCATGAAAATGGGCGCCCCTGAAAATGATCTGCTCATATCGGGACGCCTTTGTCATCGGATATTTATAATGTAATTAATATATAGTATATATTGAATTTTGTCAATTAGTCAGAAATGAGTAGATGTAACCGATCCTGCATGCATGTGATATAGTATAGATGCGCATGTAGGATTGCAACCGGGAATGGGAGCGGGACTGTATGCGTGGGAGAATTATGATTGTTTAAAAGAAAAGAGTGTTTTGAGTGATGAATCCTGTGATATCGGTTATATTACCTTCCTACAATGTGGCTCCCTATATCGGGGAATGCCTGGAATCCGCGCTTGGACAGACGCAGCCGGAGATGGAACTTCTCTGTGTGGATGCGTGTTCGGAGGACGGAACACAGGAGATCCTTCTGGAGTACGAGCGTCGCGCGAAGATGGGGGAGTGGCCCGGGAAAAGCATAAAGCTTATGCGGAGCGAACGACGCAGCTACGGATATCAGGTCAATCTGGCGCTGCGGGAAGCCGCAGGAAGATACGTGGCCATTTTGGAGACGGACGATTTTATTGTGCCGGAGATGTATGAGCGGCTGATCCGGCTGTCGGACGAGATGGAGCTGGATTACATCCGGGGGGAGTATGATTTTTTTACGACGCAGGAGGACGGCAGCCGGGTGTTCCGGCACGTGCATCATTATGCGCCGGTCAACGAGTTGCTGACAAACACCCGCTCGGAGCGGATCATGACGTATGATCAGAATCTCTGGAAGGGAATTTACAGAAGAGAATTTCTGCTGGAGAACCGGATCTTTCTGAATGAATCGGAGGGCGCGGCTTTTCAGGACATCGGCTTTAATATGCAGGTCTTCAGTTTCGCGAAGCGGGCGTATTATGTGGAGGAGTCCTATTACCGGTATCGGCGAGACCGGCAGGATTCGTCGATCCACTCGCTGGCCTGCTTTCGCTTTTACCTGCAGGAGCTGACGTTTCTGCACAATCTGGATCCGGAGTATGAAAAGCTCTACTGGCCGGGGATTTACGAGCGGTTTGCCTGCGCTCTCTGCGGGGAATATCACAAGGCGCTGCATCAGTTTCAGATTTCGCCGGATTCGGAGTACCTTGCCCCGTATGTTCCGGTTCTGCTGGCGGATTTCCGATCGGCCATGGATCAGGGGATCTGGCCGGCGCCGACGACCCCGAAGGGGCAGGTGAAGGCGGTTGAGAAACTCTTCTGTGAAGGAATGGGAACGGATGGAAGAACTGCGGAGCCTGCGAAAAACCAAAACAGATGAAAGTCCGGACGATGTACCGGGCTTACAGATGTGTCTGAAGAAAGGCGATTCCCTTCGGGAGAAAAATGATCAGACCGGCGACGGCTGAGCAGATCGCGGCAGTGAGAACCGCACCGGCGGCGGCGTCTTTCGCCAGACCTGCCAGCGGCTTTTTCTCTTCCGTCACCAGATCGACGACGGCTTCAATGGCCGTATTGACGATTTCCAGCGACAGCACGAGTCCGAAGAGCGCGAGGCAGATACACCATTCCACGGCTGAGATTCTCAGGAAAAAACCAAAAAAAATAACCGCCGCGGTGAAGCAGAGGTGAATCTTGATATTGCGTTCTTTTTTCAGGCAGGCAAAAATGCCGGCAAATGCGTAACCGAAGCTCTTGTAGAGCGGCGCTTTTTTCATAGAATTTAAACGACCTCCTCATGTGACATTTACCCTGAGTATAGCATCGGGGCAACGTCATTTCAACATGAGGAGGTCTGGGCAAAAGAAGGGAAAAAAGACCGGTATGTCTTGACTGATTGTCTGTTTATGTTTCTGTTGCATTACGTATCGGCGCAATTTTCGTAGAGCATTAGTATATTTGCGTACAAAATAGTTGTGTTCAGATGCGGATATTTGTGCAAAATGCAACATTTTCAAACCGGTTTAAACCGTAAATACATGAATGTATCGAAAAGGTGTTTTGTATTCGCCTATAAGAGGTACAAAAAACGAGGAGTAACGTGCATTTGTACGTTACTCCTCGTTTGGTAAGAACAGAACATGCTCCGATTATTTCCGGAACAAATTGAAATCTTCCCGATCGGGAATCATGAGCATTGCGTCCGGTCCTGGTGAGCCGAAGATCAGAGTGCCATCTGCATGATCTGCTCGCATCTGTTTCGCGCGGCGGCGTCCATGTCCTCGCTCTGAACGGAGCTCCAGAGCTCTGCAAGTTTGTGCGGAGCAGTCTCCCGCAGGAGCTCCAGGAGATTTCGGCTGGCCGTGTATTCGTTGTCGTCGTGCGCGTGGATCGGATAGATATCCGCGATCATCAGATCGTCGATGCGCGACCGGAGGATTTCCCGGTACGTGTCGGAATGACAGTCGGACAGCAACTGACTCGATACCTCAAGCGCGTCCGGGGACAGACAGCCCTGACCGAGCCGGTCGATCTGCGCATGGATGTATTTCTTCTCGGAGGACAGGAAGACTTCCGAGAGGATTTCCTGTAAACGGCGGTCGTGGACGAGACTCTGGTAGTGAGACGGATCGAAGTCGGAGATGCGGCTGTTCCGCATGGCGGCGTCCAGAATCCGCTGCAGGTTATTCGAAAAATCGCTGAGGAGTCCCGCGGTGTCTTCGCCGGCGAGTTCGGAGCAGATGAGATATTTCTCTGTGGATTTCACAAGCTGATCCAGAGCGCGGCAGGTGTTTACCTTACGCTTCATATCGGGAAGAAGCTTCCGGATTTCTTCGGAACTCATGAAGAAGTAGTTCGGCTCCTCTTTCTGGAAAGCGATGTTGTAAACGGACACGAAGGTTTTGATGTTCAGATTGTCATTTTCATAGTAGTCGATGACCGGCGCGAGGATTTTTGTCGCGAGAGGAGAGTCCTGCGTGTACAGAGCCGCGCGGTTTTCCAGCCTGAGGAGCTCGGAACAGGTGAGTTCCGCAAGTTTGTCCTCCTCCCGTCCCAGGAGATGAACTTTCTTGATTCTCGGCATATAAATCTGATCGATATCCTCGACGACGACTGCGTAGCAGGCGAGCCGGACGGCGGACCAGAAATTGGAGACGTGGACATCGGACAGTTCTAAGGAGAATTTCGAGCTGCTCGCCGGAAGCGTATACCAGAGATCCTGATACAGATTCTGTGCCTTCAGAATACTCCGGAGGTTGAGAATCGAATGCTTCTGACAGAAGTTTTTGATGAAGTCCGGCTCAATGCCCAGCGATTCCCAGTTGATGTCCTTCGAGATCGAGGAGATCTTGAAGATGCGGTCAATGTATCGCTCGGAGTAGAGATTGAACTTTTCGCTTACGTTTTCCGGAAGTTTTGTGAGGTCGCCGATGATGACGACGCGGACTCTCTCCTGTCCGGTCAGAAATTCAACGACGCGAAAGACTTCGCTGATGTCGATGCCGTCCCATACACGCTCGAAATCATCGAGAATGACGGTACGCATGTTCTTGAGGCGGTTGAAATAGATGCGAAGCGCTGCTTTCGCGGACAGGAAGGAGCCGGTGACATCGGAGAGAATACCGGAGGCTAGCGGCGTCTCTTCCAGATTCTTCGCAAATTTGGTGGAGGTGCCGACAACCTTGCCGATCACGTTGTTGAAGCCGTTGCGTCCGATGAAGGCGTCGAGGATTTCGGCGTAAAGCTCCTCGGAATTCTTCAGACCGGTCAGGGACACGCGAACCGTGGAGGCCTTGTGCTCGATGTTGTCCGCGGCATATGATTTTCCGATTCCCCAGGGGCCGTCGAAGAAGATACAATCGTAGGGCAGATGTTCAAATGCGTCAATTCGTTTACTGATTTCATTCGCGTACATTTCTTTATACTCCCTTATATATGTTTGAAATGAAACATGGGTTTGCGAGAAAAATTCCTGTATAAATAGTGCAAGTGAATTACTACCGAAAGACTTTACAAGATTTATTATATCACATTAAAAATGTAATCGATTGTATGCGTATACAATAAATTTGAAATCTATGTAGAATAACGGAGTACTTTTTCCTTCATATTTTGTGCAATTTGCTTCTTTCCAAGCATAGAGCGATGCTGTATATTATAGCTTATTAGTTAAAATATGTTAGATAAATATATTTAGAGACTCATATGTAAGGAGAGGATTATGAAAAAAATTATTCATTGCTGCCGTGGTCTTCTTGGAATCCGCGACAGAGTCATGTCCATTCCGCTGATTCAGGGCGGGATGGGCGTAGGCGTATCTCTCGGAAGGCTTGCGGGAAGTATAGCAAAAAAGGGCGGGATCGGCTGTATCAGTACGGCGGACTGCGGATATCTGGAAGAGGATTTTGAAACTCATCCGGAGGAGGCGAATCTCCGTGCGCTTCACAAAGAGATACAGAAGGCAAGAGAAATCTCTGACAACAACGGGCTGATCGCGATCAACGCGATGGTTGCGACACAGCAGTACGATGACGCTGTCAAATGTGCTGTCGAGGACGGCATCGACGCAGTGATCTCGGGTGCCGGTCTTCCGACATCGCTTCCGTCGCTGGTGCCGGAGGGATCCGCGCTGATTGCACCGATTGTATCCGGAGGAAGAGCGGCCGGACTGATTCTGAAAGTATGGGAGACGAAGTACAACCGCTACCCGGATTTCGTGGTCGTCGAGGGACCGAAGGCCGGCGGACATCTGGGATTTACCTCCGAGACTTTGGATGATCAGGCGAAGACGCCGGATATTCTCGATCTGATCAGGGAAGTTTCCGAAGTGATCCGTCCCTACGAGGAAAAAGCCGGACACGCGATTCCGCTGTATGCGGCCGGCGGTTTCTGGGATCGGGAAGACATTGAAAATGCCATACAGGCGGGCGCGGACGGCGTTCAGATGGCGACCCGTTTCATCGGAACCTATGAGTGCGACGCGGCGCAGGGCTATAAGGATGTTCTGATCCGCGGAACTTCCAGGGATCTCTCAATTATCAAGAGCCCGGTGGGAATGCCGGGAAGGGCGCTGATGACGCCGCTTCTTCAGAGAGTGAAGCGCGAGGGACGCATTGCTCCGCTGCACTGTTCCCGCTGTATCAAGACCTGCAACATCGCGAAAGTTCCCTACTGCATCACGAATGCGCTGATCGAGGCGGTGAAGGGTAATTATGAAGAGGGACTCTTTTTCTCCGGAGCGAACATCGACCGTCTCACAAAGATGTGTCATGTGAGTGAGATCATCGACGAGCTGTTTGCGGAGATGATCGAAAGGATACCGGTGCCGGTGAAGTGTTGACCTCTATGCGGACGGGTTAGCGACGAGGATAGCAGGTATCAGAAAGCTCCGGCGAAGACAGGAAGAATAGTGGCAGACGAAAAAGGGCATCGGGAGATGTTCTTTTTCGTATTAAGAAAAATCTTATTGAATATATTCTGATAAATATTATACAATCAGAGGCATATAATACATGAAGGAATATGTGCGAAAGGAAGGAATCCGATGAAGAAGCAGGAGAATGGAAACGGCACAAATGTAGGGGAGGCTGCATCCGAAAATCTCCTCCGGCGGGAAATCCGGAAGAATTATGACGCGAAGTATGCCAGGATTTCGATCTATGTGATCCTGACCGTCATGATTATTTACGGACTGATCCGTTTTTTTGACAATTTCACAGGAGTTGCCTCCGTGTTCGGTGCGACCATTGAATGGCTTGGCGTCTTGCTGCGGCCGCTGCTGATCGGGTTTGCGATTGCCTATTTTCTGGATCCGCTGGCCGGACGTCTGGAGAAGATGCTGAACGGACTGAAGAAGCGCCTTCGAAAACCGAACGCGACGAAGCCGCTCCGCTCCTCGAGGGGGCTTGCGGTTGCGCTGACATGGCTGATTGTCCTTGCGATCATCGTTTTTGTGGCGTCGATGATTGTATCCACGATCTCGCACAGCGTGCAGGTGGTCAGTTTGAAATCCCTGGATTCGCTGGTTTATGATTTTGCGGATACGCTGAAGAACTTTTCGAAGTCAATCACCAGAGCGCTTGACAAAATGAGTATTCCGTCCGGAGAGGTCGCGTCGTTCACACAGAGCATCGGTGAAAAAATCTCCAAAGGCTTTTCCGAGGCCGCGTCGAATATTCTTGTCAGTCTGAAAAACGTCACCGGCGTTCTTTCCACGCTGCTGTTTTCCGTGATCTTCGGGATTTATTTCATGCTCGACGGCGAAGGGCTGAAATCCTACTGGGGGCATGTCTATCACTCGCTGGTTTCCGATTCCGTATCCAGACGAACCAATGAGCTGGTGGAAAACGCCGACCGCGTGTTCTCCGGTTATATTCGCGGACAGTTTCTGGACGGCGTGTTTATTGCCATCGTACTCACGATTGCACTGTCGCTCTGCGGCGTAAAATATGCGGTCATCATCGGCGTGCTCACGGGAATCGGAAACCTGATCCCGTACCTCGGATCTTTCATCGCCTACACGACGACGATCCTGGTTTGTCTGGTCACGTTTGATTTTCAGAAAATGTTCATTGCCGTGATCGTGATTCTGGTCGCCCAGACGATCGACGGAAACGTCGTGAATCCGAAACTTCTGAGCAGCAGCATCAGTATTCATCCGATGCTTGTGATTGCGTCGCTGATTATCGGTGCGACCGTCGGCGGACTTCTCGGAATGTTTCTCGCAGTGCCAAGCGGCGCGCTGCTGAAAATCTATTTCGAGAAATTCATCGAACACAGAGCGGCAAAGAAACGTGCAGGGACGTGAATGATGATCTTTCTACGGGCGTCATATAAATAAAAGGATCCGATTGTGAAACATGGCAGATGGTTTTGGCCGACACAGAACGAACTTCGTTAGAGAATTCAAACCGAAAGAATTGAAATAGAATTATTTCTGTGGTAGAATACTTTCTGTTTCATTAAAATAAACAGAAATACATGAGCGTTCGGGGGAAGAGATTTGAGCAGGGCAGTGCATGACTACACATATAAGCAGAGAATCATGGCAGGCATGATTGCGCTTGTAGTCGTTTGCCTTCTCGTCTTTTCCTCCTTT
This sequence comes from [Eubacterium] cellulosolvens LD2006, assembly GCF_000621585.1. Classification (GTDB taxonomy): domain Bacteria; phylum Bacillota; class Clostridia; order Lachnospirales; family Lachnospiraceae; genus Bilifractor; species Bilifractor cellulosolvens. The sequence goes on along the minus strand of NZ_JHXY01000034.1, from coordinate 18,466 downwards.
TTTCTTGCGAAAGAGACAGGGCATGACTGCTGTGGACAGGACTGCCCGGTCTGCGCGCAGATGGAGGCCTGTTCTGTCGCGATTCGTCAGCTGGGAAGTGCTGCAGGTGCAGTATTTTCTGTGATCTGTGCGACGTATTTCTGTTTCTCTCTGAGGACAGGGGATCACACTCTGTTCGATCTTTTGCTGACACTCGTCAGCCTGAAAATCCGACTGAATGATTAAAACTTCCTTTTCCGGTAACTGATTGTTTTTTTGATGGAAAGGAAGAAAAATGAAAAACAGAATATTGATTTTAGCGACAGCCGCAACGATGATTGCAGGCCTTTTTTCGGCGTGCGGAAAAACAGAGAAAACCGGCGCGGAGGCTGCGGAGACAGACAAGCGTCTGTCGATTGTGTGCACGAATTTTCCGGAGTACGATTTTGCCAGAGCGATCACGGGAGATGACGCGGACGTCACCATGCTTCTGAAACCCGGGGCGGAGAGCCATTCGTTTGAGCCGAACCCGAAGCAGATCATCGAGATTCAGGACAGCGATCTCTTTGTCTATGTCGGCGGCGACTCCGACGAGTGGGTGGAGGACATTCTCGGCTCCATGGATCAGTCGAAGATGCACACCTTCAAGCTCATGGACCAGGTGCAGACAGTAGAGGAAGAGCTTGTAGAGGGCATGGAGCCGGAAGATGAGGAGGAAGACGAAGCCGGAGAAGCCGTAAAAGCTTCGAGTGGGGAGGAAGCAGTGAAGTCTGCAAGCGCAGAAGATGCGGAGTCATCCGATGCCGCAGAAGATGAGGAAGAGGGACCGGAAATGGATGAACATGTCTGGACCTCTCCGAAGAACGCGGAGGCAATCGTCGATTCCATGGCGGATGAGCTGGGAAAACTCGATCCCGCGCACAAAGAGAGCTTCCGGAAAAACGCCGACGCCTATATCGAAGAGATTGATCGCGTCGATGGAGAACTCAAAGCTGTGGTGGACAACGCGAAGAGAAAAGAGATTATTGTGGCCGACCGTTTCCCGTTCCGCTATTTCTGTGAGGAATTCGGCCTGACGTACTATGCGGCTTTTCCGGGATGTTCGACCGATACGCAGCCTTCCGCGAAGACCGTTGCCTTTCTGACGGACAAGGTGGTCAAAGATGAGATCCCGGTCGTTTTCCACATCGAGTTATCCAACGGACAGATGGCGGAATCCATCTCGAAAGACACGGGCGCGAAAGTTTGTGAGCTGAACGCTGTTCACAATGTCAGCGATCAGGATTTCAAGGATGGTGCGACCTATGTCAGCCTTATGCGGAAAAATATTGACGTGCTGAAGGAGGCGTTACAGTAATACCATGAGCTTACTTACGTGTCATGATCTGACTTTTTCTTATGAGGGAAAAAACGTTCTGACCGGCGTGAATTTCACCGTCGATGAGGGCGATTATCTGGCTGTCATAGGAGAGAACGGGGCAGGGAAAAGCACGCTGATGAAGGGGCTTCTTCAACTGAAGAAGCCCTCGTCCGGCTCCATTGTCTACAGCGACGGCGTGTGTGCGAACGAGATCGGCTATCTGCCGCAGCAGACGCTGGTACAGAAGGACTTCCCCGCGAGTGTCTATGAAGTGGTTCTCTCCGGCTGTCTGAATCACCTGGGCAGACATTTTTTCTACGGAAAAAAATGGAAAAACTACGCAGAGGAAAAGATGGAGCTTCTGGGGATCACGGAGCTTCGCAACTGCTGCTACCGCGATCTTTCCGGAGGTCAGCAGCAGAGAGTGCTTCTGGCACGGGCGCTCTGTGCCTGCAGGAAAATGATCCTTCTGGATGAACCGGTGACGGGACTTGATCCTTGCGTGACGGCCGATCTGTACCGCATGATCCGGACGCTTCACGACGAGGAGAATATGACAATCATCATGATTTCACATGATGTTGAGGGCGCGCTCCGGGAGGCGGATCATATTCTTCATCTCGACGGAAGGCAGCTCTTCTTCGGAACGAGTGCGGAGTACCGCGTCTCCGGGACTGGTCGTGCCTTTCTGGGATCTGCACAGGACAATGGAGGTGACAGTAAATGAAAACACTGGTAGAAATGATGTCTTATCCATTCCTGGTCAGAGCCATGATCGTAGGTATTCTTGTGTCTCTCTGCGCATCGCTTCTCGGTTCAAGCCTCGTGCTGAAGCGGTATTCGATGATCGGAGACGGACTCTCCCACGTAGGCTTCGCCGCGCTGGCGGTGGCGTATCCGTTCGGGTTCTCGCCATTGTATATTTCGATTCCGGTGTGTATTGTCGCCGCCTTTTTTCTTTTGCAGATCAAGGGAAATTCGAAAATCAAGGGCGACGCCGCGACGGCTCTTCTTTGCAGCGGCTCGCTTGCAATCGGCGTCATGGTTATCTCGCTGACGACCGGTATGAATACGGACGTCTGCAACTATATGTTCGGAAGCATTCTTGCGATGAGCCCTTCGGATCTTACGATCTCTGTGGTTCTGTGCATCCTGGTTCTGATTCTGTTTGTGCTGTTTTTTCAGAGGATCTTCGCGGTCACCTTTGACGAAACCTTCGCGGAGGCGACGGGAACAAAGGTGAGACTCTACAATATGGTGCTGGCCGCCCTGACGGCGGTGACGGTCGTTCTCGGAATGCGCATGATGGGAACCCTTCTGATTTCGAGCCTGATAGTTTTTCCTTCGCTGACGGCGATGCGGGTCTGCAGGCGGTTTCAGTCGACGGTTGTGCTTTCCGCCGTTCTTGCGGTTGTCAGTTTTGTGGGGGGACTTGTCTTTTCCTATCTGCATTCCGTGCCCACGGGAGCCTGCATTGTCCTTGCGGATCTGATTCTCTTCCTGGCCTTCCGCTTTGCGGAGAGCCTGCGCGAGAGGGCGTAAACAGGCATACATGGACGGAATCAACGTAGCTTTCGTGTTACCGTTTGTTTGTATGGAACAGATCCAAAAATCCGGCCGTAGAAGGGAGACTGGTCATTGTGAACATGCGTGATTCCAGTCCCGGACCGGAATGAATTACGGAAAGGCGAAATATTGATATGAAGAAAAAATATGTGCGATACGGAGTGCTCTTGATCGCCGTTCTCCTGCTCTGTTTTTTTCCTTGGAGGAATGTCGTGGGAAGCGGCAGAACGACAGGCGCGGGAAAAGGAACAGGGAGAGCTGTTCAAAGTTTCAGTGAGGGAACTTCCGCGAGCAGGGAAAACGGGAAGAACACAGCCGGAACAGATCTCCCGGTGATCAGTGATTCAAAGGGGATTTCCGGCGGCAGTATGGACGGAGCCGGTGATTTCGGTGGAACTGCTGCAGGAGACAATACCGGCAGCGAGGGGACAAGTGGTCAGGGCAATGATGAGGGAAGTTCGTCGGCCTCCGGACAGGATTCGTCCTCATCTCAGATGGTGGACGATTATCCCTACGACCCGGCGGCAGACAGGCAGACCTATGACCTGACGCAGACGGAGATCACGGTCGGAGACCGCTTGTATATGACGCAGATCAACGACTGGTTCAGGAACTTTGCGGATTACAAAGACAAGACGGTTGAGATCGAGGGATATTATCTCACCTTTGATCCCTACACGTTTATCGGAAGAAAAGGTCCGTCCTGTCCGTACTGCACCGGCGGCTATGTGGACTTTGAGATAAAGACCGATCAGGATCTCTCGTCACTCGTCCCGGAACAGGACTGGATCCGGGTCAAGGGGATTCTCCGGGAGGGTAGCAGTACCTACGCGAGCGGCAAGAAGCAGGCGTTCTATTATATAGAAGCACTTGAAGTTGAGAAACTGCCGGAAGCCGGCGTCGGGACGGTGTCAGACTGAATATGTGCAAAAACAAACGGAAGCTGTAGACCAGCTTCCGTTTGTTTTTGCGTAAGGGCATATAGACATATTACCAAATAAATACTATTTTAAACAAAAACAAAGCATATGATATAACTGTGGTGGTAAGAGGAGTAAGCTTTTATGGGATTAGTAACATTTATATAAAAATCTTTAACAAAAACATATGAACGATTGCGGTGCTGCGTCGGGAACGAAACAGAGCTCTTTATACAGGTGGAAAAGACGATGGATTATGTAAAATTTACCAATCAGGGAAAACGGGAAGTAAACGAAGACTTCTGTAGCGTAGCGTATTACGATTCCGATCTTTGCTTTGTGCTGGCAGACGGACTCGGTGGACATGGAGGCGGTGAAATCGCATCGTCCAGTGCAGTGAATACGGTTTGTCAGCTGTTTGCGGAGAAAGGATTCTATAATGAATTTTTTCGCGACGCCTTTTCGAAGGCACAGGCGGCTGTACTGGAGAAACAGAAGGAGTACTGTGCCGCCTCGAAAATGAAAACAACCATGGTGATTCTGGTGATTCATGGAGATACCGCCCAGTGGGCGCATATCGGTGATTCTCGCCTTTATCATTTTTCCAATGCGAAGCTGAAAAAACGCACGCTGGATCACAGTGTTCCGCAGATGCTTGTCATGACCGGGGATATTAAGGAAAGTGAGATCCGTCATCATCAGGACAGAAACCGGCTTCTTCGTGTGATCGGCATTCAGGGAGAAGAACCGAGGTTTGAAATCGGAAAACCGGTCAGATTAAAAGGAAAGAGTCAGTTTCTTCTCTGTACGGACGGCTACTGGGAGTTGATCGAGGAAGCGGATATGATGCGAACGATCAAAGAGTGCCGGACGGTTGATGAGTGGCTTCAGGAAATGAACAAAGTAATACTTCGCAATGGCGAGAATACGGACATGGATAATTTTTCTGCGATTGCGATCTGGGATGAAAGAAAAGGCGGTTTCTTTTTTAAATGAAGGAAGATCAGAACATCATCTTTGATGATTGGAGAACAGGAAATACATACGATGTCTCGGTATATTCGGGGATCGGGAAAAGGGAATCGCAACAGGATTGCGCGTATGTTGCGGCGAATGATTCTTCGGTTTTTGCAGTCCTCTGCGATGGCATGGGTGGTATGAATGGAGGTCGGATTGCGAGTCATACTGCCGTGGAGGCTTTTCTGGAACACTATCAGTACAAATCCGCAGAGCCGGACTGGATGAAGCAGGCAGTTCTGCATATTGATGATTACATCTATCAGATCCGGGATGAGGATGGAAAATTCCTTCGCGCAGGAACCACCCTCGTGGCAGTGACGTTGAACCGGGATGAACTGAAATGGGTGTCCGTCGGGGACAGCAGATTATATGTGTACCGGCAGGGGGAATTGATACAGGCAACGACCGATCACAGTTATTTTGCGAAGATACGTTCTCAGCATGAGGATGGAGAACTGTCGGACGAGGAGTATCTGAATAAGAGAAGAGAAGGCGACGGGTTATTGAGTTTTGTCGGCATGGGGGGCATCCGGATGTTGGATCTCAACGAGACGCCTGTAAAACTTCTCGCGGGGGATATGATCCTGATATGTTCCGACGGATTGTGGAAGACAGTTCACGAGAAAGAACTCCTGAAGATTCTTTCTGATGAAGGATCTGTGGAAGAAGCAGCAAGGGAAATAAATCATACGATCGAACTTCTTGATCGAAAAGACCAGGATAATTTTACATACATATTGATCAGAGTAATGGAGGATTGACTATGGCAGGAGCAGTGCAGTGTCCGACATGCAACAGCTTTTATAACGGAGCGGTTTATTCGACCTGTCCCTATTGCGCAAAAAGGGGAAAACAGAACATACCGAAAGTGCAGGCACAGGAAAAAGAGAAAAAGAATATCTTCGGATTTCTGAAGAGAACAAAGGGAGAAAACGCGACGGAAAGAAGCGGCGCGGCGGGAGATGCGGCGGTTCAGAACAATGCTATAGCCGGATCGGTGCAGCAGGAGTTCAGCCGACGGAATATTACAGAGCAGGATGGCGGATATTCTGTTACTGTCCCGATGTATTTTACTCCATTGAATGAGGAGCATTCCCGCGAACCGGAGAAAACGGAAGAAAGGGATCACGTCGAAAAAACGGAGAGAGAACCGCTTGGAAATGAAAAAAAAGTGACCGATGAAACGGCTGCGCCTAAAGCGGAGGATTCCCTTCGCAACCAGATCAGCAGGGTCGGAAGAACGGTAGGAAAGTATGTATCATCCGATACCGACGAGTCCTATCAACCGGTTGTCGGATGGCTGGTCAGCGTAAAAGGCGACTGCTATGGTCAGAGTTTTCATTTAAAGAGTGGCATCAACCGGATCGGAAGATCTACCGAGATGGACGTCAAACTGCTCCAGGATCAAAGCGTATCGAGAAAAGAAGTCGCCTCGATTGTTTTTGATTCCAGATCCCGGCAGTTCTCAATTCTTCCGGGAACGCAGAGCGGTGACTTGATATATCTGGACGGAAATGCCTTATATGAACGTCAGTCACTGAAGGGGTATGAAAAAATAGAATTCGGAGACAGCAATCTGAATATGTATCTTTTTGTACCATTTTGCGGCGAAAACTTCAGCTGGGAAGACTACACAAAATAACTACACAACGTAATTGCACCGGGAGACTACGATGATTAGATGCAGACATTGTCACAACGAATTTGATGAGAAGATAGCAATGGGTGTATGTCCTTCATGCGGGACGGTTTACGAAGAGGAGGTGTTTTTCGACGACGTTTCAGAGACGATTCCCATCTGGGATAATCCGATTTCTGATGAACGCGAAGAGCGTGTTTCTGATTTTTCTCGGGAGGGGGCTTCTTCCCGGCAGGAAAAAGAGGATCCCCGTTGGCTTCAGAAGGGAGTTATTCTGAAGAACCGGTACATGGTACTGAAAGTCCTTGGCGCCGGCGGATTCGGAATCACCTACAAAGTTCTGGACAAGAAGACGAACTCACATAAGGCAATGAAAGAGTACTTTCAGCAGGGCGTTGTGAACCGCATTCCGGGAACCACAGAAATTCTTGTGTCTACGCCGAAGAGACGCGAGGAATTTGAATACGGAAGAGCCAGACTGCTGAACGAAGCCCAGATCGTCGCGCGGTTTCAGTCGTCCAGTATTGTGCGCGTAGAGGATTATTTCGAGGAGAACAATACGGCGTACATGATCATGGAATATCTCGACTACACGACACTGGAAGATTACATGATCCAAAACAAGCGTCCGCTGTCGCCGGAAGAAGCGATCAATATCGGCGTCAAGCTCTGTGACGCGCTTGAGGAATTGCACGCGAAGGGCGTTATTCACCGCGATATTTCCCCGGACAATATTTTTGTCAATCCGGAGGGAAAAGTAAAAATCATTGACTTTGGTTCAGCCAGACTGTCTAAAGAGGACACCGATGACCGGCTGATTGTTCTGAAACCGGGATTTGCGCCGCCGGAACAGTATGAAAAAATCGATCCGAAGAACGATAAGCAGCAGGCATGGACAGATATTTATGCCCTTGGCGCCACGCTTTATCTGGCGCTCACAGGGATCGTTCCGGCAGAAGCCAGCGATCGAAAAGCCGACTTTGACAACAATCAGGACAGGGTCTGCTATCCGCATGAGATTAACCAAAACATTCCGGAGTTCTTAAGCAACACGATTATGACGGCAATGGCAATCAACATTCATGAACGATTCAAGAACGCCACGGAACTGCGGCAGGCGCTTCTGCAGGAGAAAAAAGTACACCCGGTAGAGGTGGCCCGTAAGAATAAAAAAATCAAACGGGCAGCAGGTATCGCGGCGTGTTTTGTCGCTGTTCTTCTCGCTGTTCTCGGAGGCGTGCGCTGGTTTGGCGTCAAGAGAGAACACGCGGTTTTAAAATCCGCCTCCATTTCCGTCTGGTACGCGCTGGATGGAAGCGAGGAAGTGCAGAAACAGAAAACAGACGCAATGAACGACATTGTGGAGCAGATCCGGCAGAGTGACCGCTTCAGCGAAGTAAAGATCGATGTCAGAAGTATTCCGGAGGATCAGTATGCGACGGAGCTGATGAAGGCGGAAAAAGAGGGCAAGATGCCTTCTGTCTTTGAGAGCCTCGGCGAGAATGATTCCTATATGAAAGACGCTTCGCCGGTGAAGAACGTTATCGATCGGATTTCCGGTGATGACTGCTATTTTATCAAAGACTACCGGAAGGTATACGAGGACGGGAAACGCATACCGACCGGATTTAAGATGCCGGTGATCTATATCAACCTTCGGACGATCAGTGACAAGCCGGACAAAATTACGATCGAGAGACTTGAGGATCTGTTCGCACTGGACGGCGGGGAAATGGCCAATAAACCGGTGGTTCTGAACAAGGAGGATGAAGAACTGTTCCGGCAGAGTTTTCCGGATTATGACGACTATGCGTCGTCACTGACGGAAGATGACAAGCAGACGTTCTTTGACGGAGACGCGGCGGCTCTTTTGTCGGACACCGATGATTATCTGGAAGTCCGTTCTTCGCTGCCGGGGTACTTCGCGATGATTCCGGTTTCCACATCTCACGTAAAGTGTTCCTTTGAGAATTACTGGAGCCTGGCGGATGGGCAGAGTGAAAATCAGAGGGCGGCTGCCGAGGAAGTGCTGGCATATCTGTTGTCGAACTACGCGCAGGATCGTCTGTATCTACAGACAGATAACGGCGGACTCCCGATGGATAAAGCCGGACTGGAGGCGTACGGCGAAGTGCGTCATGCTTTCAGCAGAGTATTAAAGAAAAAAGACTCCATTACATTCAAAGAGGACAAATAATTATGAAAGACAATCAGAAGCAATGTATGGGATGTATGCAGTTCTACGATGCGGAATACGATGTATGTCCGCACTGTGGATATTCGGAGGATGAAGGGGCACAGGAGCTGCTGCACCTGGATCCGGGAACGGTTCTGCAGGACCGGTATGTCGTCGGAAAATCGATCGGCTACGGCGGATTCGGCGTCACGTATATCGGCTGGGACCGGCAGCTGAAGCGCCGGCTGGCCATCAAAGAGTATCTGCCGAGTATGTTTGCCACCAGGCAGATTCACCATTCGGATCTCATGATCGTTTCCAAAGAGAAAGAAATGAAACAGTATCAGGACGGTATGAAAAAGTTCCTGAAGGAGGGAACCAAGCTTGCGCAGCTGACGGATATCGACGGTATTGTTCATATGTACGACTGTTTTGAGGAAAACAAGACGGCCTACATTGTCATGGAATACCTGGAGGGTATGACGCTCGGAGCATATCTGAAGGAGAAGGGCACGCTGACCCAGGATGAAACGATGGCTCTCATGATCCCGATTCTGGAAGCGCTCGAGAAAGTACACGCCAAGGGACTCATCCACCGGGATATCGCCCCGGATAATATTTTCCTTGTAAAAGATGAAGAAGGAAATCTCCATCCCAAACTCATTGACTTCGGAGCGGCCAAGTTCGCGACATCATCCCACAGCAAGAGCCTGACTGTGCTCATCAAACCCGGTTACTCTCCGGAGGAGCAGTATCGAAGCAACGGGGATCAGGGAACCTATACGGATGTCTACGCGCTGGCGGCGTGCATGTACCGGATGGTGACGGGGATTCAGCCGCCGGATTCGTTTGAGCGTCGGACACAGATCGAGGCCAAACATAAGGATCTGCTGGCAAATCCGCTGAAATACGCGCCGGATCTGACGGACAATTTTGTAATCGCGATTTTGAACGCCCTGAACGTCAGAATCGAAGACAGAACCTATGATGTTCAGCAGTTCGAGGATGAGCTGCTTTCTTTTGAACCGGTGAAACGCCGCGGAACCAGCATCAAGAAAATCGATTTCCTGCGATGGCCGCTTTGGGCAAAGATCTCCGTACCGACCGGCGGTGCGGCCGCAATGATGCTCCTTGTATTTGTGGCCCTGAAAGTATTCTCCAATCCGGTGGCTGCTTTTAAACTGCCGGAGGGCATGACGAGGGTACCGGATTTTGTTACGGCTACAGAGGAAGAAGCACAGGCGTGGGCGAAGGAACAGGCGCTTCTGGTTCAGCAGTCCGGCGCGGAGTATTCGCCGGCGATGGATGTCGGCCTGGTACTGTCGCAGGATAAACCGGTCGGTTCAATTGTGAATGTCAACACGCCGGTTGCTGTTGTGATCAGTACCGCGGAGGAGAAATATGAGCTTCCGGACGTCACCGGAATGAGTCTTGAGGACGCACGGAAAGCACTGGAGTGTATGGGACTGGTTGTAAAAGAGGAGTCCGGCACCTGTGAGGGACTGCAGGCGGACTGCGTCATTGAGCAGAAGACAAAGCCATACACAGAGGTGCGCACCGGAGATGAAATCACACTGATCGTCTCAGAGGGACAGTCGAAGGGCGGAAAGGTTCCGGATTTTTCATCCATGACCTATGAGGAGGCGCTTGAGGCCGCCGGAAAGGCAGGCGTTTCCGTGCAGATCGGTGAAAAAGCATTCTCGCGAACAGAAGAAGATACGAAGGTTCTGGAACAGGATATTGAGCCCGGCAAAGAACTCAAAGCGGGCGAGGCTGTAAAACTGAAAACCGCGCTGAAATGGCACCGTTTCAAGATGCCGAATCTCTTCCTCAAGTCGGAAGATACAGCGCTTCAGCTTTTGAAAAACATTGGAATCAAGCCGGAGATCGCCGAAACCTATTCGGAGGTTTACAGTCAGGGACTTGTCTCCAAGCAGAGCGTCAGAAATGATAACAGTGTGGAGCCGGATTCGGCGGTAAAGATCACCGTGAGTCTTGGAAGCAAACCGTTTGAGATGATCGATCTCTCCGGCATGACGGAGGACGAGGCGAGAAAGGCACTGGAGGAAAAGGGACTGTCTGTTGCGGTCGAATACGGCTTTGATGAAAAAGTTCCGGAAGGACAGGTGATTTCACAGGACATTGCCGCCGGCAAGGATGTCACCAGAGGTACGGAAATCCGGGTAGTGATCTGCTCTGAGAAAGATATCATCAAGCTGGAGGATTACGCCGGACAGGACGTGGAGTCGGCAAAGAAGAGTCTGACAAAGCTGAAAATGACTGTTCAGGTCAACGAGATCTACAGCGATACCGCAAAAAAAGGAGAAGTCATCGAGCAGCTTCCTGCGGCAGGAAGCAAGCAGGTTCCGGGATCCACAGTCGTGCTGACCATAAGCAAGGGAAAAGATCCGGAGAAAGAAAAACGCGAGGCCGAGGAAAAGAAGTCGGCAAGTAAAAAGGTGATCACAGAGTATCGTTCGAGAACGAGAGAGACCACCGAGTCGGCAAATCCTTCTCTCGGAGGATGGACGCTGTACAACACGACTACTTCGTGGACAGAGTACAGTGGATGGAGCGGCTGGTCGGAGTCTGCGCAGAACCAGTCAGAAGCCGTTCAGGTAGAATCCAAAACACAGTATCAGTACAGAGACAAAGAGACCACGACAGCAAGTTCCCCTTCCCTGGACGGATGGACACAGACCGGAGTAGCCGGGCAGCACTGGGGAGAGTGGGGAGCCTGGAGTGGATGGGATCATAATCCTGTTGGAGGGAGTGATTCCCGGGAAGTGAGAACACGTACAACATACAGGTATTATTGTTACATCTGTCCGAGATGTGGAGCACATCAGCCGTATTATGGATCTTTTCCTTATTCAAAATGCTATACACAGTTCGGGGGATGCGGAGCATATCCGATTGGAAATTGTGAGTATTGGGAGAAACTGACTGAAACTCCCCACTCTGCAGCTCAAAGTACTGGAGTTTACAATAAGAGAGCGATTAACGAAGGCGGATGGTGGTTCGCGATGACTGACCGAGGTCCGGAAACCGGTTATTCTTATCGGGACAGAAGTCTGATTACCGATTACAACTTTGAGCGTTGGGGCGGCTGGAGCGGCTGGCAGGACGGAGCGGTTTTCTCCTCCGGCTCACGCCAGGTGCAGACCAGAACCGTATACCGATCCCGCACCAGAACACAGGTGAAGACGTATATGTACGAGCGATGGGGAGACTGGTCCGCGTATACAAGAACGCCGATCCAGCAGAACGAGAATACGGAGGTGCAGACGAGAACAGTTTATGAGTAAAGGCATACGCTTTTGCCGCAGGGACACGAAGCGTCGAACAAATTCTGCATCGATCACTATTTAAACAGTTTACGAATTACACGGAGGGTATGATATGTTTTGTTCAAAATGCGGGAAAGAAATACCTGAAAATATAGATGCAAAGTTTTGCTCATATTGCGGGGCAACGATACCTTTTTTGGGGAATCAAAATCCAGATAGTAGAAGCGCTTCAGAGGATTCTTTAAGAACGATATCAGGTGTTGGAAACAGCAGCGGAAATTCTGGCGGCAGTGTCACATTGTCCAGTGTAAATACAATAAATCAAGTAACAGTGGCAGGTATGCAGAGATTCGTATTGATCATTCTTACGGCTTTTTCTTCATTTGGGTTGTTTTTGCCGTTGGTGAGAATCGAGGGAAGCATCCTGGGACAATCCAGGGGTGAGGTGTATTCTATTGCACGTTTTCTCGTGGAAATGGAAGATATAACAAGTGTTTTCGGATCAGATGCCAATATGGCCATTATCAATATGGCCATTATACTTCTTCTGGTATCGGCTATGATTTTTATTGCATCAGCTATCATGGGTTTGCCTTCGTTATACAGTGCGATCATAAAGAAGGATTATAATGATTCCGATGAGGGTGCTGTTAAATCGGCAATCCTTGGTCTGATCGGGGTGATTATGGTATGGATTGTGACAATTGTAATCAGTAGCCTGTTAAAACAAAAAGTGTATTGGGGAAGCGCCTCTATGGGATTGTCTGGTCTTGGATATGTTTATCTGATAGGGACCATCGTCATATATGTATTGGTGAAGAGAGAGTCTGTTGCAAAAACCATAGAAAATACATCAAACAACGAAACACATGAGGCAAATCATTAGAGGGGGGACAATGAAAAGAAAAAGGATTTTAGCGATACTGTTTTTTTGCGCAACAGCTATAAACATGTCATCCTGCGGAAAAACGGTGGCAGAGACTAGTACTTCATCAGAAAAGATAACAACAGCATCATCGGTATGTACCTTGCCGCCAACGGTAACGCCTGCTTTAGAAACAACCTCTACACAGGAGGTCACTTCAACTCCGGAGGAGACGGAAATGCCAACACCAACGCCGGTTCCGAAAGAAACGGAAACAGTTGCAGAGCCGGAGGAACAAAACGAGGCTCTCGCCAGTGAGACGAGGATCCTTACAGAGGAACAGGCCTATGAAGCGGTGATCAATCACAATCGAATAACTGGTTCAGGAAATGCCGGTGAGCATAACACAGTAGGCGCGGTGGAGTATTGGAACACCTCAACAAATGAGGATGGAATCATCGTTGTATTATATCGTTCGTTTACAGGCGCTGTTATTCGTTACTATGTAAATCCAGTCACGGGCGAGACCTATGTTACTGAGTGGGTTTATGGGATTGTAGACGAAGAGACGAGAACAGGAGAGACTTTTAATGCGTGGGATTATTTTGTCTCATAACGGAGATTTATCTGATTGTGGTCATTGCTGTTTATATATTGGTCAAGAAAGATACGTGGGCAAAAAATACAGAGGCTGTTTCAAATGACGGAAATTCATAAGATGGACGGAAAGAGGGAGCGTATTCTAATGAACAAAAAGAAAACAATGCTTGTAACGATTTTGCTTTCATTGTCATTAGCTCTCACATCGTGTGGGCAGAAGACAACGGAGGAATCGCTTTTATCAGAGCTGGCCAGGGCGGCGTCTTCGGAAAGCGCATTGCCCCCGACAGTAACTTCTTCGCCGGAAAATCTGGAAACAGAGGATACCTCGACGGAGGATCCGGAGGAAACGGAAGCGGTGTTGCAGGCGTTTATAGACGGCGAGGAAACAGTCGGATTTGACAACTGCGTGTTCAAAAACGAATATTTAACCCAGGATTTGGACGCATTCCGGGCTTTATTTTCCAAGGGTACAGAACTTACGCTGAGTGATTTTATTGCAACACTGAATGGTTTCTACGAAGGGAAACCATATGAAGTAAAGCAGACACGATATGCGTTTATTGATTGTGGTGATGACGGCGTACCGGAGTTGGCACTGGAATTTACCTATACCGGGCAAAATGACGGCGATCCGGTTGAATACTGGGTTGCAAAAGTGATCGATGACAAGATTGAGATGTGCTATACAGATGTGTACTATAATCGGTCAAGGACAACGGTGAATAAATATGGCGTTTTCAAAAATAACGGATCCGGTGGCGCAGGAAACGAGAATCACAGCGTGACGATGATCGATACGGACGGCAAACCGACCAATGTATATACGGATGATGAATACTACTCGGCCGAATGGATTTATTCGAACTCCTGGCTTCATGTTCCGGAGGCGGCGGAAAAGTATACGGATGACTGTGAGGATTTGATGATCAAGAGGATCGATTTATCCACGGAAGTTGTTCAGGATTACGGAGAGATGTGGAAGGATCCGGTATATGCCTGCGGACTGTATGGCAGTGGTGAGGATGGAAATACCGAGTCATACGATGATCCGGAGATTTTTGAACCGTTAAGTGAATATAAGGCCTTTCTTGATTTGCTTGGGGTTGATTTCTGCAGTTTATCGGATGCGGAAGAAAAAATAACCGCTCATAAACAGGAGATTGGATACAAGAGCAAATATGATTCGGAAGAAGAACCGGATTGGATACTTGTTCAGGAAGAGAAGGAAGAAGAACCGGAAACAGCAGAACCGAGCGAAGCGGTAACGATAGAATACTCACAGGGGGATTTCGACCGTATGAAAGGCATCGGCTGTCTGATCCGGAATCTGTACACAGTCGGAGCGGACACCGGTTATGGTGAATTTGTACCGAATGATGATGAAATGTATCTGGACAGCGCACACCTGTCCGCAGACGTGGTGGCAAACTGGCTGAAGGAAGTCGGACAGTATGGACAAAGTGTTCTGGACGGAACGGTCGTGGATTCTTATTATGTCTTTTCTGCGGATACCGTTCGGGGATATATGGCTTCTGTACTCGGATGGAATACTGACGATCCGTTTAACGGGAAATTGGAGCAGAGCGATGGACGCTATAAACTGGGGTGTGCATCCGGCGCTCCTGGGTGGAATATGTATTATATTCAACATGAGATCAGCGGATCGAATGTAATTGTGACAGCACAGCTGGTAGAAAACCATTCCGCGATGGGAGAGATCGACAGAGGAGATTTTGAATTGACTCTGCAATCTGATATGAACAGCAGATACGGGTTTCACCTGGTTAAAGTACGGAGAGTGCGTGCGGGGCAGGAAGGGTATTAAGGAGTTGTTCTGGCGGCGTTTTTTCAATTGTTGTTTAGAGAAATATGGGAGTGGCTGTAAAAAAGAATCTATTCAGCTGCATGAGAGAATAGAAGAGTTGCTTGAAATTACCACGGCCGGCAGAGGCGTTCATCTCTGCCGGCCGATTCTATTTCGTAGTGCTGAACGTATTAATTTGTTTTGACGCCATACCACGCGACGCCTTCATCTTTCCATCCCACGGACACCAGGTGCTTTGCCTCGTTAAGACCGGTTGTGTAGTGATGTGCACCGCTTATGAGGAACGGACAGTATCTTCGATAAAGCGGAACGGATTTTGCGTCGTCCGAATACCAGCCGATTCCCTCGTATTTCCAGCCGTACTTTGAGGACAGGACATTCTTTTCATTTGCGCTGGTCGTATAGTGATGATCTCTTAGAATCGGGTTGTACAGACGATACACCGGTGTTTTGGAATTTGCCGGGGCATACCAGCCAACGCCTTCATACTTCCATCCTTTGCTGACCAGAACGTCTTTTTCATGCGAGGAAGCGGTATAGAAATGTTCCCTGTTGCCGGCATTGTATAAGCGATACATCGGTGCGCTTGTATTGCCGGTAGATGAAGCTGCTGAAGGTTTCGCGGCAGGTTTTGTCGTCGGGGTTGCTTTGGGATTCGCTGTTGCTGCGGTTGGTTTTGGCGTCGGTGATGCCGTTGGCTTCGGCGCAGATGTCGGATACGGGATACTGATTTCCGTTGAAACTGTGTCTGATCCACCGGCTCCGTTGTACGCGGTGATGTAGACGACCGTACTTCCGGGGGAGAAAGTATCACTCATCGAAGTTACATTGCCAAGATCCTCCGATCGTACAAGTTCACCGTTTTTTCTTACATCAATGTGATAGCCGGCCGCGTAGGAGGCACCCCAGGTAATTGTCCGGTAGTTTCCGTCTCCGCTCTGATTGATCCAGGGATCAAACGGACGGGTAGAACTGTTGACTACCCAGAACCATTTGCTGAAGAGCAGGTATTCTTTTCCATTGACGATAGCCGTTATTTTGTATTCGTAGATGCGGGTCGCAGGAAGTTTTGAGAACTTGACATCGTAATCCACATTCTTTATGTCATAGGAGGTACTGTTCGGATACACGGATCTTCCAGTGACAGCCGCTCCGCCGCCATCCAGAACATAGACGTGAACCGCGGACATCGGAGCCGCGCAGGACACGATACCTCTCACGTTGAAAGCAACGCCCTCCCGCTGATAATCATTCGGGATGCTGTGCCCGCTGATCGATGGAGTCGCGTCAAAACTTGCCTGATTGTTGGTATACGCAGGCGTTCCGAAATACAATTCATTCTTATTGCGCCGGAGAGAAATAACCTGATTATCATAATTGCCTTCCACCGTGATAATCGTATTTCCGTCTACCGAATCCACAAGACCGACATGCGACCAGGATTTTGTAAAAAAGAGGTCGCCTCTTTGAGGTGTGAAGGATGCTCCGTCCTGGTACGGAATGTTGAAATACGCGGCGCTGTGTCCGGCCCCGGCTGAATTCTTCAGAATACTGGTGGGGATGTTGGCCTGCCGGGCGCACCAGCTCACAAACATGGCGCACCATGAATTATAGTTCAAACCATACCACTCGCCGTATTTTGTATCATTATTGGAATCCTCGCGGTAACCGATCTGTGTGCGGGCAACAGCCACAATGTCTTCCCGCTGATTCCCGGTGTTCACATGGGTGTTTGGATAACCATAGTTTGTTCCAAAAAGATCGATCTCTTCGGTTTCAGCGTCGGAATTTCCGGCATTTTCGATATGACCGGGAATGGCGTCTGTAAGAACAATGCCTTCTTCTCCGGCGATCGGAGCATCCACACATTCATACGTGAATACTCCTTCCGATACGTTCGGTTCGGCATGAGCGACCATGGTCAGTACGAGACTTGCCGCGATACAACTTGTGATAAAAAACGGAATACCTTTTTTTCTCATGAATGTTTGCCTCCTGTGTTTCCATGTTGTAGGATTTGTGTTTAGTTACAGGTTGACCATCATGTATCAGAATATTTTTATTTATAACATATTTATCATACTACAGATATCGCTCGTGCACAAATATTTTTAGATATCTGTTGGGAATGACGTTTGCATGATACTTGACGAGCATATATAATAGGTTCTATGTTAATACATAAACAAATAGAATTCGTATCCATTTAAGGGGGACAGGAAGAAAAAATGAGACACAATGGATTAACTGACGAAGAAGTAGAGAAGTCGCGGCAGAAGCATGGCTCAAACGTGATTCCGGACTCGGAACCCACGACGTTCTGGGCGGAATTCAAGGAAACATTCGGCGATCCGATGATCCGTATCCTTCTCGCGATCGTGGTCATTATGCTCGTTATGTTCTTTATGGGACATGCCGAGATTTACGAACCGATCGGCACGGTTGTCGCGGTTCTGATCGTGGCGTTTGTCACCGCGAAGACTGCGGTTGCCAGCGATACCAAGTATCGGGAATTAAAGGACAGCACCAAAAAGGACACCTGTAAGGTGTACAGAAACGGCATTATCAGTGTCATTGAAGTAGATGACGTTGTTGTCGGCGACCGGGTGATTCTTCAGTCCGGAGATAAGATACCGGCGGACGGTATTCTGATTGACGGCGATCTGCGAGTGGACAACTCTGTGCTGAACGGCGAGACCGAGGAGTGCAAAAAATCCGCCGCCCCGGAGGGCTTTGAGTTCCCGGAGGAGCTGACCGGAGAGACATTCGTAGATCCGCATTCCCTGTTCCGCGGCGCTGTGGTTTATGACGGTGAAGGCGTCATGAACGTCCGCAAAGTCGGCTTAAAGACCATGATGGGAAAAATGGCTGAGGATATGCAGGAGGACGAGCCGGATTCACCGCTGAAAGTAAAGCTTTCGAAGCTCGCGAACCAGATTTCCGTATTCGGTTACGTATCCGCGGTGGTCATCGTCGTTCTTTACATGGCATATTACGTTTTCAGGGCCGGCGGATTCGGCGCATACGCGGCAACCGGCTGGAGCAGCATTTTGCTGAATGTGATCGAGGCGGTGTCTCTGGCGATCCTGATCGTTGTCTGCGCGGTACCGGAAGGTCTTCCGCTTATGATCTCTCTGGTTCTGATGCAGAACACAAGCCGGATGCTGGATCACAACGTTCTTGTTAGAAAAGCGGTCGGTATTGAGACGGCCGGATCCCTGAA
>NZ_JHXY01000033.1 GCF_000621585.1 [Eubacterium] cellulosolvens LD2006 | reverse complement strand
AAAATGATATTCGAATTTGCAGAGTAAATACGGCGGGAGCACTCCGTGAAATGCGAAGCATTTATAAGGATGCTCATCGCAGTATTTATTGGGCGGATGCCCCTCAGCGAATAAGCTTTGCTTATGAGCTGAAACTGCAAATGAGAACAGTTTGATTAGTTCAGAATTAACACTTGGCTAATTCATCCCGTTATTACTGTTTTAAAGGATTTGTATTAACAATAAATTGTTGAATACTCATCGATCGTTCAAAAATGTTTTTTGAATTTTCGAGGATGTGTTTTACTGTTCAGTTGTCAATGTTCATGCGTTGCCCGCGCTGTGTTTCGTGCGCCGCAACGGGTATTACTATACTACGGGCACTGCGCGGGTGTCAACAACTTTTTTAACTTTTTTTTAGTTTTTTCAAAAGCCCGCCTTTTTTAGCAAATCAAGCATTTCATCATCAAAACCGGTGTCATTTGCATAATTGAGGAACTCTTCCTTATTGTTGCACAACGTATGGTCCTCCTCTGATCCGATCGGGTAGGCAATCATATCGCCGACCGCATTCCAGTCTTTCGCAATTGTATTCTTTCATAATTTAAGATTATTCTGAATATTCACCGTCCACAAAAATCCCCTTCCATGCAAGCCCACTATACGTTTATAGCATAGAAATTCCTCCGGGATATCATACATCCATGTTCTTTTTCGCACTGCATCGACATATTCCTGTCCGGGTCCGTACTGCATCGCCGTCATTCCGAGAAAAAATGTTTTGTTTCAACGGCAGCAGCGATATAATAAAAGGAAAGTCATCGTTTTTACACTGCAGATCCAACACATAACCTTTCATACATATCACGGAAGGAGAAAAATATGGCTGTTTACAAGTGCAGAGCATGTGGTTACGTATTTGACGAGGAGAAGGAAGGCAGAAGTATCCGGGACATTGATGTCTGCCCGCGATGCGGTCAGCCGGATGATCGTTTTGTTCCGGTTGAAAATACCCCGGAAGATGAATCGGAAGACTAAGAATGTTCTTCCCAGCGATCCGATTCCGCTTCCCAGAGAAGACAGGCAGCTTGTCGCGACAATCAGTCCCACACAGATCGCAACGCTGCTGAACAGACTCAGTTTTTTTGTATTCATATATATCATCATCTCCTTTTGCAGATCATTGTCCGTACGCCTGCCCCGCCTCCTTCTTTATAGGGAAGCTCAGCGGAACCATAAACGTACAGGTTGGAAATTTTCCGATATAGCAAAGACGACAAAGAAGTCCTGATGACATCTTTGTCGTCTTTCCACTTGTTATCTCATTTTCTAAAAAGAAGGTTGCTGCGACATTCCCGCGCAGAGGACGGATGCAGAGCATCTACTCTTCGATGTGCCTTTCGTCAGTTAATAAAAATACGGCTCGTCCCAGAGATTCAGCTTTGTTCCGATTCCAAGCTTCACCGTATTGTCGTATACGGTCTTGCCCCATGCGACGTCCTCTACCGGCATACCACCGATGGAATAGAGGATAATCTCATCGTCATCTTTTCTTCCCGGAATCGCTCCGCTCACGATCCCTCCCAGATCCTCGATTCTCGACGCGGCCAGTTTTCCTTCGTGAACCATGTCCAGATACTTGCAGCCCAGAAGGAACATCGTATCGAAGGTCGGATACGGATACTCCTCTGCCCAGGCCTCATAGAGCTTGGAGTTGTCGACCACCAGTTTTGACCCGGCGATCATCGCATCCGATACATTCACCGCGCCGGGTCCGCAGATCAGACACCCTTTTTTCACCCACTCATCTTCGATGGTCGGATAGTTTGCCTGACCACCGATCGGTGTGGATGTGGCAAAGGAGAGGATATCGACATCTCTGACACACTCCTCCAGCGTTTCGCATACAATGAACTCTTTTACCTGCGGGCACTTCTCTTTGATATAATCTATGAACCTGTCAATGGACGCCTGACCGCGGCCCTTTATCTTAATCGTCTCGATCGGACGGATGCTGCAGAAAGTTTCCGCGGTGATCGCATTGATCATTCCAGGCCCCACAATTCCGAGGACCTTCATGCCTTTTTCAATGGTCATGTGATCGCCCGCTTTGAGCGGCACAAAGGACTTCGCCGCCAGTAAAATGGAAATCTTTCTCCTGTAACTCATAATCCCCCTCCGATTGCAATATGAAATATGTTAACTATTATAATATATTTTATACTATATCCCTGTTCCCGCGAGTCTATCCGGAGTTTTTATATATTTTTTATCTTTCTTTTAAATAATTTGTTCCGAATCTCTGTTCCAACTCTTCTATCTGTGATAATATATATACATAATAAGTATATTTCTTTTTGTGTCATAGGGATTTTCTATAACACCCAAATGTCGCTTGCGGCATCCTGACTCCTTTCAATACAGCATATAATGAAACGGAGAGTACTATGGGAAAACTATTATTGGCAGGAATTGACGGAAATCTGGGAAGAGAAGCAGCGCGCATCCTTCTCACGCTTGTTGGCAAAGACGATCTGATTTTTACAAGTTCCAACCGCGAGTCGCTTACCGCATATTCGTCACAGGGGATTGAGACACGCCTGGCGAATTTTAATCATCCGGAGGAACTTGCGGAAGCCTTCGCCGGAGCGGAGAGAATGGCACTGATTTCCATGCCATTCATCGGAAAGAAGAGACAGCAGGCGCAGAAGAACGCTGTCGACGCGGCCAAAGCGGCCGACGTGAAGCAGATCATCTACACCTCTCTTGTCAACGCCGGCGATGAGACAAATCCGAGCGTGGAGAAACTCGACCATATTTACACCGAAGAATACATTCAATCCCAGGGTCTTGATTTCATCTTCCTCCGCAACTCCCAGTTTGCGGAAGCGATGATCACGAATTACTTCACCTATGTGAAAGGCGACGGCGTATTAAAAAACAGCCAGGGCGACGGGAAAATGGCCTATATATCCCGAAAGGACTGCGCAAAGGCAGTAGCCTACGCGCTGTTCCGGGGCGCGGAGTACGATCACGCGATCCTGGATATCAACGGATCCCGGCTGATGACGATCAGCGAGTTTATCGAGATCGGAAATCAGGCGACCGGCAACAACATATCCTACAGGGCAATAACCGATGAAGAGAATTATCAGGTCTTTGATGCCATGGGTGTTCCGAGAACAACGGCCGGCGTCTTCCAGAAAGGTTCGGAAGCCCCTTTCTCCTCCGAGGGTATGGTTACCTTCGCCCAGGCCATCCGCGAGGGAAAGATGGACGTCATCACCGATGATTTCAAGACCCTCACCGGAAGCAAACCGATCACGGTGCAGTATATGTTTGAGCATTACGAAGATTTTCAGATCGGAGAACGTCATTCCAGGGATGACTGACTGATCTGAGGCAGGGAAGTTCAATGTCCGCAAACGGCTTTCAACTTCCCCATTCCCTCACTTCTCCCGGTGAGCGCAGCGGACGAAAAATCGCGCCTCTGTACTGATTCTCATACAGCAAAAGAGAGCCGCATCCTTTTGGGAATGCGGCTCTCTTTCGTATGTCTTCGCACTTCTTCAGTGTTCTTCAAATTCCGATACCGGCATGGGTTTATAGAAATAGTATCCCTGCATCTCGGAGCAGCCGAGGCTGTTCAGAAACTCCGCCTGATCCACGGTTTCGACGCCCTCTGCGATGATATCCATACCGAGAGCTCTTGCCATGTGAATCATACATTCGATAATGATGCGTCCCTTCACGGGATCTCCGTCATCGTTGAGGAATCTAAGGTCCAGTTTGATCCGGTTGACGGGAACCTCTTTTAACATGTTCAGAGAAGAGTAGCCGCTTCCGAAATCATCCATCTCGACCTGAAACCCATAGGCATTAAGTTCCTGCGTGATCCGAATCAGCAGGCTGGAGTCCTCCACATACGCGGATTCGGTAATTTCGACCTTCAACTGATCCGGGGAGAGATTATACTTCTCGATCAGATCACGGAAGTGATCCGCTAGATTCGGGTTGTCGTGAATATCGCACCGAGAGACATTCACCGAGACCGTCATGTGTTTCCCTTTTTCATTCCACCGGTGAAGATCCTGACAGACTTTATCCCAGACGTAGCAGTCCAGTTCATAAATCGAACCGGAATTCTCCAGCGCCGGAATAAATTCGGAGGGCGGAATGCACCCGAGCTTCGCGTGCTTCCACCGGCAGAGCGCCTCCGCTCCGGAGATCTCTTTTGTCTCGAAATCCACCTGCGGCTGATACCAGATCAGCAGTTCATTCGTCCGGATCGCCGTCCGCAAATGCCCCACGAGATCCGCAATCCATTTCTCTTTCTCCCACTGTTCCTGGTTATAAAGGTCAAATCCGTCCCTGCCGGATTCCCGGACCTTCTTCTCCACCACGCGGGCAAGATCCAGCATGTGATCCACGTCCGGATGTTCATAGTCCTCCGGCGTCAGCACATAGACGCCACTGCTCATCTGCACGCGGAGATCTTTGCCTCTGTCCAGAAAATAGTTCCGCACAGGATCGAGGACGATTTCCTCATCACGCGCGATTTTCGCTCCTCCGCCAACCCGGCACAGTACCACCATGTGGTCGCTCTCCGCTCGTCCGATCGCTTCCTCTTCGGTCAGAACCATCATGGATCTCTCCGCCCAGAAGCGAAGCAATTCATCGCCGACCGCCTTCCCGTAGCTGTCATTTATAAATTTGAAATCGCGGATATTGTTATACGAAATCATATACGGAATATCCGGATGTGCCTCGAGCAGTTCCGTCACACGCTTCCGGAAACCGTTCATGCTTAAGGCTCCTGTCAGCGGATCCTGATCGACCAGCTTCTTCACGGTTTTCTCATGTTCGCCCCGCATCAACCGCAGTCTCCTGATAATCAGAAAAACAAAGCTCCAGAAAAAGACTGCGCCAAATCCAAGAAACACGCGGTGCGCATAGATATGGTCGAAGATATCATATTCATACAGCTTACGCGTCGTGTAATCCAGAATAACCGCCTGCCGCTTTGTATTATCCAGCGCCCCGATTCCGGCGTTCAGCCTCTCGATGATCGCCCTTCCCTTTTCCGTATCCGGTGTTCCGGCGCAGAAATCCATCGAGAGCATCTCGGTGGTGTGTACTTCAAGATCCGCATAGGAAGGCTTTTGCAGAATATAACTCCAGAGATAGGAATTGTTCAGGAGAGCCTGCACTTCTCCGCCACGCAGTGCCGCAACACAATCCTTCACCGTGTCGTACAGAGTGATCTCTATGTCCGGATACATACTGCTTACCGTATCGGCCACGCCGCCCTGGGATTTCAGCATGCCGACCTTCATCCGCAGAATCGCCGGAAGATCCTGGCCCTGTACTGTAACCAGCGTTAACGGCGTCTGAAACAGCGGAGCGGAGATCACACACGCCTGCCCCGAAGCGCTGGAAATAGCGCTTCCGAAAGGGAGAATCACATCATATTCCGGGTTGTCCAGCGCGTCTTTCAGCGTTGGTTCGGTGATCTCCCGAAAGGTGACCGTATATCCGGCTTCTTTCGAGGCCTCTGTCATCAGATCTGCCCCGATTCCGACGATTTCGCCGGTTTCCGGATCGTTATAAAACATCGGACAGCGGTCGGGCGGAACGCCCACGAGGAGCGCGTCCTTCGCCTTCTCCGCGGCATTCACATTCCACGAATAAAAGGAGAAAGCCGTCAATAGACAGCCAATCAAAGCGATCGTCAGACAGGCAACTGCTGTTTGAACCCATTTTGCCGAGATAGATTTCCTCATAAAAACCTCACACGCCACAGATCCCTCTGTGTGATTCAAAAAAGCTGTTTGCTGTAAAAATCTCTGGCATGAAACAGCTATACAATTACAATCTTACAAATATATTTCGTCACTTACTCCTGCGTTCATAATAGGTTTAAAAGTATACCCTTCCCGGCACTCACGAAACGAAATAATTCGATGTTTAACTTGACGAAATTTCGCGAATTATTCTGACAATTATAGCGACAATTCGACGATTGTGTGCTAATATAACAGAGAGGGTTTTTATTGTGTTATCGTTTCTATTTTATCAATATTTCAAACACGACTATAGCATCGCCGTGTTCCCCCCATGAAAAAAAGCGGAAGATACACGGACGCTCACGACATTCGCGCCGGGCGCGGATGCGAAGCATCTGTTCATCACGCGAACGTCTGCTCCTGAACCTGTATCTACACAGTTTAAAGCAGTCGTCCAAACCGCTTGCACGTTAATTTAAGACAACGAACCACCCTTAAAATCAGTATCAGAAGGAGGTTTGTTGTGTTAAACAAACGTAGATTTTCTGCAAATTATTCCCGAAGACTATTCAAATTTACACGTATATCTATTCTTGTCGCGACGGCATGTTTATGTATTTCTGCGGCGGGTGAGACAGTCGCCTTCGCAAATTCCGAGGCAAAAATCAAAGAAGCCTCAATGGAATCCATTCTGAACACAGGAAAGGAGATTTCTACCGCAATCCTTGCGCCTCACACAATGGGGAATCTTTCCGTTTTGTCCCTCAAGCTGCAGGAGAGTAGCCATGTTCCGGGAGAGGGGGCCGCTCTTGGCGTGAAGGCCGGCGACCTGCGGGCAAAATTCCGGAATGCGAAGGAGATCGTTCTCCCGGATGAAAATGCAGATGTCCCGGTTCCCGCTGAAGTTGAGCCCGGGGCAGTTGCGGAGCCGGAGGAAAAAGACGTTCCCGGCGGACTCCTGACAGACGAAGCGGTTCTTTCCGGTATTTCCGAGGGCAGCGCCGGAGGTTTCTGCTCGCCGGATCTCGGTATTAACGTACAGCTGTACTCCACGCCGCTCGAAGCTGACGGCGGAACTTACGCGCAGGCAATTGTGGATGCAGAGGGACAGGCGGCAAGCTTTTCTCTCAACGGTCACACCTGCATCGCCGATCACTGGAATCAGGGCTTCGAGGCCATCAACAACGCCGTGCCGGATTCCACCCGCGCGATTCTCATGCAGGGAGGTGTCCCCACAGAATATGTATGCGTGGCCAATATCCAGGGACACAACACGGAATCCGATCTGACAGACAACAATTACAACACGATCGATTCCATCTGTCCGGGAACCATTGTGCTCTATACCTGCCACGGCTGCTGGCAGAATATTACCATCACCTTCTGGGCTCCGTGCTGATCAAAAAAGAAGACGCGCATCAATCACAACGGATTGGTGCACGTCTTCTTTTTTACTTCAATTTATGCTTCGTGCTCTTCCTCTTTTTTTACTTCTTTGATCGCTGCGCAATCACAGAATCGTGGACATTTTTTCTTTTATCCTTCTGTAATCACATCCCTCGCCTCATACCGGCTGTATTCTTTAAACTTCAGTTCATGGCCGTTGTCGTCTGTGATCACGAGCATGACGGTCGTATCGTATTTCTCCGACAGTTTCTTCGCGTCGTATTCGATCAGCGCGTCTCCGGCCTTCACCTTCTCACCCTGACTGTGGGAGAGAACCCGGAAGCCGTCTCCGTTCGCCTCGACCGTATTGATGCCGATGTGAACAAGGATCTGAAGGCCGTTCGCCGCCTCAATGCCGAACGCGTGTCCGGTCGGAAACAGCGACTCGAGTTTTCCGCTCACAGGCGCGTAGACCGTCACAACATCGCCCTCCGCCCGGAAGGCAACGCCGTCACCGAGAAGCCTATTCGCGAACGTCACGTCGCTGACGCCGGCAATGTCTATCATCTCCCCGGTCACCGGCGCGCACAGTGTTTCCTGTTCCTTTTTACTAAACAATCCAAACATATATCTTCTCCGTTTATTGATCAAAGCTCCGTTCCGTTCGACGCGATGACCTTCTGATACCAGTAGAAGGAATCTTTGCGGTATCTGTCGCCTGTGCCGTTTCCGAGATCATCGAAGTCGACATAGACAAAGCCATAGCGCTTCTTCATCTCACCAGTTCCCGCGCTGACCAGATCGATGCAGCCCCAGGGTGTGTATCCCATCAGCTCGACGCCGTCGTCCAGCGCCTCTTCCATGCACTTGATGTGCTCGCGAAGATACTCGATCCGGTAATCGTCGTGGACTGTTCCGTCCTCGAGGGTGTCATAGGCGCCCAGGCCGTTTTCGACAACCATCAGCGGAATATTATAACGTCCGTAGAGCTCGTTGAGGGTGTATCTCAGTCCCTTCGGATCGATCTGCCATCCCCAGTCATTTGCCTTCAGGTAGGGATTTTTTACCCCGCCAAAGAGGTTTCCTGCCGTCTTCCTGAGCGTCTCATCCGTGGAGATACAGCTGCTCATATAGTAGGAGAAGGCAAAGAAATCCACCGTTCCCTCTTTGAGAATCTCAAGATCGCCGTCCTCCATGACGAGATCCACGCCATTCTCTTTCCAGATTCGTTTCGCGAAGCCCGGATACTCGCCGCGCACATGCACGTCGCCGCAATAGTAATTGCAGTACTGCCAGGAGAGCTGGTTGGCCACCTGATCCAGCGGATTCGCGGAGTAGGCATAGTTGGCCGTCAACGCCACCATACATCCGATCCTGAATTCCGGATTGATCTCATGTCCCTTCTTCACAGCCAGAGCGCTCGCCACAAACTGGTGATGCAGTCCCTGGAAGCGAAGCGCCGGGATGTCCTTCAGATTCCATGTGTCTGTACTTCCCTCGTTGAAAATACCCAGTCCGTTGTACTGACCGAATGGATACATACCCGCGTTGATTTCGTTGAAAGTGAGCCAGTATTTGACCTTATCCCTGTATCGGTTGAAGCAGACTTCCGCGAATTTGAGAAAGAGCCCGACCAGTCTTCGATCCGCCCAGCCGTTGTATTTCTCGGTCAGATACCAGGGATTCTCGTAGTGAGAGAGGGTAACCAGCGGCTCAATTCCGGCCTTTTTCAGTTCATCAAAGACCTCATCATAGAATTTCAGCCCTTCTTCATTCGGTTTCTCCTCTTCTCCGGTCGGAAAAATTCTGCTCCAGGAGATGCTCATACGGAAGGTCTTGAAGCCCATTTCCTTCATGAGGGCAATATCTTCCTTATATCTATGGTAAAAATCACTGGCCTGATGATTCGGGTAGTAGAGATTCTCGTCCAGGGTTCTTGTGATGGTACGAGGTTTGTCTACCGCACCGTTTGTCTGCATGTCGGCGATACTCAGGCCTCTGCCGCCCTCATTGTATCCGCCTTCGAACTGATTTGCGGCAGTCGCGCCGCCCCACATGAAATCTGAAGGGAAACTCATTTTTTATGCCTCCTTTTTTTCTTTGAAAGTGATCAGTGTAATAACGAATGTAACCACCATACCCAGCGCAATTGCGATGAGATAGTTTACGAAGTTCATCATGTTATCGGAAAGGAAACCTGCGAGAGCAAATACTCCCAGTCCGCTCATGGCAACAACCTTTGTTCCCATAAGACCTGCGTAGCAGCCGGCAACCAGACCGCCGATGACAGACGCGAAGAGCGGTGTCTTATATCTGAGGCTGACGCCGAAGAGGGAAGGCTCTGTAACACCTGCAAGGAACGCTGTCAGAGAACTGGAAGATGCGATTCCTTTTACTGCTTTGTCTTTGGATTTTACAGCTACCGCGAAGGAAGCTGCTGCCTGGTTGAAGTTCGCGATGTAGCAAGCCGGTACGATCAGCGGATCATACTGCAGCTTTGTGAAGTAGGAAATGCATACCGG
This sequence comes from [Eubacterium] cellulosolvens LD2006, assembly GCF_000621585.1. Lineage (GTDB taxonomy): Bacteria > Bacillota > Clostridia > Lachnospirales > Lachnospiraceae > Bilifractor > Bilifractor cellulosolvens. The sequence continues at coordinate 21,177 of NZ_JHXY01000033.1, read as the reverse complement.
CGCAAGGGTGGAGTGCATACCTGTGATGATCAGAAGCGGGTAAATGGCAGCAAGAATACCTACACCGAGGAATCCTACTTTTCCGTAAATAAACTCAACAGCTACTGTGATTCCGGATCCGATGATTGCTCCGAGCGGTGCAAGTACAACAAGCGCCAGCGGAAGCATAACGATTACCGTAAGAAGCGGCACGAGCATTACTTTTAACAGTTCCGGTACATATTTTCTGAAGAACTTCTCAACCCTGGACATAACAAATACCACAAGGATGGAAGGGAAAATCATGTTGGAATAGGTTGCGTTGTAAACCGGAAGACCGAAAAGCGTCGCTCCGGCCTCACCGCCGATCAGGTTAACAAACTGCGGATATACGAGCAGTCCGCAGAGACCCATGGCCAGGGAAGGATCGGCGCCGAATTTCTTGGCCGCTGTGAAGCCTACAAGGATCGACATGAAGTAGAGGGCGGCATCGGACGCCATGGTGAGGACCTGTGTCGTGGATCCGTCGGCAGGAAGAAGTCCTGCAAGTCCTCCGAGCACGATGATGACCTTCAAAAGTCCGCTTGCCATGAACAGCGGGATCAGCGGGATGATACAGCCGGTGATTCCGTCAAAAATTGCTCCGACCGAGAATTTCTTCTTCGTCTCATCGATCTTCTCGTCAATAGAAGCCTGTCTCTGGAAGCCGTTGGCGTCGCAAATCTGGTTGTAGGCGTCTCCCACGGACTGTCCGATGATGATCTGCAGCTAAGTGTGTCTTCCTCTGTTGCTGAGCTCCTTCTCGACTCTCTGCACATAGGCAAGATCCACCTTGTCACTCTCTTTGAATTCCACGGTGATGGCCCGCTGCCCTTTCCAGTTGCTTCTTGCCTCCCGGTCGATTACGGTTCCGGAGATGCCTTCCTCATCCCTGAGGATGTTGTTGACCACGCCGCAGGCAGAGGTCATATTCGTAATCCGGTCGATCAGGATCAGCTCGCCCAGCGTCTTGTGTTTTTTGAACAGATCGACCACAACCTCGTCCGCGAGGCGGATCCGGGTGACTGCGATCTCGTTTTTTTCAAGCGCGTCCGCCGTCTTTTTCTCTCCGGTGTTCACATCAAAGGTGTTGATAATTTCTGTGACCGTACCCGGGATCAGCTTCGTTCCGACCTTTACAAAAAAGTTCTTTCCGATCTCCAGCTTCTCATCGTCCATCCAGAGAAGCGTCGCCTCGATGGACGAGGTAACCGGGATCTCCGTCCGGGATGTCAGCACGCACCCCCTGGATACATCGACCTCGCGATCCAGCTGGATCGTCACCGGTCTGCCGGCACCTGCCTTGCGCACCTCCTCATTGAGGATATGAATGCTCTTGACATTGACCTTCTCCCCGCTCGGAAGGACGGTGATTTCGTCGCCAACATGAACCTCACCGGTCTCAATCTGTCCCTGAAAACCGCGGAAGGTATGATTGGGACGGCAGACTCTCTGTACCGGAAGGTAGAAGCCCTCTTCCTCTTTCTGGGATGCGACGTCGACCTGCTCCAGGTACTCAAGAAGAGCCGGTCCCTGATACCAGTCAATGTTCTCCGAGCGCTTCGTCACATTGTCTCCCTCTGTCGCGGACAGCGGGATCACCACATGGTTTTTCAGTTTCAGTTCACGGACCAGTTCTTCGATCTGCTCTGTGATCTCGTCGAAGCGCTCCCGGCTGTAGGATACAAGATCCATCTTGTTGATCGCGAAAACGAAGTGTTTAATTCCCATCAGTGAGCAGATCCGGGCATGTCTGCGCGTCTGCACAAGGACACCCTGTTTTGCGTCAATCAGAATCACGGCGAGATCGGCGAAGGAAGCGCCGACAGCCATGTTTCTTGTATATTCCTCATGTCCCGGTGTATCGGCCACGATGAAACTCCGGTTGTCCGTCGTAAAATACCGGTAGGCAACATCGATCGTAATTCCCTGCTCACGCTCTGCCATCAGACCGTCCAGCAGAAGAGAATAGTCGATGGCGCCGCCTCTGCTACCCACCTTTGAATCCAGCTCCAGCGCTTTTTCCTGATCGGCATAGAGAAGCTTCGAATCATAGAGGATATGTCCGATGAGCGTGGATTTTCCGTCATCCACACTTCCACAAGTGATAAATTTCAATAACTGCATCAGAAATAACCCTCCCTTTTCCTTCGTTCCATTGAGCCGGCCGCCTCATTGTCAATCACGCGCGTCGTCCGCTCGCTGGACACCGCGCTGAGTGTCTCATCAATAATCTCATCCAGCGTCTCCGCGTCGGACTCCACACCGCCGGTCAGCGGATAACAGCCGAGTGTACGGAAGCGGACTTTTTTGTTGACCACCTGCTCCCCCGGAAGCAGCCGCTCCTCCATGCGCTTGTCATCAATCATGATGATATTTCCGTCCCGGTAGACCACCGGGCGAACCTTCGCGAAGTAAAGGGACGGGATCTCGATCTTTTCCCGCTGAATGTACTGCCAGATATCTTTTTCTGTCCAGTTGGAGAGGGGGAAGACACGAACCTCCTCTCCCTTAAAGAGTTTCGTATTGAAGAGTTTCCACATCTCCGGTCTCTGGTTCTTCGGATCCCAGGCGTGCGCGGAATTCCGGAAGGAAAAAATACGCTCTTTTGCCCTCGATTTTTCCTCATCCCTTCTTCCGCCGCCGAAGGCCGCGGTGAAACCGTACTTGTCGAGCGCCTGCTTCAGAGCCTGCGTCTTCATGATATCGGTGTAGGCGCTGCCGTGGTCGAAGGGATTGATTCCCTGCGCGACGCCCTCCTCATTGATGTATTCCAGCATGGTGAGTCCGTATTTCTCCGCCACCGCGTCGCGGAACTCAATCATTTCACGGAACTTCCATGTCGTATTGACATGAAGAAACGGAAACGGCGGTTTCTCCGGATAGAAAGCTTTCAGCGCGAGATGCAGCATGACCGAACTGTCCTTGCCGATCGAATACAGCATCACCGGTTTTTCACACTCCGCAGCAACTTCGCGGATGATATAAATCGCTTCCGCTTCCAGCTCATCAAGATGTGTTAATTTACTCATTTTATTGTTCTCCATATTTTATGTTCAGAGTCGGCACCTGCAGTTCCATGTGTCTCTGATGTTTATATATTCAACAATGTCCGAATCGATATTAGTAACGGTTCGACTCCTTCATGTTCACAGCGATTTCCTTCTTCGTCCCATCGCTCCCGGTAACTGTCCAGGTGCGGATGTCCCCTTTTTCCTCCACGGAGAGAACCGAGCCCTTTCCTCCGATATCCGCGCCGAGGAAAAAAAGAATCGCACCGTTCCTGCACTCCTTCAGACAGGATGTGCATCCCCAGCAGTCCTTCTCTCTCCGGATCACCGCTTTTCTGTCGACGATCCTGATCAGATTTCCCGGACAGACTTCCGCGCATCGTCTGCATCCCACACAGGAAGCGTCATTTATTCGAATGCTCATACTTCACCTCCCGCTCCAGTCAGTCGATTCCCCTCAAAGGTGAACACCAGCGGCTCATACCGGTCCACAACCAGCGGCCTCTTCACAATCCGGATCTGACCATTTCTTTTGACAGAATTGATATAGAGCTCGTAGTTTTTGTCTTCCGACGGATAATTCCTGTTCTCGGCAAAACTGTGCCAGCGCGTCTCCTTTCTGGCCCGCAGATGCTCGATCAGAGAGAGACAGACGATCAACCGCTCCCGGATCTCGTAGATCTGCAGTAATTCATCGCTATCCTCCGCCCGCAGAGACTCCAATACCGGAAACAGTCCCTCGATTTTCTCCTTCGCCAGCGCCAGGCCCGTCTCGTTAAACTGATAGGCCTTTGTGATTCCGCCCGCGTATTCATCCATGATCTTCTGCATACTCTCTTCGAGCTGCTCGATGGAAACATTACCGGTCTCGTTATTCAGAAACCGTTCGTAGGATGCGATGACTTTCTTCCAGTCCTCCTTTTCATCGGACGCGTTTCGCCAAAGATCTCCGGGTTCCGCTTTTTTTGTACGAAGGCTCCGCGTCTCAGATCTATTCTTCTCAGACTGCGTCTCATGCCTCTGCAGCTCCGTCACCTTCTCTGCAGTCGTATTCAGAAATTCCTCAATTCCCCGGGCGGCAAGTTTTCCCTCGACGAGGGCTCCGGTGACGTATTTCTGCGGAGCGCCTCCGGCCACATCGCCGGCCGCGTAGAGGCCGCGGACGGTTGTCGCCCGGTTGTTGTCCACCCAGTATCCGCTGGCGGTGTGTCCGCCGACGATATAGGGCTCGGTCCCCTCGATCTCGACATTCTGCTCCGAAGGTCCCTGACCGCCCTCCAGCCATTTCAGGGTCTGGGAAGGAGCCATATTGAGATAGGCCTTATAGAGTTCATCCTCCTGCTCCTTTGTGATCTCATCGGTCTTCAGATAGCAGGGTCCGTGCCCCAGCCGGTTCTCTTCCGTCGTTCCGTAGACTCTCTCACAGGTGGCAACCCCGTATTTCGTCTCGTAGATCTCACCGTCTCCGTTCATCTGCTTCGCATGTACGCCCTGGGCGATGGTTCCCGTCGGGGCAATGGTGTCTTTGCAGCGTAGAGCGATGAACCGCATCTCCAGCGTCGTCATCTCCGCGCCGGCCTCGATGCCCATGGCATAGCCCGCTCCCGTATTAAAGGGCGGATACCACATCTTGTGCCGCGAAAATCCCGGATTGTTCGGCCGGTAGAGACCTGCGGCACCTCCGGTGGCCACCAGAACAGCCTTTGCGAGAATCACACAGGCCTTCTCCTCATTCACATCAAAACCGACAGCCCCGTATACACGATTGTCCTCCACAAGAAGATCCGTGATATTTACGTGATTGAGAATCGAGACATTCTCTGACCCCTCCGCCATCTTCGCGAGAATCGGTTTGATATTCTCTCCGTTGATCTTGATGTTTCTGTTTCCCCGGGTGACATATTTCCCCTTTTCGTCCCTGAGAATCACCAGGCCGTTTTCCTCCAGACGGGCGGTCACCTCATTGAGATGTTCGGACATCGACAGGAGAAGATCCTCCCGGACGATGCCCTTCGCGTCCTTTTTGCAATAGTCCACGTAGTCCTGCGGAACTCTTCCCTCCGTGATATACGCGTTGATGGCATTGACGCCCGCTGCCAGGCAGCCGCTTCTACGGATGTTCGCTTTTTCCGCGATCAGCACCCGGTACTTCCCGTTTTCGCCCAGAGTGCAGGCGGCATAGCAGCCGGCCGTCCCTCCGCCGATGATCAGAATGTCTGTGTTGATTTTTTCCACCGATACTGTCTTTCCCATTTTCCATTCCTTAAATTACGATATCTTCCTCAGCCAGAACGCTGTTGGTCTCCAGGAACACCTCGTCCTCCGAGACGACGTAGAGCCGGTAGATAAAGACATCGACCGTCTCGCCGACTTGAACCTCCGGATCGTTGATGCTGCGGATCGCCGATATGATATTTCCGTGGATCCTCGCCTTGATCTCCAGACTGCTTCCCCGGAAAATAATGTCCTCAACCACAGCTTCTTCCGCGGAATTTGAGAACTGAACGCTCTCCCCCTTCTTGAACACACTCACGAACTCCGGACGGATGTAGGCCTTCGTGCCCTCTCCCCTCTGACGGAAATGCCGGAATTCCTGATAGTTTTTCACCTCCACGGAATTTCCGATAAACTGTGCCACAAAGGGCGTCGCCGGATTCTTGTACAGCTCCTGCGGCGTACCCGACTGCTCCACTCTTCCCTGATTGGTGACGATGATCTCGTCCGCGACCTCAATGGCCTCGTCCTGATCATGGGTTACGAAGATGCTCGTGATGTTGAGTTTCGTAATCATCTGACGCAGCCAGGTTCTAAGTTCCAGCCTGACCTTCGCGTCAATCGCCGCGAAGGGCTCGTCCAGCAGAAGAATCTGCGGATTCGGTGCGAGCGCCCGGGCGAAAGCGACCCTCTGTTTCTGTCCTCCGGAGAGCTGGCTCGGATATCTCTTCTCCAGCCCCTCACAGTTGATCAGAGACAGCAGTTCGGTCACCCGCTCTTTGATCTTGTCCTCCGGCACCTTCTTTACGCGAAGGCCGAAGGCAATGTTGTCATAGACGGTCATGTAGCGGAAGAGGGCGTAATTCTGAAAAACAAAACCGATGCCCCTCTCACTTCCCGGCACATGATTTACGACTTTTCCGTCGATACGGATCTCTCCGGAATCCGGCTGCTCCAGTCCGGCGATCATGCGGAGAATCGTCGTCTTTCCGCTTCCCGACGGTCCCAGAAGCGCGACCAGTTTTCCTTTTTCGATGGAAATATTGATATCCTTTGAAGCATGAAACTTTTTAAAATGTTTGTTTATATCCTGCAACTCTACGTACCCCATATCTGCACCTCTTCTACTTATCCAAATCCAGTTCTTTTTGTCCGCGTTTCTCAATCACAAGTCTCAGGATCAGAACCACCACCGCGAGAATCACCAGCAGCGACGATGCGGCAAAGGCTCCGGTAAAGTCATACCCCTGATACAGCAGCTCGATGTAGAGCGGCAGCGTGTTTGTTTTTCCCCGGAGGTGTCCCGACAGAACCGACACCGCACCGAACTCTCCCATGGCTCTGGCTGTACAGAGGACGATACCGTACAGGAGTGCCCACTTGATATGGGGAAACGTCACCTTGCGAAAAATCGTCGCCGTCACCGCGCCCATGATAGCCGCCGCCTCTTCCTCGTCGGTTCCCTGGGCCGTGAGCACCGGGATCAGCTCTCTCGAGATAAACGGGAAGGTGACAAAAATCGTCGCCAGAACGATGCCGGGCACCGCGAAGATAATCTGAATCCCGTGGGCGTCCAGAAACGGATAGAGACTGCTCTGACGTCCGAAGGTGAGTACATAGATCAGACCGGCGATGATCGGTGAGACCGTGACCGGAAGATCAATGAACGTGGAGAGTAATTTTTTCCCCCGGAAGGCGTACTTCGTAACCAGCCAGGCCGCAGCGACTCCAAAGATCGTATTGATGATCACCGCGAAAGCCGTCGCCTCGATGGTCAGCAGGGCGGCCTTTAGCGCGTATTCATCCGTCACCGCTTTGATATACCCGGCTATACCGCTCTTCAGCGCCGTGGCGACAATGTAGATCAGCGGGAGGATCAGAAAAACCCCGAGGAACAAAAAGCTGATGGTGATCAGACTGTATTTCAATATCCTGTTTTCTTTTCTAAGTTCCATACCATCCTCCTATGCATGTCCGCGAACTCTTCCGGAGACGACGCTCTGCACCAGCGCGTTCACCGAGAGAATGATTACGGAAATAGCGAGCATCACCAACGCGATCGACGTGGCCGCCGAATAATCGTATTCCTGAAGTTCCGACATGATCAGAAGCGGCGCGATCTCTGTCTCGTAGGGCGTATTTCCCGCGATAAAGACGACGCTTCCGTACTCACCGATGGATCTGGCAAACGCAAGGGTGAAACCCGAGATGATAGCCGGGACGATTTCCGGAAAAATCACTTTCCAAAACGTAGTCTTCGCGTCGGCCCCCAGCATGAACGTGGCCTCTTCATACTGCACATCAATCTTCTCCAGCACCGGCTGCACACTCCGGACAACAAAGGGGATACCGATAAAAACCAGTGCCACCGTGATACCGGCTCTGGTATAGGCGATTCTCAGTCCGAACAGTTTATAGAAGATCTGACCGACCCAGCCGTTGGTTGTTGTCAGGTGCGTAAGTGAGATACCTGCCACCGCCGTGGGCAGCGCGAACGGAAGCTCGATGATTCCGTCGATAAACCGCTTGCCCCTGAAATCATACCGGACAAGAATCCAAGCGAGGATCACTCCCATCACCACATTCATTAAGGAGGCGATCAGTGCCGTCGAGATCGATACAAAGTAGCCGGACAGAACGCGAGGCCGGGTCACCGTATAGATAAATTCCGAAAAACTGAGCTTCGCAGAAAAGACAACCAGTGAACAAAGCGGAATCAGCACAACGATGCTCAGGATCGTGATTGTGATTCCCATGGATATTCCAAAACCCGGTATGACGCTTTTTCTTTTATTCATGATCTGGATCCCTTTCAAAAAAGATGGAATGGAGGACAGGCCCCCATTCCAACATTTTTTACTGCTCGTAAATACTGTCGAAGTTCGCTCCGTCCGCGAAGTGTTTCGCGCGGGCCTCTGCCCATCCGCCGAAATGATTAATGTCGGTCAGTTCGATCTTGTCGTTGATCCACTTGCCATCGGACGGGATCTCCTTGATCGTATTGGACTCTGTAGAAAGTACATATTTGTTTCGGATTGACTCCGTACTCGGACGATAGAAGTTCTGCGCCTCAATTTCCTGTGCCTCATCAGAATAGAGATAACTGAGATATTCCTTCGCCGCGTCCTCCGTGCCATGTTTCTTCGCAACCTCATCTACGACAGCAACTGTCGGCTGGCAGAGGATGGAAACGGAAGGAACGACGATCTCGTACTCGCCCGGATACTCCTTGAGGGAAAGGAAGGCCTCGTTCTCCCAGGCGAGAAGTACATCGCCCTGCTTGTTCTCTACGAAGGATGTGGTGGCGCCTCTTGCTCCGGAATCCAGAACAACAACATTGCTGTAGAGCTTCCTGATGGAATCAAGGATCTCATCTTCCTTCTGTCCCTGTTTCTCGAAGTAATACCATGCGGCGAGATAGTTCCACATTGCTCCGCCGGAGGTCTTCGGGTTCGGTGTGATGACGCCGACATCGTCGCGGATCAGATCGTTCCAGTCGAGAATCTTCTTCGGATTTCCCTTGCGGACAAGGAATACGATGGTCGAGGTGTACGGTGAGCTGTCCAGATCAAACTCGGAGGTGAAGCCGTCGTCGATCAGTCCTGCATCGGCAACCACCTGTACATCACCCTCCAGAGCCAGTGTCACGACATCGGCCTCCAGACCGTTGGCAACCTCCAGCGCCTGTTTGCCGGAACCTCCATGGGACTGGGTAATCTCGATCGGCTGACCGGTCTCTTCCTCATAGTGTTTCGCGAAGACTTCGTTATACGCCGCATAGAGTTCTCTTGTCGGATCATAGGATACGTTTGTCAGTTCAATTTTCTCTTTATTACCCTTCTGCTCCGCTGCGCTTGAAGAAAGTGTGGCTGCGGAAGTCGTGGTTGAACCACCCTGATTTCCACATGCTGCCAGAGAAGCTCCCAGTGTAAAAATCAGACCGAGTGTGATTAATTTCTTTTTCATAGTCAATTCCTCCCTCATATTGCTTTGCTTAAAATGATTACCTACATACTTGCTAGGTTTTATAGGATTATAAACTCTAACTGTGTTGAAAGGCAATACATCTGGTTACGGAAGAAATTGAGAATCCACTATCAAGAATTCTTAGAGCAACTCATGTAATAAATTCCGCTGGTTGACTTTGACGCGCGAGCAGAATCGCGTTAGCGATCTTCTTATCTGCGAGCTGCGCATTCTGCAGAGCGTTTTGTGTTATGGAAATTCCGGAGGAATTTCCTATGAGATAAAAAAGAATGTCGCTAGCGACATTCTCGCGCCGAGCGCGGATGCAACGCATCTACATATCGCGCGAGTGCGCATCCCGCGGAGCGTTTTGTCTCATGGGAAATTCGGAGGAATTTCCTATGAGACAAAAAAGAGCCGCCTGAATAGGCGACTCTTCTTCGGATAACCTTTCGTCATCCATCGATATCCATTTGTTCCAGCAGCTCATCGAGGCGCGCCCTCAAAGCCCTGCGCCTTTCTGTCGTGTCCGCGATCTCTGCTTTTACCTTTTCCCGGAAGACTCCCATCCGGTCGTTGACCTCGCCGATCTTACCGGGAAGAACCTCCAGAATCTTCTTTTTCAGATACTGAGCCACGTAGGGGCTCTTCCCGCCGCTTGAGACGGAACACACCACATCCCGGTCTTTGATGACACAGGGAAAAATAAAGGAGCACAGTTCCGCATCGTCGACGACATTGACCGGAATCTTTTTTTCACCGGCCAGGATGCTGATCCTCCGGTTGAGTTCCCTGTCATCGGTCGCCGCGACGACCATTGCGTAATCCGCCTCACGGATGTCTTCATCCCGGAACTCCCTGCCCAGATACCGGTCGGCCATACGAACCGCCTCCGGCTCTGCCTCCGGCGACACGAGCGTAATGACCGCGCCGAATTGCAGGAGAACTTCTTCCTTCTTCCGGCCCTCTTCGCCTCCGCCGATCACAAGAACCGGCTTGTCTTCTAAATTAACCATCATCGGAAAATAGGCCATCGTTCAACCTCCCCGGATAAAGCCATTTCTGCAGATTATCCCCCCGACTTCAGGATGACTCGAAACTTCGTACAAGACCATCTGCATCTTTTTCAACGAATGATTTCCACCACTTCTCCGATGTACATATCATGGGAAGCCTGACCTTCGTACATTTCCTCCGCAATTTCCTTCGGCATATTGGATTCTTCAAGTTTCTGTCGGAAGAGCTTTTTGCAAACCAGTGTGATCTCCGCCTCTTCAAACGTCATCGAATCCTTCAATGCCTTTGCCGTGAGACCGGAAGCCTTCATCTTGTCCATGTCCCTGCCGGACTTTGAACCAAGCACACCGAGTACCTCCTTATACTGCTCCGGATAAAAGCTGATCGTGAAGTAGTCATTCTTGTCCATGAACTCATGGGTATATCTCGATGTGCGCACATAGACGGTGGCAACCGGCTTTCTCCACAACGTACCGAGTCCGCCCCAGCTGATCGTCATCGTGTTAAAACTGTTCGAATCTCCGGCAGTTAACAGGGCCCATTTCTTGTCGAATTGAGAAAAAATATCTGTATTGAATTCCATTTCCATCCTCCTTGCTTAAACACTTCATATGCTCATATATTATACCCTCTCCACTTTTTTGATAAAAGTGGAATATTGGAATCTGAAAATACCCCCGAACGCAGATGTATAACCTGAACGATCGGGGGTATTGCTTTCTTTGATTATGTTTCCACCTGTAACCGGATCAGTCTCCGATTTTACGGATGTAGAGCTCGTATGTGCCGTCTCCGTTATCGGTAAGTTTCAGAACCTCATGTTCCTCATCTTTGATACTTCTCGGAACATTCTGTACCGGCTCTCCGTCATTCAGGTGTACCTGAAGAATCTGTCCGTCGTCCAGCTCCTCCAGAGCCACTTTTGTTTTTACGAAAGTAACCGGGCAGTTTACATCTGTAATATCTACGGTATCATCTACTGTAAATCCAAGATCAGCCATTCTTTCATTCTCCTTTACGTATTTGTTGTGAGCAGTCCTTTCTCACATCTACTTTTTATCGCGGTCTCGCCGTCGAGCGGGAATTACCCGTTGATCACGAGATCTTCTTTTCTCACTGTTTTCTCCCCGTCCTGACTTTCTACGTGGAAAGCGTTCAGTACAGGATTTCCCTCTTCCATCAGAGAAAGAATCAGGTAGCTCGCCTTGCTGTCATTGGCAAGTCTTTTGTCCTCCTCGGAGGGACGGGACGGAGATTCCGGATGAGAATGCCAGTTGCCCAGAGGTTTCAGCCCGTTCGCGCGCATATCCTTAATTGCCCGAAGCTGCTCCTTCGGATCAATAGTAAAATGCTCATTCGTGTGATCAATATTTGTCAGAAGATATACTTTCTCAATATGCCTTGTGCCATCTTCGTCATCGGATCCGGCCACAAGCCCGCAGGACTCGTTCGGTCTCTCGGACAGCGCATATTCGTACATCTTATCAAAATCAGCTTTCTGAAGTGTAATTTTCATAGAGATTTATACCCCGTTCGCTTTTGCCTGTTTCAGCTCACATGCCGGCTCCTCATAGTCGATCAGCTCTGTGATGGTCGGCTCATCGGAACATACGGCACAGCCCTTTCCTCTTGCGGGAAGTTTAATCTTGTGGAACTCCATCTTGATCGCGTCATAGGTCAGAAGGTAGCCGACAAGCAGATCGCCGACACCGGTGATGTACTTCACAGCTTCCATTGCCTGCAGAGATCCGATCACTCCGCCCATAGCGCCGATGACGCCGGCCTGCTTACATGTCGGCACAGCATCCTTTGGCGGCGGATCCTTGAAGATACATCTGTAGCATGGTCCCTCTCCCGGAAGGATCGTTGTGAGCTGACCTTTGAAACGGATGATTCCTGCGTGGGACAACGGCTTTTTCGCCATGACGCAGGCATCGTTGATCAGGAACTTCGCGGAGAAGTTGTCCGTTCCGTCAATGACAAAGTCGTACTCTTTGATCAGATCAAGAATATTCCTGCTGTTGACGAATTTGTAGTAGGTGTTGACTGTAACGTCCGGATTGATCGCCTTCATGGTCTCAGCCGCGGACTCAACCTTTTTCTTTCCGATGTCATTGGTGGTGTGAATGACCTGCCTCTGAAGGTTGGACAGATCAACCACATCCGCGTCAACGATACCGATGGTACCCACACCTGCGGCAGCGAGGTAGAGCGCTGCCGGAGCGCCGAGTCCGCCGGCACCGATGATCAGAACCTTCGCGTTCAGAAGTTTTTTCTGACCCTTGACGCCGATCTCCTTGAGAATAATATGTCTGGAATATCTCTCCAGCTGTTCATTGGTAAATGCCATTATCTTCCACCTCCCATGAAGTAGAGGAATTCAACCTCGTCTCCCTCATTGAGTGTATGTGTGTCAAAGTTCTCCGCATCGATGAACTCCTCGTTCACGGATACGGTTACGTACTGAGGAGTCTCTACGTTCTCGATCTCGATCAGTTTGGATACGCTGAGTCCCTCAGCTACTTCTTTCTTTTCTCCTGCTACTGTAATTTTCATCTCTTTCCTCCTGCAATTGTCCCATGGACTTATTTTGAATTTCTCAGACCATTTTTCCTGATCTGCCGATCTGTCCCGGAAGACCGAGGTCTTCGAATCTCTTTTCTGTTTAAATCATGTAATACCAATCGTCACTCGGAGCGAGCTCCTCGACCCTGATCTCGTTGGTCTTCGTGCGGTACTCCATCTCCGGATTTTTCATGCTTACCCTTGTGTCCGCGCCGACAGATCTTGTGATGAAGGTATTTCCTCCGATCACCGTATTCTTGCCGATCACGGTGTCTCCTCCGAGGATGGACGCTCCTGCGTAGATCGTGACGTTGTCACAGATCGTAGGGTGTCTCTTCTTGCCCGAGAGCTTCTGTCCTCCTTTGGTGGAAAGAGCGCCGAGCGTCACACCCTGATATATTTTTACATTCTGTCCGATGACAGCTGTTTCGCCGATTACGATTCCGGTGCCATGGTCGATAAAAAAATACTTCCCGATCGTAGCCCCGGGATGGATGTCAATACCGGTTTCAGAATGAGCATATTCCGTCATCAATCTTGGAAGGATCAGGTGATAAAAAATATCCCTTACAATCTGATCGATCTCATACTCCTTGATGATCCCACTCATCGTTCACTTGCCTCCCAATACCGGCGCAATTCTTTTTTTAACGGAAGCCCTCCTGCTTCATCTCCCGTCCAAAGGGGAAAAACAAACGGGAGGGCGGCCGACCCGGAAGGAGCCAAAGCCTGTCGGCTTCCTTCCCGCCGGTCAGCACACTTCCGAAAAAGATTTACGCAAACGTCCTCAGCACTTTCACCAGCGCGTCAATATCATCCGGTGAATTGTAAAGAGCCAGTGTCGGACGTACAGAACCCTCGTATCCAAAATGTCTCAGTACAGGCTGTGCGCAATGATGACCTGTACGAACAGCGATTCCGTAGGAATCCAGTCTCTGTCCCACCTCTTCGTCCGCATAGCCGTCAAGCTTGAACGACAATACAGAGGCTTTGTTCAGAGCTGTGCCGATGAGATGAAGTCCTTTGACCGTCTTCATTTCCTTCATTGCGTACTGCAGAAGTTCATGCTCCCATCGGTAGATGCACGGCATGCCGATCTCCGACAGATAGTTAAGCGCCGCGCCGAGTCCGACCGCATCCGCGATGCTTCCGGTACCCGCCTCGAACTTGTTCGGCACCGGATTGTAGATGGTGCGCTCGAAGGTTACATCGGCGATCATGTTGCCGCCGCCGTGATACGGTTTCGCAGCCTCGAGAAGTTCCTTCTTTCCATAGACAACACTGATTCCAGTCGGTGCAAAAATCTTGTGTCCGGAGAAGACGAAGAAGTCCGCGTCCAGAGCTGCCACATTGACAGGAATATGAGCGACAGACTGCGCGCCGTCGATGAGGATGCGCACGCCGTGTCTGTGCGCGATCGCGATGAGCTCAGCCACCGGTGTAACCGTTCCGAGAACATTCGATACATGTGTGACAGACACGAACTTTGTCTTCTTTGTAAACAGCTTCTCATACTCATGGAGCTGAAGCTGTCCGCTCTCATCACAGGGGATCACCTTGATCACAGCGCCGGTCTCCTGGGCAATCAGCTGCCAGGGAACGATGTTCGCGTGATGCTCGAGAATGGAAACGATGATCTCATCGCCCGGCTCCAGCGTAGGCTTCACATAGGCATTCGCCACAAGGTTGATGGACTCTGTCGTACCCCTTACAAAAACGATCTCGTCCGACGAAGGAGCTCCGATAAAGTCACGGACTATGCTTCTTGCCCCTTCATAGGCATCGGTCGATCTCGCCGCAAGCGAGTGTGCCGCACGGTGTACATTGGAGTTTTCGTGCTCATAGTAATAGGACAGACGGTCGATCACGGCCTGCGGTCTCTGTGTCGTGGCACCGTTGTCGAGCCATACCAGCGGATTTCCGTTGATCTTCTCGGAGAGAATCGGGAAATCGCTGCGGATCTGCGCGAGCGTCTTCGAACCGATGCGGATCGATTCGTCTCTGGATGTGTAAGGCACATCCTTTGATCCGGCGCGGGCTACGCTGTCACCGCCCAGAGAAGTCGGCGCGTCGATGGCTCTTCCGTCCTCCTGCGCATCCTTTTGGGAGAGCACGACCGGAGCGTAAGACGTTGTCTGCGCCCCCTGAAGTACGGAGAGATCAGCGCCCTTCGGAAGCTCTGCCTCCGGCGCGGCCGGAGCATCAACCGTGTTCAGCCACTCGTCGGTGGGAGCGCCGCCGTAAGCGAACGGATGCTCCCAGTCAAATTCTTCGGCCGGTGCTGCAGCCTCTGCCGGATAGGCTTCGATGACATCTTGTCGTAGAGCCCCGAACGCCGAAGCAATGATTTTCACCTCACCCCGGCTGTTCATTCAGGCTTCTCCTGTATCCGAAACGCTCTGTACGGCGCTCACAAAATCATTGACCAGATCTTCCGCATCCTCGATGCCGACACTCACGCGGATCGTATCTTCAAATACACCGGCCGCTTCTCTCTCCTCCTGACTCGTATGAATATAGAGGGTGGATGCCGGATGAATCACAAGTGTCCGGATATCTCCGATGTTGCTTGCGATCAGAGCGTATTTCAGAGCGTCGATCACAGCGAATGCTTTTTCCTTCGATCCCACACGGAAGTTCAGAATTCCTCCGCCCAGACCGCCGAGCTCCTTCTCCACATATACGTGATAGGGGTGATCCTCAAGCGTCAGGTAATTTACCTGAATACCCGGGATCGCGGCCAGCGCTCTCGCCAGCCTGTCCGCATTGCTGCAGATCCGCTCCATGCGTATCCCGAGCGTGTCGAGACCGATGCAATTGAGAAACGCGTTGGCCGGAGCCATACAGCCTCCCATGTTCTCCCACAGATCGGTGCGGAGACGAATGAGAAAAGCTCTCTTCGCGTATTTTTTAAACGGGGCAAGCACGCTGTGTTTCTCAAAATCCCAGGCCATCTTTCCGCCGTCCACGATGATTCCTCCGATGGAGTTTCCTCCTCCGTTGATGTACTTGGACGTGGAGTGAATCACTACATCGGCTCCGAGGGCCAGCGGCTTCGCGATATATGGCGTGGCCGTCGTCGAGTCGATGAAGAGCGGGATCTTCGCCTCATGAGCAACTTCCGCGACCGCAGGAACATCGAGGACTTTCAGAGCCGGATTTGAAATCAGTTCTCCGAAGACCACCTTTGTGCGATCCGTAATTGCCGCACGGACCGTTTCCGGCGTCATCTCCCTGACAAAGACGGTGTGAATCCCGAACTTTTCCAGATCATGGAACAGCGAGATCGTCCCGCCGTAGAGTCCGCTGCAGGCGATGATTTCATCCCCGGCAGAACAGACACCGAGCAACGCTGTCGTGATCGCCGACATTCCGCTGCTGCAGCTGACCGCTCCGACGCCGCCCTCCAGTTCATTAATCCTCTGTTCAAAAGCGGACAGGGTCGGATTTCCGATTCTGGAATAAGCAAAGCCCATACTCTTATGTAAGAAGACCTTTTCCAGTTCCTCCATACTCTCATACTTAAAGGCAGTCACCTGCGAAATCGGAGGAAGAATCTCTCTGGCCGGATTGCTCAGTATGGATTTCCCATGTAAAAGTTTTGTATTAAATTCCATATCAATAAGCTCTCCCTATATATGAATGTCGCTTGCGACATTCCCGCTGCAATTACTTTGTGAACAGCGCGGTGGAGTAATATCTGTCACCGCTGTCCGGAAGCAGCGCAACGATCACCTTTCCCTCATTCTCCGGTTTCTTCGCGTACTCAATTGCCGCATGGAGAGATGCGCCGGAAGAAATGCCGACGGAGATCCCCTCTTTCTTCGCAAGATATCTTGCCGTCTCGAAAGCAGCCTCGTTGGAAGCCTTGAAGACCTCATCGTAAACCTTTGTATTGAGAACCTCCGGAACAAAACCGGCGCCGATTCCCTGAATCTTGTGAGGGCCTGCTTTTCCCTCGGAGAGAACCGGTGAATCCTCCGGCTCCAGAGCCACAACCTTCACATCCGGATTCTGCTCCTTGAGATATTCGCCGGTACCTGTAACCGTACCACCGGTACCTACACCTGCGATAAAAATATCAACTTTTCCGTCGGTATCTCTCCAGATCTCAGGTCCTGTGGTCGCTTTGTGTACAGCCGGGTTTGCCGGATTTACAAACTGGCCCGGGATAAAGGAATTCGGAATCTCCTTAGCAAGGAGTTCTGCCTTCTCGATCGCGCCCTTCATACCCTTCGGTCCCTCTGTGAGCACAATCTCCGCACCGTAGGATTTGAGAATACTTCTTCTCTCCACACTCATCGTCTCCGGCATAGTGAGAATGATACGGTATCCCTTGACAGCCGCGATTGCCGCAAGACCGATTCCGGTATTTCCGGAAGTAGGCTCAATGATTACAGAACCCTCTTTCAGTTTTCCCTTCGCCTCGGCATCCTCGATCATCGCCTTCGCGATTCTGTCCTTTACACTTCCTGCCGGATTCAGATACTCCAGCTTCACAAGTACCGTTGCCTTCAGATCCAGTTCCTTCTCAATATTGACAACCTCTACCAGAGGTGTATTTCCCACAAGTCCCAGTGCTCCTTTATAAATGTTTGCCATGTTCGTACCTCCATACATCTTATCTATTTCATTCGAAGATAATTTCGCTCATCAACGCTTTACCCTGTCAACGTAACAAAGCATCGCATTAATCTTATTGTATACTCACCCACCGTGTCAATATGTTTATAAGTTCTATTTCGTCATAAATGTTTCTTTTCCGCGTGACCGGGTCCTTCGATACCCCTTTCGCGGCGTATTTTTCCTCCTTTTCTTCCTGCAAAGCTTGTTATTTCCCTTTGTTGGGTGTAATCATACTCCCTATTCCCTACCATTTCAATAGGTTTTATGATAGGCATTTATTGTTGCTCGCGATAAGTATTCCTTAATCCTCACCGAAAAACTATGATATAATAAATCATATCATCCGGAGACTACATAATAAGGAGAATTTCATGTTTTCAACCAAGGGACGTTATGCTCTCAGAGTAATCATCGATCTGGCACAGCAGGACAGCCGCGAGTATATCCCTCTCAAGGACATCGCCGAGAGACAGGATATCTCGAAGAAATATCTCGAGATCATTGCCAAGGAGATGGTCAAAGGAAAACTGATCATTGGCGCCAGCGGAAAGCACGGAGGTTACAAGCTGACGCGTAAACCGGAGGAATACTCCGTCGGCGAGATCATCGATCTGATGGAAGGAACCTTTGCGCCGGTCGTATGCCTCGAGTGCGACGGAGAAGAATGCCCACGCCTCAACAATTGCAAGACCATCGCCATGTGGAAAGAGTTTTACGAACTGGAAAAAGAGTTTTTCTATAACAAAAAGATAAGCGACCTGCTCTAAACGGCAGATCGCTTATCTTTTTGTCTAATGCTTTTTCTGTTTCAGAGAAGACTTTTTCTTACCCCTCCCCCTCTTTCGAAGTCGCTGCCACTTCCGGCGCGACTCCTGATTCTATCCCGGTTCTCACTTCCGACGCAGCTTCCGCTTCTATTACTGTTCTCCCTTCCGACGCGACTCCTGATTCCTTTGAATCCTGACTGCCCGGGGCGGTTTCTTCCGCTTCCCTTTTGCGGATTTCCTTCTGTTCCTCTTTCTCCGCCTTCTTCTTCATCTTGATCTCATCCATATAGCCGGCGGTAATAATACCGGCGGGCAAGGCCACGATCGCGATGCCGAATACCGAGGAGATCATTGTGATAATCTTGCCGGCGGTGGAGACCGCGTAGATATCACCGTAACCGACCGTCGTCAGTGAGACCGTCGCCCAGTAGACCGCGTCAAAAAACGTCGGGAACGTCTCCGGCTCGATGCTGATCACGATCAGCGCCGACACCATGATATATCCACTCGCGAGGACACCGACAACAGCCAGTGATTCCTGCTGTTTCTTGAAGGCAGCTATGATGATGGGAATACTCTTGGAATAACGAACCGCCTTGAATACACGGAATACACGAAGCGTACGAAGGAGCCGCAGAAGCTTGATCAGACGCAAGCCTCCGTTCACTGCAACCAGCGACGGAAGAATCGCCAGCAAATCAATAATCGCCATCGGCGTCACCGGGTAGACCAGGAAAGACTTCGCTCCCTTCCCGATCTTCTTGTCCGCGGTCAGTAGCCGCAACAGATAATCGATCAAAAAAATAAACGTCGTCCCGATATCCATGTACCAGTAAATACCGTCCGTACTCTTCGCGGCTACCGGAATCAGACTCACGACAATCGAAACCATCATGGTGACATCATACACGCGGCTCGCCAGATCATTCTCGTCCGCAATCTCAATGATTTCGTAAATCCGAGACCTCATGGGAGTTCCTCCTGCAACAAAGTATCATTCACTCTCTAAGATAGAATTTCGACACTTTGTGTGCATCGGATAAACAGAAGGCAGTGGGTTATCGTTCCGGTCGCAACAATATTCTACATTTACTCGGCATCAATTCCATAATGCGCGCACAACGCTTTCAGTCCACCCTGATATCCGCTGCCAATTGCATTGAATTTCCATTCACTATTATGACGGTACAGCTCACCTACAACTACAGCTGTCTCTATCGAGAAATCCTCTCCCAGATCATAGCGAATCAGCTCGTTGTTGGTCGCTTCGTCCACAATTCTTATGTATGCATTGGATACCTGCCCAAAATTCTGTCTTCTGTTCTCCGCATCATAAATCGTTACAGTGAATCCGATTTTATCGATATTCTGTGGAAGCAGGCTGATATCAATTTTGATCTGCTCACAATCACTATTGCCCTGACCACCTGTCAGATCGTCTCCCATATGCTTTACCGAACCGCTCGGATGCTCTAAGTTTCCGTAAAAAATAAACTCCTTATCCGTGGGGCATCTGCCGGTTGCCCCCAACATAAACGCCGAGGCATCGAGATCGAAATCCATACCGGTATCAAACGCATTCTCATCCCAACCAAGCCCAACAAGGATTTTCTTTAAACTTGGATTCTCTTTTGTCAAGCTCACTTTCTGTCCTTTAGATAAATTGATAGCCATACTATACTCCCTTCTCATATACAACGCATTTTCACGTTTCATCTTTTTCATAACTATTAAACTTCCACGTTACATCCATGATGAATTGTTCTTCTTCCCAACCCATCACCTTCCTCGTATCGCTCCGTTTTAGCAATATGCGTCAACGCATTTTTTATATTATACTATATCCAATCGAGGAATTCAGCCTATTTCCAATTCGAGAAATAAGCCCTTGCCATTTTCATCCCAGGATGAAAGATGCTCAGAGAGTTTGTACTCATCCATGATCTTCTTGATGACAATGAACAAACCCGCCTTGATACAACTGCTTCGAAAATCTGAAGATCTCGTCTCAGGAAGAGGATGTTCTGGGAAGTATTTTTTCCATAAATACTCCCCCAAATTTTTTCTTTAAGAAACTCATAGCGGAGTCTCTTTTCTTCTTTGCCAAATGTACCTCGCGGAACTGCTCCGGGTTATGTTCAAAAGGATATTCTCTTTAACTGTTCCAACAATTTCTTCTGAATTATATCCTGTAAATAATCGTTACTGCTGCCTTTGACTTTCTCAGCAAAGTCTTTTGAATCGATAAACTTACTTCCCTCGTCAATCACTACAATGGAATTCCGTATAGATGCCAGATCCTTCTCCCAGTCGTTGCCTTCCAATACAACAACAGGTTTATCGCAGGAAAGTGTTATGCCGCTTTCTCTACTCCCGAATCGGTTATATTAATGAATGATCAATTTTCAACTCTGGTTTACGCATGATCCTCCGGCGTTCCGTACTCTCTAATCACCCCCTCAGAATAACAGCATTAACATATTAGCAATTCTTGACTTATTTCTATATTTTTACTAAATATATTAGTAAAAGGAGATGTCAAGATGGATAACTGTGAACTTCCCAGGAAATTAACTCGTAAATCCATTACCTCGTCCCAACGAGGTTAAACATCCGCTTTTCCTTTCAGGAAATCGATCACTTCCTCCATGCTCCGTTTGCTCTTTGTATATGCGTCCAGAATCTTCTTCATGTCCGCTTCTTTTTTCTTTTCTACCAGCCTGTCGTACTCGACTTGGGCATCTTCAAGCTGTGCCTTCAACTTCAGGATTTTCTGTTCCTGCTGTTCGATTTTCGCATCGATATCTACTGTTCTTGCCATGTTTTTTCTCCTCAACTCGTCAGACTCGCTAGCTTCTTACCCAATTCTGCAGCCTCTTTCGCGACGCTTGTCGCTGTCAGATTGAAGGCCTGCAGGATGTCTTTCTGCGTTGCAGTCACGGCGTGATCCAATCGGTAAACACCGTCCGCCTGCCGGATCAATTCTATCTTTT
>NZ_JHXY01000032.1 GCF_000621585.1 [Eubacterium] cellulosolvens LD2006 | reverse complement strand
CGACAATCACTCTGCACACAAATCAAAAGAGACAAGAAATTATCTTGCAACAAGACCGGAAGGTCGTTTTGTTTTTGTGTTTACACCTAAGCATGGATCATGGCTTAACATGATAGAAAGTTTCTTCAGTAAGATGACCAAGCAAATGCTTAGAGGTATTCGTGTAAAATCCAAGGAAGAACTTGAGCAGCGTATCTACCTCTATTTTGAAGAAGTAAATCGTGAACCTGTAGTTTATCATTGGACATACAAAATGGATGAAATCAGTGTTGTTGAGGCAGAGTCAGCTGGAGTTAAATCCAATGATTCATTAAGTGTCAGTTAATTATTATTCAATGTACTAGTATAGCCGTTAATAAATCTAAATACTTGCTTACTGATCCGAATAGCATTCATCAGATAAGCATTCGGCCCATTTGTATATTTATTAAAATCTATTCTAGTTTTTCTCCTTTCTATGGATGTTGTCTATTACCACGATGCGTTTATTGTCAGAGTACACATAATACTCCTATTTCTAATATCGTCAAATATCAAGCAATATTAATTGCATAACTTTTAAGTTATTATAGAATTCATTTGAATAAAATAGCGCCAAGAGCACTTCAGCTCCCCCTACCCCCGGCTTTTTTGTGTCCTTCATACATTTGGCCGAGATCTGAAATGGAATCCACATATTCATTGCCTAATCTCTGAAGGTAGTATGATGGCGGGCTTTATTAATTCAAGGCTGCTCCGACAGGAGCCGTTTCCTTAGAAACAAAAAAGAGAAACCTCTGTTTCAAGGTTTCTCTTCAAGTGATCGTTTTTTACTGTTTGTTATCCGGCGGATTCTGTCCCTGAGGATTCGATGCCTGCGGCTGCTGTACCGGCGGCATTCCCTGCGGGTTCTGGGCACCCGGCATCCCCTGCATCATCTGCGGATTCTGTCCCGGTACATTGCCCGCGTTCATCTGCATCCTTTTCTTCTTTTTCTTCTTGCTGAGGAAGATTATGAGAAGAACGATAAGAAGAACAACTACGATGCCGGGAAGCAACATGATCAGAACGATAATCAGTTCCTGAACAAAGGATACGAAAGATGTGAACGACTGTTTGAATGCTTTCACAACCTTCTGACCGAAGTTCTCCGGCTTCTTGATGTCGTCATATCTCGTTACCTCTTTCATGGTGATATTCACCGTAGAAAGATCCACATCTTTGTTCATTGACGCGATGTCTGTCTTGCCCTGATTCAGCTGGGTCTCAACTTCTGTCAGACGATCTTCTACCTGGATCATCTCCTCGATCGTCTGGGCTTTATCCATCATTTCAAGAAGTCTCTTCTGTTCTTTCTCAAGTCCTTCCACGTAAGCGGTGGTATCCGCGTAAGCCTGGCTGATGTTGTCGGTGTTGACGCTGGTGGACATTACCTGTCCCTGCTCGGAGAGGGAGTCCACAAACTTCTGGAAATCCTTCGACGGAATTCGCACCGACATGGACAGGCGTCGGTCCATCTGTCCGTTGTCGTCTCTGGTGTACCAGTCGTAATTCGAGGAACTCTGGGATTCATTCTGAATAATTCCATCGTACTCATCAATCTTTTTCTTCAGAGATTTGACCGATTTATCATATTCAAGTGTCTGAATATCCACGGTACCGGTGTAGACCAGCTTTTCGTTGCTTTCTTTCGATTTCTTTGCCTTGAATGTGCTCGTGGGACCATCTGCCCCGTCCGCAGCATCCACCTCTGCCGCGTCTTCTGTTGCGTACTCGGCGTCATAGGCGGCACCCGCCGTGTTTGTTGACTCGTAATCGTTTCCCTTGTAAGTAGCGGTCGACGATTTCGTGTCACTTCCGCATCCCGCAAAGCCAATACTTGCGGCCAGCAGAAGTATCATCATTTTCTTTTTCATAATACCCCTTTCACTCTTTGCCCGTTTGTCTTCCCGCCTCCTTCCACAAAAACGGTTTGACGGCAAAGAATTGTCTGATAATTACAAATTATATCAAAGCATGTATCTACTCTCAAGGATTGTTGTATTTGTATGGGTAAAAAATATCCACCACCTTGTTTTAAAAATAGCCACTCTCCCATGTTCTTCGAAAGAGTGACCATTTTCAATTATTTTAAGCCGATTTACAAATCAAGACTTCTTTATCAAAAAATCTCAATCTGTATATTATAGCCTTCAACGTCGCTTCTCTGTAATTCCGAATAATCTCATTCTTGCTATTTACTTCTGTATTGTACAGTATTACGGTATCGACATTATCCAATTTTTTTATCAGATTCTTCCAATCCTGCTCCGTATCTATCGTTTGATCCACATCTGTAATGTCGATTCGTCTCCGGATATTATTGCTCTCATCGAGTATGCATTCTCCGAACCGATAATCTATTACTTGTTCTATATCTCCGTCAAATCTTGGACACTCTTCTAACCTGAGATTTTCGTAATTACAGCCTAGTAAAAACTTTTGATATAAATATTTCTTCATCTCTTCAATCCAGATAAATATCTATTTCCCAAAATGACCTTGACTCAATCGCGCATTCTAACGACTCTATCACTTTTTCGATTGCGCATTTTCCTGTTTTACTCTTTTTCAAGTGTTCTTTCGCAATACAAAGTGCCTCTGGTAAATCATCAAATGAAATACGTTCTTCTTCACAGACATCTATGATTGTGCCAAATTTCTCATCGAATTCTGAAAATAATCCTTGCGTTTTTCTCAAGTATTCATACTCTTCTTGTGTAAGCTCGAACGTTTTTACGTTAGGCATTTCGTCTTCATATGCCTCAAACTCTCGCATGCCCTTTATGTTCAATGGAACATTTATGTAATAAACAAACAATTAAACACCTCCATTTCGTTTCCTAATAATGTAGTGAGTTGCCCTTTGAAATTCATCTTTAGTCCGTCCTCGTTTTTTTCCATTTGCGCCTGTTACGTTATGAGCGTTTCTTCCATACATATCCAAATACTGCCTCTTTTTAGTTTTTTTGCTCAAATCTTGAACCCTTAAATATCCACTGACATCAGCAACAACAGCTCTTGTTCGTTCCTTGTTATAGTATATGATCTTTCCACCTTCTATTACGGGTTTTGCGCCAGGTGCCACAACTGATACTACATCGTTAATATCCACCGTGTCCCATTCCGCGCCATATGTTGCTTTTCTCGCATATCCCTGCTGTATCAGATCTGCAATAATCGAATCCCTGGTTGACGCATCTTTTTGCGCTTTTACTGCATCTGAATAATCGGTTTTTGCATCGGACATTAAGCCACCTTCTTTCTACGACTTACTCGCTGAAAATCAGCAAAAACCTTGTAATGAACGCCAAACTCTTCTATTACACTGGCATATTCAGGCTTGACTTTCCCGTAATAAATAAGCATATCTGGATTCGTGATTATCAATTTTTGCCGTAGATAAAAATCATTAATCTTGATCCTCCCTTTTCCGCATCCCAAGGCACCAACACAATACCACGAGTTCTTTGGATAGACAGATAATACCCCGAACGTTTCATTGCATCCCGTTCTAAAATTCGGCATTATTTTCACACCATTCAAGGCCAGATATGCGTCTGCCAGTTTGTTTAACAAAAGATTAAAACGTTGCATATTCACATCTGCATTGATACGCGGACTCAGATCAAACCCTCCAAATCCCATATATTCTCTATAACTATCTATGTTATTCTTTAATGAAAATAGCTTCTTGTATATGATCTCATCGTTACAAAACGACACTAGCAGATACTTGCTTTTATCCTTTACATAGTATGTATTACCAATCGGACATAACCCTTCTGGCATTTCTTTTAGCAGCATTTCTTCCGTAAAAATGGGATATCCATCTTCAGTAAATTCTACGCCTTTATCCCGTACATAGTCTTCAAGTTCCTCTGCTAATCTGATTAGATGCAATATAGCACCACCTTTCTCTGCCAGTAGCGGCAGCGATAATCTGGGACGAATAAAACACTCGCCCCACCAACAGTTTTAATTGAAAACGGTCGCGGTTCTGCTATAATGATCTTGTCTTTTGTGTGCATTACAGCACGCGACGCGGCATATCAGCACTACTGGGAATAGTGTTGATATGCCTTTTTTATTCAGTTTTATTATCATCTTTTGCTTCGTCTTCGTTCACGATAATGAACAGAACTTGTTCTTCAATGTCATATTTAGCTACAAACCTCTTCGATGACGAAAAGCTAATTCCAGAAATCGCAGATAAGTACTTTACAAAATCCTTACAGCCTATCCGAACCCACCCCGATCTCATTCTGCTAAAAAACTTATACGGCTTAACGTCTTCCATACTTTCAGCATTTTTTACGCCTATCGCCATCTGTTTTTCGTCAAACCCGATCACGACTTCTTCTGGATTACCGAGGAGCGAACTAGACGGCGAATTAAAAGCCAAGCCTAGCTCACTGATGGTGACATATGGAGCCCCTGCAGAAACATAAGTCCAGTCAAAATCAAATCTCATTATCGCACCTCCTTTCTATATTATTATACCAATAATTCTACACGCAAAATATATGCATTGTCAATGCATGAACGCATATTTTTTTCGACACACAAAAAACATATAAAAAGTTCTATAAAAATAGAAAAAAGTAGAAAAAAGTGGAGGAATCATCAAAAACGCGAATGATTGACGCGTAATTAACAAGTGTAAATTGCACACTCTCTAAGCTATCACATGTTACATTGTCGTATTTTTCATTTCCATTCACCAAAACAGTCAACCCACAAAACTGTTGCTTTCAACATCTAAACGTATTTGATGTATCGCATCCGCATATCGCACACCAGCACAGTCTGAAAAGCATTTTGTCTACTGAGGGTTTCAATAGATTTCCTATGAGACAAAAAAATCTCTCGGGCATATCACGCCCAAGAGATCATTTCATTCCGTAAGTTCTTCCAGGATCTTCCTGCTTTTCAGCGGTCGGTCGATCATTCTTTTTATATGCTTGTCAAGAAGCTTCTCAAGCTCTTCCCGGACCGGTTCGGTTACCGAAAAACTGTACAGCCTGGTCAGCGGTGCCTGCATGATGTAGTTCACCACATAGAGACAGCTCTCACTCATCCCGGAAGGATCCGGGGCGAACTCGCCGTTCATCGTCATCAGCCGAAGTTCGAAGATCCGTCGCACCAGCCTGTTGTCGAGATTTTTCTTCAAAAGTGCTTTCACCGTGAGGTAGAGAAGGTTCAACATGTCCGTCGCGTCCAGACCTTCCCGCCCGTAGTAGCCCGCGAAATCCAGAAAGTAATAGCCATAATAGACGCCGGGAAATTCAACGGCGATCTCCGTAAAGTACTCCTGGATATCAGCTCGCACCAGACTGTATGCGCTTCTTCCGGGAATCAGGGTGAACTGCCCGAACACAAAGGGATTCGCCACCGCCATCAGTTGATTTCCGGGTCTGCGGGCGCCTCTGACAAACGCGCTGATTCGCCCGAGCTCCCGGGTCAGGAGAACGACTCTTTTGTCGTTCTCTCCCACCGGCGCCGCCGACAACACCATACCGGACACGGTAATGGCTTCACTCATATCTGCAAGCCTCCCTGCGGACGCATACCGTCACTGCTTGAGATCCGAGCGGTCGTATCCGTAGTTCTTGACGAGAATATCGCTCTCGCGCCAGTCCTTCCGAACCTTCACCCAGATCTTTAAGTCTACTTTTGTCTCCAGCATCTGCTCTATATCCACCCGGGCCTCACTGCCGATTTTCTTGAGCATCCGTCCCTGTTTGCCGATGACGATGCCCTTGTGGGAATCCCTCTCACAGATGATGGTTGCCTCGATGTCCGTAATCTTTCCGTCCGGCCGCTCTTTCATCTTGTCGATGACGACCGCGATGCCGTGTGGAATCTCCTCACCCAGCGAGCGAAGGGTCTTCTCCCGGATCATCTCTGCCGCCACCTGGCGCACCGGCTGATCCGTGACGGTGTCCTCGTCGAAAAATCGCGGGCCGTAGGGAAGAACAGAAAAGAGACTGTCGATCAGACCGTCCAGGTTCGTGCTCTGTTTCGCCGATACCGCCACGATGTCCTCGAAGCGGGTGAGCTTTCCGTAGGTCTGAATCGTCTCAGCCACAACATCCTTCTTCACTTTGTCGATCTTGTTGATGACAAGGATCACAGGAAGACCGGCCTTGTCGAGCATCTGCACGATGTGCTGCTCCGCCGCTCCGACATAGGCGCCCGGCTCAATCAGCCACATAACCGCGTCAACATTCTTCAGCGAACTCTCCGCCGCGTAGACCATATATTCTCCGAGCTTGTTCTTTGCCTTGTGAATACCCGGCGTATCCAGAAAAACAATCTGTCCTCTGTCGCTGTTGTAGATCGTCTGGATCCGGTTCCTTGTCGTCTGCGGTTTTCTGGATGTGATCGCGATCTTCTGTCCGATCAGGTGATTCATCAAGGTTGACTTGCCGACATTCGGTCTTCCGATCAGTGCGATAAAACCGGATTTCAGTTTGCTGTCTTCCATATATTCTCCTTTTTTCGCAGATCACCTTCCGCATGACGGGGCGATCTGTCTCTATCTATAGTCGTTCTCTGTGTCATCCGGCAATTTCCTTCAAAATAGGCGGAAGATATGCGGATTTCTCTTTTTTTCTCCCGCAATCAGTTGTGAAGCAGCGGCTGAATCGACTTCAGCTCCTCTCCTTCTTTCTCGAGCATCGTCTCGCTTCCGATGACACAGAGATTGTTCCCCTTGATAACGGCTTCAGCCGGATCTGCCAGCGCCCGGATATCTTCCGGCTGCGCGTCCAGAATCTGGTCTCTCTCCTCCTGGAAATCCTCACAGGTCTTGCCCGAGGACCAGCAGTTGAAGGAAACCGATCCCTTGGTGGATGCGTTCATCGGCGTGTCGAGATCACTGATGGTTCCGATGATGTACTTCGTCATCTCTCGCTCATCCGCGTCGAATTCCCGGATGTATTCCGGCAGTTTACGGTAAATGTCCAGCGTTCTCTTGAGGTGGGGATCTCTGTAGGATGATAACACCGCATTTCCGGAGGGCTGGAATGATCCCATACAGCCATATGCCCCGCCGAGCACACGGATATTCTGCCACAGATAATCATAGCTGAGAATCTTCTGCAGGATCTGGAACGCTCCGGTGTATTCATAGCCCGCTGTGCGGTAGTTGCCGGAAAGGGCCACGTACTGCACCTGGCCGGAAGTCTTGAAGCCTTCATTCTTCTGCTCCGGTTCCCAGAGGAATTCACCGGTCTCCACTTCATCCGTGTACAGATCCGCTTTCAGTCTCCGGATGCTGTCCTCAGCCCCCTCGAAACCTTTGTCATCCGCAATCAGGCTGACAATCATATTCTCCGGACGGAAGATGATATGCATGAGCTTTTTCAGTTTCTCCACCAGATCATCTTTTATCTCATCGAAGTTCCGGTCCAGATCCTCCAGAAGATGAAGGAAACGGATACCCATGACCGCTTCCTGCCATGCGGCGAGCTTCGACTGATAGGAGAACACTCTCCTCTGCGCGGAGGAATGGCCGGCGGCCGGAATGCTGTGCTGCAGTCCCGCCTTTGCGCTGCGGACAATCTCCCGAAGTCTTCTCGTATCATCCAGTTTTGAAGTTGTCAGTACTTCCCGGATCATATCGATGACAAAGTCCCTCTTGTCATAGAGATATTTCGAGCGGATCGCGAAACAGCAGACTCCCTTTCCCGTCAACCCCTTTTCCAGAGGGAGAATCTGCAGGCCGTAGGAGATTCCTCCTGTATTTGCATTTACCTCGTGGAACAGTTCCCCGTAGGTGTAATGTTCCGTATTCACATAACCCGTCACGCCCTTCAGAATGCCCATGTAGGGAACCAGTTCGTCCGGAACATTCTTCGTATCAAAAACAACCGTCAGGTAACCGATACCGTTCGTGAAGAAATTATGGCGGACAAAGGGTGTGCCGTCCACATCCTTTTCTTCGTTGTGAATCACGATCGGCGTCTTTCTCTGAATATCCGAGCGCTTCAGCATCGGGAGCTTCGCGAGAGCCTCCTCGGTTTCTTTTTCTTCCTGATATTCTTTGAGTTCCTTCGTCTCACGAACGATGCGGCGAATCTCATCCTCACTGAGGCTTGCCTTGTAAGCGGCAAGTTTTTCTTCGATTTCTCTGTCTCTGGCCGCCGCGAGTCCACTCTTCGGAACCAGCGTCATTACGACCTCATGGTTGTTGTTCAGTAGATATTTGCGGATCAGCTCCTCGAAATATCCTGTTCCGGAGAGCTCACGAAGTTTCTCGAAGACCTCCAGCTCTTTGAGATAGACGAAAGGACGATTCTCGTCGTAGAGCCAGCTGTCGAAGAGATCAATGCCGTAGATCAGTCCCTTCGGGTGAGCGCCAAAGTCGGCCTCACGGAAGCGGAACTCAAAATAGTTCAGACCGGACAGGATCGCTTTGCGGTCAAGTCCTTCCTCCGCCAGCTTCTCCAGGGTCTCGCGGATGACCGTAAGGAAGCGCTCCTTGTCGGACGCCTCGGCATTTTTTGCTGTGATGGAGAACACCGGCTGCATAATGCCGTCCTCATACGATCCGTCGATATCCTTGCCGATTCCGGCATCCAGAAGTGCCTGCTTTACCGGCGCGCCCGGAGCATCCAGAAGGACATATTCCAGAATCGAGAAAGCGGTGTTCAGAGTGAGATCGGAATAGTCTCCGACAACCATATTTACGGAGAGATAGGTATTCTCCTTTGTGTCCTCTTCTGTGAGAACCGGATACTCCTCCGTCAGATCCTTCGGCTCGCTGAACGGTTTCTGCATCGGTATCTCCGAATCCACCTCACATACATCAAAGGCGGAGAGATATGCCTGATCCAGCCATTCGAGTTTCTCCTTCATATCCATATCACCATAGAGGTAGATATAGCTGTTCGACGGGTGGTAATACTTCCTGTGAAAGTCCAGGAACTCCTCGTATGTGAGATTCGGGATATCCGCAGGATCACCGCCGGACTCAACACCGTAGGGCGTATCCGGGAAAAGCGCGCAGAACACGGCGCGATCCAGAACATCCGTCTCCGAGGAGAAGGCTCCCTTCATCTCATTGTAGACAACGCCGTTGTAGGTGATCGGAGAATCCTCCGTCTCCATCTGGTAATGCCAGCCCTCCTGACGGAAAATCTTCTCATTTTTGTAGATATTCGGGTAGAACACAGCATCGAGATACACATCCATGAGGTTCTGAAAATCCTGATCGTTGCAGCTCGCCACCGGGAACATCGTCTTGTCCGGATAAGTCATGGCGTTCAGGAACGTATTCAGCGATCCCTTCACCAGCTCCACAAAGGGATCCTTCAGCGGAAACTTTCTGGATCCGCAGAGCACCGTGTGCTCAATGATATGAGCCACGCCGGTCGAGTTTTTCGGCGGCGTGCGAAACGCAATATTGAACACCTTGTTGTTGTCGTCGTTCGCAAGAAGCGCCACTCTTGCCCCCGATTTGCGGTGACGAAGAAGCATTCCTCTTGCATGGACATCTTCGATAAACTCATCACTGATTACTTCATATACTTCCGGAATCTGGATTTCTTTCATTTTTTCTCCCCGCCTGTTCTAACGTAAAGGAACAGCCCCGCACAGTACATTGCTGCCGGGACTGTCTTTTTTGAAAAGTACACCGCTGCAGCCGTTTCCGCCTCAGATTTCCTCTGCCGCCTCCATAACGTCCGCATCGGTTCCTTCTATTTCATTCGCATCTGTATCATTCTCTTCCTGCGACGCGAAATCCGTCGCAGTCTCGACACTCTCTTCTCTCGAAGAAACAGTTCCCTCTCCGTATCGCTCAAGCATCTCCGCGATCTGCTCTCTTGTGAGGATCAGGTTGAATCCGCCCGGATTGAACACAAATCCCCTGGAATCATTCACAAGAAAATCGGACAGTCTCTCATAGGGAACGGCCGTCATCTCAAGTCGAACATCCTTGTTAAAACGGTTAAACGACTGCATCTCTCCGAAATCCGTATAGATCGGCTGATAGATGTCGCCTCTCTTC
This sequence comes from [Eubacterium] cellulosolvens LD2006, assembly GCF_000621585.1. Classification (GTDB taxonomy): domain Bacteria; phylum Bacillota; class Clostridia; order Lachnospirales; family Lachnospiraceae; genus Bilifractor; species Bilifractor cellulosolvens. Next base: position 21,857 of record NZ_JHXY01000032.1, on the reverse strand, counting down.
GTTTTCACGAGCGGAACTTTCACGTTCTCGTCGCTCTTCGTCGGATCCCATCTCCCCTGCACAGCCGTCACGTCAAAGGTGACGACAAAACGGGAGTTCAGCAGATAGTGCGCCATATCCTCCTCAAGGCTCTGCAGACGCTTCTTCTCCTCGATATTGCGGTCGAGAGGTCTCATCAGCTCCTGCATGAAATAAAGCCCCGTGAGCTGAAGCTCCGGATTCGCCTGCGGAATCAGGGAGCGCTTCAGCGCGCTCACATCCGGTTTCTCAGCCAGCTCGCTGAGCTGTACTCTCACCGGAGCGCCCTCATCCTGTACCATTACCGCATTGACACCGAGAAGGTAAAGGCTCTTGAAGAATGACGGTATCATCTCCTTCTTGACCTCTACGCCGCGCAGGTGATATTTATCTGCGGTGAAGCGCTTCGCGAACGCCTGCATCATCTCCTCGGAGGTGAATACATAAATCTGATCGTCAAACGTCTCTTCATCGCACACAATGAACGGATGATGTGTGAATGTGGAAAAAAGAACAAACATCTGTTCAAAGTTATTTATTTTTTCAATTACAACATTGCTGTCGACTGCCATAGTTTCGCCCTTTCCGTTCTATATTCGAAATAACGCATCACCGATTATAACACACTTTATCCGGAATGTATAAATTCTTCGGACCGGCCGCGTTACCCTTTTTCGCACGATCGGACGAAGTTTCCTCCGCCCGTTCCGCAGCTTATTCTGCGTATCTTCGCGCCATTTCGTTCATCTGATCCACGGTGAGAATCAGGTTGAAGCCGCCCGGATTGATTACGAAACCTTCCGCGTCTTTGAAATGGTATTCCATCAGTCTTTCATACGGAACTGCTGTCATCTTGAATTTTCTTCCAATCTGCGGTCTGTTGAACATCTGCATCTCACCGTAGTCCGTATATACCGGCTGGAACTTGTGTCCGTTCGGTGTGCTCACGATCGGAACCCGCACCTGCTGGTTCGGATCTTCCGGATTCCACTCGCCCTTCACATCTGTCACGTCAAACGCAACGATATATCTCGAATTGAGAAGGTAGTGCGCCATCTCGGCCTCCAGCTCCCGGAGACGGATCTTCTCCTCCGCGCTCTTCTCGCCCGGCCGGTTCAGTTCCTGCATGAAATAAAGACCCGTGAGCTGAAGCTCCGGATTTGCCTCCGGAATCGGCGCATTCTTCGGAACCTCCAGATCCGGTTTCTGCGCGATCTCCTCCAGCGGGATTCTCACAGGAGCTCCCTCATCCTGAAACATCACGGCGTTGATTCCGAGAAGGAAGAAGCTTGTAAGTACGCCCGGTATCAAATCCTTCTCGATCTTGATCTCATGGAGAACGTACTTGTCTGTGATAAACTGCTGCGCAAATGCCCTGCACATCTCGGCCGTCGTAAAGATATACGCCATATCGTCAAAGGTCTCCTCATCGCAAACGACGAACGGATGATGCGTGTACTCGGAACAGAGAACATAAATCTCGTCAAGTTTCTCTATTTTTTTCAGCCAAAAGCTGTGGTCTACTGCCATATTCCAACCCTTTCTTATACATTTACATAGTTTTTGAAAAAATACCCTTTTCAAGTATAACACGATTTCGAAAGTAAAAATAGTATATATTTTCGTGTAGTTTTCTTCTTTTTCCGCGGGGCGTTCCTTCCTTTTCTGTGCAAATTCCCTATTCCCGGAATGCCTTCCGCAGTATCTTCGCGCCGGACACGGATGCAAAGCATCTACTCATTGCACAAGCGCGCCTGCAAGCGAGGTGTTTTGTGTCATGAAAATTCCGGAGGAATTTCCTATAACACCAAAACAGACCCCCGCGTCATCCGCGGGGGCCTGTCTGTCAAATCCTATTCACTTAAACGGAAGCGATTACTGCTCGTCCGGACCGTAGAGTTTTACAAGTTTGTTCAGATAGGAGAATCTGTTTGCGGACTCTTCTTTCTGCTTAGCCTGAAGTCTGTCGGCCTTCTCCGGATTTGCTCTCTTCAGAGAGTTATAACGAACCTCTCCATCCAGGAAGTCCTGATAGATGGTTGTATCCGGTGCCTTGGAATCCAGGGAGAATGCGGACTGATCGGTTCCAACCAGAGCCGGGTTGTAACGGAACAGATGCCAGTATCCGGACTTAACAGCAAGCTCTTCCTCTGTCATGGCTTTGCTCATACCCTTGCGGATACCGTGGTTGATACACGGAGCGTAAGCGATGATGAGAGAAGGACCGTTGTAAGCCTCTGCCTCGCTGATTGCCTTTACAGCCTGATTGTAGTCAGCACCCATGGCGATCTGTGCTACATATACATAGCCGTAGGACATTGCGATGGAAGCAAGGTCTTTCTTCTTTGTCTCTTTACCGCCGGCAGCGAACTGTGCGACAGCACCTGTCGGTGTAGCCTTTGAAGACTGTCCGCCGGTGTTGGAGTAAACCTCTGTATCGATAACAAGAACGTTGATGTCCTTATCGGATGCGATGACATGATCGAGACCGCCAAAGCCGATATCATAGCCCCAACCGTCTCCACCGAATACCCAGTTGGACTTCTTAGCGAGGAACTGCTTGTTCTCTTTGATGAACGCAGCCTCCTCGGAATTGTTGTTTGCAAGAACCTCGAGAAGCTTGTCTGTAGCCACTCTGTTCTCAGCGCCCTTTGTCATGGTGTCAAGCCATGCCTGTGCTGCATCCTTCACGGAAGCATCCTTCTGGGCAAGAGCCTCAACACTTGTCTTCAGCTCGTCACGAACTGCCTTCTGTCCGAGAAGCATACCATAACCGAACTCGGCAGCATCCTCGAAGAGGGAGTTGGACCATGCCGGACCGAAACCTCTCTGGTTTACGGTGTAAGGTGTAGACGGTGAGGAGTTTGCCCAGATGGAAGAACATCCTGTGGCGTTACCGATCTGCATTCTGTCACCGAAGAGCTGTGTGATCAGTTTTACGTAAGGTGTCTCACCACAACCTGCGCAGGCTCCGGAGAACTCGAGCAGAGGCTGTTTGAACTGGGATCCCTTAACGGTAGTGATCTTGAACTTCTCTACAACTTCATTCTTCTCAGGAGTCTTCACAGCGTAATCGAAACCTTTCTGCTGATCAAGAGCATCACCGAGCGGAACCATTGTAAGGGCTTTCTCACCCTTCTTGCCCGGACATACATTTGCACAGGAACCGCAGCCTGTACAGTCAAGTGTGGAGATCTGCATGCTGAACTTGTACTCCGGCATACCGGTCATATCCATGGACTTGAAGCCTTCCGGAGCAGCGTCAACCTCTGCAGGTGTGAGTGCGAACGGACGGATAACAGCGTGCGGGCAGACATAGGAACATCTGTTACACTGGATACAGTTATCGGAATTCCATACCGGAACGTTTACGGCAATTCCACGTTTCTCGTATGCTGCTGTACCGGAAGGTGTCTCACCGTTTGCGTACTTGGCAACTACAGAAACCGGAAGGTTGTTTCCTTCCTGTGCGGATACAGCAAGCTGAATGTTGTTTACGAAGTCGACAGCATCCTGACGTCCCTCGGAAACTTTCTTGAACTCAAGTCCCTCATCCTGGCAGTTTGCCCAGTCTGCAGGTACATCTACCTTTACAGCCTTGTCAACGCCGGCGTCGATGGCTGCCCAGTTCTTGGCAACGACATCATCACCCTTGCGGCCGTAGGTTGCCTTTGCGGCAGCCTTCATGAGCTCGATTGCTTTCTCCTCCGGAATGATTCCGGTGAGTTTGAAGAATGCGGACTGAAGAATTGTGTTGATACGAGTCGGTCCCATACCAACCTCAATACCTGTCTTCACACCGTCGATGATGTAGAAGTTGATATTGTGTTTTGCGATGAATGCCTTCACCTGACCCGGCAGATGTGCTGCAAGCTCATCACCTGTCCAAGGACAGTTGAGAAGGAAGGTACCTCCGTCAACAAGCTCCTGAACCATGTTGAACTTTGTAATGTAGGACGGGTTGTGGCAGGCAACGAAGTTTGCCTTGTGAATCAGGTAAGTAGACTTGATCGGCTTCTTACCGAAACGAAGGTGGGACATTGTAACACCACCGGACTTCTTGGAATCATAATCGAAGTAAGCCTGTGCGTACATGTCTGTATTGTCACCGATGATCTTGATGGAGTTCTTGTTGGCACCTACGGTACCGTCAGCTCCCAGACCCCAGAATTTACAGGAAACTGTGCCTTCCGGAGTAGTAACAAGAGCATCGCCAACCGGAAGAGAGAGGTTTGTAACATCATCAACGATATCGATGGTGAAGGTCTCTTTGGTTGTGTTGTCGTATACGGCAACGATCTGCTCCGGAGTTGTATCCTTGGAACCAAGGCCGTAACGTCCGCCGAAGATCTTGATGCCGTCGAACTTGCTTCCGCGAAGTGCCTCAACTACATCGAGGAACAGAGGCTCACCGATGGAACCGGGCTCTTTTGTACGATCCAGAACAGAGATCTGTTTTACTGTATCCGGAATAGCTGCAATGAGAGCCTCTTTGGAGAACGGTCTGTAGAGACGAACCTTAACAACACCGACTTTGCGGCCGGAAGCCATCAGGTAATCGATGGTCTCCTCGATGGTGTCACATACAGAACCCATAGCTACGATGATATGCTCAGCATCAGCTGCGCCATAGTAGTTGAAAAGCTTGTAATCTGTACCGATCTTGGCATTTACCTTGTCCATGTACTCCTGAACGATTGCCGGCATAGCATCGTAAACAGGGTTGGAAGCCTCACGTGTCTGGAAGAAGATATCCGGGTTCTGTGCAGATCCCATCTCTTTCGGGTTCTCAGGGTTCAGAGCGTTCTTCTTGAACTCCCTGAGAGCCTCGATGTCGAGCATGTCTCTGAGATCCTCATAGTCCCAGGTCTCAATCTTCTGAAGCTCGTGAGAAGTACGGAAACCATCAAAGAAGTTGATGAAAGGAAGATGTCCCTTCAGAGCTGCCGCATGAGCTACAGGTGTAAGGTCCATAACCTCCTGTACAGAAGACTCGCAGAGCATAGCGGCACCGGTCTGACGGCACGCGTATACGTCCGAGTGATCTCCGAAAATGTTCAGCGCGTGTGTAGCAACGCAACGTGCAGATACATCAAATACTGCAGGAAGCTGCTCACCTGCGATCTTGTAGATATTCGGGATCATGAGAAGGAGTCCCTGGGAAGCTGTGTAGGTAGTTGTCAGCGCACCGGCTGTGATAGCACCGTGAACTGCACCGGCTGCACCGGCCTCAGACTGCATCTCTGTGATCTGTACTTCCTGTCCGAACAGGTTCTTTCTTCCCTGTGTAGCCCACTCATCCGTGTGCTCTGCCATCGGGGAAGAAGGTGTGATCGGGTAGATTGCTGCCACTTCGGTAAACGCGTAGGAAGCATGAGCTGCCGCGGTGTTACCATCCATGGTCTTCATTTTTCTTGCCATCGTAACTAATCCTCCTTGTATAAACTTATAAAATGTACTAACACATTTATACACATACACAAATATTATAACACGTTTTACCTAAATGTCATCCGCATCGAAATTGTATTTAATAAAAAACACTTGCCCAAAACCGAATTTCAGGCAAGTGTTTTCGTCATTTTTCACAATTATTCAGGATCTGGGAGCCGATGCGTCAAACCGCTCGATCGGTTCAAAAAACATCAAAATCCCGTCCTCTTCCGCCAGATCCGTGCCCCGCCCCTCTCAGACGCGGGCGTCACTCTCTGTCCATTCGTTCACGCCCTCTCGCGTGATGAGGATGCAGTTCGGCGTGTCAACCTTGATCGGTTTGCCCTTCTGGATCAGGAGCTTCTTCTCATAGTCGATCGAAAATGTCGTGATCGTTCCGGACTCATGGTTGACACAGGCAATGTGCTTTCCGTCCGGGAACATTGCGATGTCCTTCGGGTAGGCCCCGCTGATCGGCAGCGCGAACTGCTTCTCCAAAAGTCCTGTCTCGGGATCCACCGCGTACATGGCAACCGTGTCATCTCCTGCTGTGGAGGTAAAAACGTACCTGCCGTCCGGCGTGCTGGTGAGACCGGACGCAGCGTCGTGCAGCTGATCCACATTGTCTGATGTCGTGCTGACGCTCTGAAGCTTCTCAAACTCCGGCTCGTCTCCGTTATCCCTGTAGGAATACACATCCACTTTATTGTCGAGCTCGAAGAGAATATAAGCGAATTTCCCGTCCTTGCTGAACCGGATCGAGCGGGGACCGGACTCGCGCTCACAGCGGATAATATCCGCCAGGCGGAGCTTGTCGTTCTCAACCGAATACACCTTCACCTGATCGATGCCGTTGTCTACCGCGCAGAGGTACTTGTTGTCCGGCGTCATCTTGACACAGCTGACATGCGGGCGGAAGTTCCTCTCAGCGACACTTCCGAGTCCCTTGTGGAACACACCGTCCTTGACTTCACCGAGGCTTCCGTCCGGGTGTGTCTCTACAAGAGTCACCTTGCCGTCATGATAACCTGCGACAAACAGATACTTTCCCTCTCTGTCGACCGATACATAGCATCCGCGCATACCGTCGATGCCGGTCTTATTGATCAGCTCAAGGTCACCGTCTTCCTTCACCTGAAATACCGCAACGCCCTCGTCCGCCGTTGAGTACAGATATCTGCCATTGACAGAGCGGCAGATCCAGGAGGAGTTATTAACCGGAATAACCTTGCGCTCTGTGAGCGTTCCCTCCTCCACATCCACGTCAAAAAGGTGGATGCCGATACTGCTTCCGTGTGTGTAAGTTCCAACATAAGCAACATATTTGTCTTTATTCTTTTCCATTGATACGCCCTCTCTTCCGAGTGTTTCGTACAGCCGAAAATACATTCTGTCATCTGTAAAAATTATATCACCATTTCAAAAGCGGAACAACGGATTATTATTCAGTATCCGCGCATCCCGTATGTATTCAGACTCTTCTTTCCGTCGCTTTCCTTTGCGTTGAAGAGCTCTGCGTTCTTTGCATTCCTTCGCATCGTCTCGGCGTTCCCTTTGACAATCTCCTGCGGTGAGGATATCATTTCATCACAAGCTCCGGCTTCGATCGGACCGGGCGTATACAACCGGCTGAGGCACTGCTTCAACAATTCGATTTTCACAGCGCCGAAGAACAGCCGGCTCTACAGGATCCGTCGATCAGCCGGTCAGCGTTTGGCGAAAGCCCGAATACATGCAATACAACAGGATGAATGAACATATGGAAAGAATATTCAGCTACACAATCACCGACGCGGATGCAGGGAAAGACATCCACGAATTCCTCCGGGGGAAAAAATACTCGCGCCACATCCTCGCCTCCATGAAGCCGGACAAGACCGCCATCCTCGTCAACGGCGTCCACGAGTTCATGTGCTATCGTCTGCAGACCGGCGATGTTCTGCAGACCCGGGTTGTTGATCCGGTCAGCTCCGTGAACATCCGTCCGGCACCGGTGCCCTTCTCCGTCATCTATGAAGATGAGGATGTACTGATCGTGGATAAGCCGGCCGGGCAGGCCATTCATCCGGCCATCAGCCATCCGGCGGATACGCTGGCCAACGGCCTCGCCTGGTACTATCAGCAACAGGGAATTCCCTTTGTCGTCCGCTGCATCAACCGCCTGGACCGGGACACGACCGGTCTTCTGATCGTCGCGAAAAACCTCGTCAGCGCCTGCGTTCTGGAGCAGGATCTCCTCGCGAGAAAGATCCACCGCACCTACCTGGCCATCGCGGAGGGAGAGCTCTCGGAGAGCGGAACGATCGATCTCCCCATCGCCCGCAAAGAAGGTTCACTGATCGAGCGCTGCGTCGATCCGGAACACGGAGACAGGGCCGTCACTCACTTCATGCGGAAGGAGTATTATCCGCCGGTCGCAGACACCGACAACAACTTCGCCTGCCGGCGGAACGGCTTCTCCCTGGTGCAGCTCAAGCTGGAGACCGGACGCACCCATCAGATCCGCGTGCACCTGTCCCACTCCGGACATCCTCTTGTCGGAGACACCCTCTACAACCCGGACTTCTTCCGGACGCCGGAGGATCCGATCCCCGAAGGGCTTCCCATGAACCGTCAGGCGCTTCACTCCTGGCAATTGGATTTCACGCACCCTATCACCGGCGAAGCCATGCACTTCGAGGCACCGGTTCCGGAAGACATGCGGAAACTGCTGCGCGGCGACTGACGTGCCGAAGCCATGGCACAAAACCGCTGCCGATACCGTCTTGCCCAGGGTCTTCGGATACTTTGGAATCGATTCCTTCACCATGACACGAACATCCGCCAAACTACCAGGCGTGTTCTTTAAGAACATCTATGCCAGATGCGCCAATCTATGGTATAGTAAAAGATGCGTAAATTCACGTTTTGAATGATGGAGGAGATATGGAAGCAAAAGATTGCAAAAGAAAAGTAATTCTGACCGGTGACCGTCCGACCGGACGACTTCATCTCGGTCATTATGTCGGTTCTCTGCAGAGACGAGTACAGCTGCAGAATTCCGGTAAATATGATGAGATCAACATCCTGATCGCCGATGATCAGGCTCTTACAGACAACTGGGACAACCCGCAGAAGATCCGCGACAACATGATCGAAGTCGCTCTGGATTATCTCTCTGTCGGCATCGACCCGGATAAATCCAACATCTGTGTTCAGTCCAACATCCCGGCACTTCATGCCCTGACATTCTACTACATGAACCTCGTGACAACACAGAGACTTTCCCGCAACCCTACCGTAAAATCCGAGATGGTCATGAGAGGCTTCTCCGGATCCGAGGGTGAGAACGATAACCAGGCAGGTCTTCCGGCCGGCTTCTTCACATACCCGGTTTCCCAGGCCGCCGATATCACAGCCTTCAAGGCGACGACGGTTCCGGCCGGTGAAGATCAGATGCCGATGCTCGAGCAGACCCGCGAGATCGTCCGCAAGTTCAATTCCACCTATCAGAGAGACATTCTGGTGGAGCCGGACATTCTCCTTCCGGAGAACGAGTCCCAGCGCCGTCTCCCGGGTATCGACGGAAAGGCAAAGATGTCCAAATCTCTCGGAAACTGCATCTACCTCTCCGATGATCCGAAGACAGTCAAGACAAAAATCATGAGCATGTACACCGATCCGGAGCACATCAACATCGACGATCCGGGACACGTAGAGGGCAACATGGTATTCACCTACCTCGACGCCTTCAGCCGTCAGGATCAGTTCGCAGAGTACCTCAGCGACTACAGCTGCCTCGACGAGATGAAGGAGCACTACAGAAAAGGCGGCCTCGGCGATGTGAAATGCAAAAAATTCCTGATCAAAGTCATGGAAGAGATGCTCACACCGATCCGCGCCGAGAGAGCGAAATGGGAGGCAGATATCCCGGCGGTTTATGACATTCTCCGCACAGGAACCGCTCATGCCGTGGAAGAGACCAACCAGACCCTCGCAGAAGTCCGCGACGCTATGAGAATCAACTACTTCGATGACCGCTCAATCATCACAGACTGGGAGAACTGGATTCACAAATAATTCTGTTTAAACGCAAAGACAGGGGACAGCTACACGAAGCCGTGTAACTGTCCCCCTGTTTTATGTTATAAGAAATTCCTCCGGAATTTCTATAACACAAAACGCTCCGTAGGATATGCAACTCGCCTCCTCAACAGCACCATAATATGAACAGCCTTCGAAGTTTGCCAGTTCCTTTCTCACCGGTCGACTCCCTCATTCAGAAATTCAAGAATCCGCTCCCTGTCACCACCCAGGCGGCGGAACACCGTCATCATCTCTCTTGTAAGTGACGCACGCTCTTCATCCTCCGGAATCTCCTCCGGCCCGTACCATCCCGCCATCGAGAGTTCTTCCTCGTCCAGGACAATTTTGTCGTCTTCGCCATCCAGCTCACAGAAAAACCCCATCAGCAGAGAATCCGAAAACGGCCAGGGCTGGCTCTTGTAGAACCGTAAGTTTCTGACCTTTAAGCCTACTTCCTCCATAACCTCTCTGTGCACAGTATCCTCAATCGTCTCGCCGGACTCCGCAAAGCCCGCCAGCAGAGCAAAACGCGTGTACTCCCGGCCGGCATATTTGCTCATGAGAAGTTTCCCCTTGTGCATGACAGCCACAATAACAGCCGGACAGATCGTCGGATAGTACATTTTTCCACAGGACGGGCAGCGCATCATCCGCTCCTTGTGATCCGCCTCCATCTCATGTCCGCAGGCGCCGCAGAATCGATGACATCTGTACCATTCGCTGAGCTGTTTGCCAGTCACTCCGGCAAAGGCCAGATCCCTCGGTTCTGCTGCCCGGAAAGCCCAGTCCTTTTCAAACCGATACCCGGCCTCCAACAGATCCGCGCAGACCTCCTCTTCCGGAATTCCGGCCAGATAATACTCCTCCTCATCGATTCGGAAGAGATACGTAAAGGTCGTGCCGGTATCCTGCAGATCGGAAACCTTCGGAAATGATATTTTTCCCGCTTCATCCGTTTTCAGCAGGGTCAGCTGATGACTATAGACCAATGCCGTCTCCGGACCGGTCGGTGTTTTTTCCCTGTACTCGATATAAAATTTTTTCGGTGCAATATCCTGGATCATATAACCTCCACAAAGTTGTTCATTTCCACCTTGAAGACCTAGTTACGTTAGCGTAGAATATTGTTCTGTTATAGGAAATTCCTCCGGAATTTCCTATAACACAAAAATGCCCCCTTGCCGGGATCTTCACAAGAGAGAGTATGATTCGTTTTAAACAGAAAGGTCAACCTATGATTCAATATCCGAATATCGTCTTTGACATGGGACGTGTACTCACTGATTACGACGCCGACGCAGCTACCCGCGTTTTCACCGAAAATCCGGAGATCATCCGGGAAGTCAATCTCGTGGTGTACCACTCCGGCGAGTGGACACTTTTGGATGCAGGATTGATTTCCGAAGAGGAAGCTCTCGAGAATATGCTCCGCCACTGCTCCACCGACGAAGTACGCCGCGCGGCCCGACTCAGTTTCCTGCACTGGCACGAATACAACCTCTTCCCGATCGACGAAATGGGACAGCTTGTCCGTGATCTGAAAGCCGCCGGAAAAAAATGCTATATTCTCTCGAATATCAGCCGCCGTCTGGCGATCGACGACAACTGGAAAAAATATGTACCGGCCGCCGACGCCTTCGACGGTTATTTCGGATCGGCTCTGTACAAAACTCTGAAACCGCAGCCCCTGATTTACGAACGCTTCCTTGCGACGTTTCACCTCGAAGCCGGCAACTGTCTCTTCATCGACGATCTGAAGCGAAATATCGATGCCGCCAAGGAAGCCGGCATGGGAGGCTATGTCTTCGACGGTGATATCATGAAATTGCGGGACTATCTCGGCTGTCCGAAGGGCTGAGTCTTCCTGCAGGCGTAAGCGAGGATGCCTGCCACAGTCTTTGCATCCTGCAGCTCTCCGCTGTAGATCTTCGAGAGGAGATCTTCCAGCGGAAGAGCCACCAGACCGATCTCTTCTGCCTGATCAAGGTGTCGCTCCGGAAGCTTCTCCAACTCCTCCGCCAGATAGACATCTGTGAATTCGTCGCACCAGGACACAGCCGTCTTCAGACGGATCAGCGGCCGTATGCTCTTGCTGCGGTAGCCCGTCTCTTCTTCCAGTTCCCGGGCCGCAGCCGCCATGGAATCCTCCCCGAGGGAATCTCTGGCGCCTGCCGGAAGTTCCAGTGTCTCCCGGTCGATGGCCGGCCGGAACTGCTTCTCCAGAAGGATCCTTCCATCTGAGAGAACCGGTACGATGCAGGCTCCTCCCGTCGGATGATGGACAAAATCCCAGTCTGCTTTCGCTCCGTCCGGAAGTTCCATCGTATCTTTGCAGAACTCCAGCACCGATCCCCGACAGACTGTCTCACGTTTTAATCGCTTCAATTTATATTCCATCCGAATCCCCCTGTCTTTCTTTTATCTCGACACTTTCATGCAAGGCTTCCCGTTCCTCTGCTTTACAGCATCCCCATCAATAAGCTGCCGCTCTCCGATCGGCCAGCTATAATTTCATTCTTTCACGTATTCCTTCCGACAGCTCCGTCACCTATCTTGTTTTGAGCGCATCCACATTTTCTTCGGAGTGCTCCACCTGCCTGGAATAGATGTGAGCCAGATCAACCATATCCTCAACGGTAAGGGGCGTTCCCTTTTGCCGTTCCCGCGTTTCTGCCATTCGCTCGATGAAACGAAGGGATCGGCACATCATGCGCACAGCGTTCACAACCGTTCCGTCATAATAAGCGTCGATGGTATAGCGGAACAGGAAGTAGACACTAAGCCTAGTAAACCAGCGGTTCCACTGTTCCTCGTACGCAGCTGTGCGGACAGAGCATTTCGGTTCCATCCCCTGCAGTGCCACTCCGTCCCCTTCTCCTGTACAACCGGCACCGGTTCCGGCGGAAGCCTTCACGCCCATCCGCTCCGAAAGATTAATGGTCGCATTCACATCCGCGAGAAGCCGCGGCCAGCTTGCATCCAACGGTTCCAACTCCGTCATGCGTCGGTGAATCTCCGCGTCCGATTCCGCAAACAGAACTTCCAATTCTTCGCGATCTTTTTGATCGACAATCCCCTTCGAATCATCGTCTGTGCCTGTCCAATCTCTGACGGCCTCTTCAATAATTTTTCTCCAGCTCCCCGGTCTCGCGTCCGACGGCCGATCCTGAAGAGCGGCGATCGCGCGATCCCTGCATGCCAGAATCCTTCTGAGACGTTCCTCGTCGACATCATCCTCCTCCCGACGGATGGCGTCCTCTTCCCGGCGAAGTTCCATCTTCTCTCCCGCGAAAAAGAGACGTCCCAGTTCCATACAGGAGAGGCTCATGTCCATCTGCTCATAGTCACCGACCGTCACAAAATACCGGGGATATTCGTCGCATACCATACTGATGGCATCCGGTCCAAGGTTCGTGATGATGTCGCAGAGATTCCTGTCGTTGAGAAAAGGACATCGGCCCTCCTTTGTCAGCGGAAAAAAACAGCCCCCGTCTTCCGTCTCATTCTCGCTCCGGATCTCGCACCGCAGCCGGTCGCCGAACGAGCCCTCCGCGCTTCGATACAGTTCCAGTGTTCCCTCATCAATATCCACTTCCCAGCCGGCACAGCAGGTATCCTCACACTCGTCCGCAATGCAGACAAAATCTTCCACCCAGTCCGGGTATTCATAAATCATCGATCCATCCATCCTCTCATTTTCAGTCGCAACAGTCACGGACAAGGTCCGCAGGCGAACTTCATCTCCCAAACGTCCCTCCAAAGAAACTGTGCATGAGCAGAATCGCGTCAGCGATCTACCCATCTGCGAGCTGCGCATGTAAGCGGAGCGTTTTGTCTCATAGGGAATGCGAAGCAATTTCCTAACGAGACAAAAATACCGAAGCTGCCGGTATAGCCGTCTCAGAATTCCCCGACGAAACGCGGAGCCCTAAAACAGATATAGCGGAAGCTCCGGCACGTCATTCGTCCGTCTGCGTTTCCTTAAAATTCACCCGGACGAAGACAGAACGTTCTGCTCATCTTAACATCCCAGAAGTTGCAGTTGATCTCGCATCCGTTTTTGTTCATCTGGCCGATGAAGACATCGCAGTCCGCGCTGTGCAGGAAATCTTTGATTTTTCCGTTCAGCGCCGCCTTGTCTATCTTAGATCCATCAATCGAGAGCGAGCAGATCCAGTCTTTGCCGCAATTCACCACAGCAAGATAACTCTCACCGTTCAGGAATTTGCCGATATCTTCGCACATATGCTGATACTGACGAGGGTACGGCTCATAGTGAGCATCCCAGTCCCCGTAGGTCAGTGTGAACCCGTCCTCGATATCGATATACAGGTCATCCTCCCCTGCCGGATTCAAAACAGCTATGCAGAAATAACCGTCGTCAAGGTAATCGTAGCCGTCATCCTCATTGGTGTAAATCGACGTACTGTATCCCTTAAGCATATCCATGATCTCGTTGAATCTGGATACCGGTTTGATTCTTGATTCTTTCGCCACGAAATTCACCTCCATGGTCTTCTTGCAGGTTCCCATGCGCTTATCATATCACACAAAAGAAGCACTTGTTCACCCGTATTTCCTTGGGGCAGAGCGTTTTATGTCATAGATATTCCGAAGGAATCTATGAAGCAAAATAAATCTCGTACCACACAAGGAAGGTGTAAATTGTCCAGATCTGTCTCCAGAGATCCGAATTTCCTCCCACGTACTCCTCATAGATCGCGTTGATTGCGTCGATGTCAAAAAACTTCTCCGCGATATCGCTGTGGAAGAGACGTACCACATCCTGATTGTACCTGGAATCCGCAAGCCAGAAACGAATCGGAACAATAAAGCCCAGCTTCTTGCGGAAGGCAACTTCCTCCGGAAGAACTTTCGCCGCCGCTGTACGGAAAGCCACTTTGTTCTGCTCCTCGTTTACCTTGAATTTCGCCGGCATACGGGAGGCGATGTCGAACATTCTCGTGTCGGTGATCGGCATACGGATCTCCAGACCGTTGGCGGAACTCATCTTGTCGACGTTGAGATAGATATCTCCCTCCAGCCAGATGCGGATATCGACATCCTGCATTCTGGTGAGCGGATCATTCTTCTCCGTCTCCTTGTAGATCTCTTTCACGAGGTTGATCGGAAGATTCGAAGGATCGTAATGTTTCAGGATCTTCTGCTTCATATCTTCCTTCATGATGTTCGTATTACCCACATAGAAGTCCGGAAGGTTGTCTCCGTAGCGCTCCGCATTGCGATACATGTTGTATCCGCCGAACATCTCATCCGAGCCCTCACCGGAATAGCAGAGTTTCGTATGCTTTGCCGTTGCCTTGCATCCCAGGGTAAAAACAATGGCGGAGGCGTCGCCGAGGGGCTGCTCCATGTCGCGCATTGTCTCATGGACAACGCCGAAATAATCCTCCGGTGTAACTCTGAGTCTGGAAATCTTTCTTCCGAGCTTCTCCGCTGTCTCTGCAGCCAACGGAGACTCATCGAACTTCGGCTCGTCGTATCCGCAGGTATCCGCCATCTCCGCGTCGGAGAGCGCAAATACATAGGAAGAATCCACACCGCCGGAGAGGAAGGACTCTGCCGTCTCGTCGTCCGTTTTTACTTCGCGCATCATCTGCTGCATCGTGTTGTGAATCTCATCCGCGAACTCCTCCAGAGACTCGTTCTCGTCCGGATGGAACTCCGGTCTCCAGTAGCGGGTGATCTTCAGCTCGCCGTTCGCGAACTCCAGGTAATGACCCGGCATCAGCTTCTTCACGCCTTTGAAAAAAGTCTCCTCGCCGGCCACATAGGTTAGGCTCAGATAAATCTGAAGCATCGGCTCGTTGAGTTCTTTCACAAAGCCCTCCTGCTCCATGATCTCACGGATGTAGGTGCCGTAGAGAAGCTTTCCGTCCGCTGTCTGATAGTAGTAGAACGGCTTGGTTCCGAACTGATCTCTCAGAGCAAAAAGCTTCTGCTCCTTCTCATCCCAGATCGCGAAGGCAAACATACCGTGCATATGGTCGGCCATCTGTCCGCCCCATTTCTCATACGCCTTCAGGATAATCTCTTCTTCACGTTTCTCTCTGGACTGTCCCCTGGCAATTCCCAGCTCCTCTGCGAGAGCCTCCCAATTGCGGATGTGTCCTCTATATACCTTAATTTCTGCCATATAGCACCTCACTGATAATTATATTTCATTACACGTTCGTTCCGTATTATACCATGTGTTCTGCATTTCGACATAATTTTTCTCTGCCGGTTCCACTTCCCGCGGATCGTTTTGTGTTATGGGAATTCCGGAGGAATTTCCTATAACACAAAAAGCCCGCCCCAAAGCTCCTTTTCCGGGAAGCCGCAGGACAGGCACATTTATGATCCGTTATTCAGTTATACCCTTGTTCGCCAGTGCATAATAATCAAAAATCTTTTGCTGAATCGCACTTTCCGACTTGTCCAGCTCTGTCAGCTGGCCGCCGGCCGTCCACCACTCCTCATCCGGATCGTCAAAGACAACATCAAAGTCGTTTTTCTCCGGTGACAGAAGTGAACATCCAAGGAAGTAATTATCTGCAGATATATTCAGGTAATCCAGAACCGTCGGTGTCATGTCCAGAGAGTTTCTTCCCTTGACATCGACCGTCTGCGGACGGATTCCCGGATAGTAAATAAAGAACGGAACTCTCGAGCAGACACGGCTCTTTCTCTTCTTGCCGGGGAATGCACTCCGGTAGGAGTTATCCACATACGACGCATGATCTGTCGTAAAGACTACAATCGTATTTTTTGCCAGATCGCTCTTCTCATATTTCTTCATGAATTTACCGAACTGGTAATCCAGATTGTAGCAACGGTTCCGCACAGGGTCTTTTCCGTCTCCGAATTTCTTGTCCGGAGAATCCAGTGAAAGGTGTGTTCCAAACGTATACATAACAGTGAGCGACGGTTTCCCGGTTTCATTTTGTTTCTCAACCGTATCGTACAGAAGCTCATACGCCTGTTTATCGGACAGCGTGTCCGTCATTCCCTTCAAGTCGGTTATATCATCGCCAACCACATTCTGAAAACCGAGATTGTGAACATACTGGGTCCAGTCTTCCTTCTTC
The DNA here is from genome assembly GCF_000621585.1 of [Eubacterium] cellulosolvens LD2006. GTDB lineage: Bacteria > Bacillota > Clostridia > Lachnospirales > Lachnospiraceae > Bilifractor > Bilifractor cellulosolvens. The sequence goes on along the minus strand of NZ_JHXY01000032.1, from coordinate 5,250 downwards.
GGCTCTACATTGATGAAAGTCGTTGTGTAGCCGCGATCCGCCATGATCGACTGCAGGGAAATCAGATGATTCACATCCATGTCATTGAACTGATGTCCGCTGAAAAGCTGTCCAATCACGCCTCGGTATGTCGCAAATGTGTGATTATAATAGTTTGTAAAAAACAGAGATTTCTCCTCGAATGCAGCGATATTCGGCGACACCTGCTTCGGATGCTCAATGACATCCTGAGAATAGCCCTCCGTGATCAGAAGGATGATGTTCGGCTGCTCTCCGAGAGAACCGTCGTAAGATGGTTTGACCACATCCGACTTCTTGTCATCCATCGAAACCAGACGGTTATCACTGATCATCATCGCATCTGTGCTGGACAGTTCGACCGCTGTCACCGGAGATGTTCCGTTCTCTTCCCCTTCTATTGCGACAGCCTGCAGATTTTCCGCTTCCACAGCTGCTGCCACTGTATTCTTTTCATTCTTGAAATCGGCCGCATTAACTTCCGCAGTGGACATACGCTTGCTGATTTCCATAGAGTTTTTCGCCGTCTGGCAAAGCTGCACATAGCCAAGACACGGCGAAACATTGCATCCGATAATCAGCACGGTCACCATCTCAACAGCCAGTGAGCCGTATAACAGCTTCTGTGCCGCTTTTTTCCGGAAGCAGACCATCGGAAGAAGAGCCGATATCACAACCAGAAGAACTCCGGCTGTATATGGTCCCGCTTTTCCGCTCAGATCCTTTACCGCAGCCATATTTGTAAGCATGGTGTGCGTAACGAACGAACTTCCGAAAAACATAACCATCATCTGGATGTTATAAAGTACTAATAAAAGTCCGGAAACAAAAAGGAAAACCCGGCAAAGGTTTTTTCCCCATTTGTTCTTCAGGTCGATTCCTGCAATGATCTGTGTCAGACAGATCAGAATCGCCAGCTCCGGAACCCAAACAAGGAGCATTTCCGCACCTGCATTTGTCGCCGCCAGAATCATCAATAAAACAGAGATCGCATACCTCACTCCGCATAGAATTTTCTTCCCGCGGTCACTTTTGCAGAAATTAAAAATAATCCCCATTACTACCTCCTGTTGCAATTACACATTCTATTCATTATATATACGTAATTCGGGAAAATTGCAAGTTCTTATCAAAATATTGTTAAATCACCTGCATAACCTCAGCGTTTCATCTAAAAAAAGCTTCCTCCTTTTGTTGTTCAAGCCAAGCAACATCGTAAAACCCATATAAAAAGGAAGTGGAAATGTTCCTCTTCCCTTTTTTGACCATTATATTCTATATTAACTCAAAATTCTGATTAATGCAAACAACTTTTACTCATGCAACAAGGGAGCGACGCTCGCGCATCGCTCCCTTGCTCTTATTACATACCCTTCGTATTATTTCCGTTCGGATCGTAGTTATTCTGATTGTATCCGCCCTGTGCGTTCGGATTGTAGCCATTCTGGTTATAACCATTCGGATCAAAGCCGCCCTGTACATTTGGGTTGAAACCGTTCGGATTGTAGCCATTCGGATCATACCCACCCTGTACGTTCGTGTTGTAGCCGTTCGGGTTATATCCGCCCTGCATGTTCGGGTTGTAGCCGTTCGGGTTGTATCCGCCCTGCATGTTCGGGTTGTAGCCGTTCGGATTGTAGCCGCCCTGCATATTCGGGTTGTAGCCGTTCGGATTATAGCCGCCCTGCATATTCGGGTTGTAGCCGTTTGCCATCTGTCCGTCCGGACCTACATAACGCGCATCACTGAACGCAAGAATCAACAAGAAAATGACATTCAGAAAAATCAGTCCACAGGCAAATCCGCCGCCTTTTCCAAAGGCTTTTGCAAGCTTCACATAAGTGATGATCAGAATGACAAAGTTTGCAATCGGAATGAATAAGAGCAGGAAGTAGATTCCGTTTCCCCAGGTAATCTTAAAGATCTCGTAGACATTGTAGAACGGAATAAGTGATGCCCATCCCGGCTCTCCTGCTTTTGAGAAAATCTTCCACCATGCGATAATGCCGACCACTGACAACATTAGAATAAATGCTGCAAATCCCGGACTTATTTCCGTGCTGTAATAATAGTATTCCATAACCACTCCTTCCCCGGTTAATACCGGACCCCAACAAAATTTGTATAATTTTAACACAAAATCCGTTTTCTAACAAGATTCAAATACGTTACTCACACAAATCCATATTTTTTCGCACTTTTTCTCAAACTTCTGTTTGATCAGTATATATACGCCTTCACGGGAATACTATAAAAGATCCTTTCCGGCATAAATTTCTGATCACCCCTCTATCTTTCTCCAAAGACTATCAAACTCTTCTTCATGAGACAATCTTGTATCTGTTGATGTCGCTGCCTGATCTGCAGCTTCCTGCACATCATCCTCTGGATCCGTAAGTTTTGCATAAGAGACGTCGTTCATACCATACCTCAAAACTCAAAACAAAGAATCTCACAGTTCCGGATCCCGTAGGCCGCGTACTCCTCGTTGGTCATATCCTCAAAGTAGGATCGGATGACTCTGGCAATTCCGTTGTGCGCCACGAGGAGATAGGTCTTGTCCTGATCTTTCTTCACATCATCTAGAAGATTGTAGATTCTCTGCGCCAGATGAAGCATGGTCTCCCCTCCGTCAAACGAGTGGATGAAGTTCCCCTTCGCCTTCGCAAACTCCTCGCCGTTTCGGGGCGTCGACTCATAGCGTCCGAAATTCTGTTCCCGGAGTCTCTCCTCAATCCGCATCGGCACGCCGGTCACTTCCGAGACGTGGCGTGCCGTCTCTGCCGCCCTTGAGAGCGGAGAGGCAAGAATTTCGTCGATGTGGATTCCCTCCGCAAGGATTTTTCTCCCGAGTTCTTCTGCCTGCTGATGACCGAGTTCTGTCAGCGCGATGTCTGTCGCCCCACAGATTTTATTTTCAACATTCCAGATCGTCTGTCCGTGTCTGGTAAAATACACTTTTCCCATTTGTATTCTCCTGATTCGTTCTCATTTTTCTGCCGTCTCTGTCTTCTCGGTTTTCTCCGCAAACACCGCAAAGTACGCGTCGATGTAGATCTTGTTCGCAACGGTGATGATGACGTTCCGGAACAGGCTCTTCGCCTCGGAAACCTCCGCGTCCGCAGGATAGGGATGCTTCGGCGCGTTGTGTGTCGTGATCTCCGCCAGATCCTCTTTCAGTTCCCGGCAGAGGAATAAATAGGCCCGGCGGACATCATACCCGCTTTTTCCCATTACGCCGATCAAAAACCGGATCTCTTCCAGCGACAGCACCGATTTTGCAAAAGCAATAAAAAAGAGAATCGCAATCTGATCTCTGTGATACTCCTTGCGAACCGGACTTTCCACCAGCTTCTGCTTCACATAGTTGCTCACCATGGACTCTGTGATGGTAATTCCCTGCACCGGTTCCAGATATTCGGACAAGTATTTGACTGTCTGCTTCAGGTAAAGCCCCACATCCGGAATCTCATTGTATTCCGGGAGAGCAAAGTCTTCCAGCACCTTCAGTGCGTCTGTCTCGATTTCTACTGACATGTTTTTTTGACCTCTGAATTTCCTGTTCTGTTTACATTTAAAGTTTATTATATTCTATATTTCAGAAAACGGCAATCCCGTTTCGGGTTTTCTTTGTTTTGTATTAGTTTTTTCAATTCTTTGCTATCGGTTTTTCAAAACCTTGACACAGGTTTCTGCAGAGTGTATATTATTGCTTGTCATTTGATAACACCGGTGCGACATTTCTTAATCAACAGAATAACCGTTTCGAGTGCCGCACATTTTTCTCATAAGGAAGTATAAATAATTACCCGGAGGCCTATACCATGAATCACACAGAAGCAAAAACTGACAATCAAAAAACCGCCATCATTGTAGATTCCTGCTGCGACGTTCCTCAGGATGTCATCAAAGAGCTGGGGCTCTTCGAACTCCCGGTTCACATCATGTACGGCAAGGAAGATTATCTGGACGGTATCACCATTGAGGCAAAAACCATCTACGACCGTTTTCCGGACGAGATCCCCACTACTTCCATGCCCTCCTTCGCGGAAATCGACGACGTCTTCACAGAGATCGAAAATAAGGGCTACGAGAATGTCATTGCGATCTGCATGTCCGATCACCTGAGCAACACGATCCAGAACGTACACACCGTGGCAAACGAACACGAGAAACTCCGCACCTTCATATTTAATACGAAGAACATCTCCGTGGGAAGCGGAATCTTCGGCATCTGGGCAGCCAGAAAACTCCGGGACGGCTGGACCTTCGAGCAAATTACCGAAGGCCTTGAGAACAAGCGCTATGACTCCCACCTTCTGTTCTACATGGACACTTTGAAGTACCTGCACAAGGGCGGCCGCATCGGCAACGTGTCCTATCTGATCGGAAGTACCCTTGGAATCCGCCCCATCATCTCCTGTGATCACGACGGCGTCTACTACACACCGGCGAAGATCCGCGGACGCAAGAATTCCAAGTCCAAGATTCTGGATATGCTGAAGACAGACAAACCCTGCTGGATCATCATGGCCGAAGGCTACGCGCCGGGAGAGCTCACCCTTCTGAACGACATGGTGAGGGAGGCCATGCCTCAGGCGGAGATCCTCTTCACAAAGCAGATCAATCCCTCCCTTGCCGTGCACACCGGCCCGGGATTACTCGGCATGGTGGTGTTGGAGAATCCGTAAATCGGATCGAAGAGCCCAAGAACAAAGTCCGCAAGCGGACTTCGGCTCCCCCAGCCCCTCATTCCTGAGGGGAGCGCAGCGGACGAAAGGCGCGCGAGCAGAATCACGTAAGCGATCTTCTTATCTGCGAGCTGCGCATCCCGCGGAGCGTTGTGGTATAGGGATTGCGGAGCAATTTCCTATACCACAATAAAAAGACGACTGCCGCATGAGAATAACCTCATGCGGCAGTCGTCTTTTTTTGTGTCACAGTGAAAATAAACCACCTGCTCTGCAGGTGGAGGGAAGATCTTTAGATTAAAGAAAACTCCCGTGTTAATATAAATGTTGGTCTGCAAACCACAAATATAAACACGGGAGGTGCTCATAATGAGTACAGAAAATAGTTTAGCCCATACAAAATGGGAATGCAAGTATCACATAGTTTTTGCACCTAAGTACAGGAGACAGGTAATTTATAAGGATATCAGAGCAGACATAGGACAGATTCTTGGAACATTATGCCGAAGAAAAGGTATAGAAATAATCGAAGCAGAAGCGT
>NZ_JHXY01000031.1 GCF_000621585.1 [Eubacterium] cellulosolvens LD2006 | reverse complement strand
AGAGCTGTAGCCGGCAGGAGTTCTCTCCGTAGGGCATGACCCTGTATGAAAGCTTAGCTGGCACTCTGTGTATGGACAGGTGGGACGAAGGAAGTTGGGACACGATCCCCATAGGCACGGAAGGTTCACCGCCATAGTTGATCGGAGGGAAAATGGCCTTAATAGAGCATAATCAACGGACGCTCTGTTTGCCATACCCATCAACCAACTATTCAGTACCAGATACGATGATGTCCATACTCATCTGGCTCTGTTTCAAGAGGTATGTAGTTCGTCAAACCCGCATAAAACTTGAATTTAGGGCTTGACATGATAGGAAGGAAGATTTTTTCATGAAATCCCAAAAAAAAGCACAACTGACCGTGCTGGCTCTTTTGGTTTTCGCAGGGAGTCTGGCACTTGGAGATACGCAGGTTCAGGCAAATGAAGGATCGAATGCCGTCAAATCTGTCACCATGCATCGACTGTACAATCCGTTCACGATGGAACACTTTTACACCGCTTCTTCCCACGAACGGGATGTTCTCGTAGGAAGAGGATGGAAATATGAAGGTGTCGGCTGGTATGCTCCGGAGAAATCAAACACCCCGGTGTACCGTCTATACAACCCGTTCGTAAACGATCATCACTATACGACGAGCAGCCATGAAAGAGATGTACTTTCTCAGAAATACGGCTGGATTGATGAAGGCATCGGCTGGTATTCCGACGACGCAAAAACAGTTCCTCTTTATCGAAGGTACTGCCCGTTTTTGAAAACCGGATCCCATCACTACACCACCGGCTATGTAGAGGCGCAGCATCTTACCTCCATCGGATGGAAAGATGAGGGTATCGCATGGTATGGAACAAAATCATCCGGCGATGACAACTATGCCGACCGTGTTCCCAAAGTGGAATTTGAAGAGGGCGGAACGCTCTCCCCTTCCCCTTCTGCGGATACAGGTGATCAGACCTATTCCGTGGAAACCACAAACGGAAACACATCCGTCCTTGGTCATTACCAGCAGGACGGTGCCGACCAGCAGGAACAACTGGTGAACGCGTACCGAAACCAACTCGGGCTGAACAGTCTTACCAGAGATCCACAGCTGGATGCCGCGGCAACGATCCGCGCGCGTGAGATCGCCGTGCAGATGTCGCACACCAGACCCAATGGCAGCCAATGGTACTCGCTTGCTTCCGCAAATGAAAATATCTGGTGTGGCGTTGCGGACAGCCAACGAGCCTTTGATGATTTTAAGGCTTCCCCGGATCACAACGACACCATGACCGATGCGGGCGCAACGAAGTGTGGCTACGCCTTCTTCTACCGAAAAGATAACTACCTTGGAACCACCTACTACACACGCTTCTGTGTACAGTTGATCAGCTAGATAAAAAAGTGCCTTCGGCATTTCACCTCCCCTGCCCCTCAATCTTGAGGGGTAAGGGGTTTTCTTTTGCCGTTTGTTGCCTCATAATGATTCTATGAATACTCTCCAACAGATTTTTGCAGATCACTATGAGAAAATATTGTATACTCTTCATCCCCGTGCTACGGAGATAGAAAATATTACTAAAATGATTAACTGTGACGACCCGTCTTACGGTGGCGCCATGTATGCATGTTCAAAATGCGGTCATCTGAAATTCGTTCCATTTCGCTGCATTCTCGTTTTGGCCCTACTTGTGGAACTCACTACGCTCAAAAACGTGCAAATACCATGACGAATCAGTTGGTCGCCGTTCGGCATCGACATTGCGTTTTACAATTCCGGAAGATCTTCGCCATCTTTTCAAAGACGACCGTTCTCTCTTGGATTGCCTGTTTACCGCTGTTCAGTCCGTCGTTCTTCGCATGTTTCCAAAAGAAAATAAATCGAAAAACTTCACTCTCGGTTTTATCTGTGTGCTTCATACTTTTGGCCGCCCCTGGAATGGAATCCGCATATTCATTGTTTGATTTCAGAAATTGGCCACTCTGACGACGGCGAATGGCGTAATATTCACCAACCACTTTAATTATAAACTCCTGTGCGAATCATTTCGCACAGCTCTGTTAAATGAACTCGAATCCCATATAGGTTCCTCTTTTATAAACATCAAATCGCAAATGTATCGTATGCACGAAAATGGTTTCTATTTCTATGCAAAACCAAGTCTTGCCGATCCTCGTACAGTTACTCAGTACATCGGAGGATACCTCGGTCGTTCTGTTATTGCAACCAAACGTATCGATCGTTACAACAAAGACGCGGATACTGTCACATTTCATTACAATCGTCATGAATACAACAAATACATCGAGCGGACCCTTCCTGCCATTGAATTCATCGGGCTACTCATGCAGCATATTCCAGAAAAGCATTTTAAAATGATCCGCTACTACGGCATTTATTCCCGCCACCGCGATATCGATAAAAATCTGCGCAGACAGCGCACCTCGGAACAGCGCCGTATATTTACGTTCTTCACTCGATGGCGTGAATCAATTCTTCTCTCCTTTGGATACGATCCTTTGAAATGTCCGTAATGCAACAGCCAAATGGATGAAAAAGAACTGATAGAGGAACTCAGAAAAAAATATATCCTAAATCCGCCGGAAGGAATGACAAATGATGATATGCGTCATATGAGTGACGGTGATCTGCTCGACATGGATTTCTTCCTGAATGATGAGGACTTTGACGATGTCGGAGAAGAAGGTTTTTATATCTTCTAACCATACACCGTCTTACTTCGTGTACCCGCCTGTCGGCGGGTTATTTTGATTTTTGTATACAAATCTGCCATTACAATGGAGGACTTTCCTATAAAATGAGAAAAAGGATTGCCCGTCTCCTTGGACAACAAGTACCCAAGTAACGGGAATCCTTTGATTTCAAGGCATTTTCAGCCTGTTTTCTCAATTATGTGTTAGCAAAACTACGGTCTCAACATGCCTTGAGAAGATGCCATTGATGTCATCGGTTCAACCGAAAATCTCATAGGGTTTGAAAGTATGACCAAACAATTCATAATCACATTCAGAACACTCAGAAGAAAGAGCAAACTATTTCTGATAGATAACATCTATTGAATAGCCTGCCCTTTTGATGTTTAATCGGTGTTAGCCTGATCTTTAAACGTTACAAATATAATTGACTTATAAGCCCAGAGCGAAATCTCACTTTGCTCTGTTCTCCAAATATATGCACTTGTGCCGTCTTTTTTATAATTTCCATAAAGTTCATTTAATTGATTTCGAATGAGCTTTACGGTATCAGTATCTGATAAACCACTATCATCTTCAGGCATTGCTGTGCATAAAACGCTGACTAATTTGTTGTCCTTAAATGAATAATCAACAAGTACAGATACACCTTCAAGACCTAAGAATTCATCTTCATTATTAAGGTAAGAAGTTTCTCCGTCAGAATTCTCTTTTTCGCTCTCATACCCATCTGGAACTTTCTGTTTGAAATCCTCTATAGATGTTCCCCATGCCAGTTTTCGATATAACCCACTCGTGTCAGGTCCGCTTCGAGCAAATATAACTATTCCGATTATTAGCAAGCACAGAGCGATTGGCACAATAATTTTCAGAATACGATTTCGTCTATCTTTCTTTTGTTTCCGAATCGATTCATCTAACCTTGCTTTTTCTTCTTCCTTAAACGCAATTATTGCACTCTTCGGGCAACCACAAACAGGGCAACGTTCAGCCTTATCACTTACCTGATTGCCGCAATCAGGACATATCATCAAGGCCATATTACTTTCCTCCTACAAATGCATCAGTTCTCAATATATAATTTCATAGCGCTATAGCAGTTGGAAACCTCTGTGTCAGCATCATTAAAATTATTTGAAAATGTCTGCAAACTTCCCGTAGGATTTATAGCCAAATTGGTCAACTTAGTATATGCGTCATAGAGTTTTGACAGCGCATCATAAGCGTCTTTATATTCATCCGGTGGATTTTTCATATCCTTCATCAAACCTTGTACCGTGGTTTGGTTATCCTCGATTCCACTTATTTCAGATTTAAACTTTTTATTAGTAAACAGATTAGCTAATGCAGTATTGAAGTCATCGAAAGAATACCCATTTGAGCGGGTATATTTATCGGTTTCTATATCGCGTTCCTCATATATGGCGTTGTACCATACCTTTTTTATGAGATTACCACAGGTTTCAGCATCGGTAGCACCAGAAAGCATTGTGTGTGTGACCAGTTCCAGATTTTCACCATATTCCTGACTTATCCGGGCTGCTTCCTTTGCTGCATTTTGCTTTTGAACATGCTGAACACCAAAAATCGCAGCAATCGCCACCACTACTACTGCCGCAACAATTGCAACTATCTTCTTTGTGTTTTTATTCATCTTTACGCCAGTAACCTCAACCTGTTGAGGTGCAGTTTGAGGTTTTGATGCCTCATCAATTTCCTTTTCGACAGGACATCCGCACTTAGGGCATACAGTTGCATTGTCCTCTAATTCCTGACCACACTCGGAACAATGCCTTTTTTCTGCCGGCTGAAGTTCATAGCCACAATGAACACATGTTTTTGCCTTATCAGAGATAGTATCACCACAATTCGGACACTGAATCATTGCCATGTTCGTTAACTCCTTCCATTTTCATTAGGCTTTAATTTAAAATCCCAGTAAAGGATTTTGATCTCAATAAAATATCAGGTATCACTGCGTTCCTGTTACTCAATCTTATCGATTGCTTATATTTAGTGATTCTTTCAATTCCTCTGGAAACGCACCGATAGAGTCTATTACGGGGACTGTCTTATCATTATTTGTAAAAAACATAATTAGAGACAAAAAAACATTCCAGGACATTTTCCGCTTTTGAGTTTCAATTGAACTGTATGTTTGAAGACTGATACCAATAATTTCGCACAGTTCTTCCTGCGTGATTGCCAATTTAGCGCGAAGAGCAGGAAGTTCTTCTGTGAGAATACCGATCAGTTTTTCTTTCTTCTCATCAGAAATAATATACTCATTGCTCATGTGCTTTCACCTATTTTAAAAACTCAAATGTTCTATTTTTTGCTTTTTGTCTAATATTTTACATCGACCCATGTTTTTTTGTCAATGTGTCTGACAATTTGTTCAAAGAGTCCTGTTCAATACAGGCTCCATCTTTTAGCTACAAAAAAAGGGCACGCGCCTCGATGTCATACATCTTGGCGATGCCCTTTTTTATTACCTTGATTGCAGAACAGTTGTTCGGTATACTGTTCTTAACGATTCCCGAAAAGGAGAAGTAAGATGTGTACCCGATTCTACCTGGATGACTCTATCCCGGAACTGAAAAATATTCTGGAAGCCGGAACGCGAGGTTCGCTTGCCAGACGTTTTCTCACCACGCATGGCCGCCCGATCCTTACGAACGGCGAAGTGCGTCCTACGGATATCGTTCCCGTCATCGCACCAAATGCAAGTGGCCAGCGAAGCGTCTTTCCTATGCAGTGGGGTTTTCTTGCCAGAGATCAGAGACGAACCCTGTTTAATGCCCGGATGGAAACCGCAAAGGAGAAACCAACGTTCCGCGACGCATGGACATCCCATCGATGCATCATCCCGGCTTCGTTTTACTACGAGTGGGAACATTTTAAAAATCCAAGTGGCAGAACCATGACCGGAAGCAAGTATGCCATACAGCCCTCCGGTGCTTCCATCACATGGCTCTGCGGTCTGTATCGCATCGAGGATGGATACCCGGTCTTTGTCGTTCTCACCAAGGAACCAACCGCAGAACTATCCCACATTCACGACCGGATGCCACTCATCCTGCCAAAGGATCAGATCGACGCATGGATCCAACCGTCCTCAAATCCGGAAGAACTATTGCCGTATGCGTTGTCCGATATGGTTATTGAAAAAGCATAATTCCTGAAATGACAATTCCCCGACCTCTGAAAGTCGGGGAATTGTCATTTCACGTCATGTACTATTTAAATGGTGGCGATCTGACGATAAATAGGTATACAGCTATTCGAAATTACAGCAATCTGCGTTGTCGAAAGATGCCAAAATTGGCACCGAAAAACCTCATTAGGACATGGATGTTCTGAAAAGAAGAATTCAGAGGAGAAAAGCATTATGATCATACAACATAATATTCCCGCAACAAATGCATATCGAAACCTGATCTCCAATCGTTCTTACCTTTCCAAGAACCTCGAAAAACTTTCTGCCGGTTATCGTATCAACCGCGCGGCCGATGATGCCGCGGGGCTTGCGATCTCTGAGGCAATGCGATCAAAAATCAATGGGTTAGAGCAGGCTACCGCCAACGCCAATGACGCCATCGGTCTGATCCAGACAGAGGAAGGCGCGCTTACAGAAACCCATAGTATGCTTCAGCGTATGACTACATTGGCTACGCAAGCCGCAAACGGCACCTATAACAGTACCGCACGTGCTTCCATCCAGAAAGAAATGAATGAGCTCGGAGACGAGATCGACCGTATCGCAAATAATACAAACTACAACGGCATCAAACCCTTGGCCGCCGATTCCAATAAAGATGTTGGCGACGAAAATAATTCCAATAAACTGAACATGACCATGCAGATCGGACCGACAAAGGGAGAAGTTCTTGATCTTAAAGGTCAGGATATGACGCTAAAAGGTATTTTTAAATCATTAGACACAATAAGCCAAGAAGACATTGATTGTATCGGATCTGGTAAGATTCTGCTTAAGCCTGGCGATGCATCGAAAAATGAACTCGTAAAATTATTTACTCAACAAAAAACCAATAATATTGAAGCCGGAAAATCTCTTGAAAATGCATTAAAACTGGCAATCAGTAGAGCTGGGAAAAAATATAATACTTACATTAGCGTAAGTACTAGCGGAACCGTTTCGCTAGCAGGTGGTGGATCTATCTTCTCAAATCCCAAAATCCTGATGGCTTTATATGACGCTTATGATGCTCTTGATGGAGTCCAAAAATGTAAAGGTTCAAACGCTAGTATAATGTCCGACGGCAAAGAGTATATCCAGATCACATCTTCCGATACCTTGTTTGATGATGTTGAGTCCAACGCAAACCGCGTTATTCAAAATATCCAATCAGCCATCGATCATGTATCCAGCTATCGTGCAGAACTTGGTGCCAAGCAAAACCGTCTGGAGCACACAATCAACAATCTACAGGTTACTTCTGAGAATACCATCGCCGCAGAATCCCGGATTCGGGATACGGATATGGCAAAAGAGATGGCCGCGTACACAAAGAATAATATCCTCTCTCAGGCTGCGCAGTCCATGCTCGCACAGGCCAACCAGACTGGACAGGGTGTCCTCTCCTTGCTCCAGTAGTAGATCTATAGTTATTCCAAAGCCGATCGCACCCACGGTCGGCTTTTTCATATCTAAAATACATTCTAAAATACATTCTGAATGTAAAAGGAGCATTATGAATATGAAAAAGGAAGATCAGTATTGTCAATGCACAGAATCTACTGCTATCTCCACAGGCTATGAAGATGAGTTTGGATATTGGCAAGTATGCTCGAAATGTGGCAAGAAGATCGAAGGCGAACATCATTACTATCATGGTGCAGATCAGGATGCAGACCTTGAATGGATTCACTAAACTACAAAACTCTTTTAAAAAACGTCCACGATGGGTTTCTTCCCGTCGTGGACGTTCCAATTCTTCTTCTATTTTCTTATACTTCACTTGCTTCTCCATTTTTTCCGGCTTCCAAACTTAAACCAAAGATAGGAAGCCGCAAGGGCAAGGAGCACAACGACCGTAAGGATCACAAACGCCTTGTTCGCAATCCCGGCAAGTTTTCCCAGTCCGCTCTCCGATACCTTTCCCGCGGCTTTGATTCCATCCGCGTAGACGTTTGCCGCAAAGAGCGGAACCCACGCAACAATCTCAGCTATGGCCGCAAATCCCCTCATGATTTTCTGTTTGATGCTTTCTCTCATCGTCCCGTTTCTCCTTTCTTTCCTGCATCCGTAGTATCGCTCTTCGAATTTCTCTAGCTGCCCGCCGTTTCAAGCGGTGGTTTTCCTTCTTGATCCAAACTCCCGTCCTTTGCTCTGCCAGATCCAGCTGTTTCTCATATGCTTTCATCAACAACCGCAAGGCCAGATAGAACGTCAGACAGGCAAGGAGCAGTGGCCACTCTTCAAAACTTCCTTCTCCCTTTGAAATAAAGATCCTATCCAGATTCTCAAACAGATCCATTCATCTCTCCCTTTGGATTCTCTTTTTGATCGTTGTCATCTATCCCCGTGTTCCTCTCGTCCTTTTTCGTCCGGTAGGTTTCCAAGAGCATCGCGAAGGATCTCGGGTTATAGGCGATCTCCCTGTCCCCGTAGAACACTTTGAAATCCATCTTCCCATTTAGATGAATCGTAAAAACCAGATCGTAGATCTCATTGCGGATTCCCTCATAAATGTCCTTGAACATACAAACCGGATGTTTGACCGTCTTCCCATCCAGCGTCGTCTGCGCCAGCAAAACCTTCACTAGTTTTCGCTTCGGATCCTCCGGGTTCTCCAAATCCTTTCCGATCACCGTCCACTGTTCATCCATCGTTATCATCCGCTTTCCCCCTTTCCAGTTCTTTTCCGTGAAGCCCCAAGCGCGCCAGATATTTTTCTTCCTCCTCCATGCCTCCGGCTCGAAGGAGTCGTTTCCACGCGCCGCAGTACCGGTATCCTCTCTCCCGAAGTTTTTCCTTTACCCGATAGGTAGCACCTTCCACCGTGATGGTGATGACGGGATCATGATGCAGACTGATAAATGGATACACCGCCACATACATCCCGGAAGAAAGCTGTTCCAGCTCCTTCTTTTCATTCAGCGCCTCCATTTCTTCCGCGTTCTTTTCCCAGAGCCATTCGATGGGATTATAGATAAACTTCCTCAAAAGCAAAACTTCCTTGGTCTTCTCCATGCACCGGTGATTATCGACCACGATGGTTTTGACATGGGCGTTGACCATGGCATCCACTCCGAAGGATGTGCGGATCCTTCCGCAGATTTGTTCCATCTTCCGACATTCCGCAAGAAAGGACACCGTATCGTAATCCACATAGCCCATGGCGGATGCCGCCTCCAGAAGTTCATGCATGCGCCGATAAAAATGCTTGGTGTGTTTCTCGGTTGCCTTCTCACAAAAACACAGATGATGTGCCAGATCATGAATAGCCGTGGTCAGGATTTCCCTGCCGGTTCGGGTGAGATTGTACACCTCGATGATTGCTAGATTCCTTCCGGTCTGTGGAATGTAGCAGCCATTCCCGGTATGAAGAGTCTTGTCCACCATACGAACCACGAAATGCTCGGGCTTTGGAACCACCAGCCTTGCCAGAGATTCCAATACCAGTTGCAGCGTCTGCTCTGTCATGTACCTCCCCCTTTCCCGGCCGTAATCAGCGCGCCGTTTCTTCCAACCAGAAAGTTCACCGCCTGCCCCTTCTTTCTTACAAACAACACCCGAAGTTTCCCTTTCGGGGCGGTCAGCAGATACGTTGCCGCATACCGCTTTGCTTCTTTTTTGTCTCTTGTCCCCATTCGGATGCGCATGAAGGGAAATTCCGCTTCAGTATCGTATCCATTCGAATCCACGGAAAACTCAGCGATTTCATAGTGATATCCCTTCGGCAGCGCCGGAAGTTTCCGGATGGGTGTCTCTTTACAAAGGTCTTTGGTGATATTTGCTGTCTCTATACGATCCAGCGTAAGACCAAAAGGTACCACTTCCGTCTTTGCTCCTTTGTACAACACCTCTGCCTTTACCGTCTCTCCAAGAACACCTTGTTCCTTTTTGTAAGTTTTGGTCTTTCCTATCTTTCCCTGATTTACCTTTGGTTCATAGGCAAAGTAGTGCAGGGTCTTTGCCAAGGCCAGATCCTCTTCCCGATAGCTTTCCGGGTTTGCGGCAAGAAACGCCACGGTCTGTCTTTCTTTTTCAATCACTGCCAGATATCCTTTATAATCCGCGTAATAGATGTGATTAAACAACGCCTGTACCTTGCAGGAATAGATGGTCTTTGTCATCTTTCTGTGTGTTTGATACGAAGACGCAAGTTTCTTTTCCTCCTCAATTCGAAGGTGTCCCTGTTTCTCCAGTTCCTGGGTCAAATCCTCTCCCCCATCCGAAAGGAAAACTTCTGCGTAGATGCCCCCCGTTTTTGAGACATACACCTCTTCCGTTTCGTTTTTTAAGTGATAACTCCCGGAAGGATTTATCAGTGCCTCCGCATCTTCCACCAAAGGAAAGTTCTCATACCCTTCCGGGATTCCAAAGGTTGCACCATGGATGCCGCTTGTGGCCACATGGCCGGATGGAACCTTGGAGATGTACACCGGATCCTTGCAGCCGGCAAGAAAGATGCAAAGAAACAGATACAACCATTTAGCCCGGCCTCGCCTCCCCGATCTCTCCTTCGGTGAGAGGTACATGAGCATTTTCTTCATAGATTTCATAGATATCCCCTCCATCTGAAGGAAGCTGCCAGATCGTTCCGCCGCCGGTGACATCCTTCGTAGGTTCCGGTGTGATCGTCACAGCCCGGATGGGATCTTCCGACTTTTTTTCCGGCGCCTTCGTCGGTGTCGGCGTAGGTGTCGGGGTTGGCGTCGGCGTTGGCGCCAAAGTAGGAACCGGTGTCGGGGTCGCAGGCAGGATTTCTTCCGCATAATCCTCATGGTTGATCTCAGCGTCCATGCAGTTGAAGCCATACAAACAGACGGTATAGCGCCCCGCCTTTGGATGATCGATCATCACTCTTCCGTTCGCATCCAGCTCGAACCTTTCCCCATCCGGGTCTTTGAGATACGCGGCATCCACCTGTACCATCCCTTCCTTAGAGGACATCAGAAAGATACTCTTTGACACGCCCTCCCGAATCCAGAACTCCTTGGTGTATTCCTCCTTCTCCAGTGCGTCATCGATGGCATGAACACAGCCTTCAAACGTGTTTGGAATCGTCAGATCCACGCCCGGCTTGGCATCTGCTTTTTCTTTATCCAGATAGCGAACATACCCGGCGTCCCCGACAAGGTAATAACCCGATCTTGCCTCTTCCGGGAAGCTGTATTCCATATATCCAAGGGTTGTCAGTTCCTTTGGCATCAGAAAAAAAGACTCCGAGGACTCCATCAAAAAACTGTCACTCACCATCTCCAGTTTTGCATACTCCGATCCCACATAGACTTCACATTCCGCTTTTTGGTCTTTGGAAAGGCCGGAAACGGTACCTGCCTTTGTAAGATGGATAACCTGCTGATTTACCGATTTCAAGAAGAAATGGTTGCCCTCGATGCACCGATCCGTCACCTTCTGGATGGAGGAACCGTTCTTGGTGGACGCTTTGTTTGCGGCATAGTACTTCCCTACTGGATCGTAGGAAAGATTTCGGATGCCAAGCGTCCATCCGATGGGCTTATACCGCTCCACCTGCACCCCGGCATAGATATCCGCTCGTCCGCTTTTGATGCAGATGGACTCCTGTTTGTAGAGTGTCGGGATGCTATCCACCTGACGCAAAGATAGAAGGATGTTGTCGGATTCGGGATGGGGAACGGCCTGTGCCCTCTCTTCCCCAAAGGGATGCATCGGATAAAAGGACGTGCCGTCTTTGACATAGAACTGATCCGAGAGCATAGTTTCTGCTTTTACCACCGAGCTTCTGGTAATCTTCTCCTCTTTTCCGAGAAAAAGCACACGCTTCCCACAGCCCGAAAGGATCAAAGATGCCGCAAGTCCAAGCAGCGCCAGACGTTTCCCCATACGCACTCCTTATCCGAGATTCCGCACGATATATCCATCCAGATTGTACTTGGGATCTCCGTATTCATCCTGATCGACGTTGAACCTATGAAGACTGATGACCACTTTTTGTCCCACCACAGGTATCTCCTGCCGGTTGTAATTGTTGGATACGCGGATGTCAAAAGGCATGTTGTCAATTTTGGCATAGATTCCCGTCTTGTTGACATTCATGATGGTTCCCATCAGGGTCGGCCGGTGGTTCTCCAGATGACTTCGATACAGACTTCGTTCATCCGGTGCCCCCCGCTTGATGGAAAAGATGGTCTTGGATGGATCCTTCCGGTTCACCTCCAAAACTTTGACAGGAATCGTTTTTCCGACCATATTTGTCCCATAAGTTTCCCGGAAGTAGGAGAATAGATCATCGGTTCTCGTCCATGTCACTTCCTGAACAGGAATGGCGCTCTCAACACCAAAGGCTTCGATACCCACATAGTTGGAGGATACATAGATCACTCTCGCTTCCAGGATGTCTCCGTCGTTTACCAGATATCCCTTCTTTCCCTTGGTCTTGTAATAGCGCTCGCAGGTACGATCCAGCACTTCCAGCCTTGTACCGAGCGCCCGCCGGTGTTTTTCATCAAACTGCCGGACCATAAACTCCACTTCAGATCCCAATCTTTCATTGGCAATGTTTGCAAGACTGGTGCGCCGTTCGGCGGACGATTCTGTCTGCACCCGGAGCCTTGTAAATCTTGTCACCGGGATATACACCGCTATGGGTCCGTCATAGATCACCAGCATCAGTTCGTTTCTTGCCTGCATCTTTCCGGTCGATGCATCTTTATGTCCCACTCGCATGGTAGAAACAGCGGCAACGGTTCCCTTCAGGATCTGTCCCTCGCCCTTGTAAAAGGACCTCGCGGCAAAATCAAACTCGTTTCGCTTTCTCTGCCATTTTTGTGTTGCCGATTCAAATTCCAGTGCTTTTCCAATGGGTCGGATCCGGTAGGATGCCCCCGCCGTATAATTCCGTCTTTCTTCCGCGGCAGACGCAGGAAGTACCTGTGTGCCATCGTCCCGAAAGGACTCCTCCAGTTCCCTGTCCACTTCCATCTTCATCTTTTCTTTTTCCGCCTTGGTAAAGGTGGTCGATGAGATCTCCTCTACGACATCCATCTCCCCATCCGCATCTTCCATCTGGGATAAATCCACCTCATCGCCGGAGACGGAAAAGCCCGTCAGTTCTTTGGTCTCTTTTTCCAAAAGCATGGTTGCTTCACGTTCGTCCATGGTCGTCCTCCTTTGCCATTTCAAAATCATATGTATTTATATATGAAGTTTTATCCTAAAATCCACCAAGGCCGCTTCGATGTTTTTCAAACGGCGACGCTTGTGGCTTTGGTTTCTCCTTCTTTTCTGTCTCCTCTTTTTCTTTTGGAAGCTGGATGGTGCCCCTTCGTTTTTTCCACATAGGCACGTGATCCTTGGGCGGACAGATCACGATCTTTTCTGCCATGGGAAGATCCTTGTAGTACACCGTAGGAAGCCGGATAGCGTTCTGCTGGGAGACATAGATGATGGCATCGTGGGTCTGATGCTCATTTAGCTTCATCAGCATATCCGCCGTGTAGGTATAGGTGCCCGTCGTGGAAATGGCGCCTTCCGGCGACTTCACAAGGCCATAGGCTGTGTACCCTCTTCGGGACGTTTCTGCCGTGGCTTCCCCGGAGCGCTTTTCAAAATACTCCGCCGTCATGCGATCGTTGGTTCCCAAGAAGACCATGAGATCACAGGCATTGATGAGGGATTTCTCCGCTCTTGGATACGCCCGCTCCAGATCCTGAATGCCCTGAAAAATCATGGTCGCATGGATGTGGTTTTTCCGGATATTGTTGAGGGTTCCGCCCCAACCCGGAATCTTGAAGATGTTTGGAAACTCATCAAAGATCAGATTGACCGTAACAGGCAGCGCCTGCCCCACCTGCTGATACGCCAGATCCTGCAAACACTCAATCATGGCACCATAGATCAGGGCGGCGATCCAGTTGCAGGCCGCGCCCTGCTGACCCGAGGGCACACAGACAAAGTAGGCGCACTTGCGAAGCCCGGGGGCACGAAGATCGGTGTCGTTGTGGCTTAGCATCGCCTTGATGGATGGTGCCATCAAGGGTGCCATCCACGACTGCACCGTCTGTTTGGGCTGTTCCTGATGCTTTTGATCGGTACCTGCCCACGAGGCCGCCGCAATTCTGGCTGGGTTGGAGACATCCATCGCCTCCAGTTTTTTTCGAAGGGAATCCACCGGCTCCAAGGCCAGATCAAAAAGGGCGGGAAGATTCCGGTTGTTGGCATCGTTGCCGCAGCCCCCGTCTTTTGGATCTGCCCACGGCTGCGCCACATAGACAAGAAGAAAGGAAAGAAAGGACTGGGTGTACTGGGAAAAGTAATTGACGGAGTCATCCGCACAGTTGGCGGAAATCAGCGCCGCCAGTGACTGGGCGATCAGCACCGGATCCCCGCCATAATCAAACATGGTGAGCGGATTGATTCCATCGGAGTGCTCGGGATCAAGGAAGTTGATGATTCTTGTCTCATAACCTTCCTCCTCTGCCATCTTCGCGAACTGCTCCGGCGTCTCCCCGGAGGTATCCGTCACCACAAAGGACTCCCCCCGCTTCATGATCTGGGCAAGTTTTGGAAAGACATAGGACGTGGATTTACCGGCACCGGACTTGGCACAGACCATGGTGTGTCCGTTTAAGTGATGCTTTTCTTCATCCAAAAGATACACCTGACCCAGGGGGCGGTTCGCCCAGCCTACGATATCGGAGCGGCATGCTGGATCATGGATGTTTTTCTTTAAAAAAAACGCATCCGCCTCCTCCTTTGTCATCTCTCTGGAAGAACCATGCTCCCCGGTATCCGTAAGGATCCGCCCATCCCTTGGATCTTCCCCGTACAGGGACTTAAACACCGTGACGCAGACAAACAGATAGCCGGCAAAAATAAGCAAAAACAAAAAAGGATGAGAAAAGGCACCGCCGATTTTCTCAAGTAAAGATGGTTCCCTTCCGAAGTGTTCCAGATTGCCAAAGGATGTCAGCGTCCCTGTCAGATAAAAGGAAACAAGAATCCCCAAGATGACACAGAACTTCAATCCTCTCTTATGGCTCTGAAATAAAAAAAGCAGTGTCTTGATCATCGCGTTCCTCCCATGCACGGTGTAAGGCCACCTTTACCTCGCAAAGGGAATAACTTTGTATGCGGACATTAGAATAGCCCTCCCTTTGAAGAAACTCCTCCAGCATCGGCTGGTATTCGTTGTAACAGCGGATCAAAAAGTCATGGTCTGTATAATAGGCCGCCGCCCGGACAAAGAGACGCAGACGCGTAAGATCCGGGATCAAAAACGATAAGACAAAACAGCCCTCTTCCACATAATCGCAGGTGACATTACCACTTGCCTGTTGAATTCTTATGCCAAAGAGGGTTTTGAGATGAATGAGTGCCCCTTTGGTAAGAAGCACATTCAAGACTTCTGCCCCAAACCTTGAAAGTGGAAGTACCCACGCGGCGCGATCGTACAGATACGCATCTTCCAAAGAAAATGCATGAAAGGCGCCCCGCTTTTTCGTTCCCCCAAAAAGAAGGGAAGAAAACAACGTTTTTTCGCCCACAAGAAGGATCACCGTATCATCTGCGATCGGATCTCCCCTTTCGTTCAGGCGGCTCACCACATGCCGGATGCGCACCCTTGTGTCCACTTCCCTTGCGTCATTGACCAGTTGCTGCTTCGTCCACGCCATGTTCTGAAGGCTGTAAACGTTGCGCGCATGCACCAGATACGCCTGTGTCCTTGACGCGCAGGCTCTTGCCGTCAAGGGATCCATGCCAAGCTTTAGTTCTCCGGCCATGTAGTACACAAAGGCATCTTCCTCTAAAATTCCCCCGGCAAGGATCCCCTCTTTTTCCTCTTCAGACGGCCAGAAGGAAGGCTTTAAGCCCGGCAGGATTTCATAGAGCGCATCACCCGGAAAAACTGCATCCGAGGTATCATACATCGCAAGAAAAAACGCGGCCGTCTCTGCGGTTGTAAGAATCCGCATCACACGGTTGTATTTGTTTACTTCTCCGGGCGATATGTCCGATAAGCCCCGCAGACTCCCACGTCCTTTCTTTGCGAACATCTCCTGATGAGAAAAGAATTCCTTTCCATAGTCCCCGGTGTAGATGGCTTTTTCGGTAGGAATCAACACCCGCATCGTTTTTCGATCTGGCAGGCGGATCCGCACGTCTTCCAGAAAGCCGCGCCGCACAAGGTTCCCCGCGGCATTTTGATACTTCCGATACCGGTCGGCAAACAGATGCAGGGATTTGTAGGGAAGCGCTCCGCAATACAGAACAAGATTCATAATTCGTCTGGAAGGACTTCCCGGGCGGTAGAGCTTTGGTCCTCGTTCCATATCCGCATCAGTTCCTCCTTTCGTTCGTACCATTTGGAAAAGCAGTCGGCGGGAAGCAGAAGAATTTTGGTCATATCCCTTCCGCAGGGGACAGAGCTTACGTGGGTTTCACAAAACACAGGCGAGTCATCGGTGTGCAGGTATTTGACCAACAGGTCGGTCATCACCTTGGTCTCGATGTTGTCATGATCAAGGATGGTATGCGAAGAAAACTTCCGATAGCAGTGCACGTACCAGATCACCACCTGCCGGGATGGAAAGGTCTCGGCTTCCAAAGTCTTCGCAAGAGATGCCTCGTACATGGCATGATAAAACGATCGGATCTTCGCGTGCTGACTGTGCTTTCTTGGAAGAAGCCGGGGGATGGTACAGATGAGTGCATCCCCAAATCTCTCCACCTGCATCCACTCGGCAGGTGCAGGCAAAGGCGGCATTGAAACCTCGAAAGGATTACCTTCCCACGCATGCCGTTCTTTTACCACCTGTGCTTCCAAGATCTCCACCACCCTCTGTTGCAGCACGCATCGCTCCCTTGGCGGTAGGTTTTCATCCATCAAGCTTTCCTTCAGGCGCGTCAGTTCGGTCATCCATGCTGCGCCTGTCATTTTCCATCACCTGCGCATCGCTTCTGATAGACCTGAATGTACGGCGGGGCGCTGATGTCCGTCTCCCTTCCAAAGCCTCTTGTCAGGACAAGAATCACGGCATCATAATCCGGTGTCGCCGGGATATGCTTGGCCGTCTCCACATCCCAGGTAAGAATGATGACTTTTACCTTCGGGGCATTTCCATCGCTGTTGAACGCAAGGATGCGCCGCATGTATTCATTAAAGACCAGAATCTCCGAGGCTTTCTCCTTGCATCGAACCGTCGCCACATAGTACACCGTGTGCGTATTGGCGTTGGTGTACACCAGACGAAGCGGCTTGGCAAAACGGCCGGCAAAACTCACCGTCTCGTTTTCAAAGTCCTCCTGAGAGATCCCGTTTGCCGTCTCATGATCGATCATCACCCAGATGCAGTCCAGCACCGCCGCGCTCACCTTATGGATCTGGGTGAGCTTGATCACCTTCCCGTCCTCCGAGATTCCAAGAATCCCTGCGTGGATCAGCTGCGAGAGGTTCTGCCTTGCCGCCATATCTTCTCTTTCGTTCTGGACATTGAGCATCCACAAAAGCTGATCCACCGTCAGAAGCTCAAATTTATTCATCAGGGAAAAAATCCGGTTCTTGTACACACTCTCAAATCGCCGCATCACGGCCTCCTTTCTCCCAAACGCTCCTTTTGACGCAAACGCTCCTCTTCCTTTCTTGCATCCGTGTTGAAGGCCTCCATCTCCTTTTTCGAAGCTTCAATGTGAAGAGCGCAATGAAAGGTGCCGGAGATCAACACGCCCCAGCCCTTCGGCGCTCCCGCAAGGATGCTTTTTTCATAATCAGAGAGCGTGGTCATCTTGCAGATTTCCCGGATGTCCTCGTTGGTCTCCGCCCGCATCAAGAACTTGGTAGCGGAGTTTGCCATAATGGTCTTGGACATCTTCCCTAAAGCACTTTCAGTCATCAGCTTGGTGACTTCCTGCGTCGCGCACCACACCCCGGAGCCATAGCCTCGAAGGGTTGCGTACTGCTCATCCACCGTCTCTGCAATCTCCTTTACTTTGATGACCTCCTGCACCTCATCGTAAAAAAGAATCACTTTCTCAAGATGCGAACGGTGGGCGTCCGCCGAACAAAGGGACATGGCGATAGAGTAATACTCCGGAAGCACATCTCCGCAGATCCTTTTGTCCACGTCAAAGACCACCCACTTGTTTTCCAGATCCACATTGGTCTGTCCGTTTAAGTTTTTGCACCGCCCCTTCACAAACATCTGGATGGAAGATCGCACCTCTTCCAGCCTGGGATCTCTTGCGAGGCAGGCATCAAAATCGGAAAAGGTCGGGAAGGCCTTGCCCTCAGATAGAAACCGTTCGATGGATGCATTGGTATCATCGATCCCGGCATCCGCGTACATCTCGTAGATCACCGCGTCAAGGCGATCCTTTTCAAATTCGCGGATCGTGTTTCTGGATCTTAAGATCATCCAGTTGCGGATTTCCTTACATTTTTTTGCCAACAGACTCTCCCTTTGGTAGTCGCCATACAACTCGGATTCATCCACCTCATCCTGAGGGCGGATTTCAAAGAGATTGATACAGGCGGAAGAGCCGGGCATCAGGGAAACATATTCCCCGTTTACGGTCTTGGTTGCCCGAAGGTAGTCTTCCCTTCCCTTGATGGGAAGAATCATGCGGATCCGGATCCCCATCAGACGAAGATGCCGCAACAGGACATTCATGGCAAAAGTCTTTCCGGCACCGGATGTTCCTTCCACAAAACCATTGGCGTTGTTTCGCATCTCAGAGGCAAACGGATCGAAACAGACCAGCTTGTTTCCGGTATCCACCCCGAGAAACGCCCCGCAGGGATCCTGCATGGATGCCTCCGTAAAACAAAAGCAGGAGGAAAGTCCACTGGTCAGAAAGGTGTTTTCCGATAAGGCGCAGATCGACGGATCCAGATACCCGATAGGAAGGGACATGAAAAAGCCTTCTCTTTGATGGTTGGCGCAGATGCCAAGACGCAGATCCGCCATACTCTTTAGCGTGCTCTTCACCTCTGCCTTCCTCTTTTTTAGCTCCCCGATGGTTTTGGCAGACAGGGAGAGTACCACATAGACCTTATAGAGATCTTCCCCGGCTTTCATGCGATCCAGGATATAGGCCAAGGCCGATGCTCGGCCGCTTCTCTCCTCGGCAGCTCCGCCTCCCTGTCTTACCAAAGAATTGGTGATCCGAAGGGACTGCTCCATGCGGTTCATGGTAAACGCTCTTGGGTACCGCTCCACATGCACCGCAAAGGAGACCTTTGCCTCCTGTTCCCCGTTCCCATCCATCGCCGTGCGAAGAGCCAGAAAGTCGCTCATCCATCCCACCGGACAAAGGGTCGGGCGGCTGATGGGCATCAGATACATCTGCATGTAATAGGTTCCGTCCATGGCCATATAGGCTTCATGGGTGTCATCCACATAGGTTGGCGCAAAATAGTTCCGGTCATCGACACAGGGCTGTTCCGTCTTCTGAAGCACCGATGCGTCCCGGTACATCACCTGTATGCGCTCCTGTACCGGATGCGTCAGGGATGACTGGTTGTTAAAGGCGCGGTAGAGCATGTCATAGAGAAAAAGATTCGCGTCCTGCTGGTGCAGCTGCACCTGGATGCCCATGGCGGCGAAGCTTCTGGCATACATCTCCAAGAGATCCTGCATGTGAACCGCGATTTCCTCCTCACTTTCCGCCTCCAGATCCTCCCGGTTCTCATAGACAAAATAGAGATAACATTTCCGGTCAAAGGTCTTCTCCTTTGCCTCCTCTTTCACAAAACGGATGTATGCTTCCATCTCTTCTTTTACGACAGGATCCGTTTCTTCCCTTTGCTTTTGGCGCACCTGACGAAGAAGCTCCTGCATATCCGTTTCCACCGAGGAGACGCACATCCCCCAGCGCACCGGGGTTGTGGCGATCCACGAGCGGAACTTGTCCGCAATCTGACTTTGCTGCTCTTTGGGGAGTGTAAAAAAAGGAATCGAAGCAACTTCCATCACCTTGATGTAATTCCTTCCTCCATAGCCATGGTCAAGGACAAGCATCCCGCCTTTTACATGAATCTTCGGAAGCCAGTCCTGCGCGTCTTTTACTCTTCCAGCTTTTGTGCCAAACGCCATAAGAAGTCATCCACCTTCTTTCTTTTTGGAAGGTTTGGTTTTTCTTTTTTCTCTTCCTGCCCTTTTATCGGAGGAGAGAGATAGTACACGCTCCCCTTCACTTTTCGTTTGAGATAGCCAAGAACAAAGCCTACAAGATCCTCATTCTTTACGCCTAAAAGCGAAAACACAAAGACCGGGATCCCGTACATGCATCCGGCCATCAGCTTCATAGTATCCCGCAACGGAGATGCGCCAACCAAAGCCAGCACAAGGCCGGTAAAAATCCCCGCCTCCAGCACATTTCGTACCGGAAGGCCAAAGAGCCTTCCGGAAAACAGGCCAAACAGATGATTGACGGGGGGCGTCAGAAGTTCCCGTCTCTGTTTTTCTTCCTCCATCGTTCCCCGCTCCTTTTAATATCCGCCGCCATCTCCCAGCGGCACATCCGTCAGGTTGCTGCTTCCATTGGCCTTGGCCGACAGCGCAATCTTGGTGACGATCAGCGGCACCAGATACGCGCCGATCACGCAGACAATGGCGATCTTGATCCGATGAATGCCACCGGAGATTCCTTTGTCATCAGTGGCCACCAGCATCAAAAAAAGATTGATGAGGATCACCAGACAGGCGGTGACCCCAAAGAGTCCCTGCAAGAGCTTAAAGACCTCATTGACCGATTCCCGGTACCCGACCGAAAAATCCTTGGTATCCGCGAACACAGGAACGAACAGCGTGGCCGCCATGTAGGCAAGAAGGCCAACCACGCAGACAATTCGAATACCGGTTTTTATCTCCTCGTCGTTTTTATGCAGCATGATCCATGTCTTTGCTTTCATCATCTTCTCCTTTCCGTATCACCAGCGATCCTTTGTCTTTTTCAAATATGCCTTCTGATAACCATGCTCGATGATCCTTCCCTTTTCTGTTGGCCTCTCGCAGACGGAGGTCACTTCGTACTTTCGCTCCCCATCCTGCGACAGGTACACTCTTCCATGTTCCAAAGAAGCCCTCCATCCGGGATTTGCCGTGTGAAGATTCAAATCCTCCGCATAGTTCTTGGCAAACGCATGCAGCTCCTCTCCTTCTCTTGGGAAGGCATCCGCCTCTCCATAGGAAGAAAGACCATAGACCGGATTGCCATTGATCAGGGTGGGGCGTATGTTTCCATCTCCATCCTGATACGAAAGATGTCTTTCCTGATATGCCCCCTTCTGGTATGAAAGATACGCATCCGGAATGTTCTCATGTCCGATCACAATACCGCCATCTTCCACGGCCTTGACCGTGTAGTCTTCTTCCGGAAGCGTAAGTCCTAACTGCTCCATGGTATTGGCACCAAGCGCGCCAAAATGGCGGTCGTTGTACTCAGGTAAAGAAATGGGTCTCTCCGCATCCAGACCATCGGAAAGGTCTCCGCCGATAAAGGCCTCCCCTCCATCCGCGTGCAGGAAATGTCCATCGCCAAGATCAATGGCTCCTTTGGTATTTTTCGTATCAATCTGCCCGGCCATCAGAATCATGTTTCCATTGCTGTTGGTAAAGCCGACCGTGGCATGCCCCGTCTCTTTGTTCGGATCATACCAGGTACCCTCCTGCATCTTGTCATCCTGTAAAAGAAAGGCGGCCTTGCTTCCAAAGTTTGTCGCCATGTAATTGGCCGCGTGTTTGCCAAGGAAAGGCTCCTGTATCTTCTTTTCTCCGTGCTCCAGAAGCGCGTCCTTTTCGTAAGCACCGCTCTTCTTTCCCTGCATCGGATAGGAAATCCCCGGTTTTTCCATTCCCGTCTTCTTGTTCCCCTGCGCGTTGACCAGCCGCCCGGAAGCGTTGAGCCGTTCCATCAGTCCAAAACCGGTTGCCTCCCCCGCATGATTTCGCACGCCCATAAGCCCCATGGCATTCGCATAGATTCCCTGTGAGGTGCTGGAGCGCACCAGTGTTTTCCCCATGCTTGTCACGGTATGCATGGATCCAACCACGGCCATAGCCAGTCCCTGACCAGTTCGGAAGGCATTTAAGCCCATGTCATGCAGATACTGATCGATCTTGGTTGCCGCGATCAGCATCCCGATGATGACAAAGCTTGCCACAAACCCGTTCCAGCCGGTCATCTCCCGGTAGGTCTCCTTGCCCTTCCCGAGATTTCGAAGCATGATCATCGCTGCCTCCACAATCCAGACATTCAAAAGCATGATCGTTGCCTGTGAAAGATAGGAAGATACAAACTTCCTCGTGATACCGGAAGTCGAAGACGAGGGAGCCATCGCCAGCGCCAACGGTGCCGACAGATATAAAAGGTTTAACAGGATCCACCGCTCGATCACCTCCAGAAAGAGACGAAAGATGGTAAACACCAGCACCAGATTCAGGATCAGCTGCAAGATCAGCTTCGGAAGCCCGGTCACCACAAAGGCCGCGTCGATGCTTTTCATGAACGCCAGATCATCCGGGGACGGTCGATAGATCTTTCCGCCCGGAAGAAAACAGCCAAGGAAGCCTCCCGTTCCATCTACGTCGGTGCCAAAGATTGCCGTATTGATCAGATTCAAAAACGAATAACAAAGGAACATTGCCACGGCTGCCAGCATCCCACGGATCAGGATCCGAATGGGAGAATCCCCGTTGTTGTCTTCCTTGGTCATGCAAAGAAACAGCCCGATCAGCATGTCAAAAAGAAGAAAGCCAACCCCGACGATCAGAAAGGCCATCACGAAGGCATGGTTGTCGGAAAGATCTGCCTGATCCGTGACACTGACAAGGAGCGGAAGAAAGTTCTTGGACGGGTTTACCTGAAAATCTCCCAGCATGCTCTGCACCATGGAGGTAAGAAGAAGTCCCAGCACGGTGCTGATCGGCGACAGGACGCATTCCATGATTTTATCCACCGCCTGCTCCACCAAGCTTCTGGCTTCTTCACCAGTATCCACCCCAACTGTCGTCTTCGTGTCCGTTTCTGCGTTGTTGGTAACACTTGTGCGCTCTCCAAGTCCGGGTTTGGAAATGATGGTCTCTCCCATCAGGTCGATGACATACGTGCCATCCTCTTTTTTCGTAAGCGTAATAGGACTTGTCCAGTGGTTCGAGTTATTGTTTACATTCAATGACGATACCGTTGTCTTGTGTTCCTTATAGGATGGATCCCCTTTTTTCGGAATCGTCACTTCCCCTTTGTCGGTAAAAACCGGATAGACATCAAAATCGCTGTACACCGCGACCCGCTCAATGTAATAGCCCTTTGCCGCATTGGCATCCAGCATCCGTTTCATCTGCTTGATAAAGGACACTGTGGTCTCGTTGTCCCCATGTTTGCCCCGATCCGGGATGGTGGCGTGCAGGTAGAGATCGTCGTAGTCCTTGCTCTCTTTTGTCTCCCTGATCCGCACAAGAAAGTCTCCCACCGACCAGTCGCTCTTTACTTCATGCGTGTTTGGATCCAGTTTTTGCGGACGGTAGTTCCACTGCCGATGGGAAAAACTGATGCCGTTCCCGACGGATTCCTCAAAGACTTTCTCCTCATACCCCTTGGATAGATGCTTTGGCGCGCCTTCCACCTCCCGTAAGGGATAGGATGCCGCGTAGGCCACCGGAGTTAACGCATAGAGCATCTGGAAGCCAAAGAGCAGACAGAAAAACAAAAGGATCCATCGCTTATGCCTCTTCATGGGTGATCCACCCATTCCACGCCAAACTCATCGGCAAGCTGCCGGTTGATGGCATTGGACTTGTCATAGACCTCATCGGTTGTGGGGATGAAGGTTACGGTAATCTTGTTTGTCTTTTTGTTCTTGTCTACCTGATACCCTCCCCTTGCGGGGGATACAACCAGAAACGAGATGTATCCCTTTCGAAGCATGTCTTTGACAGGTGCTGTCACAAGTGTCAGATGGTAGGTAGGAAACCAGCTGTGGACATATTCCTGCTCTCCGAGCAGGCGTTTGATCTCTCCGATCTCCTCCGGCACAAAATCATACTGCATCGTATCCCCGTCGTCATACAGGCGTACATGGCTTGCACTTTCCGTGATGGGATAATCCTTCTTAAACGAATAATCATCCAGGGGTCTTCCGTATTCAAAACCTGCGTAAGGATCATCCTCTTCGATTCCATGCTTCACCGGCTGCGTCGAAGCGGATACCACTCGTTCCTGTCCGTTTCTGCCGATCAGTATCCCGATCCCGAATACAACCAATAGCATAGATACCGCCAGCAGACAAACGATGTGTTTTTTCTTCACCATACCGCCTCCCTGTCATTTTGAAAGCCGCCACCAGACCTGCGGCTGTTGCAGGTTTTCGTTTCTATCGTCCGTTCCATACCGGATGGATTTCTTTTCCATTTCACGCAGCAAAGAAACATCCAGTTTTCCTACAGTGCTCGGATCGTTTGCTTTTTCTGCTTCGTCTCTTTGTTCTTTCCTATACGCTTTCTCGAGCCTTCGTTTTCTTCTTTTAATTTCCTTTCTCACAAGTTCCGCAAGATAATCCCCTTTGCCTCTTTGGGAACAGACCGAAGGGTCATTTAAGAATTCCCAGACATCTATTGGCACAGATAAGGTCAGTTTTCTACGATCTTCCATTTATCTCTCACTTCCCAATTTTTCCTACAACAATTTTGTCCCATATTATTGTTATACGCAGATTTTTGAAAAAATTCGTGCCGGGAGCCGATAAATTTTCTTTCTATTATTTTTGTAAGAAAAAGCACCTCTATTCGAGTACCTATGCCCGAATAGAGGTGCTTATAAAAACCGCAAAGTATTAACTTTATCTATACCGTCCCGGATGGTAGGATCTTTTGTTTCTCTAATGCATCCCGTATAAGATCTGCGAACTGTCGGTTTCCATCCTCAGATAAATGAATCCCATCATAGATCAAATCAAGATCCCACTTCCCTGCGTCAATGAAGCCTGCCCCATACGTTTTGGTGACCTCATGATACTGGTGCCCCAGTTCCTCATTGGCTTTTTGATACAGATACATCGGATGCTCAGACTGAACGCATCATAGATCTGGCCATCAAAAAATATCTTCTGCTCCGATTCTGCATGATCTTCAATATACCGGAACACCTTGTCAAACTTCTCATCTGTGCTTTTCTGATATTCCAGCTGTTTCAGCTCTATATGGCTTACCTTCTCAAATAGCAGAGCATTGCTGGCTATAAACCGGCGCATTTCACGGAATGCACGCATAATGAATATGCTCTGTCGCTCAGCCGCCTCTCCCTTTAGAACCGTTGCCAGCATATAGATCCCTGCTCTGTAAAAGCGTATGGAGGCTTTCTGCGGCCTCCTTCTTGCCCAGAGTAAAAATTGGAATTCAGTGAAGTCACAATTTGTGATTTCACAGCTTCTACCTCATCCTTAGTTAGCTGAAACATAAAATCATCAGGGAACCGTCCAATATTACGCTTAACCTGCTGATTCAATGCTCGAACCTCATATCCATACAAAGTCGCCAAGTCATGATCTAGCATCACTTGTTTATCTCTGATGTTATAAATCAGATTTCCAATATCGTTTAACTGAATCGTTACTGGGACAATTTCCTCCTTTTCCTTCGTATTTGCCATATAACATCCTTCCTACAAAAATTTATCCCATATTATTGTTATACGCAGATTTTTGAAAAAATTCGCGCCGAAAGCCAATAGATTTTCTTTCTGTTATTTTTGTAAGAAAAAGCACCTCATCGAATACCCGAATAGAGATGCATTTTTCGAATGCAGATTATTAACCGCTTTCCTGCCAGATCCTTGTATCGTCCAATAGACTTACCAACGTAAAAGACGTACAATGTAACAAAAACGCGATATTTCGGTTGGAGATACAATGACACAGATTAATGACGAATTCATGGAAGCTTACAAACAACTTGACAAACTTTGCAAAGAACTCTTCCTTGCAGAAAAAGGTGTGACTTCTTATATCGACGAGATGAAACGAATTACAGATGGTCCTCGATTCGTTTCCTGCTGGAACGAAACACGTAACCAGTTATGGCGTTTGCGGGACATTCGAAACCGATATGTTCATGAAACCGGTAATACCTACGTAGATATTTGTTCCCCTGCTGATATCCAATGGCTCTATAGCTTTTACAACGCAATCCTGCATACCAGTGATCCGCTTGCATTGTACAGAAGAGCAACTACTCAAAATATGCCTGGACGAGCGGTTGCCTACCAACAAAACTATCCGTCCTCTCGCTTGCATGATGCAGATCAACGAAACAGCATCCTCTCTTGTTTTCTTATCGTTCTTCTCCTCATGCTTGGAGCAATCACCGTCGTTTTAATCCACATGTATTTTTTATAAAGCCACACATTACGCATTTCGCTCGTTCATTTTCTTGGTAAACCCAAAACCCATTTTGCGCTCATGCTTCCGTAGAAAAACCAAATATAGAAATACCACAACACTAGCGTAATCGCCGGGTAGGCAACGATTCCAAATTTCATAAATAAAATCCTTTCGGTTGTTGTAGGCGGAAACCCACTTGCTTTAGCAGGTGGGAGGAGCCTTGTTAATTGTCGGCCAAGAACGTATGTGCTATAATATACTCAGCAACAAGTTCCAAGAGAAAACCGTTAAGTGTGTTGCTCACTAAAGGCACTCTTTTGTACATTGGCAAGTATATATGAGGTTGTAGCACATAAGTCTTGGTGTTACGTAAAATATACTCAAGCATCCACATTTACTGTACGGCATGGGAATATGTAATCCGTGAGGTTTACATAGAGAGTACCTGATACAGTTACAGATGAGTATATCTTGTCTGTAAAGGGTGTTGTTAACCACCCTATGATACATCACCACGGAAGTCACACCGATAAAATGTAGGAGTCGTAGACGTACTACAGGGTAGATGCAAGCCCATTACACTTGTGTGATGGGTAGTTGACAAAACACACCGGCAATCGCAAGCGAAGTAAAAACAAAAACAATAAGATCCATGACTCGTTTTGTCTTACTAAGCATCCTCATTTTCCCCCCATATAATCTACTATCATTGCCAAAAGTGTTCCTTCGTCTTCTCTATTCCAGTTTAATAACATTGATCACTGGTTCCTCATAGGGATGAACCCTTCGTATTGCTTCCACAGCCCTATCTCTCTTGTTATCCTCTATGTTTACTTCGATTTTTAGTTCCTGTTCTTCGCTCCACTCACCCGGCGTTCCAATCGCAGGACTCGCTCCTTCTTCCGAGAACCAAACACCCATAACCGGATAATACGACAAGCATCCCCGATACTTTCCGATATGCCCCGCATCGACTTCCAGTAATGCCTGTCGAAGTTCCTGTAGAGACTCCTTTGGAATATAGGTTTCTATCTTGTACATACGTCGAAAAGTCCTCCATTCCTTACATAATGTACACAGATTTTATTCTTTTCTTCTGTCCCTATCGCTCATTCCCAGCCCTTACATACATCTACCCAGCCTTTTGCGTTTGAAACGCTCTCCAGCTCCTCCGGTGTGAGCTTTACGGATGTAAACTCATTACCGCCGGCAGGGTGTACATATGTAAATCGTTTCAGAGAAATATCCAGCCAGACCGGAACGTCTCCTGGCACAGCAAATGGACAAACACCTCCCGGTTGGAAGCCGATCATCGTCTCCACCTGATCCCTGGGAATCATGTGTGGCTTCGCATGGAATTTTGCCTTAAACTTTGAGCTGTTTACTCTTCCATCCCCAGCCATAACGACAATGAATGGCTTGTCTTCTACCAAAAATGACAAAGTCTTTGCAATCTCCGGCTCTGAACAGCCAATCTGCTGTGCTGCGTGCTCCACCGTATCTATGGTTTCAGTATGAACAGTGAGCCGATCTCCCAGAGACTTTTCTTCAAGGAACACTTTCACTCGATCATTGAGCATCTTTTCCCCTCCTTTATTCATGGTTGCTTCTCAGATCTACCTGTGTTTTACAAATCCTTCAGTTTTGTTCCATTCTCCGTTTTCCAATCAACGTTTCCATTGGAAGTATGTCCAAGAATGACTGCGGAAGCCGCTGAGGGTGCATTAAATTCATAATCTCTTTGAAAAATGCCGTCTTTGATTACTTCATCCTTTATGAGAGTATTTCTCAGGTTGAAATACCCTTTGCCCTGTTTCTCAAAAGAAGGAACAGTATGGTCAGATACAACTGAACCAGATAATACCGTAAATCCTCCAGTACTCACAAATCCTTTCGCGGCCGCAACAGTACCTTTGCAATACAGATAGACTGTGTCATCCGTTGCAGTTGGTACTGGTACAAGGACTTTATAGCCCAGTGTGTTGATGAGAATCTTTACATTATCAATGAACTCTTCCATCGTAGCGATCTGAGCTTCTTTTAAGACTGTGTTCTTGTATGTATTCTTCGTAAGTATAGAATATCTGCCGCATGCTTTTGCGATCTCAACAAAACGATTCTCCAGATATCGAATCAGTGCTTTGTTGAGGTCTCTTCCAACAAAGATCACCGCCGTGTTCCAGTAGTATTTTTCTTTACCGGCTTGATAATCCCGTAAATGCTGCGTCAACCTGTCCAGAACATTTTCAGCTTCTCCGATATACACTGAATCCGTTCCGTCATCTTCCTGACACATCAAAAAATATACGCCTACCCCTCTGATGTCTTCTCTGTCACATCCCTGAACTTCTGTCCTTGGAATCTTAATCGCTTTACCATTCCAATTTGACAACTCAGCAGTTATAAGACTGTCTGCCGTTCCATTTACAAGAAATAACTCAATAGCTTTTCCATACATCCTTTTCCCCTCCAATACCAGATGCGTTTCTCATGATTACAATTATCCGTCACATGAACTTTTCCATAGTGTCATAGCACAGATAGTCCCCGTTTTCTGTTTCAATCATGTCGTATTTTTTTACCACATAATTACGCTTTATGTACATCTGTTTTCCCGGTAACGACGCATCTAGAATAATATGATCGTAGTTCCTACCGATCATCTCTTCCGCAAAATCCATCAATGCTCCACCATATCCCTTACCTTGATAATCCGGTAGAACAAACAGCCTATTTATCTCATTATCTATCACCGTTACTGTTCCAATTATAACTTCCTCTCCTTCGATCAGAAAAACTTTTCCGGATCCGATATCAGTCTTAATCCTTTCATCAGAATGGTAATCGCTGAAAAACTGAACTGCTCCTTTCGGATAGTATTTTGGGTATATCGACCATATCGTTGTTTGCGTTATAGTTTTTATACAATTAAAGTCTATCTCCTGTGCAGCTCTGATCATTATCGTTGCTGACATTTATGTCCTCCCAGGTCAGATATGGCTATTCATCATAGCCTTTCTAAATACTTGGCATCTACAAACTTCGTCAGCCAAACACCATTTTCAGATCTGTAAAAGGTAATGCCATCTCTGTACATCTTGCCGCTTTTCACTTCATAAATAACCGGCTTTCCATGACGACTCCCGACTTTTCTTGCAGTGTCTATATCGCCAGACAAATGTACATACAATCGAGATTTTGGAATAAGTCCCTGCCCCTCAATAGATGCTGTGTATTTCTCTCCAGTTCCATGATAAAGAATATCCGGTGGAGCAACTTCCTGAAGCTCGACATCAACAGGTATCGAATGACCCTGATTTGCACGAATTAACGTTTTATCTACATTGAATGAATATCTCTGCTTCTCATCCTCAGCTACGATTCTTTCAAGAATCTCTGTGTCCAAAGGATGTGTCTTATTCACTCCTGCTATAAGTTCTGATACATTTGCCCAGCCATGTTCATCAAGAGTAATCCCGATTGTTTCCGGCTTATGACGAAGTATCAAAGATATATATTTGCTTGTGTCATTATCTGACATTTTTCCTCTCCTCTATCATCTATTTAAATCATGCCTCATTATCGTACCAACTCTCCTTCGTAATACTGCTCCTGAAAATGAATCAACTGTAATATTTCATCATCCGAATAGTCCGAGCCATCCAATGAAACTATCCACTTATCTTCCACATCATTGAAGCGATGATATACTGCAATCACTTTGCCTTGAAATTCATCTAGCGGCTTGTCTGTACCAAGGACATAGGCATCCTGTTCTTCACCATCTCCTGCAATAACGCCTTCAATATAACCATAGTTAACGGGATAAATCATATCTGGAAAACGAGGATGAAAACTACCAATGGGTCGGTCAATTTTCCCTCTGACTGTTTTTCCTATGATTGACTGCACTATTTGTTCCTCCCCTTCATATTCCGACTTGCATTATCCTTTTCCGTTAATATATCTTTTCTATCTCTCCAGTAATACCATATGTTTCTTTGAATACTAACAAATCATCCTCGTTCTTTATGAGCATGATTTCTTTAAACTCACCTGTAGCAATATTTTTGAAGCCTGCCACTTGTTCTCCATGACAGATAGAGACTCTGATTACCGGTTTCATGGAGGCTTTATCATAGTTTTTTTTCTCAATCTTTCGCTTGAAAAACATTAATTCATCTCCATATCACTTAGGTCTCAACAGAAGAACTCATCTGATTTTCCGACTCCAAGAATCTGTCAAAGTCACTTCGAAATTGGCGATCCTGAACTATCCTGTATTTTTCATACTCTGTCTGGGCATGAAGCTTCGCCTCTTCCGCAGAGATCTTGCCCGAACCTGTCAAAATCTCATCACCGTTAAATTCCAGAAATCCATCCAGTCGCTTCGCCCAGTCTTCCATGCTCATGGGAATATGTCTCTTTGCCTGAAATTCTGCATAATCCAAATACAGTGCCACGATGCGCTCCAGCTCGTCCCTCTCTTCTTCGGACAAATAATTGTTGGCGATCGTGACATCAGTCTTCAGGATTTTCCCATTCGGTGCCAGTTCCCATGAGGTCAATCCCATGTGCTCTTTTTCCGCATTTGCTCTTTTGGCAATCAGCTCCGCCGTTGTATGTCGATGAACTGCGTAGTGCATCTTATCCTGAACTGTTTTATAAAACTGCTGCGTGGTCTTTGCGTCTTTATCGTAATCAAACGCGGTAGCGTATAGATCGGTCACCTTCTGATAAAACTTCCGTTCAGAAAGCCGTATCTCCCAGATCTGCTGTAGCTGTCTCTCAAAGAACTCCTCGGTAAACATATGTCCTTTTTTCAGCCGTTCCTTATCCATTGCCCAACCTTGGATCGTGTAGTCCTTAATAATTGTTCCGAACCATTTGCGAAGGCGCACCGCCCGTTCACTTCCTAGACGAAATCCAACAGCAATGACGATCTGAAGGTTATAGAACATGA
This sequence comes from [Eubacterium] cellulosolvens LD2006, assembly GCF_000621585.1. Classification (GTDB taxonomy): domain Bacteria; phylum Bacillota; class Clostridia; order Lachnospirales; family Lachnospiraceae; genus Bilifractor; species Bilifractor cellulosolvens. The sequence goes on along the minus strand of NZ_JHXY01000031.1, from coordinate 1,440 downwards.
TACTTTTAGGTGTCTGTGAGTCTCCTTCATCTTCAACGATCCGAACTTCCCGGATTGTTTCTTCTTTGCTCCATTCAGCATCCTCATAGATCTTTTGGATGAGAGCAGTGATTGTTTGAATATCAACCTCATATAACGAAGCCATCTTTTTCTGCGTCATCCAGATATTCTCGTCTTCATAGCGCATCTCAAGACTTTCCGACGTCTCCCCGGTCGATGCGATGTATGTAAGATACTCAGCTGCTGACGATGTAATCGGTAACGCTTTCTTCTTTGTCATTGATCCAAAATACTCCTACATAAAACTGTCCAATGCTCACTTGCTCGGCGATTTTCACGTTTATTACTCGACGAGATAAAAGGCGGGTCCCAGATGATGACTTCGATATTTGTCATCGTATTGGAAGCCTGCATTTCTCTCCCGTCTATATATACCTTGATTTCGTCGAGTGTTTTCTCTTCCAGTCCGTTTTTGTAAAGCCGGGTCTCTGCATATACATATCTCTCATTGTCAGGATCCCGGTATCCACCACTTCCTACAGATACCAAATGCTGCGATGTGTCGCAGTAATCCCACCAAAGGATAGCAGAAATGCGACCTCCTTCCGCATACAGAAGATCAAGAAAAGACTCCCAATCAAAGCGATGCAATAATAGTAACCTGCAATATCAAAATCAAGTCAATAGTCTCGTTCAAAAGGAGGAATGTACGTCTCCAACAGCTTTAGTACGGCATCCACAGTCTTTTCCTTCCGTGCAAAGGGAGACATCCGAAGATATTCCTTTTTTGTAACAGGCGCGTGTGTCGTCTGCGCAATCTTCCTGCAGAGTTCCCATATTTCTTCCTTGGATGCGCCAACGTTTTCCGCCGCCACCAACAAAGGCAGCGTAATCTTAGATCGCCAGATATTTTCCCCCGGAAACTTCAATCCGGTAATGACGTATGATTCTCCGTTTTTTATACACACTTTACGCGCAGCATCTTATTTCTCCAGATATTCACGCACTTCTGACGCGGATGGGATTATTTTCTTTCCCATGGTTCTTCTTTCCTTCTCCCCTTCGTACCAAGTGGATATTCTGCCACTTCCTTACTTCTCATTGAATTTTATTTTACCACAATTAACGTTCTTTCCGCCTTGTGTACTAAACTCTCATCTTCAGTAACATATCTCACAATCTTTAACTTTATATTCTCACGGTGAGACTTTTAGACCGTTGAATATATCTTTTCAACCGTTGTATACTGCCCATATTAGTTTATTCTAAGTATCTATTCTTGATCAACCTTATATGATACGTATCTCATGATTTCTATATCAGTCTTGTCTCCGCCAAATATGGTAGACGGTTTAATTACAGTTTTGTACGGTGTACCATGCACTGCGAGATATGGTTTGCCAGTAGTTCGGCCTCGATCCGTTTGCTTAAATTGTTATC
>NZ_KK211314.1:26609-32579 GCF_000621585.1 [Eubacterium] cellulosolvens LD2006 | reverse complement strand
GGCCGAGTAGCCAAGTCCGGAAGGGATAAACGCTGAAGGCATCTAAGCGTGAAGCCCCCCTTAAGATGAGAACTCCCATTCGAAAGAAGTAAGACCCCTTGAAGACGACAAGGTTGATAGGGCAGAGGTGGAAGCACCGTAAGGTGTGGAGCTGACTGTTACTAATCGGTCGAGGGTTTGACCAATACCAAAGAATCGGTCGGCTCCGACCAGGCGCAGACCGCAAGTGCGAAGCATTTGCAGGGCTGTGGATGGTTGGAGACGAAAGTTTGCTTTGCAAACTTCATGAAAAAGCGCGGAGCGCTTTGAATGACTGATTCTGTAAAATAAAATCAGAATTGGTTCATGTTTGCTTTGCAAACTTCACGAAAAAGCACGGAGTGCTTTGAATGACCGATTCTTTAAAGTGAATAAATGCAGAAAGATAAGTTCGTGTGTTCAGTTTTGAAGGTATGTACAAACTTCTTAAATGAATCTGTGCAGGGCTGTTGTGTTTTAAACATAACGGCCTTTTTAAGTGTTCCGATACATGAGATATAACAAAACTGAGTTTTATTATATACAAATTTGATGCATAAGATAAACTAAAAACAAAATGCCCGGTTTGGCTTTTGCCATCATTTGCTCAGAATGAGCAGATCTGCCGGTCAGTACGAAAGGATGAAGGTTGTGAAAAAACTTTTCAAAGCATTAAGTGTATTACTTGTTTTGCTCGTGTCCTCCGTATATCTCGCCGGTTGTGTGCGGTTCCACACTACTCTGAACGTAAAGAGCAACGGCAGGGTGGATGCCAAAATCATGCTTGCAACGATCGATGTGTCCGATTACGGAACGAATTCGACAGACGTATCGGAAGAAGCGAAGCAGCAGTTTATCGACGAGGGCTGGGAGATTGAAGACTACGACAAAGACGGCTTTGTCGGGTTTGTCGCGACAAAAAATGATATTCGCGCAGAGGATCTGCAGTCCAACATGAAGATGACGCAGTCGGATCTCGGAAACTCCGGTAATATAAGTTTCAAAAAGGACGGGAAGAATTATATATTCGACTGGAAGGTTTTTAACGATGCTGACAGTGAGCAGATGAAAGCCGCCAAGTCTTATTTTCGATTGACCGGCGGATACATGAAACTTACAATTACGCTTCCCTCCGCACCGGTGGACAGCAATGCCACAAAGGTTTCAAATGGTGGAAAAACACTGGAGTGGGATCTTCTGAACCTGGATGAGGATCAGAACGTTCATGTAGAATTTGCCCTGACAAGTGTTGGATGGGGAAAGACGCTGGGTATTATCGGAATTCTGCTTCTGGTTGTGATCCTTATTGTTGTACTTGTGCTTGTCCTCAGAGATCGCAAAAAGCACAGCGCGCAGACCGCAGCTGTGGGTATCCCTCAAAACGGAGGATATCAAACACCGAATGCATCGGGCGGCTTCCCTCAGGGCAACGGAGGGTATCAGACACCGAATGCGCCGGGCAGCTTCCCTCAGGGCAACGGAGGATATCAGACCCCGAATGCATCGGACAGCTTCCCTCAGTGTAACGGATATCAGACACCGAACGCGCCGGGCGGCTTTTCGCAGAACGGAAGCTACCAGACACCGAACGCGCCGGGCGGTTTCCCGCAGGATGCAGGTTATCAGAACCAGAATCCGACAGGCAGCTATCAGCCGGGAGCTGTCAATCAGACACCGGGTATGAGCGAAAACTATGGACAGCCGCAGGGCGGATTCAACTACGCACAGAATCCACAGCAGGCACCGGACGATAATTCCCGTTTTCAACCCAAACCACCGGCAGATGCGGACAACGAATGAAAGGATTATATGGGGTAAGTGATAACATGCATATCACTTACCTTTTTTGCTCGGAAGGGTTTTATTGTCTGAAAGGACGAGGGCTTTTTGACAGATGAATCTTGAGATTAGTGAATGATTTGGGGGATCTTTGAGTGTGAATCAAAAAGGTATAAAATTAGCGCCCGTGCAGATTATTCCGGCCAGCTTCTTTCTGGCGATTATGGTCGGAACCATCCTGTTGATGCTGCCGGTTTCTTCGGCGTCGGGGCGTGGGACGGATATTCTTACGGCATTGTTTACCGCGACGACTTCCATCTGTGTGACGGGTCTTGTAGTCGTCGACACGTTTGCGCACTGGAGTTTCTTCGGACAGTTCGTGATCCTTCTGCTGATCCAGGTCGGCGGCATGGGCATGATCGCGATGGCTTCCACGATCATGCTTCTGACAAGAAAAAAGTTTTCCCTGACGGATCGTATGCTCCTGAGGGATGCCTTTAATCTGAATTCGGACAACAAGATTCTCCGCTTTCTTGTCTGGGTTATCAAGGGGACGTTGCTGGTCGAGGCGTTCGGCGCCGTCTGCTACGCCTTTGTTCTGGTTCCCAGATTCGGATGGAAAAAGGGACTGTGGAGTTCGGTATTTAACTCCGTTTCTGCTTTTTGTAACGCAGGTATGGATGTCATCGGAAGCAACAGTCTGGGAGATTACAGAAGCAATCCGCTGTTTATGTCGGTGACCATTGCACTGATCGTCTGCGGCGGACTCGGCTTTGTTGTCTGGTTCGATGTTCTCGGACGCGTGAGAGACGGAGTGAGGCGACGTTTTTCTCCGCTGACCGTGATCAAGCGCTTTTCCGAGCACACGAAGCTGGTACTCAGTTTCACGATATTTCTGCTTCTCGCCGGAACGGTGATCTTTTTCTGCCTGGAATACGATAATCCGGGTACGATCGGAGCCTTTGGTTTCGGAGGAAAGCTTGCCAACAGCTTTTTTCAATCGGTCACGCTGAGGACGGCCGGATTTACGACATTTCCACAGGAGAACCTGCGGGGGGCATCCTGTATGGCGGCCTATATCTTTATGTTTATCGGAGGTTCTCCGATCGGTACGGCCGGCGGTATCAAGACGACGACGTTTTTCTTTCTGATCATGAATGTGCGGTCGTATCTGAGAAATCAGGATGAAAATGTCATCTTCCATCGCAGGGTGTCGGAGGAGTCCATGCGAAAAGCATCGGCTATTGTCTTTGTCAGCGCCGGTGCGGTGATGGGGCTGACCGCACTGCTGTGTGTGGTGAATCCGGTGCCGCTGGAGGACGCACTCTACGAGGTGGTCAGCGCCTGCGGAACCGTCGGCCTGTCCAGAGGACTGACCCCGTCGCTGAATGCGCTCGGCCGGCTCACGATTATCATTGCCATGTATCTGGGCCGAATCGGACCGATCTCTCTGGTGGCGCTCTTTGCGCACAACGGATCGGACGCAAATAAGGTGAAATACTCTGAAGGCAAATTCTATGTCGGATAATAAATGAGGTTGAGGATATGAGAAACGAGAAAAAATCAGTTGCGGTTTTGGGGTTGGGAACTTACGGAAGCAGTCTCGCTGAGACACTCTACAATCTGGGCGCGGATGTGCTCGTCGCGGATAAGGATGAGAAGGAAATCCGGGACATGGCGCCGAAGGTGACGTCCGCGGTTTGCGCGGATCTCGACGATGAGGACGAGATCGAGGCGCTGGGACTTCAAAACATGGATATCGTTATCATCTGCATGGGAGGAAATGTCTCCGCCAGCATCCTCTCGGTGTCTGTGGCAAAAGAAAAAGGAGTTCCGCTTGTCGTTGCGAAGGCGTCGACGCCGAGGATGAAAGCGATTCTGAAAAGAGTCGGCGCGGACAAGATTATTGATCCGGAACGGGAGGGCGGCGTGCGCTCCGCAAGAATTCTGGCCTCTTCGCAGATTCATGAATATATCGAGGTCGGCAGCAATCTCTGTATTCTCGAACTGGAGCCGAAAAGCGCGTGGGTGAATCACAGCCTGATTGAGCTGGATCTCCGGAAAAAACACAACATGAACGTTCTGGCGATCCGCATGGAGGACGGAAACTGGGGATATCTCGATCCGGCGCGTAAGTTCAGGCAGGAGGATCTTCTGATGGTCATGATTGAGAAAAACGCCATCGACAAGTGGAAATAAGAGGAATCCGGTACGAACCGGGTTTGCTGGTGATGAAGGGAATGGAAGGGTATGATACGTTTTGAAAATGTTTCTTTTGGATTTCCGCAGAAGGATCTGTATGAGGATATCAGCTTTGAAATCGTGCAGGGAGACCATGCGGTTCTGATCGGCAGCAACGGCTGCGGAAAGAGTTCCCTGATTCGTCTGATTATGGACAAGGACAACTTTACCTACGAGGGACGGATTGTCTTTGAAGAGGGAGTCCGGATCGGCTACGTCAGTCAGTTTGTCTCTCATGAGAGAGAGGAGATGACGGCGTACGATTTTCTCGCCGCGCCGTTTCAGAAGATGCTCGAGGACTTCGATGCTGTCTGCGCAAAAATGGCCGATGAGAATGCGGACGCGGATGCGCTGAACGTCTCCTATCAGAATCTCATGGACGAGATCGAGGCAGTGGACGGGTACAACTATGATGCGAGTATACGCAAGGCTCTCGCGAAGGCGGAGCTTACCTTCCTCACAGACCGCATGGTGTCAAACGTCAGCGGCGGTGAGTACAAGCTCTTGTACATTCTTCGAAGCATGCTCTTAAAGCCGCAGCTGCTGATTATGGACGAGCCGGATGTCTTCCTCGACTTTGAGAACCTCGTCAGCCTGACAAGAATGATCAATGACTACGATGGCACACTTCTCGCGGTTACCCACAGCAGAATTCTTCTCAACTGCTGCTTCGACAAGGTTCTGGATATCGAGAACATGGGACTTCGGGAATTCCCGGGAACCTTCGCTGAGTACAACACCTGGATTCTCGAGACAAAAATCGATCTCTTCGAGCATTGCCGTGATTTTGACGAGTTCATTGAGAAGCAGGAACAGATCGTGACGCAGATCCGGACGAAAGCAACCGAGATGGCGATTCCGAGACTCGGCCGTCAGGTAAAAGCGAGGGCGACCTATCTGGAGCGTTTGAAACGGATGAGGGGCGAGGATCCGTTCCTCGAGGAGCATCACCATACGTTTTCCTTCAGGATGCCGGAGCCTGCAGAACCGTCAGCTGCATCAGAAATAGCGAATGACATTGAAAAACCGGGTGGAGTCGGGGCGGTTTCAGAGATGGCTTCTGCTGCAGCCGCTGTCGGAACACAGGACGGGATGCCGGAGACCGGAAAAGAGCAGATCGGGAAGATTCCCGTCATCAGTGTCAGGGACTACTCGCTTCGATATGACCGCGAGGTGCTCTCCGATGTCTCTTTCGAGATTTTTCCGGGTGAGAAAGTAGCGATCGTCGGTGCCAACGGAACAGGAAAGTCGAGTCTGCTCCGGGATATCTTTGCGGAACTGGAGGAGAAGGAATCCGGAAGAGCGGGATATTTCCGTCAGGTGATCACGGAGGATGACGAGGCGGAGAGCAAACAGAAGCTGTCCGGCGGTGAGCGCTGTCTCGCCCAGCTTGATGCGCTCTGCAGTCAGCCGCACGATGTACTGCTTCTGGATGAGCCGACGAGCCATCTGGACGTCTACGCGCAGATCGCGTTGGAGAAAGCAGTGCGTGCCTACGAGGGAACGGTAGTCCTGGTTTCCCACGATCTGTTCGCGGTGACCGGCTGCACGGACCGTGTGCTGATTCTGGAGAACGGTACTGTGCGCGAAATGAGCGGAAGAAGCTACCGCAAATCCATATATCACAAATACTTTGACAGTGACGTCTTCGAGGCGGAAAAGAAGCGAATCCAGAAAGAGATGAACGTCGCGGACTGTATCCGCGCGAACAAGTTCGACGAGGCCAGAGAAGTGCTGAAGCGGTAATGAGCGATCTGAAAATATCAGTGGGAGAATAAGGGAGAGAACGAGTATGAGTACGAATCCGAACAATCCAAACGGGTTTGCACCGCAAAACCCATATGTGGGAGGATCGAACCCGTATCCGGGACAGCCGCAGAACCCAAATCAGGGCGGCCCCAACCCGTATCCGGGACAGCCGCAGAATCCGTA
>NZ_KK211314.1:0-26444 GCF_000621585.1 [Eubacterium] cellulosolvens LD2006 | reverse complement strand
CAGCCGCAGAATCCGTACCAGGGCGGCCCGAATCCGTATCCGGGACAGTCGCAGAACCCAAATCAGGGTGGTCCAAACCCGTATCAACAGGGACAATCCGGGAACGTGAACACGAACGGGATTGTGAACGGGGCTGTGAGTGGCATACAGAATGCCATGTCCGACATGGCACCGGGCGCGGGGATGAATCAGACTCCGCCGCCCGCGGGAGATGGCAGAATCCCCGACATCCCGGTCTACGTATCCAGGGGAAATGACGCGAAGGTTGAGCCTTACTACGCCGGCACCGAGGACGAAGTTCTGGAAAAACTGATCAACCGGGAACTGGGACGGATCGGCTACAAGGGAGGAGACCTTCCGGCGATCAAGAAGAAAAAGATGATCCTGACAATTATTTTTTCCGTGATCACAGCGATCTGGGTGGTGCTGACAAAGTTCCGCGCGGGTTTCTTCTTTACAATTCTGGAGGTCATTAATCTCGTTTTTTACGTTCTTTTCCTGAACTCCTACGATGTGACATCGTATCTGGCAAGAGAAATCAAGACGCGTCCGGACGACGACATCGCGAACGTCATTGCCGGTCTTGTTGCCGGAAGCATCCATACGGTCGAGCGATTCGACAGCAGGGGAAAAAAGATCAGCCCGGACCGGTGGGAGCGCAAAAAGCGGATTGCAGTGATATTCGCAGCCGTCTTTCTTCCGCAGCTCGCCTTTCTCACACCGCATGTCCTGTATGAGAAGAGTAACGGCGGAACTTCCTATGATGTGCGTTTCTATACAGAGGGGGTGTTCGGCGGAAAGACCCTGACGATTCCGGAGACGCACAACGGAAAACCGGTGGCCGGCATCCGGGGAAATGTCTTCGAGGGAGTAAAACTCCATGAGATCCATCTGCCGGATACCATCACCACGATCAACGGACACGCGTTCGAAGGTGCGAAAAACATCACGCACATTCAGCTTCCGGATCAGCTTTCGTATCTGGGCGGAGGCGCGTTCAAGGACTGTGAATCGCTGAAGGAAATCAGTCTTCCGGATACGCTTGATGAAGTGTCGGGAGAGACGTTCTCCGGCTGTGAGGCGCTGGAGTATGTGCAGCTTCCGACCGGGATCACGGAGATTCACGGAAATACCTTTGAGAACTGCAGGAGTCTGAAGACCATTCAGATCCCGGATGGAGTGACGAGAATCGGCGGGCATGCATTCTACGGCTGCAGCAGACTGTACGAAGTGGAGATGTCCTCCTCGATCCGGGAAATCGGAAGCTCTGCGTTCCGGCAATGCTACGCGCTGAAAACCATCGATCTTCCCTACGACTGCGCCGTGAATGAGCGCGCGTTCAAGGAGAGTCCGACGCAGATCAACCGATACTAAAAGGGATGCTGTATCATCAACTCTCAGGTATGGATGTATGACCCGGCAGGGAGAAACTGTATCCGGAAATTCCACACAGATTCAGGCGGCTGGCGGCGGGAGCAGATCATCATACGATAGGTAAGAATATGGGTATATACATGGGAAATACGAAATACATACATCTTCTCTATGTGCCGACGATGGCCTGTAATCTGGCCTGCCGCTACTGCTATCTGGAGGATGAGACAAAGGATGGGTACAGGGAGATCCCCCCGCTGGATACGCTGAAGTACGCGGTGGAGAAGTTTGAACAAAGCGGGGCAAAACCCTTCAATATTTCTCTGCACGGCGGCGAGGTCACGACGCTTGCGGCGGAGCCCTTTCGGGAACTGATCCGCTACATCAGCGAGTATTACGATGAGAACCGGGAGGAGTTGACGGCAGCGGGTTACCGGGTGGGCCAGCCACACATCAAGACAAACCTCTACGATCTCGACCGTCATCTGGATACCATCCGGGACTACGAGGTCTCCATCAGCGGAAGTCTGGATCTTCCGCTGTCCCTTCATGAGCATTACCGCGTGACAAAGGGCGGCTCGGGGACGCTGGACAGGATCCTTGCGAATATTGAGCTTTTGAGGGGACTTCCCGGAAAGAAAAAAGTCTCCGCGACCCTCTTTCGGGAACATTTCGAACATCTCGATGAGATGATCCGGGATATTCACATGCTCCATGAAAAGACGCCCCTCGACATGAATGATTTCAATTTCATGATCGGCTTCGACTACAACAGCGGCGGAATGCTGACGCCGATGTCGGGCGAAGAGCAGGTGGAACTTTTCCGTAGAATGCACGAGGAGTTTGACGGCACCGACCTCGATGAAGGCGTGAACGGCGCCTGGTTCAACGAGTTCGGTCCGGAGTACTGCACGAACTGCGACGACTGCGGAGACAAGTTTTTTCTTCTGGAGAAAAACGGAGACATCTATTCCTGCGTCCGTGGACAGAAGCACGAGGAATTCTACTACGGAAACATCTACCGGCACAGTGTGGAGGAGATGTTTGAGACGGCACACCGCAAGATCATCGCAGCACACCGCAATCTGGAGTTTCCGGAGGAGTGCGGAAGGTGCGGCTGGCTCTATCTCTGCAAGACGGGCTGTCCCTTCGTCAAAAATGTATACCGCGACGGAAAGTCCTACACCTGCGAATTGCAGAAGGAACTGTATAAGCGAAGGGAGTATGAGTACCGGCCGGATCCGGAGACGATCTACTCCTATGTCCGCAATATGCGGCCGGAGGTGATTCAAACATATCTGCCGGAGGCGCGGGTACCGGAGGAGGATGAGGGCACGAGCCTTTTGAGCATCATCCGCAGAGATGAGAGACTGAAAGGGATCTATGACAGCGGCGCCTTTGTGCTGAATGTCGACGGGGCGGATTTTTCTCTCGAATCTCAGATCCTGAAGCAGGTGAGGGAGTTTGTCTATCTGGCGGATGGCCTCAGCGTGAAGCTTTACATTCGGAAGGATATGCTCGATCTCGAGAGTCCTTACCCGCAGAACAATTCACTGTACATGATGCTTCTCTCGGGAGATACCATTACCTATGGCGATGAGGGACGGACAAAGCAGGCGCATCTGATGACGCATCAGATTTACAAGGGCGTGCTGGAAAAGCTGCCGTCGGATCGCGAGGGCTGGTACTGCGTGGAAATCGGACCGATTCTCTCGATGTACAAGGATATGCTCTCGAAGGAGAATCCCAACAATCTGTTTTTTACAACGGCGGATCTGCGGGATGTCCATTATCAGAAGCAGCGGGCCAATGCCTACTACCATATGCAGGCGATCAACCTGCCGTTCCAGAATATAGAATTCTATTATCTGGATCTGTCCGGGGAGGAAGAGAATTATGATTAAGAGAAAAGCGACAACCTATCATGAGATCGCGAGAAAACAGATGTGCTACGCGCTGTCCAAGCATTTCCATCTGTCGGATGACGCGCTCACCTTCATCTATGATTTTCTTGCGGAATCCGATGAGAACCATGTCGAGTGCACGCAGAAACAGATCGCGCTGATGCACGGAAATCAGACGGTTTACTACGTGCAGGCCACGCCGGTCAACAACAAGTTCGACGCGATTTCCATTGACAACAAGACGATGAAGGTGGTGGATCACGTTGTGGTTTCTTCGTCTTCTTCGAGCTACGGCGGATCCTCGTCGAACAACAATAATAACAATAATAATAACAATAATAATAACAACAATAACTGACGGAGGCCGGCATGATCGTAGAACGTTCACAGGAGCAGCGGCTGGCGCAGCGCAGGGTGGCGATCACGTCCACCTACATGGCTGACGGAAAAAAATACATTCGCAGCACGGATCACAGCCGTAACGACAATGTGCAGAGCGCGGTGCTCGTGGAAAAGATATACTATGTGGGCGGAACGCCGCTGAAACGGATCACCGGTTTTGATCCGCGCATGCAGTACACCTATCTGTCGGCGTCGCCGGAGCAAAAGGAAGTGCACTGCCCGAATTGCGGTTATCCGGGGAGCAGCAGAGAGATGGCGGACGGCTGTCCTGCCTGCGGAGCGGCCTTCAATGTCGAGTACAGCGACAAGGAACTGGGAGCCAAGTATCACTACGACCAGGTGGTCAGCGGAAAGGGATACAAGATCAGAACGCTGCTTATCGATGTGATCGTCAGTTTTTTCCTCTCCTTTTTTGTATTCCGGTTCACGGGACGAACCTTCAACATCTACGACATCGGCAAGGTGATCATCGGAACGACGATTCTCACGCTGGCGCTTTACTTCGTATTTTTTCAGCTGGACGCCTATCTGGTGTCCGGGGCGGCAAGAAGAGAGGCGGAGAAACGAAATCAAAAACAGCGGGCATTCTGGGAAATGGCCGGGCAGAGAGGGATCGGGAAGAAGGTCTTCTTTAACAATCTGCTCTACGAGCTTCGGAATCTCTACTACGGCGGCGAACCGTCTTTCGCAGACGTGATTGATTTCGATGTTGTGGATTTCCTCGACTTCGAATTGCAGGACGGTCCCTCCGGAAACGGGGAGATTCGGGTTCGCGTGCACCTGCTCATCCGGGAAATTCGACTCGACGGAGGGCAGATCACGGAGAAAAAGGAGAACCGCACCTTCGTCCTCGAAAGAAAACAGGCGCCGGTTCGAATCCTTGCGCCGGGGATGAACGTGATCAAATGTCAGAACTGCGGCGCATCGGTCGACGTCACTGCAAGCTTCTGCACTTACTGCGGCACGGCGATGCAGCGGTATCAGGAGTGGAGCCTTGTGAAGCGTCAGGGGTAGAACTGATCGCCTGGAAAGCCGTGTATGTACCAGATACGTCTCGGCTGCTTAGCGCACAGGCCGGTATAAGGCAAATAAAAATGAGGTCAGCGAAGTCCTTTGGATAAAGGATCGTCTGACCTCATTATTATTGAACATCAATCTCCGAGAACGATCCTTGCGAGCATGCGAGGCGTCTCTTTTCTGTCGCTGTGGATCCACTTCAGAAAAACGTTCATGATGCCACCGCAGTACTGATACATGTCGTAGACGGAATCGTTGAAGTACTGGTGATATTCTTTCTCAAAAAATTCGTTTACACAATCGACGATGTATTTGTAACAGCCGATGTTCTCCAGTTTGAGGATCAGCTTGTCGAAATGCGCGAAAAAATCAAATGTGAACGCGAGGTGTTCGACGGTCCGGAACTGGGAACCGTTCGCACGGTTGTTTGACTCCTGCTTGTACAGATAAATGATCTCCATCAGGTAGTCCTTCAGCGCGGCCTCCTTGGAGACATAATAGCGGTAGAAGGTCATTCTTGAGATGCCGGTGAGCTGTGAAATGGTGGCGACCCGGATCTCGGAAAGCGGTGTTTTGTCAAGGAGCTTGATGATTGCTTCACCGATCCGCATTCTGGTGATCCTGTTGCGGGCGGTTTTTTTCACGTCATTAATCGTAAGATCCATGCAAATTCTCCCTTAGGTACCGTATTTTCCCGGTTGCTTTACAAAACGGCGGTTTCTGTAAATTGTAGCACTCTGAGGGGCAGAGTACAATTATATGGAATTCATAAAAAAACCGGCGAAAATAGCGCGGAAAATGACAGGACGGGAGAAGGGTAATCAACATGCGTATAATTTCTGATTCTTCATGCGATATTCTGACACTGCAGGATGCGGAGTTTACGGCTGTACCGCTTGAGATCTACACAGACGAGCGAAGATTTGTGGACGATGACAACATCGATGTCCACGAACTGCTGGACTATCTGGAGAAATACAAAGGTCGTTCCTACACGGCCTGTCCGAGTTCACAGTGCTGGCTGGATGCTTTTCAGGACTCGGAGGAGATCTATATTGTCACGATGACCAGTGGCCTGTCCGGAACTTATAATTCCGCGGAGTGCGCGAAAAAAATGTATCAGGAGACGCATCCGAACGCGAAGATTCTCATCGTGGATACCCTGAGTACCTCGGCGGAGCAGCTGCTGGTGATCGAGAAGATCCGGGATCTGAAAAGAGAGGGAAAGAGCTTCGAAGAGATCGAAAAAGAAGTCTCTGTCTACACGAAAAAGACACATCTGTTTTTTGCCTTTGAGTCACTGCACAATTTTGCCCAGAACGGCCGTGTGCCGAAACTGCTGGCTCAGGCCATCGGCGTGCTCGGGATCAGTATCATCGGAATGGCGAGTGAAGAGGGGAAAGTAGAACCCATCGGCAAATGCAGGGGAAAGAAAAAGGTGATCGCCAATCTGATTTCCCAGCTCGTCAATGTGGGTTACAAGGGCGGCAGAGTGAATGTCACCCATGTGGAAAACCGGGAACTTGCGGATGCCTTCTGTGAGAAACTCAGAGAACAGTTTCCCGCCGCAGAGGTTGCGATCCATCCGGCCAGAGGACTCGTCGCTTACTACGGCGAGCGCGGAGGCATGATCGTGGGCTGCGAGTGCGTGTGAAGGAAGCAGCTGTAGAATAAGAGGCTCGCTATTGCAGCGATAGGAATGGTATTTAAGAACGCTAAAACAAACAGCGCCGTCATCTCCGAAAGTGTGGGGATGGCGGCGCTGTTTGTAATACTTTGTTCGGCTTGCCTCCGTTCGTCCGACGGAACTCTCCCTCTAAAGTTGAAAAAATATGTTAAGAATGATATCATACTATAATAAATGTAAAGAATCTGTAAAAGTATACACATGAGACAGGAGGATGAAATTGAGAAAACGAATACTGGTTGTAATGACCGCTATTGTCCTGACAGTATCATCGATCCCCATGTATGTATCTGCGGATACGGATTTCGACATCAGTGAAATGGAGGAGAGTGTTGGTGACGAAGATGCTGCCGGACTGGCGGTAATCTGTGACGGGGATGAAAAAGACACTGCTGTTCCATTTTCCGAGGAGGGCCTGTACGGGACAGATTCGAGAACCGGCGGTTTTGTCGGCGGATATACACTGACCGGAAATGGAGCGGCAGATATTCTGAGTGTCGCCCGAGCGCAGCTTGGAAGAGGGAGAAAAGACTTTGGTTACAGGGAAGAGTGGTGCGCGGATTTTGTCCACGACTGTGCGCAGATCGCGGGACAGGGAAGCGCGATACCGGCGGACGGTTTGATCCGGACGCTTCGTGAGGCTGTTCTCAAAGCGGGTGGTACCCGCCAGTCTGTCTCCCGTGCGCAGCCCGGAGATCTTGTTATTTTTGACTGGCCAGGGGATGATACACGATACGATCATATCGAAATCTTCTGCGGGTATTCCGGCGGTTATGTGTCCTCAATCGGCGGAAATACAACGGCTACGCCGGGCGGAATTGTCGCGAATAACACGAGAACGACAGCCTGTGTCACGGAGATCTTACGGCCGAATTATAAAAAACTCAAGTTGAGTCAGGCTCCGGTTTTGTCCGGACAGTCGCTGCCGCCATCCCAAATGAAAAAGGGAACATGTTTTGAGATTTTTGGAAATATCATCTGCAAAAGCCGTCTCACGGAAGTGACTGTGTATGTGTATGACGAAAACGGAAACCGCGTGATCGGAACAACAGTACATCCGCGGGCGACTTACTTTGATCTGAAAGATGCGGATGATGCGGTAGATACCTCAAGACTTTCGAACGGAAATTATGAGTATCGGGTTACCGCGACTGTGAACAGTACCCTGTACCGGTTGTGTTCGAAAACGTTTTGCGTGGTTGATCAGTTTTCAAAGGATACAAAGACGGTTGCGATGTACCGGCTGTATAACGCGCGCAACAGAGAACATTTCTATACTGCATCCGCGCACGAGAGAGATGTGCTGAGCGGAAAGGGATGGAAGTACGAGGGCGTCGGCTGGTATGCGCCGGAGGAATCCTGTACGCCGGTTTTCCGTCTGTATAATCCGACGCTGAACGATCATCATTATACGACAAATTCCAAAGAGAGAGAGGTTCTGACTGCATACCACGGATGGATTTTTGAAGGAATCGGCTGGTATTCCGACGACAACAAGAGCCTGCCGCTGTACCGCTGCTTCTGTCCGTTCATCACTTCCGGTTCGCATCTTTATACGACGGCAAATAATGAGACACAGCATTTGAAGAGTGTCGGATGGAAGTATGAAGGTATTGCCTGGTACGGAGCGCAGAAAGATCCGGAGAAAGATCCGGAGAAAACAGACGAACCGGTGTCCGAATAGACACGCGGAAAATCGGCTGCTGTTGCCCGGGATGCAGAATCCCCGGTAATCCGGAAAGAAAAAGAGAAAGCGGAAGAATTCTGCTTTCTCTTTTTTTCGATATTATAACAATTTGCGGGATGGTTCGTCCCTCTATTTTACTGATTCGGCTTTAAGCTGTTCGTCAGGACAGAGTTAAAGACGAAGATATCCGGCCGGTTTCTGGATTCCGTGTATTCGAACTGAATTCCGTCTTCGTTGTAACACTTGGAAGTCATGACGGCAAGGCAGTTGTAATCATCGAGCTCCAGGTATTTCTCATCAAAAGGCGTCGAGTGCTCGACGGTGA
Organism: [Eubacterium] cellulosolvens LD2006; assembly: GCF_000621585.1. GTDB lineage: Bacteria > Bacillota > Clostridia > Lachnospirales > Lachnospiraceae > Bilifractor > Bilifractor cellulosolvens. The sequence continues at coordinate 18,048 of NZ_KK211314.1, read as the reverse complement.
TTTTTCTCTTGATGGTTTTGATTTCCAGCCCGGCCGAATTCGAGAAGTAGAAAAACAGTGACTTCTCGGCGTCTGCTTTCGTCAGCCCCGGCACAATGTCTTTCCGAATCAGGTTTGTGTCCACCATTTTGGCGATCCCGTCCAGATACCGCACACGGCGGATGTAATAGATGGGCATTCCCAGAGGAATGCCGGTCTTCTTTTCCAGCTGTTCGTTCACTTCCATATCTGTAAAAACGATGACTTTCGTTTTCACTTCATAGCCGCTCTTTGTGACGGTATCCGTGAAGCCCTGAATTCCCGACATTGTAAAATCATATTTCCGGTTCGGACTGGACGAGTGAATGATACGCACACCTTTCCCGTGGTGGGGCTGGACATAGCCCTCTATGATCAGATGGGACACCGCCCGCCGGATGGTATTGCGCGAGCAGCCGTAGAGTTTGATCAGCGTATTTTCAGAGGGCAGATAGGTGCCGTCTTCGTAAACGTTCGAATCAATCTTCAGTTTCAGGTCGTTGTAGATGGAGTCGTATTTCGATTTCGGCATGGGAACACCTCGTACTGCGTCATTGACATAGGCGGTAGCGGACAGGAGCGTCTGCGGCTTACGTCTGAGAATCTGTCATCTCCCCTTATATATAGAATATTATAATATATTACATGTTTAAACAAGTTACATAAATCAAACAAAAAAGGCATGGATATTTGTTGAAAATAGAGAAAAACTTGTTTAAACAAGAAAGGATCTTGCACTTGTATGAACAAGTATATATGATGAAATTATAATATACATGCAGGGATGACACTGCGCCCGGACAGCGCGGGAACTTTGATGTATATGGAACATGCTGTTGCCGGTCGAAGGAATCTGATATCAGAATATTTGCCTTGCCTAGGATTCTTCTGCCGGTGTCTGTGAAAAAGGAATGAGAGGTTGTATCTATGAAAATGCCAGACAGTTTCCTCTGGGGAGGCGCCACCGCGGCGAATCAGTGCGAAGGCGCCTACCAGGAAGATGGACGGGGCTTATCCACGGTAGATGTTGTTCCTTTTGGCCCGGACCGAATGAAGGTGGCCAGAGGACAGATGAAGATGCTCGACTGCGACAGTGAGCATACATATCCGGCGCATGAGGCGATCGATATGTATCATCACTATAAGGAAGACATCGCCCTATTTGCCGAGATGGGATTCAAGGTATACAGACTTTCGATCTCATGGACGAGAATCCTCCCGCATGGCGATGATGATGTGCCGAATGAGGCGGGCATCCGTTTTTACAGCGATCTGTTTGATGAGTGTCTGAAGCACGGAATCGAACCGCTGGTCACGATCTGTCACTTTGACACGCCGATTGATCTGATCAGGAGATACGGCGGATGGAAAGACAGGAGAATGGTAGACGCCTTCCTGAAGTATTGTACGGTACTGTTTGAGAACTTCGGTTCGAAGGTGAAATACTGGCTCACATTCAATGAGATCAATATGCTTTTGCATATGCCGTTTATGGGCGCCGGGATCCTCTTTGAAGAGGGAGAGGACGAGGAGAGAATCAAATATCAGGCTGCTCATCATGAGCTTCTTGCGAGCGCAAAGGCGGTCACCCTCGCGCACAGAATGATGCCGGAGGCAAAGCTGGGCTGTATGCTTGCAGCCGGCCAGTTCTACCCGTATTCCTGCTCGCCGGCGGATGTCTACAAGGCCATGGAGTGCGACAGAGACAACTATTTCTTCATCGATGTACAGGTTCGCGGAGAATATCCGGTCTGGGCGCTGAAACGGATGGAGAAAGCGGGTGTAAAAATCAAGACAGAACCGAAAGACGCGGACATCCTCAGAGAAGGAACGGTGGATTTCGTAAGCTTCAGTTATTACAGCAGCAGATGTATTTCCGCTGATCCGGAGGTGATCAAGAACAAGAGCAGAGGCAACGCGGTCATCAACGCGGTCATCAACCCGTATCTGGAATCCAGTGAGTGGGGCTGGCAGATCGATCCGCTGGGACTGCGCGTCACACTGAACAAGCTCTATGACAGATATCAGAAACCGCTGTTCATCGTCGAGAACGGACTCGGTGCCGTGGACAAGGTCGAAGAGGACGGCACGATTCATGATCCGTACAGAATCAGCTACATGAGGGAGCATATCAAAGCGATGCTGGCGGCTGTGAATGAAGACGGAATTCCGCTTTTGGGATATACCTCCTGGGGCTGCATCGACCTGGTGTCGGCATCCACCGGTGAGATGAAGAAACGTTATGGAATGATCTACGTTGACAAACAGGATGACGGAACCGGAGATTTAAGGAGGATCCGGAAAGACAGTTTTTACTGGTACAAGAAAGTCATCGCAAGCGGCGGCGAAGATCTGGAATAACCGTCTATCTTGAACGAACGGCTATAAATATAAAAAAGAGGAGGCTTATATGAGCTACAAAGAATTAGCGAAGTTTATCATCGATAATATCGGTGGCAAATCAAACGTAAAATCGGTTGTTCACTGTGCGACGAGACTGCGTTTTACGTTAAAGGACGCATCCCTTGCGAATACCGATGCAATCAGCAACGCGAAGGGCGTACTGAAAGTTGTAAATGCCGGAGGTCAGTATCAGATCGTGATTGGACCGGATGTACCTCAGGTATATCAGGAGGTTGTTGCGATCGGTGGTTTTGAGGCGCTCGAAGCAATCGAGGATAAAGATGCAGAGATGGAGGATACCAGATCTCCGATCAGTAAGCTGCTGGAGTCTATCGCAAGTATTTTCCAGCCGATCATTCCGGCGATCACCGGAGCCGGTCTCTTAAAGGCAGTTATGGCTCTCTGCTCCACACTCGGATGGTTGCAGAACGGCAGTCAGACTTATGTGATCCTGAACGCCATGGCAGATGCGGCCTTCTATTTCCTGCCGATTCTTCTTGCAGCATCCTGTGCTAAGAAGTTTAAATGTAACCAGGGTACAGCAATGGCCCTCGGCGGACTGCTTGTTTATCCGGGACTTACGGATCTCATGAAAGGTGTTGCGGCAACGAAGAGCGCGGTAGCGGCAGCCGGTTCCTACGAGGCTGCACTTGCAGCGGGAACCATTACAGAAGGTGCCGCAGAAGGAATCACGCTGTTCGGCTTCATTCCGATTCAGGCGGTGACCAGCTACGCTTCCTCGGTTATCCCGATTATCCTCGGCGTAATTCTGATGTCTTACGTTGAGAAGTTTGTTCAGAAGATCTGTCCGAAGGCAGTGAAATTCTTCTTCGTACCGTTCTTCAGTCTGACAATTGCAGGAATCTGTACACTCGCAGTTTTGGGACCGCTGGGAACATGGGCATCTGACTGGATTCAGATCTTCTTCACCTGGCTCAAGGGAACAGCTCCTTGGCTCGTACCGACCGTTGTCGGCGTATTTACACCGCTTTTGGTTATGACAGGTACTCATTACGGTCTTATTCCGATCGGTACAAACAACCTTACAACCGTTGGACATGATGCAGTTGTAGGACCCGGTATGCTGGTTTCCAATACCGCACAGGGTGCAGCAGGTCTCGCGGTAGCAGTTAGATCCAAAAATCCGGATACAAAGCAGCTTGCATCTTCCGCAGGTCTTACCGGTCTTCTCGGAATCACAGAGCCTGTATTATACGGTATTAACCTGAAATTCACATTCCCTCTTTACGCTGCCATGATCGGTGGTGGTGTCGGAGGTCTGTTCCTTGGAATTATGGGCGTTGAGCGTTTCGGTGCAGGTTCTCCGGGACTTCTTGTCCTTCCTGTTTATCTGCCGACAGAGCAGGCGACTGCACTCGGCTATACGATGAACAACTTTATCTTCGCAATCGTCGGAGTCATTATCGCGGTTGTAGTATCGTTCATTGCATGTTGGATCATGTTCGGAATCTGGGCTAAGAACGGTAAACTTGACGCGAAGGAACTCGGACTCGCAGACGCCGCACCTGCAGCAAAAGCAGCTGCAAGCGAACCGGCTGCAGTAGTAGCAGGAGGCGTTGTATACGCGCCGGTAGAGGGCGAGCTGGTTGGACTCAACACAGTTGCGGATGAAGCATTCGCATCTCTGGCTATGGGTAACGGTGTTGCCATCAATCCGACCAAAGGTGAGATCAAAGCTCCGGTAGACGGAACAATTACAACCTTCTTCCCGACAGGACATGCCATCGGCATTACGGGAACAAACGGTGCGGAAATTCTGATCCACGTAGGCATGGATACCGTATCTCTGAACGGTGAAGGCTTTGAGCCGATGGTAAAGCAGGGTGACGTTGTGAAACGCGGTCAGCTTCTTCTCAAATTTGATCTGGACGTGATCAAAGCTCATAACCTTTCCACTGTCACACCGGTTGTCATCGCGAATACAGATGATTACAAATCTGTAACTCCCGCGGCACCGGGAACGGTTACAACAAATGATGTCGTAATCAATCTTGTCGGTTGAGACTTCACAAACCGATAGATTTCGGTTACAGTGAAATGGACATGCTGCTCTCGGGCAGCATGTCCATTTTTCCTGTGATAGAATTTTGGCGGATCAGAGACGCGGTTTTACGGTTTTGGTAGCGAAGTAGATGAATAGGCTTACCCTCACATCCCTCCGAACATATCATACAGAGCGAAGGCAAGGCTGAACTGTGTCCGGTTTTCCAGCAGCGAGAGATCTTCGCCGATGAGTTCCTCGATCTTGTTGATCTTGTAGTTCGTGGTATTCCGGTGGACAAAGAGTTCCTCGGAGGTGTCCTTTACGGAGCCGTTGTTCTTAAGATAGCAGGACAGGGTTTCGGTCAGATTGCTCCCGGCTTCTTTGTCATAGCGGAGGATCGGCATGATGGTTTTGTCCAGATAATCATTGATGACGTCCCGGTCCTCGATGCCGATCAGCAGGCGGTACAGGCCGAGATCGGAATAGAAGTATTTACCCTTGAGGACATTTTTTTTCGAAAGCCGGATGATGGCTCTGGCCTGGTTATAGCTTTTATAGAGGCAGCGGATGCTCCTGGTGAGTCTTCCCACGCCCATATCGAAGGGGAGTTTTCCAAGGATCTCCCGGGTTTTGAGCCGGAGGTTCTCCGTGATCTCCCGGAGTTCTTCTTCCGTAATCCCTGCTGTCACAAGCACAATTTCCCCCTCGTTGTCGAAGACGGCCGTCTGCGGATACTTGTACTGCAGGTATGCGCGCATCCTTGTGACGAAGGAGTGATAGTCCGGAGTATCGGTGTCATGGATCTCATAGCCAAGGACAGTAACCGCATAGCACACATTCGAAGAAAATCCGCGGTTGGAGAGCGGGACCACATATAATTCCTGCTGTTCCGGAAAGTGCAGGGCATTCTTGAAAGCACCGGCGATCTCAAAGTCTTTTTGATCGGACTTTGTAATATAGAAACAGAATTTTTTCATGATCTGTGCCAGCTGGATGCGCCAGGGCACAGTGAACAGGGGAAGGCTGTGTTCGTCGCAATACCGGAGGCACTCGTCGTCCACGTGATCCACGAAGGGGCCGGTATTCACGACGATGCCCACAGATTCTTTCTTATGAATGCACTTGATCAGATCGATGAGATGGAAATTTTCATTCAAACCCAGTCCCGTTGTAAAAACAATTTCTTTTCCGAAGAGGAAGGTGGAAGCCTCCTCTGTCTCTACCATATGGGCCCAGGTCACGTTCTTATTCAGCCCTTCTTTTCCCGCAAGTAGTACAATGTCCATATTTCTTGTTTCTTTAATTAATTCCGATAAGAGTACTGCCATATTTTCACATCCTTAAAAAACAAAAAATGGGCAACGCAGTCGATGTGACTACGTTGCCCTTTCATCTATGCAATCACTATAGCACCCGGTGGCAGAAAAAGTCAACCGTTTGTGCTCCGGCACAAGGAAACATGTGTCGGGATCCATTGTATTCCCCTCTCAAAATGAATATACTCACCACAACGAACAAAGTTCGCAGGAAGACGCAGGTGCTGACCGGTGATATATTTTTACGTTTTCTATACAGGAATGCTTCGTTGCGGATCCGTGTTGAAACGTAACAGGAGCACTTGATTGAGGATACCGAAGGAAAGGATGTGTAAGTGAAATGAGTATGACTGCAGAAGAGATTAAAGACAATGCGAAAAAATATGTGCTTCAGTCCTGGAGCAGACAGGGTGGATTAAATCCTCTGGCTGTGGAGAAGGCGGAAGGTATTTACTATTATGACTTTGACGGAAACCGGTACAGCGACATGGCTTCCCAGCTGGTAAACCTGAATCTGGGTTATGGGAATGAGGATATCAACGCGGCCATCAAGGAACAGGTGGATAAATACTGTTACATTGGGCCATCCATTGCCTCCGAGCCCAGATCGAAGCTGGCAAAGATGATCGTGGATCTTCTCCCGGACACTTTCGGAAAAGTTTTCTTCACGAATGCGGGAGCGGATGCCAATGAGAATGCCATCAAGATCGCAAGACTCTACACCGGAAGAAAAAAGATCTTCTCCAGGTACAGGAGCTACCACGGATCTTCCTTCGGTGCAGGAAATCTTACCGGTGAGCCAAGAAGATATCCCCTGGAGCCCGGCATTCCGGGGTTTGTCAAATTCTTCGATCCCTACATCTACCGGGAGCCTATTGATTTTGCTTCCGAAGAGGAGGCGACGAAGTACTATCTCACAAAGCTGAGGGAGCAGATCATTTATGAGGGACCGGACAGTGTGGCAGCCATTGTGATGGAGACGATCACAGGATCCAACGGAATCATCATTCCGCCCAGGGGTTACCTGCCGGGTGTGAGAAAAATCTGTGATGAGTTCGGCATCGTCATGATCTGTGATGAGGTTATGGCGGGATGGTGCAGAACCGGCAAGATGTTCGCCTTTGAAAACTTCGATGTGGTTCCGGATCTGGTAACTTTCGCGAAAGGCGTCACCTGCGGATATCTTCCGCTGGGAGGTGTGGCCGTATCCAAAAGAATCGCGGAGTACTTCGATGATCACCTGCTCTCCTGTGGACTTACCTATTCCGGACATCCCCTTGCCTGTGCCGCCGGCGTTGCCTGCGTGAACTACTATACGAAGGCGGACATTCCGGGTAATGTCAACAAAGTCGGAAAAGTTCTGGCGGATATCCTGGATGAATTCAGGGAGAAGCACAGCTGTGTGGGCGATGTGAGACATATCGGTCTGTTCTCCTGTGTGGAGCTGGTGAAAGACAAAGCTACCAAAGAACCTCTGGTGGCATACGGAAAGGATCCGGAGGGAATCATGCCGAAGATCATCGGTATGCTCAAGGAGAAAAAATTCATGACCTACTCCCACGAGAATATGATCTTTATCTGTCCGCCGCTGATCATCACAGAGGAGCAGCTCCGGGAAGAACTGGTAAAACTCGATGAAGTGCTGACGGTGGTTGACGATACATTCATTTGACCGGGAAGGTGATTCATATGGCTCATTTTTCAATACCTGCTCATGTGCTGCTGGGAAGCAATGCACTCGGTGAGGCAGGAAAACTGATCAGGGAACTGGGAAAAAAAGCCCTGATCGTAACGGGACCCCATGTGGGGAAATCCCCGATGGTAGAAGAGTTGAAAGAGACTCTTACCAGACTGGGACTGGCTTACAGTATCTACGATGAGATCAGCGGAGAACCCACCGACCGGATGGTTGAGGAGGGTGTGAAGCGGTACAGGGAAGCGGACTGTGATTTCCTCATCGGAATCGGCGGAGGAAGTCCTCTGGATTCGGCAAAAGCCATCGCCGCCATGTCGGTATCGGAAGGAAAAATCGCCGACTACATGGGAGAAGAGATCGCCGGTGATCTTCCACCTGTGGTGGCGATCCCAACGACGGCGGGAACGGGTTCGGAGGCCACAAAGTTCACGGTGATCACGGATACAGAAACCGGGGTGAAGATGCTTCTGAAAGGAGAGGCGCTGATTCCGAAGATGGCGATCCTGAATCCGGAATATACCATGGATATGCCGAAGGCGGTGACCGCCGCCACAGGAATGGATGCCCTCACACATGCGATCGAAGCCTATACATCCGGACGGGCGTCAGAGCTCACCGATGTCTTCGCCGTATCGGCGGTAGGGCGAATCTTCACCTACCTGCCGCTGGCGTACAAAAACGGCTTTGACGCGAAAGCCAGAGCTGAGATGCTGCTGGCGGCCTATGAGGCCGGGGTGTGCATCAACAATTCCAGCGTGACCATCGTCCACGGCATGAGCAGACCCATCGGAGCGCTTTTTCATGTGCCGCACGGCATGAGCAACGCGATGCTTCTGGAGGGCGCTCTTGGCTTTGTCCTGGACGGAGCCTATGAGAGGTTCGGAAGACTTGCCAGAGAAACCGGCATTGCCGGCTGGGAGGAAAGTGATGAGATGGCCTCGAAGAAACTGATGGAGGCGATCGCGGAACTCTGTATCGAACTAGCGATTCCATCATTGAAAGAATACGGCATCGATGAAAAGGACTACATGAAGGCCATCGACAAGATGGCGACGGATGCCATTGCTTCGGGAAGTCCGGGGAATGCCATCAAGACAGTGACAAAGGAAGACTGTATGAGGATCTACCGGGCAGTCTTCGACTGACCGGTATAAATCAAATACAGGAAATATCAGGGACGGCAAAGGCGCTGCAGATAAGAGCAGGTCTTTGTCTTTTTTTATCTCATAGGAAATTGCTCCGCAATCCCTATGAGACAAAAAACGCTCCGCGGGATGCGCAGCTCGCAGATGGGAAGATCGCTTCGCGATTCTGCTCGCGCGCCAAAGTCCTGCGGCGCTCACCGGGAGGATGAGGGGCTGGGGGAGTCGAGGTCCGCTTGCGGACTTTGGTCTCCTATAAATTACGTTGAATGGAGGATAAGGATATGAGCGCACAGACAGATGATGTGGAAATTGTAGTAAAGGACGTGGGAGTGACCTTCAAGGATAATGCGGGAAACGATGTCCAGGCGCTCACCGGTGTGAATCTGGAGATTAAAAAGGGGGAGTTTGTCTCACTCCTCGGACCTTCCGGTTGCGGAAAGACCACCCTGCTTCGTGCCATCGCCGACCTGCAGGAACCCACGGAGGGCTACATCCGGATTGACGGAATGACGCCGAAGGAGGTTCGGCTGCAACAGAAGTTCGGCTTTGTTTTTCAGCAGCCGGTGCTCTTCGACTTCCGCACCGTGAAGAAAAACGTGGAGCTTCCTCTGGAGATTATGTACTACGCAAAGGAGGACAGATCCCGCCGGGCGGATGAGATGCTGGAGATGGTTGGACTGTCGGAATTCAGGGATCATTATCCCAATCAGCTCAGCGGCGGCATGCAGCAGAGAGTCAATATCGCCAGAGCCTTCGGAATCCGACCGGACATTGTCCTGATGGATGAACCATTCTCGGCACTGGACGAGTTCACAAAGGAAAAATTATATGAGGATCTTCTGAGGATCTGGAGATCTACGAACAAGACCATTCTCTTCGTCACCCACAACATCTCCGAGGCGGTGTTCCTGTCCGACAGAGTATGCGTACTCTCTCCCCATCCGGGAAGATTGTCCGCCGTCGTGGATATCGACCTGCCAAGACCCAGAACACTGGATCTGAAGGAGACTCAGAAGTTCAATGAGCTGGTGACGAAGGTCAGAAACAGTTTTGAGGGAGGTAGTGTTTAATGACCGGGAAACAAGACAAAAGCATAGGTTCGACGCTGATCTGGATTCTGGCCATTGTGGTTGTCTGGGAGATCGGTGCCTTCTATGTGGCAAGTGTGAAGCGGACGCCGGAGAATATTCTGCCTCATCTGTATCAGATTCTGAAGGCGGCATTCTCCACGGATCCGGTGGCCGGAGGAAAGACAGCTCTCGGAGTTGTCCTCACAGGAGCCCAGGCCACTCTGCTCCGGGCACTGCTTGGTTTTTCCATCGGAACAGCCCTGGGGTTCTTCCTGGCAATTCTCATGATGCTGTCGGGACTGGTGGAGAAGATGCTCTTTCCCTATCTAATGCTGATTCAGCTGATTCCGGTACTCGGACTGGCGCCCATCATTTTATCCATCACCGGAGACATCAATGTGAGCCGAGTGGTGATCGCCGCGATCCTGAGTTTTTATCCGGTGGCAACCAATACACTGGCGGGATTGAAATCCGTGGGGAAGGACAAGTATGATCTCATGTTCACCTATGCGGCGAGAAAAAGCGTGATCTATGGCAAGGTACTGATTCCCAGCAGTGTTCCCTATCTTTTTACGGGAATGAAGATTGCGGCTCCCATGGCCATTACGGCATCCATCCTGGTGGATACGCTGCAGGGAGACGGGGGACTGGGATGTTTGCTTTCACAGTCACTGAAACATGCCATGAGCATTTATGTATTCTGGCTCATCGTATTTGTCAGTGCTTTTATAGGAATCTTCAGTGGTTATCTGATTGGGCTGGTGGAGAAATGGATCAGTCCGGAAAAGAGGTTACATGGCAGGAAAAAGAAAAAGGCAAAAATCAATATGGCAGAGAGCCGCAGAAAACGCCTCGCTGCAGAAGGCAATGGCCGTCGTCATGCCGTTGCTTCTGGGGCTCGTCATCTTCAGACTGTGGAACGGTGAGATTCTCCACAGCATGCTGCACACAGACACCTTTACCCTTCCTCTTCCGGGCAAGATCGCAGATATTTTTCTGGATATCCGGGAGAGCATGCAGGCCAACGCGCTCTCAACGATGATCGTGGCCTTCGCGGGACTGGCGGCGGGATCTCTTCTGGGATACCTGGTGGCAGTGATGGCCAGTATTTTTCCGAAGGCCGGAAAGGGAGGCCTCTCTGTGATCGGAGCCTTTGCCTCCGTTCCGGTGGTGGCGCTGGCACCGGTGATCAATAACCTTACCAAGGATGTGTCGAGGGATGCGAACCTCCGGAGTATGGTGGCGAAGATCATTGTGGTCAGTCTTATCGCTGCGGCAAACATGACGCTGAATGCCTACCGGGGGCTCACTGAGCTGAAGCCCTTCTCGGAAGATCTGATGGCGACCTATGCGGCGAAGAAGCGGGTGGTTCTGTTTAAACTGAGAATTCCCAATTCTCTTCCATATATTTTCACGGCACTGAAAGTATCCGTTCCCGCAAGTATCATGACAGCCATTGTCAGTGAGTACTTCGCGGAATACATCACCGGCGTCGGCAGGCAGATCCGGGAGAACATTGTACTGGCGCAGTATTCCACTGCCTGGGCCTACATTACCATGGCCTGCATACTTGGAATCGGCTCCTATGCGGTACTCATGGGTGTCCGTGCCGTTGTACTTCGCAAGTACAACGGATGAGAGCGGTATAAGTTGTGGAAACACAATTTATATAAAGCAGAGAGTTATTGTTTTAGAGGAGGTTTTTGTTATGAGAGAAAGAACGAAAAAATTATTGAGTTGGACACTTGTGGCAGCCATGGCTTTTTCAGCATTCGCAGGCTGCGGAAAAACAGAGAGTACATCGGCGGCAAGTGATGCAGATAAGAAAGATGCAGTAAGTTCCGGATCTTCAGGATCGGGAGAGGCCGCTTCCACGGATGCGGAGATCATCGCGAAGGCTGCCGGTGACGGACAGGTAGGAAACTGGGGACTTGGAAATGAGTATGAGATCCTTGCCCTTCTGGCGAAGTATGATCTGCCTACTTCGTTCCTGAGTCAGGACTTCACGATGGACGGCTTTGACAATGATGATATCACCCTGGCGTCGGCCATGACCTACAACGAGCTGGGACTGGTAAAAAATGACTACGAAGGTGGCTACGGTTACGGCGAAGATGTGGGATACATCGATATGAACGATGAAGGCGTGGCAATGCTGGAGGACAATATCTTCTGTACCAGGGCCTTCGCAAAGGAGAATCCGGAGACGGTGAAAGCCTTCCTGTATGCTTCCCTGAAGGGCTGGAAATATGCGGTGGAAAATCCGGATGAGGCAGCGGATATCTGCTACAAATACGGTTCTTCCGTATCCGGTGATCATCAGAAGTACATGGCTTCCGAAGTTGCAAAACTGGTCAACACCGATACGAAGGGACAGACCGTGACGGACATCGGAAACATGGACGACGAGGCTATGGAGCAGACCCTGTCTATTGCGAAAAAGTACGTAACTCTGGATGATGCGGCAGCAAATGATGCTCTGCAGGCAACTACCCTGGATGACATCCGCGACAAGAGCTTCATCGAAGCTGCAAATGCTTCCGACGGCAAGTTCAAAGTGGAGAAGTCAAAAGTATCCATCCAGCTCAAGTGGCTGCCGCAGGCTCAGTTCATGGGTTACTTCGTGGCTCTGGACAAGGGGTACTACGAGGAGGTTGGACTCACCGTGGACATCGTCTCCGGCGGCGGTGACATTGCAGAGACTACAGCGGTAAACAACGGAACCGTAGACTTCGGTGTCACCTGGCTGACAAACCTTGCCTCCGCAGATGCAGGCGGCATGGATCTGGTGGAGATCGCTCAGGTCTTCCAGAGATCCGGACTGGTACTGGTGTACAAGAAGGCGAACTTCTGATCCGGAAGCGCAGATCATCAGAGATATCGTTTTACAGTTTTCATGCAGATAGGAGATACGTTGATATGGATTTGTTGATTAAAGGCGGAACAGTAGTAACTGCGGCAGAAAGCTTTCTCGCGGATGTTGCAGTGGATGGCGGAAAAATTGTCGCCATCGGTAAGGATTTGGATGTAGAAGCAGATAAAATCGTTGACGCCACAGGGAAGCTTGTGCTTCCCGGCGCCATCGACGCCCACACACATATGCAGATGCCCTTCGGAGGAACGGTATCGGCCGACAGCTATCTGGCGGGAACCAGAGCAGCCGTGTGCGGAGGGGTGACAACCATTTTTGATTATCCGGTACAGCACAAAGGAGAGACTATCCTGGGACTGGTTGGTTCCAGGAAAGAGATTCTGGAGAAGGATGCCTGCTGTGATTATGCTTTCCACTGCTGCATCACGGATTTCAATGAGGGTCAGATCCTGGAGGAGATGGCCGAGGCTGTGGAGAAAGGAATCACCAGCTACAAGTGCTTCCTGGTGTACAAGAAGGAAGGCATGATGGTGGATGACGGCATGCTGGCGAAGATTCTTCTTCGCGCCAAAGAGCTGGGAGCCATGGTGAATGTACATGCCGAGAACCCGGATCTCATTGACCTTCGAACCGAGCAGTACCTGAAGGAAGGAAAAACCAGTGCCTGGTATCATTACATGTCCCGGCCGGAATTTGTAGAGGCAGAGGCAGACAAGAGAGTGGTTCACTGGTCCACACATCTGGACGCACCGGTTTACATCGTTCACATGGCGGACAAGGAGGGTCTGGAGGCCTGCATCAAGGCAAAAGAGGAGGGGCATGAAATCTACGTGGAGACCTGTCCGCAGTATCTGGAATTTACCTGCGACGTGTATAAGAGAGAGGACGGCAGAAACTTTGTATGTTCCCCGCCTATGAAGGGACAGGAGAGTCAGGACGCTCTCTGGAAAGCATTGAAGGCCGGTTTTATCGATACCGTTGCCACGGATCACTGCCCGTTCCAGAGCTATGAGAAAGACTGGGGCAAGGATGATTACACGAAGATCCCCAACGGCTGCGCCGGTGTGGAGAATCTCTATCCCTACATGCTGGATGCAGCAAACGCGGGAAAGATCAGTTTTGAGAAAGTCGTGGAGGTCTGCGCCACCAATGTGGCAAAAATCTTTGGCTGCGACAACAAAGGTTCCCTCGCGGTAGGCAAGGACGCGGATATCGTGATCTATGACAAGGACAAGGATTTCACCATCAGCGTTGACAACATGCATTCTGATTATGATCACACCATCTGGGAGGGAAAGAAACTGCATGGTTATCCGGTGAAGACTTTCCTTCGCGGACAGCTGGTATATGAGGATGGTGAGTTTGTAGGTGCTCCCGGAATGGGAGAGTTTATCAAACGCTCTCCAAGAACGTAAGGGGGAGTGGAAATGTCAGTATGTGAAACAAAACTGCAGGAAAAAACATCGGCCTGCCTGTTGTGTAACAGGCCATCCTGCGACGAGGCCGGAACCGGCATCACTCCCGGAAGAGTGATCCGGGCGCTCCGGTTTGAAAATATGACGGGGGCAATGAAGCTCATCTCCGGAAAAGAGGATGTCTACATGGAACAGGCGGACAAATGTATGGCTGCCTGCAGGAAAGGAATCTATGACAACCCGGTGGACATCAAAGGAATCATAGAGGTTCTGAAGGAGAGAGCAGGGGGAATCGATGTAACTGCTTTCAAGGATGGAGCCGGGACCGGAGTCAAAACCTCTGAAGGAGAATCGGGCGATGTCTGCACCGGCGCGGATCTTAGTGTGGAATTCCTGGGAGTGAAATTCGAGAATCCCTTCCTCCTCTCATCCTCTGTCGTTGGATCCAATTATGAGATGGTGGCAAGAGCTTTTGATATGGGCTGGGCCGGCGTGGCCTTCAAGACCATCGGCTTCTTTGTTCCGGACGAGGTATCCCCGAGATTTGCCACACTGAAAAAAGAAGGAAATCCCTTTGTGGGCTTTAAGAATCTGGAGCAGATTTCGGATCATTCGCTGGAAGAGAACCTTGCATTTTTCCGACAGCTCAAAAAAGATTACCCCACAAAGATTATCATAGCTTCCATCATGGGAAGAACAGAAGAAGAGTGGACGAAGCTTGCGACTCTCTGCGAGGAGGCCGGGGCGGACATGATCGAGTGTAACTTCTCCTGTCCCCAGATGGTCGGCGAAGGTCTCGGCTGTGAGGTCGGGATCAACAATGAACTGGTGGAGACATATACCCGGGCGGTACGGAAAGGCACGAAGCTTCCGGTGCTGGCGAAGATGACTCCCAACATCACAAAGATGGAGGAGCCGGCGAAGGCGGCTCTCCGGGGAGGTGCCGACGGCATCGCCGCCATCAACACCATCAAGAGCATTATGAATGTGAACTTTGAAACCTACGCGACGGCTCCCTCGGTGGCGGGAAGAAGTTCGGTGAGCGGGTACTCCGGAAAAGCGGTGAAGCCCATCGCTCTTCGTTTCATCCACGATCTGAAGAAGGATCCGGAATTAACGGATGTGCCCGTCAGTGGAATGGGTGGCATCGAGACCTGGAAGGACGCGGCGGAATTCATTGCCCTCGGATGCGGCACCGTACAGGTGACCACAGCGGTCATGCAGTATGGTTACCGGATCATCGAAGATATGATCGAGGGACTCAACGATTACATGATTTCCCACGGGATCGCACATGTATCCGATCTGATGGGACGGGCACTGGAGACGATCGTGGCAGCGGATGACCTGAACCGCTCCACCATTCAGTTCCCGGCCTTCAACCGGAAAGAGTGCGTCGGCTGCGGCAGGTGCTACCTGGCCTGTATGGACGGTGGCCATCAGGCTATCCGGCAGGATGAGGAAACCGGAAAACCGATTCTCATCGGAAAGAAATGCGTCGGCTGTCAGCTCTGTGTACTCACCTGTCCGCTGGGAGCCATTCGGCCGGGAACGAGGGTAGACAAGAAGCGCTGAAGCAATCCGTGAGTGAAGGGATAAGAAGATGAGTGGGATGAAATGCCGTTGACGAATGAGCGCGAAAAAAGAATAGAGAATAAACAAAACAAAAATACAGATAGAAAAAGAAAAACAGGACATAGAAAGGGGTGCGCGATATGTATAAGTGCAGTTTAGAAAGAATGACAGACAAGATCAAAACATTTTCCAAATACGGAGATGCGGGACACGGAGGAATCACCAGATACTCCCTGTCGGAGGCGGCGCTTCAGGCAAGGGCGGAATTCAGGAAGAGGATGGAGGCCATCGGAGCGATCATCGAGGTAGACGACGTGGCAAATATGTACGCCACTCTTCCGGGCTCTGATCCGGAGGCAAAGAGAATCGTCATGGCGTCTCACTGCGATTCTGTAAAAAACGGCGGCAACTACGACGGAATTCTCGGCGTCATGTCCGCTATGGAGGTTCTGGAGACAGTGGCAGCGGAGAAGATCCCGCACAAGCATCCTCTCACAGCCATGATCTGGACCAACGAGGAGGGTTCCCTCTATCCGCCGGCCATGATGTGTTCCGGCATCGTATGTTACGATTTTCTCCCGGAGGACATCCGCAGCAAATTCAAATATGAGGATATGATGAAGTCCGTGTCTATTCTGGATCAGAAGAGCACCTTCGGAGAAGCACTTGCGAAATCCGGTTATCAGGGTGATAAGAAGTACAGACTCAGCCCGGAGAAATACCAGTACATGTTCGAGACACACATTGAGCAGGGACCGATCCTTGAAGATGCGGGCAATGACATCGGCATTGTGGACTGCGTCCTTGGAATGTTCAACTACAGAGTGAAATTCTACGGACAGACCACGCACGCGGGAACCTTCCCTATGCCGAAGAGAAAGGACGCCTTCCTCGCAGCCTCCAAAGCCATCTGCTATCTCCACGAGAAGATCGACGCACTGGGATATCCGGAACTGGTCTACACTACCGGTGAAGTTGTCTGCCATCCCTGCGTACACACCTGTGTGCCGGACTTCTTCGAGTTCTCCTTTGACGCCCGCCACGAGGATCCGGAAGTTCTGGAGAAGGTTCTCGACATCGTGAAGAGCTGCGCAGATATGGACTGGGGCGGCTGCAGCTGTGAGGTGACCAAGGCCTGGAACAGAGATACCGTGTACTGGGACAAGAAGCTGGTATCCTATGTGAAGGAAGCGGCAGAGGAACTGGGCGTGTCCCATCAGTACATCCACTCCGGCGCCGGCCATGACGCACAGTTTGCGGCATACATGCTTCCCACAACCATGATCTTCGTACAGTCCAAAGACGGCCTGTCCCACTGCGAACCGGAGTACTCCTCGCCGGAGCACTGCACAGAAGGTGCCTCCGTCATGCTTGGCGCTGTGTTGAAGGCAGATCGGGACTAAGATGGTGCAGGGATTCATTCGGTACATGGCATTTTGTGCCGAAATCCCTGAGAGAGAAAATTTTATTCGGATTTCCACAGGGGAAGCGGATGCTTCATAGACAAACAACGAGGTGAAACAATATGAAGAATTATGTCATCACCATAGCCAGAGGCTTCGGCAGCGGCGGGAAAGATATCGGCATGCGACTGTCCGAGGCTCTGGGCATACCCTGCTACGAGAGACAGATTCTCACCATGGCATCCGAGAAAAGCGGAATAGACGAGAGTGTTTTTGTAGAGAGTGATGAACGTCTCCGGGGCAGGTACATCGCAAACTTTATGAGGAAACTGCCGGTGAGCGGAATCGTGGAACCCTACGATAAGGAATTCATGTCCGACGTCAATGTCTTCAATATACAGGCGGATATCATTCAGACCCTTGCCTCCACGCAGAGCTGCATCATCGTTGGCAAGTGCGCGGACTACCTCCTCAAAGACAGGAAGAATGTCATCAGTATTTATGTGGAGGCGCCCAGAGATTACTGCGTCAAGTCCATCCGCGAGAAGATGCATGTCTCCGAGCAGAGGGCCAACCAGCTCATTCACAGCACGGACAAGTACCGGGCGAAATACTACAGCTACTACACCGGTGGCAAAGACTGGACAAACCCCACGAACTACGATCTTGTTCTGAATACCGCCAGGATCAGCAGAGAAAAATGCGTAGAGCTTGTGAAGAATTATATAGATATCAAGTTCGGGGATTTTTAACAAGTAGACTAGCGAATTTAAAATAAGACAAATATATCGAGCTGTTTTTATCTCATAGAGATGTAGAAACAGCTCTTTTTTTGTCTCATAGGAAATTGCTTCGCATTCCCTATGAGACAAAACGCTCCGCTTAGATGCGCAGCTCGCAGATGGGAAGATCGCTTCGCGATTCTGCTCGCGCGCCTTTCGTCCGCTGCGCTCACCGGGAGGATGAGGGGGCTGGGGGAGTCGAGGTCCGCTTGCGGACTTTGTTCTGGTATAGGAAATTGCTCCGCAATCCCTATACCAGAACGCTCCGCAGGATGCGCACTCGCGCGATATGTAGATGCGTTGCATCCGCGCTCGGCGCGAGAATGTCGCTAGCGACATTCTTTTTTA
>NZ_JHXY01000028.1 GCF_000621585.1 [Eubacterium] cellulosolvens LD2006 | reverse complement strand
ATTCCCTCATAGATCCAGCCATATTTCGATGATAAGACGTTCTTCTCATTCGCGTCTGTTGTGTAATGATGATCTCTTACAAAAGGATTGTAAAGACGGTAGACCGGTGTGTTTGACTTCTCCGGCGCGTACCAGCCAACGCCCTCATACTTCCAGCCTCTGGTAACCAGCACATCCTTCTCATGTGTAGAGGCCGTATAGAAATGTTCTTTGTTGAGTGCATTGTACAGTCTATACATGGTCACCGCTTTCTCTTTTCCAGGAGCTGCCGTTGGCGTCGGAGTCGCGGTAGCTGTCGGCTTAGGTGTGGGTGTTGCTGTTGCTTCTGGTGTTATAGCCGGAACAGTTATTTCAGAATCCAGAAAATGAACGGTGACATCCTTTACTCCCAAAAAGCTCCAGTCATCTTTTTCATATTCAAAGTCTCCATCCATAAAGACCACCCTTTTATGGATTTTTTCTATTTCATCCCACTCGTTTTTTGTTCCATTGTAGTAAATATCCGTTAAAGCTGTTTTTAATGCGACTGAATATGACATTTCCATCCTTTGAAGTGAATGCGGCAAGTAAATTGCTTTTAAGTTTTTTAGATCGAAAAAAGTCCCCATACCGACACTATCGTTCTTACTAATTGTTTTAACGCCCTCCGGAATACGTAGTTCTTTAAGACCGTCGCAACCCTCAAATGCAGAACCTGCGACCAAAGTCACGCTGTCGGGTATACAGATCTCTTTCAGATTTTTACAATGAAAAAACGTCCAGTCACCTATAGATGCCACACTATTTGGTATGTGGATTTCTTTAAGACTGCTGCAATTATAAAAAGTACCATCAAGAGACGTTACACCATTGGGTATATTTACTTCTTCAAGGCTTTCGCAACCCTCAAATGCACTCATCATAGACGTCACGCTGCTTGGTATGCTTATTTTTTTAAGTTTGCTACACCCTGAAAAAACACAATCAATGCACGTCACGCCATTGGGTATGTTTACTTTTTCAAGGCTGCTACACCTTTCAAACGATCCGTTTCCAATGGAAGTAACACTATCGGGTATGTTTATTTCTTTGAGACTACTGCAACCCTCAAACGATCCGTTTCCAATGGAAGTAACACTATTGGGCATGTTTATTTCTTTGAGACTACTGCAATCCTCAAATGCAAAACAACCTATATCTGTTAATCCATCGGGTAGTATTATTCGTTCTATTTCATGTTCCCAACCGTCATATCTTGCAGGAACGAAAGCACCATTGCCGACATTCAAAACACCTTCCCGTATTTCGACTTCCGTAATAATTATATTCTTGCTTTCAATTCCGTTGTTCGCCAATTCATAACAAATTCTACCAGGGAGACTGCCATAGTCATAATTCGTATCACAATCATCGGCTTCATTACAAAACATTCTTCCAGTACCTGAAACGATGATTTTATACTTTCCATCTTCTTTCTTTACTAACTCCCATTTGACATGATCTTCGGCAGTCGCCGAACAATCTCCAGAGAGAATGACAGTCTCTGACGATCCATATAACTCCGTGGTAGCTTCCTGCTGCTCAACTTCTCCAGCAGATACTACGCTAGGACATGCCGTCGCAACCAGACATGCAGCTACAATTGCAAGGATCTTCTGTTTTCTCATATTTTCTCCTTCTCTTGATGCGTGTAAAATACTGTCAATAAGTTAAAATATGTATAGCTAATAGTCTACGCATCATTCGTGAATATATATATGTTTATATTTTGCTCTATGACATATTATTTCGTTTATCAAGCCATTTTAGCTCTTTATGCGCATCTTCACCGCAAGATCCCCCATCCTCGCATACAGCCAGTTTACCGGACAGCTTTTATTTGCAAAACACCTGTGAACCGTCAGGATCATCTCACCGGTTTTCGGGGATAATTCAGCGTCTTATCCTTATCCCCGAACCAGATCAGCTTATTCTTCCCGTTGCGCTTACAGATATCAATGCCGCTCTCGATTTTCCTCAGATAGACGATTTCCCTGACAATTCATCCCAAACCCAAAAACAGGACAATCCTATGCGTGATTCCTCACCATAAGATTGTCCTGTTCTGTCTTTCAAGTTGGTTATTTCGTTTCTTACTCTTCTTCCTTGTCTTTGCTTCCGGCGATGTCTTTGCACACAAGGGTCATCGTGACGCCGGAACCTTCCACATCTTCAAGCACCAGTACGCCGTCTTTGAGTGTTCCGTCGAGGGTTGCTCCGCCGCCCTCTCCGTGGAATTTGCCCTCCTCGAGGGTCCACTTGAAATCGCCACTGTCTTCACCGCTTGTAACAGTTGCCTTTCCACCGGCCTTGAGCTCGATCGTAAAGCCGCCGTCGAATACATCCGAAACGTCGATCTTGATTCCGCTCATCTCTCCTGTCGTGGCCTCATACACGCCAAGATTCGGATCGTCCGCGCCGATATTGCTTCCGCATCCGGTCATCAGCACCAGTAAGCCCGCCAGCAGCATCACCAGGATCTTTGTTGCAATACTTTTCTTCATTTGTTCCCCCTCCTGCAATCGATATATTTTTAGTTTCAATACTCACATCTAAAAATATACCCTATCCATTCGGGCTCCTCTACCACAATGTTTCATTTCTTCCTTACATTTTTGTTTGAATCATCCGGCAGAGTTTTGGGGGACGGAATGCGGTGAGGCTTTCGGATCCATGCAATTCAGGCAGGCAGGTATGTCGTCGAATTCGTACGATCCAGTGATATTACTCTGTGGTCTTCCGATTTTTATCATAGTCCTCGATCACCTGCTCGAGGATATCGCAGGCTGTCTCTATGGTCGCCTTACATCTCACGTCCGGTTTGAAGGACTGCGGCTTGATATCTTTGCAGAGGACGGAACCGTACTTCTCATTGAATTTGCGGATCAGTGCCATTGTCACCGGTTTGATGTCTTTGCTCTCGTGCGCGTTCTTTTCGATATATTTCATGGAAAGAACCGATACAGCCGCCAGAATCGCTCCGCAGGTGTTTCCGGTCTGAATCCCCGCACCGAATCCTCCGAAGGCAATCATATCCCTGTCATGGAGACCAAGACTGTAATACTCGTTGCCGGCGCGGATCAGAGTCTCCGCACAGTTATAGTTCATGTCATAATAGTATTTCTCACACAGATCTTTCAACATTTCGATTTACCTCCTTTCCATAAATGTGAACTCCCAGTTTTTTACGACTCGTCACCTGTTTCCTGAATGATCTTTATGATCTCATCATAACTTTTCGTGCTATTAGAGATAGTCTTCAACAGCTTCATCAATGACATTGCGTACGTTTGTCTTTGTTGTCTCGTCGACCGTAAATACCTTCTTATCTGTTGTTAATATGCCATGCGAGAGATCGTCCTCGAAAAGATTCTTGGCCTTCTCCGGCTTCCTTCACCAAAAAGTCATTGACACATTTGGCGATTCCTCAAATCTGCTAAACTCAATCCTTTTAGAAGTATTTATTTTTTTTACATCTAAAATGATTTCAAATTTTCCTCCGACCTCTACCGTATCGATGGGTTCTGTGCTTTCCGTGGTACTGCATTCCAGTTCTATTTCGGCATCTTTTTCCATATTTAGACATTATCCCCCATCGGTATAACAGCGAGAGCCGTTATATTATCTTTCTCTCCTTTATGCTTAACCGTCTCAACCAAATAATTCAAATGTATGCGTATCATCTTGTTATCTTTGAATTGCTTCCCGGAAAGATATCTGCAGAGTTCTTCCTCTGTCAAATTATGCCAGAATCCATCCGAACAAAACATAAACGTATCGCCGACGGCCGAAACGCCTTCGTAAAAAAGTATTTTAACATTCTTTGTAATACCAATACATTCCAGTAAGATGTTCCGCCTCTTGTCTTTCTTCGCTTCCTCCGGTGTAATTTCACCGCGGCGCAATGCCTCTGCTACAGCACTTTGATCCTGCGTGATCTGGAAAGCCTTATCCGGAAGAATTTTATATGCTCTGCTGTCACCCACATGAGCAATATAATACTTATTTTTGATAAACAGTCCTGCGGTTAACGTACTTCCCAAATCAATATCATATTGCAGTCCGTATTCTACAAGTATAGTATTGCAGTCCTTTATAATCCGATTCCACTGACCTTTTATTATTTCAAAGTTCAAACCATCATAGAGGCACTTCGAGAAATCCTGTTTAAACCACTTTTCAAATATTTCTATGATGGTTTTGCTCGCCAACTCTCCGGATTGATAGCCTCCCATTCCGTCACAGACAATAGCCAGAAGCACCTCGCCAAAATCTGTATCCGCTTTAAACAACGCAAGGCTATCCTGATTGTTTTTCCTTTTTATACCTACGTCCGTATAATACGATTGCAAATATCTCATCGCTAATCCTCCCATCCAAGGAAGCGCGTCATCAATTCAACGTAAACCAGTTGAAACGATTTTACTGTGATCTCATCATACGAGCGCAATAACACTTCTGTTTTCCGCATTTTTCCATTCACATAAAGCGATGTCCCACGAACTTTAACAAAGCCGGTTGTTTTTTCTTTATCTATCAACAAAACCGACTGTGCATCCTGTTCCAACGACGATGCAACTAATTGTCCATCTGTATCCGTTTTCAAACATACAGTATTATCAAAAACTTCAATACTGTGTCCCTGATTCATTCCTTCTTTAATAACAAACCACCCTATGATTTTTTCCTGATGATCACGTTCACTTTCGAGTGAAACCGTTTCTGAACCAATCAATTCTGTGCATTCGTCATCGTCTTCACTTTCTTCCCTTTGCTCCAATAGTTCAGTGTACTCATCCTCTGTTATGTTCCCTCTGCGTTCTGTTCCGGAATGAGTCCCGCTTACTGACTCGCTTAATTCTTGCTGTTCTTCAGCTATTTTTTTGCAATACGGACAGCAAGAATAAATTGCCGCATCGTAGATATGATTCTTTTCACAAATTACAATTTTAGGCTCTGTCATCCTGGTTCTCCTCATGCGGTTTCGATATCCAACAGGAAACCTCTCTTTCATCTTTCCCCTTTAAATCTCATTCATGATTAACAACGACATCTTTCTCGTCATAATTCTTTGCATTCCAACGCATAAACCATTTCTGAGAAACTTCATCCTGATCGTAGTCTGTAAGCACAATTTCTGTTCCGGAAGTAATACAACCGTCCTTCGGTGCCAATACCGATCCGGCCGCGTTGATAATGATCACTTCATCCATATCTTTTTCATCATCGTGACCACAATATACAAATTGCCATTTTTCTGTTTCGTCATTTGTCATTTTAGCAAACTGTCTTACTACTTCTCCAACATTCTTAGAATCAGCTGTTTCAATGAAACTGTTTGTATGTGCTGCCCGAAGATTGTAAAATCCATCGTCAGCAATTTCATCGGTCACCAAAAAGCGGTTCTTGTTCGAGAATTCATACTCGTTTAATGTAAGCGGGGTTCCATCATCTCCCAACCCTCTATCTACTCCCATAATAAGGTTACGATCAGATGCATTTTCAAAAATATACGTCCCCAAATTAACATCTATCGGTTTGCCTACAAACGATCCCTGCCCATCCTTCACAACACTTTCCGTGCTTTCTATACCGGTATCAGCACTTACGATACCGCCGCTTTCCCTATGCTTCGGATTTGTGGTTTTCCCTCCACTCCCAAGCTTAATTCCTTCAAAAACAGCTAAGACTGCAATGATCGCTATAATTCCCATGACACATAACAGTTTTTTATTTACCGTTTTCGTTCTGGAATTTAAATCATCCCAGAACTCATCCATCGTCTGATATCTGTCTTCCGGTTCCATTTCCAATGCACGCATGATCGCATTTTCTGCATTGGCTGAAATTTTAACACCCAGATCTGACGGTCTTATTACCTCTTCCCCGGCCGCTCTTTCATCTGCGTCGGCAGTTTTCTCTCCGGTCAAACAGTAATACATCGTCGCCGCGGTGGAGTAAACATCTGTCCATTCACCAATTCTGCCATTTACCCGACGCTGTTCGAGTGGAGAATATCCCCGTTTAAAGGAATACTGATCATTAATCTCTCTCTCTCCGATCGTTTTCGCCACTCCAAAATCAAGAAGTTTTGCCTGCTGATTCTCCAAAAGTATAATGTTATCCGGAGTCACATCAAGATGAACGACATTGAACTGATGAATCTTCATTAATGCATGACAAATCGGTTCCATATAATCACGCATTTCATCAAAGGTAAGGGGTATCCTCTTAACTTCCTCCCGTAATGTCACACCATTCAGATACTCCATAACAATATATGCAGTATTCTTCTCTTCAAAATAATCCTTTACCTGGACTACTCCCTCGTTATCTTTTTCGCTAAACATAGCGAGAACCTGGGCTTCCTTTAAAAACCGCCTCTTATTGTCCTCGAAGCACCGCCGATCCTTCTGAGAAACAGAAACCATGCCGTTTTGACTACGAACAGATATTTTCTTTAAAAACAGTTCCTTAATAGCCACTACAACTTTAAGATTTGTATCAAGAGCCAGATATGTAATTCCAAAACCACCTGAGCCGAGACTGCGTCCGAGAAGATACTTTCCATTCAAAGGAGTTAAAGGCGGTAATTCATTTGCAGCTCCGCTATAGTCCTCATTTTTGAAGCCACAATTAGAACAGAAGCCGTCTACAGACGTTTTCTCTTGCATGCAGTTGAAACATATTTTTTTAAAGTCCATAATTCCTCCCTTCTATGGCTCCTTCGCATGTATGGCGGATTTCACTGCCATGGATCATTCCGGTTGTGTTATTCGACAAGCAACACTTCATCGCCCAAAACAATCTTATCCCCTGTCTGAATTGATGTTTTTCCATTGATTCTTTCCGGATCATCATTAATATATGTTCCGTTTGTAGAACCGGCATCTTCTATATACAAGCCAGTATCTTCCCTGTATATAACAGCATGCAGCCTTCCCACATGCGAATTTCCACTTATACAAAAATCAACAATAGACCTCTTCCTGCCGATTTTAGTAACCGGATCACATATCCGATAATTCTCTCCGGTGGAGAGTCGGACTACGACATACTCTTTCGAATATACCTGGTCTTCCGAATACACTTGATCTTCCGAATCATCATAACCCAGCTGTGTGTAACCATAATTTTCTATTTCCACATCATAGGACTCCATCGCAACATTTTGTTTTTTAATTGTCTGCATTTCATCCGGAATTTCTACACTGCCTTTAGAATAACCGCCATCTTCCACTCCGGGAATTGCAAATCCTCCAAATGCTGATATTTTCTTTCCCTTTTGAAGCAGCCCCAGGGCTTTTTCTTTTTTTCCAAATATGAATAAGCCCCTTTTCTTCTTTTCTTCCGTTCCATGCGCTTCCTTTGGAATTTCCACCGACATTATGGTTTTCTGCTGTTCATTTCTTGTATATATATTTTGCCGGACTCCACCTGTTTCTCTACGTTCACTACCGGCATTTTGCTCCTTGTTTAAGACAACTCTTCTATTAACATTTTTCTCAATCGTTTTTACCAACTCACGGAACCCTGGAAAAGAAAAGGTCTCATTTTCCTGAAAATAGTTGAGTATCTCCGCAACATATGAACGATCTTCCGTTGTGTCATAGTTCAAATTGAGTAAAAATGATTTCAGTTCTTTGTTAATATTCGTTTCTGTCTCCAGAAGCGGAAGCAATATAAATTTAATCTCTTTGTCGCTGTCTCCCATGAATATATACTCGGGATTCAATACAATTTGTGAGATATCAATCATATAGTTTTCACAGGTTTCTATAACTGCGACAACCGATTTGATATACTTCAACACAAGGGTTCTGTTTACTCTACCTGCGTAAATATCCGTAATACTCTTTAATCCCGTCAAATCATAGCGCAGTTCAATTTCACTATCGACCTGCTGACTTATAAATGGCAGGACATACGGAATCTCATTATTCTCCACCATCCCGATTGTCATGGAATCGATTTCTTTTTCGGATTCCTTTTTATATACAATGTAGTTTTTACCTGATTCTTCAAGACGCTCAAATAGCATGTCCATACCCCCGGTTCTGTTACGACGCGATATCCAACTTAATCAGACGCCAAGCCCCATCCTTTTCGTCTTCATCCTCTATTTTCACAGCCACGCTTCCTTCTGATGAAAAGGATGTTGCCTCAAGAAACTTTGGCTTTATTATCAAATTACCTTCCTGATCGACATATCCCCAGTATTTTCCCACACGAACGGCTGCATAACCATTTGCAAAAGACTGTGCCTGATCATATCTGTAATCAATGACAAGTTTGCCTTCGGTATCAATAAACCCCCACTTACCATTTTTGCAAACAGCTGCATAACCACTATCCGTGAATGCTTTTGCATTGTCAAAAGTCTCATTCGCTACTGTTTTCCCTTTTTGATTAATAAGCCTGTACTTTCCATTTATTTTCACAAATATGCGCTTTTGGTAGCATGCAATATCATAGGCGTCAACGATAACATCTTCGTAAATATATTTCGTTTTTTCTTTGCCTTTAGAATTTACGATGGCCCACTTTCCATTCTGTTTGGCCATACCTACACTATGAAATGCTGTTATATCATCCCAGACAAAGTCTGTAACAGGTTCTCCTTTCTCATCCAAATATCCGTATTTCTTTCCCTTTGCGGCAGAAATTCTGGAATCAATGAGAACACCGAGTTTTTTATACTTTGCCTCTGGTACGACTCTTGTAAGACCATCTTTATCAATATAAATACTTTTTCCTTTATCATTAACGGTTCTGGCAAACCCATCCGGCATAAAAGGAGTTAATTCATTATATGAAACATCCAGGAGTCTGTTGCCGGAAGCATCAATTATGGAATAAGATCCTCGGGATTTCACCACCATGGAATCGTTATACATACCTGACATCTCATCATATCGGCAATATAACTCTCTATAGCTCCCCTTCGTTTTCAGATACCACTTCTGCGCATACGCAACATCCGGAGATTTCATTAAATAGTCCCGAAGATACTTTGCCGCTTTATCCTCAGATTCATTTTTTAAATAGTATTTCATCAAAGTATCTAAGGCAGTTTCTGATCCTTCTTTTTCCAACTCAATTGCCTGCTCTAATGTCGATACATAATTTTTCGTATCATCAATCAAAAGGTAATCCTTAGCAAGCTTCAACAGAATATCAACATTTTCAGGATCGGATTTCAGAGCCGCCTGATATTCAGCAATAGCATCTATATAGATTTCTTTTCCTTCCAATTCTTTGGCATTTTGAATATGTGTCTGTATCTCTTTGGGATTATCCATCATGTTTGAAAATGACGCAACCCAACTAAGCCCGAGCAGGACTATAAATAAGAGTATTATTTTTTTCTTCATATTACACCCCTAACATCATCGCCACTGAAGTACCGGCTAATACAAATGGAGCGAAGGGTATTTCTGCCTTCAAATTTGTTTTTTTTCTTGCCAGATTTACAATACTGTAAACAGCCGAAAAAACAGCAGCTAAAATCATAACAAACATGATATCTGCGCCTCCCATATAATACCCCAATGTTGCCATCAGTTTTACATCCCCAGCTCCCATACCTCCGCGAGAGATCAGATAACACAGTCCAAACACACCTGCTCCTATTGCCACACCCATCAGTGAACTCAGAAGTATGCTCATGCCGTATATCGGATAAACAAACCATTCACCAATCAGCAAAAAAGTTCTGATTCCTGTCATTATAAGCAGATATTTATTTGGAATAAGCTTCTCATAATGGTCTTTCCATGCAATAACAAACAACGCCTCGACAAGGACTACATATCGAATACTCTTCAAAAACCCATATCCAAATGCCAAAAAAGCAACGAGGAGCCCTGCCAAAACCACTAGATTTAAAAGTATATACTTTTTCATTGCCTTATTCGCAATCTGGGCTTTTATTCTGTCTGTCATGTAATTCCTCCCTCCATTATTACCAGGAAAGCGTGCTTGCACGCATGATGTATTCATGCTCGCCAATATCAAACATTGGAAAGAGTGTATTCTTCATAGTAAACGTAACAACAATATCTACATTCCCTTTTCCCGAGGTGTTACTGTTCCATTTTGACTGGCTGAAATCCAAACCATCCATGCCACCGACAACACCAAGCCTCTCCAGATACTGATCTGCATCCCCACTCATGATAGTCAACTGTTTCTGAATAGACCCCTTCGCCAGACTGCCGGCCATCCCTGTAAATGCCGTCTGTTCCACTCCATTTTTGACCCATGAGAGCACTCCCGATGCAACGGATGAAGGATCGTTTGCTATCGTTTTAACATTATTCCATGCCGTCTGACCGCTTGTTCGAACCGAAGAAGCATCACCACTTCCAAACGAATCTACAAATTGTTCTACAGAACCTACCGTCTCGTTCACTTTCCCCTGGAATTCTTTGCTTTTCTTATTCGTCTTTTGCATTCTATCGGTAATTTTCGTTTTTGTGAGAACATAACTATACGCCGATATTTCTTTTGCAGACTGTGTGATTGCATGATGAATAATCATTTCTGCTTCAATGAATCTTGCTGCGTTTATGATGGTACAAAACGCCAGCATGAATGGAATTAAAAACAGTAGTGTTTCGACCGTTAATGAGCCCCGGTTTTTTTCTCTGCTTTTTCGCATCAAACGCTTATCCTTCCTATTATTTTAACGATACAATCATTTCATAAAACTTTTTTCCAAGATCATTCAGTGACATCTGTTCTGTTAAATCCCCATCGTATCCTATTGCCAATACCCAGTTCTCATCCAATGCATATACGAATAACGCTTCATATCTGCCGGCATCTGTGATATAAGCCGGGTGAAATGAATCATGCTCTATTTCGATACCATTCGGCATACTGGTTTCCACGTCTTCTACCGTGTACTCTGACGTTGGATAGATTTCGAAATCATATGTTCCGTTCACGGTTCCTTCTGACCTTACACATGCTTTCGTAAAGAATCTGTCCCCTAAATCCAGCGTTCCAACCTGTGGCACTACTGCAGCACCGATCGCTTTTGTATTTCCTGCCGAATCAGTTTCCTCGCCGGCGATATAATACGATGCAGGTATTTTCACCTTACACAAAGCAGATGATGCTGCTCCGGCAGACGGTCCCATTGCAACTTCAATGACACTATTTTCGTCAAACTCATCAGTTGTATGATCCTTGCTCTTCGATGTATTGCCATCTTCTTCCTCTGTTTTTTTTGTTTCTTTCGCTGAAACATCCTGTGATGTGCAGACCTGTGCAGCTTCAACAACAGACTCTGCCCGGACATCACTTTCCTTATTTTTATTTGCGCATCCTGACATGCCAAGTGCCAGAACCAGAAAAACTAATCTCCATCTTTTTTTCATCTTTCACATTTCCTATCTTTAATATCCAAGAATACTCTTATATTTGACCGTATACGAATCTCCGTATTTCCAGTTTGATTCTTTCTCCCTCTCTTTCGAAGACCAACCTGCTATTTTTTTCATGAACGTCGTTTTTACATTGACATCAGCTTCTATTTCGACCATCGTATAAGCTTCTGTTATGTCTGTTCCGGTATTCACCTGAATACAATCGCCAATTCTTGCCAAAACAGTATTCTCTTTTCCTGCAAGCATTTGGACATTCAAAAAAATCCTAAGATATTCTCCATAATCAAGAGTGAGATTGTTTTTTTTACTCCCTCTGACATCTGCATTCTCCAATACACCTGCCGGTTGCATTTGGAATGTGGTTTTATCCTTGAAAATGACTACACCGGCTCCCTCTTTTAATCTCTGAATATCTATTGCGGTTTCTCCGGCTGCCAGAGCGAATTTCAGTGCTACCTTTATAATCGCTTCCAGAAAGGGTACTCCCCCGGACATAGCAGATGCCGCTATCGTGGTTGATATATTTATATCCCGATCTGTAAATGCAAAAATGGAATTGATCAATAACCTCACGCCAAAAAGCAACATTACTGTTGATTGAACATTTTTTTTGGAAGAACTGTTTCCCCACAATATATATTCAACTTCAGCTTTGTACGCTGTATTCTTCGATAATTTATATCCGCTGATACTGCAATTCTCGTCCTCAGACAGGGTCTGTACCATCTTATCCGTTTGCATTTTTTTATCACAGGTATAGTACGAAAACATTTGCATTGCATATTCTGCGATGTATAGGTTTTCAAGATTATTCTCTATAATACGATCCAAACCATCCAGAAAATTCTGTGCTTCATTTATAGAGTCTTTCATTTTTGAAATGATGTCTTTTCTGGACTCTTTATTTGCCACATCATTGCCGGAACCTAAGTTCGTTAATGTCGAACTGGCTTGTGTACTACTATTTGATTTCAATTTCTCTGACGGAAGCATCTGAGATGCACTTTTCCAGTCGTAAGATGGATACCCGGTATCATCTTTCGCATCTTTTGCACCTTCCGCCCCTTTTTCGAAATTACGGTTTGCCTTATCTGACTCTTCCTTTGATTTTTTAGAAGGTTCTGTCTCCTTTTTTTTACAATAATCCTGAAGTCTCAGGTAAAATGGATCAGAATCTATCCTATACATCATATTTTGTGTCGTCGTATCTGCGTGATGGTAATGAGTAACAAATGATTCCGACCGGATTTGCTCGATTGTTGCGTATTCTTTTACCTTCCCGGAGACTGCCTTTGATGCCTTAGATTTATAAGTGCTTATCTGACTTGATGTAGCGGTTGTTGCAATTGGCGTCGAATATTCCTTCTCCTCTGTAAGAATCTTTTTTATCTCCTCAAAGTAGTCCTTATCATCCTTCACATAGGTCTGAAGCAGTTTAAGGTTGTCCAGATCATCGCTAAAAAAGTTTCGATATTCTTCAACCTCATCGTCCATATCTCCGCGCATTTCTTCACTAAGCGCCTGCGTCGCGGTATCCCATCGATCATATTCTTTGATGGCCTGCACAATTTTTTTACGAACGGTCTCCAATTTATCTCCTGCGGTCTTTGCCTGACTTGCTGCAGCACTTGCGAAATTGTAGTGCCCGTTTAATGTGTTATAGCTGTTAGCTACCAGACCACTCGCTGTGCCTGACAGGGAATTCAGGTAACCGGAGACACGTTTCTTGGCTTTATTGTACTCATCTTTTAATTTGGATCCCTTTGCTTCGGATTCTTCTGATTCAGCATCTTTTGATTCCGATTCTTTTGAGTCCGTCTCTTTTGATTCGGACTCTTTCAGGCTCTTAACTCTCTCCGCTTCTGTAATTCCATTATCATAATATGTCGCATCCAGATAGTTTTCGTACGAGGATTCACTATAAGGATCGTTCAAATCAACCTTATTCGCTTCTGCAATATAGCTCTCCATCATCTGCTCCAGTGTCCGATGCTCGGGTTTATCCTCATAATCCTGAATGGCCGCACTCATCAAAAGACATCTTGCAACCGTCGTCGTAAAATCCCTCTGTGTACCGGCAAGAGCATCCTCAAGATCCTGTTGCGAAGGAAAGGCTTCAATCGTATTGTTTAATTTGTCTAATGCTTTCAGAGCTTCGTCAAATGCGTCCTGACACTCTTCCATTGACTCCGCAAAATTCATCTCCTTGTTCATGGCATCAAGTAATTTTTTGTTGTCTTTAATGAAACCAAGCTTCTTGAGAACAAGTTCTGTCAGACATACCGGTGCACGGTATTTCATATATTCTAAAATCTGCTGCTTTTCAACCTCAGTCCTATATACCTCCGTATGATTAACATGAAATGCGTGAAAATTCTCATTAACCAGCCCAAGAATTTCTTCATAGCCGGATGCTTCGGGAATGCCGGAACTACTTAATGTACCGCAAAAAAAGGATTCCAACTCACGTTCCATTGACTCCGGTGTTTTACTCATGGCCAAAAGTCCGTACTGATCGAACAGGGTCTCGTCATATTGCGCCAAAGCAGCATTCATCGCAAGCTCACCGGAGTCCGAGATAACAACTTTTGCTGAACATATTTTCGCAACATCCGTCGTAAGGCATGCAAAGATCAGCACCGGAACCAATACCAGTGTGAGGAATACAGATACAGCACCTCTTTGGCCTTTCTTCCAATACATGCATTTGCCTCCTATAATATTTTGTCCAGAACATTGCTGACTTTCGATTTAAAATCCGGAAATCCGGAGATGTTCAGTTTCTTAAATACGTAATCAACCAGATCTGATGCAAGATCAACATTTCTCGCAAATTCGCCGGGATTGACAGAATAACTGTACGCTGCCACCCGGAGATTCGTCGTTCCTTTATAACCAAGGTACTTCAGAACACCGGGGACAGGAATCGTATGTGTAAAAGTAACCGTAACGCTCGTCCCCAGCAATCCATCATCAACCTCTACATCCGGTGCGCTAATTGTTCCCGCTGCAATTAAGGAATATTCCGCCGCTGCATTTGCAAACCTGTGCTCATAAGAGGATTCATCTGTCCCCCCTACACCGACCGCGGCGAAAAGATTACCGACTTCTCTGTATAAAGACGAAACCCCTGTATGATAGGATTCGTAATATTCTTTGATCGCTTCTGAGGATGGAAACTCCTGAAAATCAATCTCATTTCCCTCTCCCATCTTAAAATGATCGTAACCATTGTATGCAACATCTCTTGCAACAACGGAAGCCACTCTTTCTGCTTCATACATGATCATGTATTCCTGCATATTAAATAATGCCAGATATATCAAGGCGACTACCATGCACAATACAATAGGTATATATATGGTTGCTTCTACCATAATTGCGCCATTTTCTCTACTGTTCAGCTTTTCTTCCATACACAACCCATCTCTTCAAAAAGCACTATTGGTCTTGTGATCTCTAAGAACACAAGACCAATAGTGGAACAAAAAAGTCAACGATTAACTTACAAAATCGGACAACTTACTAAACACAGCTTCCACCGCTCCGATTAGCTGTTCCCGGAAAATCACTGCGGCTGCAATAACAATAACAATAAGTACAATTACCGCAACCATATCGGAAGCTCCCTTTTCCTCAGAGGTAAATCTGTGAAATGCGTTTTCTACCGCCGATTTACCTTTCAAATAAGCCATCATCACTTTCTCTCGCATATGGTCTTTTCTCCTTTCCATATTATTTCATGTGAAAACCCGACTTATAAACCTGAAAATGCCGGAACCATGATCATTAGTAGTATTCCAATAAAAATCATGGCTGTGGGGACTAACAATTTTGAATTGGCAGCCTCTCCTTTTCGCTTCACGAGATGCTTCTTCTCGTTCCACATTTCATCAGCCATATTTCTGAGAAACAGCGCAATCTCTCCATTACCTTTTTGAAGAGACTGCACCATCGTCGCCGAAAATCGTCGTATCTCCTTAATCGAGCAACGATCCGCGAAATTCTTGTATGCATCAACTTCCGTCACACCATTCTGCATTTCTATGACGGTCAGCTGCATTTCTTTATATAGTGCCCGATCACTGTGTGAAGCTATTTTTTTCCACGCATCTCTTACCATCATTCCCGATGTTACCAATAGCGTCATTTTTGAAAGCATCTGTGGAAAATCGAAAATAATCTGTTCACGTCTCTCCTCAAGCTTGTCATTAAAACGTTCATCCACGTACCACATCAGAAGCCACGCAAGCAGCGCACCAAAGAACAATGCCAAAACAGAATTGGCCATCGCCGCAAACAGCGCAAATATCACGAAAACCGTAAAACCGTACGACCACTTGGCTCCATTTATGACATAAAAATGATACTCTGCATACTGTTTTCCCTGAACCTCGGCAATCTCTTTTATGCGTGCTCTGGCTTTTTTGCTTTTTGAATCAATACCAAGCATCTGCATAATTGAAAAGCCAACGCAAAAAATATCCGGATATCGGTACGTTTCAGGATTAATAGAATCCGTCAACTCCTTATATGTATCTTCGTTTTTTACTGCCCAGAATACCCATAAGACTACAAGCAATGTCGCAATTACCAAAAGTACAAAATGTCCCGTTTCGATCCCCATAACTAAACCCTCAGATTTTTATATCGGTAATCTTTTTCCCGATAACGTATGCGACTATAAAGAGTGCAATGCAGAAAATCTTCAAAATAATATTGCTTAAAGTATTTGCATTCGCCGTCCCACTTCCAAGCCCGTTCAGCATCAATACCACAACTACAGGCATAACAACCATGATGTTTAACTCATTCTTATTTCCGGCCAGTATCGTATCGATTTCCATCTCGATCTCAATCTTGTCACTGATAATGTCCCTGGTTTCTGTAACCACTCGTTTCAGGTTTCCCCCCTGACGGTTGCATACCTCAAATACGTCTGCAAAACTCTGAATATCTTCCAGTCCGCTTCTTTTCGCAAACCCGCTAAGAAGGGTCTCTATATTAACGTTGTTTTTCAGCCCGCCATTAATTATTCTGATCTCTCGAACAATGTCCGATTCTTCTCCATGAATGGCAATCATATCTTTCTCTGAAGAAATAAACGCATTGGTTGTATTCTTTCCTGCCGAATAGGATGCGCTAAGGGAATCCAGCAAATCTTTGAACTGATCACGAAGTGTATTCAGCATTTTCGCGTGCTTATACTTTCTGTAAATATTCGGTGCAAATATATCGCATAGCACGCCGCACAAAACGGAAAAAAAGACGTTGGAAAAAAATGCCCATGATACAACAAATCCCACGATCAGGCCCAATGTCCAGGAAATCATTCTGTCTTTAGCGGTCAACTGGTAATCATGGTAATCTTTGCCAACACTCATCATCCCATAATCATCTGTTTGTTGCTCCCTTTTTTTAAACATATTTCTCCAACTCCTTACTAAAGCCTGCCAACTTCATTTTGTATGTGTTTTGCATAGCATTCTTTGTGCGCTTTAGTTTTCCGGATACTATTTCCAATGTAGAGTGCTCGTCTTCCACAAATTTATAAAGTGGATTCAACTGGATCTGACCATTTTCATATCCTGTCACTTCACTGATTTCCATCGTCCTTCTACTTTTATCTCTTAACCTTGAAAGATGAATGATAATATCTATTGCGGAAGCGATCTGCTGGCGAATTGCCGCCAATGGCAGTCCCTCTGCTCCCAGTAGAACCATGGTTTCCAGTCGGCTGAGCATATCTGATGTGCTGTTTGCATGACCGGTGCTCAGCGAACCATCATGGCCGGTATTCATAGCCTGAAGCATATCCAATGCTTCACCCCCGCGAACCTCACCGACGATTATACGTTCCGGTCTCATTCGAAGCGATGATTTGATTAGTTCTCTGATCGGAATAGCTCCACTTCCCGCCGCATTTGAATTTCTTGTTTCGAGACGCACCAGATTTGATATTCCTTCGATCTGAAGCTCCGCGGAATCTTCAATTGTGATAACTCGCTCGTCATGAGGAATATAATTAGACAGCGCGTTCAGAAAAGTTGTTTTTCCGGAACCTGTTCCACCCGAAATGAAAATATTGTATTTCGCTTTTACCAGTAGTTCCAGAAACTGTGCCACTTCTTCGTTAATGGATCCATAACGAATCAACTGTTGAACCGTCATTGGCTTTTTTGAAAACTTACGTATCGTAACGATCGCTCCACTCAGCGAAATCGGTGGAAGGACAACATTTACCCTGGATCCGTCTTTTAATCTGGTATCAACAATAGGATTCGCCTGACTGACCTCTCGACCGGCCTGACCAACAATCTTCTGAATAATATCCTCCAACTGTTCCTCGCTGTCAAATTTTTGATCCAACTGAAATATCTTGTTTGTCTTTTCAATGAAAATATTGTCAGGTCCATTTATCATAACTTCCGTAATGCCGTCATCTTTCATAATGGCATCCAGCAATCCCAAACCACGAATCGAATTAAACACCCGGTCTGATATGGCAGCTCTTTCTCCAATGGTAATATACTGGTTGTCAAATTCTTCATTAATCCGTTGATCAATAATATTTAACAGTTGGTCATTGCTGATTATATTCAGATTGTAATTGTCATATATCTGTTGCTTCAGCTTATTTACAATCGATACAATATACTCCTCATCCATGTTTCACCTCTGCATCAAATATCTGCCATTACTTCCTGTCTGGAAAGTTCCTCCACCAATTCCCGACCGGTGATTCCCTCAATTCTGTGAATCCCGCCAAGTCGGGCAATCGGAATGGTTTGCAGCTGCCGACCGGTTTGCGAGCTGAATCGATTGTACACCAGGGCCATTTTGCTTAATAGCGCCTTATTTTCCATTTTTTCTACCACAGCGATTACTTCACAGAATCTCGTAAATTTTGTATTGCCGATTTCGGAACCATCGTTCACATAAACAATAGAATCCGCATACGTTTTCATGAGAAACATCTGCCGCTCGGATGAAACTCCGGAATAATCAATAATTACAACGTCATATTCTTTCACGGAAGAGATGGCTTCAATCAGCGCATCAATTTCCTGATCTTTCAATTCAAGCATGTCATACGCATTCCGGCATTCATCAATGAACTCTACACCCGATGCATCTCGTTTTATGGTGCTCATCAGCTTCATCGTCAGATTGATATTATTACTCTTCAATGCATAGATAATATCACTGAAGCTGCCCTGTCCTTCACCTTGAAAGTAACTATTTGAAGAACCGAATGTCTCAAGATTGAGAAAAAATACAGACTTTCCTTTTTCCGCCTGGTTCACTGCATAAGCCGCAGCCAGTGAAGATGTTCCGGATCCGCCTTGCGCCGAAGTAAACAGAATAATATTGGCTTTTGCGCCGCTGCCTCTGACCTTTATACCAACTGAATTATCTGCGAAAATGCCGATAAAACGCTTGTAGAGCGTTTCAACTTTCTGGTATTTTCCGATGGCCGGGATCTGTTCAAATTCTTCTATGTAGTTGTCCTTTGTCAAGACTGCCAGAACTGCGCGATCCGGCACATGATTGCGCAAATGAATATACTCCTGATCAATGACAACCATATCAAAATGCTGACTCGACAATTCAGAGACAAATAGTTTTTCGTCAGAAAACACACTGATACTGATTTCCTTCACGTATTTGTCCTGAAAGCTCTTTAACAATCTGGTAGAGTAATTCTTATCCTTATCAAATAGTGCAATATTTATTCTCATTGGACTACCGCCTTGCTTTCTAAATAATCAGACCTTAACCGCAGGATTCTTTTCCTTCAGCATGTTCGAATCCGTTCTCCGTCACCGCAGACTTCTCGACTGACGTCGAACGCGCCTTGCAGGCGCCATGAGAAATGCTGTTCCGATCATCATCCAGTACAACGATAATGCTATTCCTAACGGTGCATGGAGAACCTGAATTC
Organism: [Eubacterium] cellulosolvens LD2006; assembly: GCF_000621585.1. Classification (GTDB taxonomy): domain Bacteria; phylum Bacillota; class Clostridia; order Lachnospirales; family Lachnospiraceae; genus Bilifractor; species Bilifractor cellulosolvens. Next base: position 15,015 of record NZ_JHXY01000028.1, on the reverse strand, counting down.
CTCCCTCAAGTATGATCGCTCCGACAAATGCTTTTGCCGCTGAAGCAAAGAAGGTAAATCCCATGGTATCTGTTCTGCCAAACGCCATTGCATGTCCAATACCAACTACGGTTCCCATCAACGTACAAAATAAAATCCTGAGGAATCCATACAGAATTCCCAGATCCATCACCGGTCGTCTCGTCAAAAGGTCTGCGGTGTTTCCTCCAAGCCCGTACAGCGCCTGCAAAAACATTCCGAAAAAAAAGACAACAAACGCACCGCCTATCATGAAAAGAATATTGATTCCTAATCCGCCACCGGTAAAAAAATTCTCCGAAAAAAAGTCATTCACCGCACTGTAAACCGCTACGGATACTGCAGTTGTGACATACAATACAGAAAAAAGAAGACCGATCAATCCTGCTTTGACCATCGTAAACTGTAATCCCATATACAGCAGACTGCATATTCCGTAAGTTGTCTCACTCACAATCGCGGTGATCAGCATAAGTTTCAGCTGAATATCCAGCGTCTCTCTTCTTCCGCTTCCCACGCTTGCCCCTCTTCTCGTTGTGCCCCGCGAATTGTAACGCGAACCACCTGTCCTTCTCCGTCCACGACCGTTATTCACTGTATGCCCTCCTCTAATAGAATTGCCACGGATTATTTACTCCGTTTCTACGCCGTATAATTCGCACAAACCGGCCAGATCTTTATTTACACCATTGCCGATAATATGTAATTTCCATTCATTATTTCTGCGATATATCTCGCAAATCATCACCGAGGTTATACTTGCATAGTATTCTTCCATGTTGTATGAAAACAAGTCCTGTGACGGATTATTCGCATCCTTTACCCTGAGAAATACATTATTCACCATGGAAAAATTCAGGCCTTTGTCAAATGCTTCGTCTATTGTCAATACGAAAACGATCTTATGAACTTCACTGCTTATTCTGGAAAAATCCAACCCGATCGTCTCCTTAATATCTCCCTGATTCGTTTCCTGAAATTCCACTGCTCCATCCGGACTTATTGTCTGCTGGTAGAATACAAACCAGTCCTCCGAAGGTACCTTTCCGGATTCTCCCAGCAGAAACGCAGAAACATCGATACAACACTGCGGATGCTGGGGTTGCCATCCCATCTCGCATCGAATTTTCCCTAGACTGCCGCTCATGCCAAGCGAAACTCTCTGTCCTTTTCTGAGTGTTACACACTCTGCAGCCGGATAATCTCTTTTAAAAGGCTGCGGAATCCGTGTCGGCTCCTGAATCCCCGGATCCGGGATCATTACCGGTTCCGAAATGTCAGGCTGCGGAATCATCACCGGCTCCGCCATGTCAGGCTGCGGAATCATCACCGGTTCCGCCATGTCAGGCTGCGGAATCATCACCGGCTCCGCTATGTCAGGCTGCTGGATCATTACCGGCTCATCTTGGGTATCGTTCCCCACTTCCGGCTGACGGTAAACCTTTGGAGAAACGGTTTGGCCCCCCCCACCGGCTTCCCTCACAGGTGATGCGTGTTCGGACATAATTACTGCCTTCTTCACCATATCCTTTTTTCCATGACATTCCTTATAAATTTTCCCACTGCCGCAAGGACATATATCAAAAGGATTCAATTCCATCACTCATGTCTCCCGTCATAATCAAATTATTTATCTATTCCATGCACGCTGCATCTCTACGGAACTGATCATTCAGTTCATCATCTTCCATCTTATCAACCATCTCATAAAACAACACATACATACTCCCTGTGGTATTTCCGGACAATCGTTGCTTTTTATACAATTCCAGAATCGCTTTATAAATCTTTTCTTTGGTATGAGGCTTTTCCGCAAAATCACCGATTTCCTCTATCACCTCTCCCAATTTTTCTTCATCAAGCAGTTCGTATTCCACAAAATAATCCGTATAATACTTGTCCAGAATTTCTCCTCCGGAAACCGGATCCACAAATGAAAAATACGATATATAACGTTCTCTGAGCATATCATTCATTCGTGCAAGCTTTCTTGCCGACTGATCTGTTGTCAGTTTATGAAACAGATCAACGGTATAATTCTCCATCGCATTGATCAGCCCTGCCGAATTATGCCGGTATGCCCTCATTGTAATGGCAAATTCCTCTTCTTCCTCAATGAACATTCCACATGAAACACCACGTTCCATAATTGATGCAAGCAGTTTATCCATCCCGGCAGATTGACATTTTTTTGCACGCAACGCGTCTGTTATATACTCTGCGCATTGATCCGCCGTAACTGTCTTCGACAGTTCGTTGAAATATTTCACGTGTGCCATTTTGAAACTGTATTCATCATAAGGTTCAGAATCCCCAAACCATTTCACGAGCTCTTCCAGATTGCGCATATATATCTGCGGATCGTATCTTTCAACATGCAGAGCCGGAAAATCCACATATACAAGACGCCTCAACTTGTTATTCAGTCTTGGTCCTATTACATTATCTTCTCCAAGATAGGGATCAAGATAATAGTTGTGTTTTCTGGCCTCTCTACTCAGTATGACAGTCAGGTCACGGTTCGGTTCTCCGTTGTCCGATGAAATCGAAAAGAATCTGGCAAAATCATGCGGAAGGACAGCATATATACAATAAATCAATCCGAGCATTTTCCTCTCATCCCCATCAAACTGAATATAGAGAGACTCATGAATTGTTTTATCCGTCATCTGAGCATAGATGCCACGAACAATATATCCCAGTGCATTCGGAGAGAGATTAATACTTCTCATCTCAGCCAGAGTATTCATGGATCCTGTTCTTATGAATTCACGCGGAATATGCAGCGCATCCGCCTCATTGTCTTTAAAATTTGCCGCATCGATCGTCAGATAGACATTCGGATCAAACAGCATATTCTCTGTCGTCCACGGAAATATATATGCGTGGGAAAACAGGTTCGGTCGTCCCGTATGATCTAACAATCCATATTTCGTTCGTATATAGTAGAGATACTTTCCATCCCCATAGATTTCAATCAGTTTTACATCAGACCCGTCTTCATTTTTCACTTTGCCCTGCATGGAAGAATGAATATTCATATACGAAACAGCTTTTTGATAGGCATCCGCCGGCATTCCGGGGGAAACGGCAACCGTCTGCCATCCGGAGACCACGTTTTTTCCCAGTTCATGACTGGCATTGGTATAACAACACTGGATCACGGTATCCTTCATTTTAAGCTCCATCTTCCATCTCTGCCTGTGAATCCCATTCATATCCACAATCAGGATTATTGCAACGAAGATCTACGTAATACTGTTCTGATTTGAACAGACCGACTTTTTCTTTTCTGATCCGCTCCTCTTCCGGTATTTCAGAAATATCCGTTCCTCCACACTTCGGGCAACGTACTTCTTTATCTCCCGGCTGATAAACCTTTTCATTTGTATCAATAAATCCGAATCTGTAATACAACCAAAAGATCGGTTCCTCAATACGCTTTGGATTGGGAGTAATTGCAGGATACGAATACTTCTCTCCGTCTTCGTTTTCCCCCAGTTCCACTTCGCAGCCCAGAGATGTAAAACCAAAGAAATTATACCAGGTGTAGTCATCGTGTAACTTCTTGCTCAATTCCATGTCATTCGCCATCAGAAAGCTGTACAGATTCCTTGCTATGGGATTATAGTCTGCAGCATTGAACTGAGGTTTTGCGAATCCCTGATTATCAATCAGTGGTATGACATCCTGAATCAATTGTTCTCTGAGCGCCGGTTCATTCTGTTCAAGAACCGTCTGTACTTCCTGTGTATCCACCTGTGAAATACAAACAGCAATCGGTTTGTCTGATTTATTCCTGCCCGAAACAGAATTGTGTATAGAATCTATAACCGTTGAGGGTTTGTCCTTATCCCCCAAAAATGCTCCGAACTGACTTGGCTTAATCAGAATGATAAATCCGTCAGACTGCTTAAGTAAGGGTTCGAATTTTTTTAAAAGCACCTTATTCTGCGGACTGAACAACTCACCGGCAACATCATATAAAACCACCGTTTCCGCCAGCGCTTTGTCACTGTTTTTTAACTGATATACCAGCGGCTGCTGAAAGGTGTTTGAAGGAGTGGAATTCGGAAGCGGAGTGTGTGCTGCGACCTTATTGTTACTGATAAAATCCATCACACTTGACGAGTTGATAAAAGCGGAAAGGCCGACCTTCGCCGAGTAACTCGTGATGCTGTTCAGCAACTGTGTCAAATATACGGTCTTTCCCGCACCGGTCGTGCCGATAATCGTTATAAACTTCGCCGGCGATTTTCCAAACTCCTCCGGAAGTGGATTATGGCAATACTTGCACACCCGATTCGAACAGATCGTTCCATCCGTAAGTTCAATCTGAGCGGCCATACCGTCATCATCATCGATATATGCGGTAACCCCTCCGTTCGGATGCTGCATTTTTATAAATCTCTTGTGCGCCGGAACGGAAGGATCAATAATCCTTCGCATATACGGCTTAATTCCTACAGATTCATTTCCAAATTCCGCCTCTGTCGTCGTACCGAAGCGTTTCCAGTATTCAAAATACCCCATCGCTTCCGACATATTGATTCCATCATAATCGTGATAATCATCATTTTCTGTCGGCGCAAAAAAATACCAGTCACTCAGTTCGCGCAGAATACGGTCTTTCTCGTCTCCCGGCGGACACCGATCGACGAAGTCAGCGGCATCATCATATCCATCCGGCAAATCCGGGTATTCTCCGATATTTACTTTATCAGAACGAAAACATACCTCATCGTCCTTCATTTTTTTAAAGCAATATGGACATGTGATCGTATAATTCATAACAATACTCCAATCCCATCATCTAAACAATTTGCCACCGCGGGAATCCATATCTCACCTCAGAATCAAGCCTTTATTATTGCTTACAAATAGAGGTGCCTCCTCAGATTCTATGTAAATTGTCTCCTGCTTTAACATTTCTCTGGTGATCGGCACCTCAATGCCTCCCAACTGATACGCTATGGAACCATCCATATACCCGTCGAGAGCCTGTGACGGAAAAATCACTTCATAAAACCCGGAGTCCACCATCTTCTTGAATGGTCCGAATCCGGTTCTTACTTTATGACGCTCAACCTGAATGCTCATCTCATACGAAATATTGCAATACGGCTTCATCATTGCCTGTTCTGTCGGTGTAAAAATCTTTACATCACCGCTGGATTTTTCCATCGTACATCCCAGAATCAGGTATGTACATGCTTCCCCGTTTAACTCGCATCCCTTTCCCTTCTGGTACTCCTCATAGGGTATATATCTGGCCCAGATGCCTTTATTCTCATTCAGGCAACGGAACTCGCCTTCGGATAAACCGTACTCCTCCAGCAATGGACATACTTCCTCCACCCGTGCTATGACATCTTCACCATAAGGAAACTGTAAAAGAATAGCATTCAGTCCCTGGGTACTGTCCCAGGTAAGGAATCTGCTTCCTGCTTTATGTGTCAGATTAATCACGATTTGCTTTGGATCACTGGGAATCATTTCTACCTTCATACAGTACCTTCTCCTATTGTATTTCTCAATTTCACTGCCTGCCGATCGTTTATCCGATCAGATTATCCGCATTCACTCTGTAAAGAACGGTAGACTCTGCCATATTCCCGTCCCCGGTGTCGTAAAAATATGTATTCTCGTTTCCCTCTTGCAGGCTGGCATATAAGGAGGAACCCTCCTGTTTCAGAAGAATCGCAGACAGAACCGGGGCACCGAGGCTGAACTGCACGCATAAATACCTGTGAAAATCCTCACCTGTCAGCTTATTGCTGATGTAGTGCTGCACATCCACGTCCTCGTCCTTATCCTTGAGCCGTTCCCCGAGCTCCACCTCAAAAGAATCCGAAAGAATTTCGTTCTTGAGATAAATCTCGTTGAGTTTATCCTCAAAAAACGCTTTCAACTGCTCCAGATTCTGTACCTCCTCAAAGTCCTCAAAGACCTGCCGCTCATGAATGTCCAGATAATTCTGCAACACCTTTTTGTAGAATTCCTCGAGGTTTGCGTCCCTGACAGAAAACAACTGAAGCCTGGACTGAAGAAACTGTTTCCAGGAAACAATAAATTGTGTTGCGGCCTCCCCTTCTTCCTGGATAGACTCTACAAACGGGTCCATATACCGGTCATTGTTCACAATCATATAACGCATACTCTCTTCCGCAGCTTTTGTGATTCCGGTATGCTCGGACACATCCTTTACGTTCCGAATCCTCTTTTCAACTTCTCTGATCTGCTCCGCCAACGCGATTCTTTCTTCCAATGAGAAATTGCTCCTCAGAACTTTTTTGTATTCTTCTTTCCACGACTCGATCTTTTCTCTCGACGGAGCCATCTTTGCCAGCAAGTTGCCGAAATAGCAGTTCCAGGCTCCCATCGTTTCATCATTGAACTCTTTCACGGTCATGATGCTGAGATCTATATCTTCATCCGTTCTTCTCGGGAACAGATTAAACTGATCCGGAGAGGGAATCATATCCCCGCTGATCTGTGCTATATAATCGCTGAGTATTTTTAATACACCTTCTCCGTCAAGACCGATCTTTTCATTAAACCCGGCATCCTGCAAAATATAGTCTGCTTTTTGTCCCGTTGATTTGTTCGTAAACCGTTCGATAAGATTTTTTACAATTACGCTGGCTATGTCAGCGGTGGGTTTTTCCACACGCGCATACCCCGCTGTAAAAATCATACCGCCAAACAAATCTGCCGTCACACGACTGTCGCTGTTATTGGACAGCACAATTACAGATGACGCGATCCTGTATGCGATTTTCCAGGATGGGAGAATTTTGTTATCCTCACTGATATTGCTCAGAACCAGTATGCTCCTTACCGAATTCTTTCTGTCGGAAAAATCGTAGCCGGCCAGACGATTGCGCACATAACTGCCGATCCGATTTTCTCCCTGATTTTCCTTAAGGAGGACGATCATCATGTCAAGAACTCTGGTTTTTGCTACTCCAAGTGCTTCCTCTGCCTTGAGCCGCAGAGAACATCCCTCGTCATATTCCTGTTCTTCAAAGAAACCTGCCGTGTCGATCAAGTAATATACCAGAAGACGATCCAGACTGGCATACGGCGTCTCTCCTGAGAATAACCCCTCCACCAGCCGGCTGACATCTTCGGCGGTCAATGCTTCTTTTACGATCCCGGAATTCTCCCTTCGAATATGTAAAAAACCAGTATCGTTTTTCTCTATCCCCAAAAACAGAATTCCATCCTGATACTGGGGCCAGATCTGAAACAGGTTCTCCGACATCTGCTCATAACCTTTGACCGCCTCATTTCCAAGCAGGAAAACCACCATAGGATAGCACGGCTCCTTGCCTGTGGTAATGCCGTTTTCGAAATAGTTTGCATTACTCATCCTGTCTGTGAAATACGCAATAAGATCCTTGGCGCTCAGACTCTTCACGGTTCCTTCTTTCTCCACATTCATTCCCCCATCCGATTTCGACCTCAGCAATTATCTCTAAGGAATCTTTCAAAAGATGCGCCCAGTTTTGCGATAAAATCGAGGATTTCCTTACACTCCGCGAAATCCTGTGCATTCTGAGCCATGCCCGACATTCTGTCCGAAGTCAGCATTTCCTTCATGTTGTCGCAGGCATCCAGCATTTCCTTTGATTCTTTTTCGATTCGATCGTTTGCCTCATTCTTTATTTTCTTCCTGAGCTCATTCTCCAATCCCATATAGCTTACATAGCCCTGATAGATCGGGATCCGGTTAAACTTAAAACTGTCATCCCTTCTGGAGAGAATGGTCTCGTTTTCTACACCGTATACATTTTCCTTATAGCTGACAATTTTTCCCTGCGCCTGAATAACACCGCTGAACAGCGCATCGAAATAATCATTGATTCCACCGGTTACGGTCTGGATGTTCTCTGCTTTTTCTCCAAGCGCTTTTTTAACACCATCAAGTTTTTCGGTCAGCTCCTTATAGGATGCGAGCGCCTCTCTTACGGTCTGCTGATACGCCGGCGCGGAAACAAACTGATCTTCAAAAATGTCTCTTTGCAATTGATCATCTCCAACTTTTCCGGCTACCGGGAAAATGAGATCCGTCGGCGTCAGTTCGACTCCGATGCCATTCAGTTTTTCCTGTTCCTCCTTCAGCATCGGAATATCCGACGGTTTCGAAGCACGCTCCAGTTTTTCGACAGCTTCATCAATGACACTGCGTACGTTTGCCTTTGTTGTCTCGTCGACGGTAAATGCCTTCTTATCTGCTGTTAATATCCCCTGCGAGAGAGCGTCCTCGAAGAGCTTCTTGGCATCTTCTGTCATGTCAAGAAGCGCCTGCGGAGCATAGTTGTCCATCAGACTCTGCGGCGTGATTGAAGGAAGCTTCGTCCAGTCATTAAACTTCATGCCCGGAATCTCTCTGCCCTCATAGTAATGCCTTCCCGGCATACTGCTCTCAAAATAGGCTTTTTCGTACTCCGAACATCTTCGGTACGCACTGAGCGGGAGAGCGCAGGCACTGCACATAACGAAGATTCGATCCGTCAGGGTGCTCTTATTTACCGTCCACAGATCCGATAAATCATGCTGCATATTTGCCGCCTTATAAATCGGCCCGGATCCGCCTGGAACCGAAATAAACGCGATTTTTGTAGTATCGGCATCCTTTCTGATCTGCTCATTATAGTAGAAAAGAGGGCGTGCCTTTTTCGTCAACGGTACGATCCATTCATCAAAAACCTTGTTCGTCAGGGTCTCATCGTCCGTGATCTCATACTTATCCTTCAGGTATGACGTGATTGTTTTGTCCGAGAAGCTTGCAAACGCTTCCTTCACAAAAAAGTCATTGACAAATTTGGCGATCCTGTTTTCATCTTCCTTCATCCAGGCATCTTCGTTTTCAATCACTCTGGACATAAACGCTTCCATCATACCCGGAATGTTGATCTTTTCAATTGCGTCATCCAGGTTTTTTTTCAGCTCAGAGATCGTCATCATAGGCTCGACATACGACTTGGAACTGCTTACAACCTTGTCATTTTCCAGCGAATCTCTGTTTTCACGGAAGGTATCCATCAGATTGCTCATCACTCTGCAGAGCTTCGTGTAATATCCGGAAGACAATTCCATCAGCTGCTCTCTGAACGTCTCCAGAACACGATCAATTGCCTTGTACCGTTCCATCGCGATTACGTGCTTATCGAATGCCTCCCGATAAAAAATATAATCGTCAAAGCGCTTTGAATCATTGTCCATGAAACCGCGCTTCGTCCGGTTTTCAAAGTCTGCCCGAGCATTGTCAAGATCCCGCACCCGAAGGCTCTCCTGTGCGTCCTCGTCTTCTCTTCGCGATTTGTTCTCAGCCCTGATCCCTTCTATGATGTCCAACAGATTATGTTTCTCCGCTGCCGAAATCATCCCGCCGGCATACATCGGACCGCGCTGAATGTCTTTCGACGCATCCGTCAGATACTTTTTCACCTTCGCAATCAGCGACTCCTCATTGTCCGGAGTTGTCATGCTCTTCGTATTTGTGGCCAGTATATTTTTCTTTTTGGCCACCTGTGCCTCATAATGCTTATACATATCTGAGTTTCCTGCATCCATCACAAACTTCCAGTCGTCCGGATATGCTTCAAGGAACTCAAAATCCGTGGCCGGTCCTCCCACGATCTCACTTAACAGCGACTCGTAAATGTCTCCTACCGTCTTTGCACCTTTGGCCATCGTCGCCATCGCAAGATTCTCAACATCCGTTTGCGTCGGAACATTCCCTCCGATGGCGGAAAACTCCTTAAAAAGTTCCGAGGCCAGATAGGTATTGATCTCCCTCAGGGGAATATTCGCACAGGAGGCACCAATCACAAGATAACGGAAACTGGATCCGATGATCTTTCCGGAATCCGCTTCGCTAACAGCAGTCTCAAAATTTCCAAGATGTGACTTTAAGCCGAAATTGTCCGGATCTTCGCTTTCTGTCAGGAAGTTCATCACATACTCGGTTGTCACATTCATCGCGTAATCGTACGCGTTCTCAATAACATCTCCGTTTGCATTTGTAGCGCATACCAGATGACACATATCCACCGGCGCCTCATCCCAGTTGATTCTGGTTCCCGCACCATAATCCTGCATAAAACTTCCGCCGTTGAACTTCAGATTCATACAATAGTCGAGTTCCTGCATAGCTGCATATCCGTTTTTGGGAATGTAGCGGCGAATGTCTGTCGCGTCATTTGGTATTCTGTCCAGATTCACATCCGGAAGGAAAAAATAACCATATGTTTTTACATCTCCGACTTCTCTGGCTATAAACTTCGTCATATAGCATACGTCCAGAAATGTTCCGGAACCGGTTCCACCGCTCAGCCCGGCGAAAATATGCACGCTGACGGACGGATTCTGCAAACCGGTTTTCGCGATCTTGATTTCCTCTCTCAGTTTATTCATAAACTGATTCGACCTGTCCATCATCAGAAATCTTCCGACCTGACGAACGCCGGCCGCACCCTGATCGGACAAAGCCGGCGCTTCGATCTTATCGTAGCGCAGCCAGGAGAATTCCGTTTTTCTGTCGAATGCTTTTGGATTCTCGAACAGTTTTCTCATGTCTCCGCTGTAGCCGATCGGGAAATACTCTTTATTCGGATCCAGGGATAATTTGGCATCCTTTTTCTTATCCTTATTGGTTAAGTTATTATCCCCCCTCGTTGATTTATCTGAATCCACACCGATAAATCGAATATGTTTGTATTCTGCCCGCACCGCGTCCGGATCATCGGGCAGCAGCCGTTCATATACTTCTGTCTTCAGCGTTTTCAGACAGTCAATACCTGTTCCTCCCAGTCCGATCAGGATTGTTGCGGTATTGCTCACCTGCTTCGCCTGCTGTTTGGTCGAAATGATACCGCCACCGGCGTTGATTGATAGTTTATTATAAATGGACATTCCTATTCCCCCTTCTTACTTTCTCGTATCCTTCTCATTCGTTTTATCCGCTCTTATCTTCCAGCCCTGCCCGCAGGTCTTCCACGTCTGCCGGATCTTCCCGGAGCATTCTTCCGCGCCGGACCGGAAGGCCGTCTGCTTCCAGATGCCGACTTACGATCATGCACATTTTTCACACGGCCATCAAAACGAATCTGTATGACATCCGGCGAATCCTGACGGACTCTGATTGTCGTCTGAACACCACTCTGAATTTTGATATTACTTGATGTTCTGCCGTCGGCAATTACGGGCTTATCTGTGATCAGTGTCACATAATTACTTCCCGATGCCTGAAAGTACGATTTCGAATAATTTAACCCGGTTGCATCCAGGCGGAAGAGCGAAAGCCTGCACCGGCCACGCCGCGGCTCCACCGATCTGCTTTTTATCTGCCCTCTGACATTTGACTGCACGGTAATTTTCCCGCGGAACGGTTTTGTCAGCGCAATTCTGAGTAGAATCAGTACTACCGCGAGCGCAACCAGCGCGCTCACACCGATTCCAATCAGCGCGATCGCACCGATATTGATCGTCTGTACTTTCAACTCAACGTGACAGGAAAGTCCGCCAGTATCCGTTGCCTTAATATCAAACGATCCCCTGGACAGACTAAAATGTGTCATTTTCAGTACATTGTTTTTACATTCGAAATCATTGCCCTCGATATAGGATGATGACTCAATCGTATAGCTGAGTTTTTTATCCTGCTTATCCTTCGCAAGATTACTTAAATCAAGTTCAAGGCTCCCCCCTTTGACAGGCCAGATCATCACCGTTTTCTCAATGACCTGCTCTACCGGTTCCGGAGCTGTATTTACAGGTGGTTCTTCTTTTGCCACTGTGACCGGACCTATTGCATCCGAAGTCTTTTCCAGATCATTTCCCCGGATGGTAACATCAGCGTAGTAAACGCCTTCATCCGGTTTGCATTCACAATAGAAACCTCCATCCTTCAACGACATGGGAATCGTCTCGATTTTTTTGCCGTAAGCATCCATAAGGGTTGCTTCCGCCTCATAACCACCGTATTTTTCTGTATCAGTTACTTCTTCCTCTCCATTTTTCAACACAGCCTGAATATCGAACGGATCTCCTGTAGAAATGGATTCCCCTGCTTTTGATTTGACAATGACACCCAGATCCGTGTTATAAACCATGTTGATTTTAATCTTTGTTCCCGGTTTTCCCTTCGTCACGATTGACCACTTTCCCGGGACGGGCTCTGTCAGTTTTACCATTGCATAAGTCCTGGACTTTTTGATGGACGAGTTATTCTCCTTGCCTTCAGGATCGAATACATGCAACTCATCAATCTGTCCGTTTGCGACGATATTGACCTCTTCCACTCCGATTCCGGGAACTTCAAAACCGGTTTTGATTTCACCGCTTTGCGGGAAATCTCCTTCTTCAAGAGCAATGGAAGCCGACCCGTATATCAGCGCATAAAAGGTCTGGAAAACATCTGCCAGGTCTCCGGCGTTTTTTACCTCTTTTGATTCGCCGCCGGTCGCACTGGATATCTGATCCATCTCAGATCTATCAGCCTTTCCGTTTGCGTTTAAGCAAATGGAATACACATGAATTTCTTTTTCCCTTGCTTTCTCAATTGCCTCTGCTTTTTTATTTAATGATGCCTTCTGCTCGTCATCCGTCGGCATCTCCGTATTTCCGTCACTTAAAAAGACAATGACAGAAGGAAGATCATTGCTACCATTTTTTTCAATATCCTCGACAGCGGCATCGATACCGTCACCGATATTTGTATACCCCATTTTTTCCGTCACCCCTGTAGACATAACGGACTTAAGGGTGTTCGTCACAGCATCTTTTCCCTGCACATCACTGATTTTTGTGATTGCCTGCTGTGCCTCAACTTTGTTTGAGAATACGACTCCTCCGAGATAATTCCCCTCATTGGCCAGAAGATTGACAAACTGACTGATTGCTTCATACCTCAGGCCGTCCGGATCCGTATAATTCATAGAGTTACTTGCGTCAAGGACAATTTCCACGTTGAATCGGTTTTGAGACGCTTCCTCGTCTGCGCAGACTACAATACTTTCGGTAAATACTCCTCCGCAGAACAGCAATGCCACTACTGCTAAACAAATGCTTTTTCGTATTACGGTATTCAATAATCTTCTCATCCCTGTCCCCCATTAAAGCCGATCCGCGTTTTACCCAGAACAATTCTGCGATTCCGGGTTCTGTACACAGATCTCTTCGTCATGGATTTATTCCGCGTCTATTCCATAATGCGCGCACAATGCCGCCAATCCGCCCTGGTATCCGCTGCCGATTGCATTGAATTTCCATTCATTATCATGCCGATACAGTTCGCCTACTACTACCGCCGTCTCTATGGAGAAATCTTCTCCCAGATCATAGCGGATCAGCTCATTATTGGTCTCCTCATCCACAATTCTTATGTAGGCATTGGATACCTGCCCAAAATTCTGTTTTCTGTTCTCTGCCTGATAAATGGTTACTGTAAATCCGATTTTGTCAATATTCTGTGGAAGCCGGCTGATGTCGATCTTGATCTGCTCGCAATCACTGTTTCCCTGTCCTCCCGTCAGATCATCACCCATATGCTTTACCGATCCGCTCGGATGCTCAAGGTTCCCGTAGAAAATAAACTCTTTCTCCGTAGGGCATCTGTCATTTGCACCTAACAAAAATGCCGATGCATCCAGGTCGAAATCGATACCGGTATCAAATGTATTCTCATCCCACCCAAGTCCTACAAGAATTCTTTTCAAACTTGGATTTCCTTTTGTCAAACTCACTTTCTGTCCTTTAGATAAATTGATAGCCATAATAATCTCCTCTCTTTTTTACAATGCGTATTTTCACTCTTATTCTTTTCTCCCCGGTTCCCACTGAATTCCCCAACCGAACTGTCGGTCGAGCTCCTCATGGCCCTGGTAAAACTGCACGATTTTTTCCACGCTGAATGTCTCATCATTTACATTCTGAAACAATGCCAACCCACACATGATCTGAGATGAATCATACGAATCCATTTTCACGATAATATCTTCTGCCCCGGGATATTTGATCGTCACCGTTGCGTCAGCATGTTTCCAGTTCGCTATTCCCTCATATATAAATGTATAGACGAGAATTCTCTTTATCTCGGAAATTTTATCCCCGTTTATTCTGAGCGTTTCACCCGCATCAGAATCCCCGGTTCGATCGTCTCCATCCAACGATATGTACGGCGGTGAAGCGAGGTTTCCAAATGAATTCCCAAGCGCCTGAACGGCACCTATCTGTCCATTTTTTAATTCGAATAAACATCCCAAATCAAGGTCAATTCCAGACTTTCCGCCAAATAAACCCGCCAGGAACCCCTGTCTTTCCGGCTGGGAATTCCAGTTCAAATTGACCAGTATTTCTCCGAGTCCATGTCTTTGCTCGTTCTTTTTCAAGCTGATTTTCTGTCCCTTACTTAAGCTGATTGCCATTCTTTTACTCCTCCTCTGTTTTCTCTACGAGTCCCCATCAATGCTTTTCGAAGCAGGTCTACCGGAATCATTGTAAATGCAAGGACAAATACGACCACCCATCCCTGCCATCCGAACGGCGTACAGCTGAACATCGAGCCGATCCACTTAAATACATCCAGAGGAATCAGCGCAGCATTTACAATCAGCGCCTGAACAAGAACAATAGTAAACCACACTTTCAGGAATCCCGGATTGTCTTTTAAGCCCTTGAATATGCCAAAGCCGTTGTCGCGGACATTGAAGCCGTTAAACAGCGCCGCCACAACAAAGAGTACAAAGAACGCTGTGCGCAGCTTCTCCTCGGTTCCATAAAGATCTCTGAATACCGGTAATTTCAGGAAACAGAAGCTGACAAGTGTCATCCAGATCGCCATGATTCCGATCTGAAGGGCCATGGATTTGCTGACAATACTTTCATCTCTGCGTCTCGGCTTCTCTGTCATGTACTTCTCAAGTGCCGGCTCATTTCCGAGCATGATGGCGCCGAGACTGTCCATAACAAGATTTACAAAGAGAAGAT
>NZ_JHXY01000027.1 GCF_000621585.1 [Eubacterium] cellulosolvens LD2006 | reverse complement strand
GCAGAAAGACATCCTGCAGGCCTTCAATCTGACAGCGACAAGCGTCGCGAAAGAGGCTGCAGAATTGGGTAAGAAGCTAGCGAGTCTGACGAGTTGAGGAGAAAAAACATGGCAAGAACAGTAGATATCGATGCGAAAATCGAACAGCAGGAACAGAAAATCCTGAAGTTGAAGGCACAGCTTGAAGATGCCCAAGTCGAGTACGACAGGCTGGTAGAAAAGAAAAAAGAAGCGGACATGAAGAAGATTCTGGACGCCTATGCAAAGAGCAAACGGAGCATGGAGGAAGTGATCGATTTCCTGAAAGGAAAGGCAGATATTTAACCTCGGTAGGACAGGGAAATGGATTTACGAGTTAATTTCCTGGGAAGTTCACATTGATCATAAATCAAGAGATATTGATATAAATACGCTTGTTATGCTATCATTATATTGATAAGTAAATGATAGTATTAAGGAGGAAATTCATATGATGCAGATCAGACCAGTTTCCGATTTACGTAATAAATTCACAGATATAGAAAAAATAGTACAAAGTGGAGACCCTGTTTATTTGACGAAAAACGGATATGGGTCAATGGTTGTCTTAAGTCTTGAAGCATATTCAAGAATCACAGAACCGGAAGAATACATTATGGATGTTGCGGACGCGGCTGCGTCTTCGACAGAGGAAAGATTGACACATGATGAAGTTTTTGGTTCTATTCGGAGAATGTTAAATGGCTGATCAGAACTATATAGTACGATACCTTCCTCTATTCCAATCGGAACTCGAAACTGCGGTAATGTATATTGCTAACCGATTGAGAAATCCATCTTCTGCGGAAAAGCTCCTCGACGATGTCGAAAAAGCAATTCAGAAACGACTTGCGAGTAATCCGGAAGGATATGAACCGGTAATGTCGAAAAAGAAACGAGATTACCCGTACTATCGAATCTACGTTGGAAACTATATTGTTTACTATGTGGTGATACACGAAGATGGAGAACACATCATGGAAGTAAGACGATTCGTGCATACTTTACAAAACCGGGATAATATATAAGCCCTCTGCCTATGTGATGGAAAAGTAACGGATCTAGAAAAAACATATTTTTTTAATTACTCCCCTTATACACGTCTTAATTCTGCCGACATATAAATAGTTGACTCATTAACGCAGGAACACAGGCGACTTTTGTCGTTTGATTTATATAGATGGGGGGAACTAGAGAATGGAACAAAACAACGGCAGCAAAGAGATTTGTAGATTTTTGAACCTTGAAGTCTTTACATTTCTTTCGGTCATCGTCGTATATGGCATGGCAATCACCATATTTTCTATAGGAAGGCACCTTCAGGTCGCCGGAGCCAGTGGCAGTGGACTGATTATTCTTTGTCTCCTCCCGCTGTACATCCTTTGGAAAATAAGTGATTTCGAAGGTGCACAGACCCAAATAACCGGCATGAACGTTTCTATCTTCGTTATAACCGCCCTGGGAGGCTTGCTGGCATTGGCAACAGCCAGGTTTGGTATCAGCATCATTCCCTTGGTTCTTTCCTTTGTCCTGCTGTTTTTCGTAGCGGGGGCGAAGATTTATAGGCTGAAATAATCGGGCGGAAAAGGCTATGATTACCGAAAAGCGAAAGAACGAGCAAGACTTCAGGCGACGATCCGTGATCAGCGGGAATTTCTGGGAAGTATGAAGGGAAAGGAGCGAAAGGATGACGTTACAGGAGCGGGCGGAAAAAGCAGTAGAAATGAAAATGTCCGGGCAATACAACTGTGCCCAGGCGGTTACGGCGGCGCTGGCAGATCAGACAGCTTTGACGGAGGAACAGCTGAAACAGATATCTGCCGGCTTCTGCGCCGGCATGGGAAATCTGGAGGCGACCTGCGGCGCTCTCATCGGCGCCGGCATGATCGCGGGACTGAAAACCGAGGGCAAGGGAACGCTCAAGGTCACGCGTCAGATTCAGGAAGAATTCGGTAAGAGGTGCGGCGCCATTAAGTGCAGAGATCTCAAGGCTGTCACAGACGGAAAACCTCTCTGTCCCTGCGAGGACTGTGTGAGGAATGCGGTAATGATCTACGGTGAAGTACTCGGAATACAGGGATGACAGATGAGAATCATCGGTAACGCGAAAATCGCCTACCGGTGGTTCTCTATTTTTTTGAAATCAAAGCATTGACGCTGAAATAAAACTATCACCTTTCGAGAGATATAAAATAACATCAAAATATCCTGCTATCATAGAAAAAATGCTATAATATAGATGATAAATTATCAGATCGCTGATGCTGAGCATTGATATGAAAACAAGTCCGCAATACAGGATGGGAGGATCATTATGAATAGAAAAAAATGGGTGATAGCGACGCTGGTAGCAGGAATGGCAGTGGCAGCAACGGCCTGTGGGAATGCTTCGGACACAAAACCGAAGGAGGCGGATGCAGTTCAGACAAAGAGCGCGGAGGTGCAGGCGGATTCCGTGGAGGAAATCCTGTGCGGCGGATGGGGACGGGCGGAATCGTCCGAGGTGACGGACGAGGTCAAAAAAATCCTGGAAAAGGCGGAGGAAGACTTTGTGGGAAGTACCATTGAGCCGGAGGCTTATCTTGGAAGTCAGGTGGTGGCAGGAAAAAATCACGCCATACTCTGCAAGGTAACCGCCGTTGTTCCGGATGCTAAACCGATGAATTCCATCGTATATATCTATGAAGATCTTGAGGGAAATTGCACCATTACCGGCTTTACGGATATCCCGGGAGATGTGGATGTGAAGGATCTGGATGCTGTGTGGAAGCTCATCGGCACAAAGAAATATTCACCGTCAGAGAACGCGGAGGATAAAACGGAGTAAGAGCCGGAAAAAGGAGGCAGTATGGCGCGAGTACTGAATCTGCTGATCGTTATCCTTGAATTGATTCCATTGACGAGAAACATAAAGAACAGGAAGTTCAAGAAGGGGTGCCCTTTGTCTGGATCTGGCTTCCGGTTGTGCTGACGCTGGTCTACGGGTTTACTATGCTGTATCTGAATAAGATTGAAAAAGTGGACGGCCCTTATCCCTTCTTCAGGATCCGGGTTCAGGGGACGTTACGGACGATCCTGTGGATGATCGCGCTTGCCTGTGCAGCGTGCGCGTTTGCCGCCGGAGTAGCGGGGCTCAAACTTCTTATGAATGGAATCGTTGGATGATTTCTATGTCTAAAAAGTCCGTCAGGATGGTACCTGCCCTGAAAGATTTGCGGAAAAAAAGAAATGATGACGATAATAAAGAGCGTGTCATCAGATCGGCATACAGAAGAAACGTAATTCCGCGAAAGAAGTAAAAAAGAACAATGACCACTGTTTTTGCGAAAAAATGCAGGACAGTGGTCTTTTATTATGTAAAAAAGAGGAAGCTCGATTTTGAAATATATAGAAAATAATGTGATTTTTTTCCCGCTGAAAGCGTTTCCAAAGAAAGGGGACAGAAGTGGAGCATCTTTCGCGGTGCGACAATCGACAGAATAATATTCGGCATAGTGTTTTGTGCGGAGAAAAAAATACCGGAACCTGCATTTGAGACAAAAAAACAATAGCCATCAAGGTCGCGACGGCGCAACTATACCGAAAGTGACGAAAAAAGCTTTACAATCTTTCTGTAGATGGTATACTACGCTCTGGAATTGTGAGGGGAAATGAAACGTAAATCACAACTATATGTCGTTTAGCGACGGAAAGGCAGCTTGCAGTGAAGGAGAAAAAGAAAAGCATGTTTCGGGAATGGATCAGAGGCATGCGTCTGAGCAAACGATTGGGACTGATGATTGGAATCTTTACGGTCATTTCTTTTGTTATATTGAATGTGATCGTTGGGTCATTATTTGCAGGTGTCATCAACAAGACAAGTGAACGTAGCATGAATGATATCGCAGCAAAAAATGTTGCGGAACTGGAATTCATTGTAGAGAGGAACGAAGTACTGGTTCGCCCTCTGGTCAATTCACTGATTGAGATGCACAAGGAAGTTGACGATAATGATGATCTTTACCCCAGTATTGTTCTGGACGGAGTAGACTTTGTGGAGTCCAGGTCTGACCGTGAGATCATGATTATGAGTACTTTGAAATCCATTGTTAATTCCAACGAGAATGTGGATGGTGCAGGAGCTATTTTTGTTCCGAACATGTACCAGAAGAATGTCAAGGAATTCGCTCCTTATCTCACCAGAGAGGATGTCGAGAACGATACAATTACCAGGCTGACATATGATACGATAAAGGATGAGGATTATTACCTTCACGCTGTTGAGGAAGGCCGTGAGGTTTACGGTATTCCAGTTAAGAGTGAAATTACAGGGGAGATGGTCGTTCCTGCGATATATCCGATCATCAGCGATGGAGACCTGATGGGCGCGATTCGCATTGATCTTCGCACATCCGTATTTGATTCGATGCTTGTGTCAGGCCGTGATACCTATGAGTCACTGGTAGTGGAGATTGATACAGGTAACCAGTACGTTGTTTATTCCAATAACGAGTCTTCTGTCGGAAAGAGCTTCAGCGATCTGCTTCCGCAGGCATCCGTGGAATTTTATAAAGAAAAAATGGCTGAGGGCAAACCCTTCATGCGTGAGAATACAGGCGTTCGTCGCTACTACACACCGGTACAGGTTGGTGCGGATACCTGGTGGGTTCACACAGCTGTTACTGTAAAAGAGCTTATGAAGGATCAGAATGTGAGCATTATGATCATGTCTGTTGTTCAGATTGTTACACTGGTGCTCCTTCTCCTGGTGCTTACCCTGGCACTGAAGTGTTCTCTCAAACCACTGGATGGCATGGCGAAACTGGCCAAGGGAATTTCCCACGGAAATCTGTCCGGATCATTCGAATATCCTTATAAGGATGAGATTGGTGACCTGGTGGCAAATCTGCAGTATATGGCTGAGAGATTCCGCAGGATCATTGAGGATCTGGATGTGCAGCTGGAAGAGCTCTCTGAAGGAAATTTAAGCCACGACGATTATGATGAGAGTCTGTACGAGGGCGATTTTGCGTCTCTGCATGCATCCGTGGCAAATATCAAAGAGCATCTGAATGACACACTTTTGAATATCCGCAACGTTGCTGAGAGTGTAAACAGCGGATCCGAGCAGGTAGATGCAGGAGCACAGATTCTGGCTCAGGGTGCCACCGAGCAGGCTGCATCCATCGAGGAGCTCAATGCCGAGATGGCAAGAATTCACGACGGCGTTCGTGACACATCGAAGAAGACCACAGATGCCAGCGATCTCTCCCATGACGGAAATGCTGTCATCAAGGAATCCAATGAAAAAATGCATGAGCTCACTGCTGCAATGGCAGACATTACGGAGAAATCCAATGAGATCAGCAAGATCATCAAGACCATCGATGATATCGCTTTCCAGACAAATATCCTTGCACTGAATGCAGCAGTTGAGGCTGCCCGTGCCGGTGATTCCGGCAAAGGATTCGCGGTTGTGGCAGATGAGGTTCGCAACCTTGCTGGCAAGTCCGCGAAGGCTGCCAAGTCTACAGCACAGTTGATCCAGGGGGCTCTGGATGCAGTGAAAAACGGTGAGACCATCACTGTGCAGACAGCGGAAGCTCTGGAGCGTGCGGCAAAGAATACAGAACAGGTAACGTTTCTCGTGGAGGATATCGCTACGACAATGACAGAGCAGGCGACTGCTGTTGATACTGTTACGTTCGGTCTGGATCAGATCTCATCGGTTGTACAGACCAACTCCGCGACTGCTGAAGAGAGTGCTGCGGCTTCCGGAGAACTGAGCAAGCAGGCTACAGAACTGAATTCCCTGATCGGAAGATTCCAGTTGAAGGACTGATCCGATCAAAAAATGACTACCGTATAGAGGTTCCGGACTGACCTGGAGCAGTTGCGGTACCGCGAATGAATTATCCTTAAATGTACATAGATGAAAAGGCCGGCGTTTCCGAAAGGGGCGCCGGTCTATTGTTTTGTCTCATAGGGAATGCGAAGCAATTTCCTATGAGAGAACAAAGTCCGCAAGCGGACTTCGACTCCCCCATCCCCTCAATCCTGAGGGGAGCGCAGCAGGACTTTGGCGCGCGAGCAGAATCGCGAAGCGATCTTCCCATCTGCGAGCTGCGCATCCCGCGGAGCGTTTTGTCTCATGGGAAATTCGGAGGAATTTCCTATGAGACAAGATAAGACCTGCATCTGATGGGGATGCAGGTCTTAAACTTTCTTGGAGGCGCAGTGTGGAGATGGGCCACACTGCAATTAAGATTTTGTATATGTGTGTAGAACAATAAGATGTGTTGCTGAGATTCACATGTGGCAGATACGTGCGAAATATCTGCCACATGCAAATGATACGATTTGCTTTGAAAATCTCATTTGAAAGGATGTGTTACAGCAACATGGTTATATTTCCCTAACCAAGATGTATGATAGCATATGGAGTTAGAGACGCCAAACATAAAAATGAAAAAAATATATTTTTTTAAAAACAGCGTTTAATTGCACCGGTTTTCGGTTCTTGCACCGTCATTTTAGATTCTTTATACTGAAAGGGTA
Organism: [Eubacterium] cellulosolvens LD2006; assembly: GCF_000621585.1. Classification (GTDB taxonomy): domain Bacteria; phylum Bacillota; class Clostridia; order Lachnospirales; family Lachnospiraceae; genus Bilifractor; species Bilifractor cellulosolvens. The sequence goes on along the minus strand of NZ_JHXY01000027.1, from coordinate 27,990 downwards.
GAAAATAACGGATGAAATCTATGCCTGTACAATAAGGATTTATGAACCGGTACGGCAGAATATTTGCGGAGGCGACAGATGGAAGGTTTTTCTATTGAAAATATTTCAGATGAGCTTTTTGACAAAATGAAGGGAAAGTCTTTCAAAGAAAACTGCACAACACCGAGGGAGGATCTCAGATACCTTCGGGTTCTGCACAAGAATCTGGAGGGAGAGACAAAGAGCGGCGAACTGGTCTGCCACAAGGTGGTGGCGGAGAATTTGATTGATATTTTTCGCAAACTCTATGAGGCATCCTACCCCATCGAACAGATTCGGCTTATCGACGACTTTGACGGGGATGATGAGCTGTCCATGAGCAAAAACAACTGCTCATCTTTTAATTTTCGCAAGATTTCTTTTTCGGATCTGCTGTCGAATCACAGCTACGGACTGGCTGTGGACATCAATCCGTTGTACAACCCCTATATCCAGACCGTGAACGGGGAACTCCACGTGGAACCGGCCAACTCTGTTCCCTATACAGACAGAAGCAAAGCCTGGCCCTACAAGATTAAGCGTGGGGATCTCTGCTTCCGGCTGTGGAATTTTCCGGCCGGTTATAAAGGCATAAGCAGCGTGCCCCCGGCCGGTTATATGTAAAAGAACAGGAGAATAACAAAGAGGATCCGGAAAATCCAGGGTATGGGTTTCCGGATCCTCAGCTTTCTGCAACTGCAGGAATCGCTGCATATGGATTATAAAACTGAACACTGACCATTACATAGCCGGAGACTGACACGCGATCAGTCACTGGCATTTTTTTACAGTGCAGAAGTATTCTTCTCTTTTCTCTTGCCAAGAGTCCTCATGATAAGTCCAAAAACATTTCTTACGAGTGGACCTGCGAAAAAGATCTGCCAGAAAAGAGCCATTGGGAAATTGAACGCCGTTGTCTGGAGCCATACTGCTACAAACTCGCTGCCCGCGTTTTTGAAAAGAATTGTTGCAGCGAGGCTCATAAGTGGGCACATAAGGCATACCGACATTGCAGAAATACCAAGTATGATCAGGATCATAGGATCCCTGCCCGGTGTCACAAATCTGAAAGCAAGCTTCTGAGCCAATTTTCCGACAAACAACAACTCAAGCACGACAGCAATCGGCCACATGATGATCATTTCTTTAAAAGCAGCCAGAAAAACAAAATTCTGAAGGCCGCCAACATTAAGTGAAATGTTGTAACAGATCATGGCATAGACCATGACGAATGCCATGAAGGCTGTAAAAAACACATCCTGTAATTTGCTCTGTGGTAACATAATAGGTTCCTCTCTTTCTTAAATTGGGAAGACCTCCGTGTTGTTCGTTATCACCCGGCCGGGATGTGCGTTTCCAATAATACCTTGAAATCTTCATTTTTTTTTATATCAGCAATTGGGGATTATAGCAGAAAAAATCTTTCCGTGTAAGTTTTTTTTTACCCCTTCGCAAATGAAAGCTTGAAATTGAAGAACGGGGAGGCCGGGCTTCTTCTGTAATCACACCCCAACAATATACGGCGTTACCATTGATCCCGGTTGTCTATCGGTATACAATTGTAATTGTGTTTGCACATGGTTAGAAATACGCTGATTATAGTGGTCCGGGCAAATAACCATGCATGGACATACATAAATCGTGTCCCCCCGTGTGGGAATATAGTAGGAGGTGTTCTGCTAGCCAATGTACTCTATGGATATTGGGATTAGCTGAGGCGACGAGATACCTTGGAGGGGAATGGGGCATTAATCTTATGTTGTGAATGGAGAATAAAAAATGACAGATAAGATACAGCTATATGAAGATCAGCCAATTAGAACTGCGTGGGTGGAGGACGAGGAAGAGTGGTATTTTTCCATAGTCGATGTGGTAAAAGTGCTGACGGAACAACCGGATACGGATGGCGCTAGAAATTATTGAAGGTGTTAAAAAAGCGGTTAAAGGATGAAGGAAATCAGTCGGTTACAAATTGTAACCAACTGAAACTGAAATCGCCGAAAGATGGAAAGAGGTATAAAACAGACGTTGCAAATACAGAGCAGCTACTTCGGGTTATTCAATCAATTTTTTGGATGATGAGGGAAACTTATGATGAACAAAGAATCATTTGAGTTTGTTGTATACATGATACACGCCTGTGCGAATAAATGGGGAAAACGTCCATCAGAGATATATTCGATGCTGAGCAAGGTGAACTGTATCAACGATTTTCTGGTTTCTCATTATGATATTCTCCATACGCAAAGCACATCGTATGTGGTGGAGGATATAAAAGAATATCTGCGCGTGAGAGGGGTTACATTATGATTGTATATCATGGCAGTACTGAAATTGTAAGAAAACCTGACATCAATCATTCCTATCGTCCACTCGATTTTGGAAAAGGGTTTTATGTGACTACGGTAAAAGAGCAGGCAGAGAAATGGGCCAGACGAAAAGCGGATCTTTATGGCAGAGATCACGGCATCGTCAATTCGTACACTATGTCTGAAAAAGAACAGACCTTGACCTTGAAGACATTTTCCGAAGACCTTGTGGAATGGATTGATTTTGTGTGCTCCTGTAGGGATGAAGGTGAGGAATATCTGAAATACGATGTAATATTCGGTAAGGTAGCGAATGATAAAGTATTCAGAGTGGTTGATATGTATCATCAGGGCATCTGGGACAAGGATCGCGCACTTAAGGAAATGAAAATATACGAGACTTACGATCAGATTGCTTTTATCAGTCAGAAGGCGATCGACCAATTGCTTCAGTTTGAGTCCTACTACGAGGTTTAATCTATGGAAGAAAAAATACTTGAGCAGGTGTATCAGGAAAAGCTGGAAGAAAAAATAATATCATATCTTGCGGAAGACAACGCCATTCCGTTGGAAAAAGCAATGGAGATATACTACAGAAGCAAGTTGGCAGACAAGATTCATTTAGGAAAAGAAGGGATTCAGTATCTGGACTTCAAAGTCCTTGCAACGATTCTCAAGGAAACGGAACCGGAACTGTTTGCGTAATTAATATCGGTAGTCAACCAACTTTAGCTGAGGCAAAAATAGCCAAGAACTATTTAATTGAAGAAATCAGTGGTAAATATAAAAAATAGACATAAAGGCATTGTATTTGTAGCTCTAAGCAATTAAATACAATTGTTCGACATGAGCTCTCGAAGGTGAAAGCGTATGAAGAAGGTAAGGATAACAGTCAAAAAAATCGCCCGCTATGACGATCTGATGCAGCAATACGAAAACCCCATAGAGCATGCCTGTTCTATGCAGTTGGAGCAGACATTCATTTGCAACGGCTGGGAGCGGCCGGAGGATTTCTGCCTCAGTGCATGGGACACTGTTTCACCTTTCGTCATGACATTGGCACACGGCGGCGAGAATTTTTACGATGGTTGGATGAAGAATCCGAAATCTGCGATGATTTCCTGCAATGATGGTTTCCGTCCGGTGAGTTTTTTACTGGAGACGATGGAAGAGGACGCTGACGCGTGAGCGGGATATAGTTCGACGGAGGTAAATGATGAATCTTATTCTACCGGAATCAGATGAGTTGAAAATTAAATATTTTGGGCATCTCTTCGATAATACCAGTGAGTGTTACAAGATGTTCTGGTTCCAGGTGATTATAGAGAAGATTCTTGCCGGTCGAACATCTGCCACCTACGAGGAGATTATCGATGAGATGATCACGGATGCCTGGTATATGGTGGCGGAATATCACCTGAATCTTGGGCCGAGGGATAATCTGGAGTTTGCGGTTGATCGTCTGGTGGAAATCTCCGGTTTCAGGCCATCGGAGGATAAGACGGTGTTACTGGAGTACATTCGGAATTGTCAGGATCCCGAAGTATTGCGATATAAACGGACGCTCACGGAAAATGTACCGTATCGTCTGCAAGCTCCCTTTCTGGATTTTTCGACGGCTGATTGGAAAGGTGGCAAGAAGCTGCTGATTGAACGAATCAATGCGTATTGTCGATTGATCTACAAATTCGATCTGCTTGACGGACTCAACACAAGAATTCATTTCGATGAAAAGTGGAGTGAGTACATTGTCCGCAATCAGATCATTATCAAAGGATGGCTGAAATACAATCTTGTGGAATATCTTCAGCGAAGAAATCCGAACGTTCCGGGTGTGATCGACAAACTGTATCCTCCGCAGGAACGGAAGCTGGTTGATATCCAGAAGTATTGGAAAATGATCATGACCGTTCAGCCTGTCGTAGAAATTTACGGAAACGGAGCATTAACGGAAACGGATATTTCTATTGATCATTTTGTGCCGTGGTCTTATGTTGCCAATGATGAAATCTGGAATCTTCATCCGACAACAAAGAGTATCAATTCTGCGAAGAGTAATCACCTGCCGAAGTGGGATGTGTACTTTAAGAAGCTGTCGGATCTTGAATACCTGTCCTATCAGTTGATGTGGAAACACGAGGGGATTCACAGGGAATTCAATAAAGTGAAGCGGAAGCATCTGAATTCACAAACGGTGGAAGGAAGGTTATATGCACCGAATCTGTCCAGAGGAGAATTTGAAAGCAGGCTGTCGGAAATTGTTCTTCCGGTTTATCAGTCGGCAAAATCTGCAGGCTTTCGTGAGTGGGAGTATACGTGGTAGCAAGAAGAATTCTTTGGGATGGATGGTAAAAAAACAAGTGCAAATCTTATTTATTAGGATTTTCTTGTGATGCAGTGCATGCAGCCGTCGATCATCGGATTACAACTTCTGGGTGGCGCATCGATACGCAATTACCGCTCGAGGTCTTCCATCCACATCGCCACGGAGGCGTCGCTTGGCATGCGCCAGTCTCCCCGCGGTGACAGGGTGACGGAGCCCACTTTCGGGCCGTCCGGAAGGCAGCTTCGTTTGAACTGCTGTGAGAAGAAGCGTCGGAAGAAGTTTTTCGCGACGGTGACGGCGTCGTCATAAGCAAGCTCCGGGTAGGCTTTCAGGGCGTAGGCCACGGAGCGGGAAGGTTCGAAGCCATAGCGCAGGGTGTAATACAGGAAAAAGTCGTTGAGGTCATATTTGCCGATTTTTTCCTCGGTCATCTGGGCGATCCGGCCATCCTGATTCGGCGTCAATTCCGGTGTAATCGGCGTATCGCAGATGGAGAGAAGCACTTCTCTGAGCGCTTCGTTTCCGCACATTTCCGCATAAGTGCTGCAGATGAACCGCACCAGTGTCTTCGGAACGGAAGCGTTGACGGCGTACATGGACATGTGATCTCCGTTGTAGGTACACCAGCCGAGGGCGAGCTCGGAGAGGTCTCCGGTTCCGACCACAAGGCCGTTTTTCATATTGGCGGCGTCCATTAGGATGTAGGTGCGCATTCGTGCCTGGGCATTCTCGTAGGTGACATCTCCTTCGCCCTGGTAGTTCCGGTCGTGGCCGAGGGATTTCAGGTGAAGCGCGACGCCGTCTTCAATGGGGATTTCGTTGATTTCATCCGCCAGCAGTTCCATCAGGCGGTGGGCATTGTCGTAGGTAAGAGCCGAGGTGTTGCCGCGCTTCGGCATGGTGTAGGCAAGGATCCGGATCTCCGGGACAATCTTTTTTGCCTCGGCGCACACGAGAAGGGCGAGGGTGGAATCCAGACCGCCCGAGACGCCGATCACGAGATTCCGGATGCCTGTCGCCCGGACTCTGGTGGCCAGAGCGTTGGACTGAATCTGGAGGATTCGCCGGCATCTCTGATCCCGGACGGTATTATTCGCGGGAACAAAGGGATTTTTCGCGATGGGATAATCGTATCGTTTCAGGATTTCCGCCAGTTCCGCGATTCCGCATGTGGCGGGACCGGTCGCGTGCATCTTCACCCGGATTCTTCGGTATGCCTGTACCGCTGTATTTTCGAAGGTGTTCTGCCGCCTTCTGTCATGAAGAATGCTTCCGATATCGATCAGGGCTTTTTCCACATGGGGATACTTTGGAAAAATAGACTCGCCGATCACGGTTCCGCTCTTCGCGAGGATGGTGTGCCCGGAAAAAACCATGTCGGTGCTGCTCTCGCCGGTTCCGGAGGACACATAGATATAGGCGCAGTAGCAGGCACCGCTCTGCTGAGATACCAGCTGCCGGCGGTAATCCTCTTTTCCGATCAGCTCATCTGAGGCGGAGAGATTTGCGATGATGTTGGCTCCGGCAAGGCAGGCGTGGGTACTCGGTTTGTCGGGGATCCACAGATCTTCGCAGATCTCGGCGCCGAGAACAGCTTTCGATACCGGATCTTCGAGAAGCAGATCGGTTCCGAAGGGAATTTCCTGTCCGAACAGAAGGATGGAAGCGTCCTTGATTTCTTTTCCCGAGGCAAACCAGCGTCCCTCATAGAACTCGGAGTAATTCGGCAGATAGGTCTTGGGGATCAGTGCCTTGACACAGCCTTCGGAGAGGATGGCTGCGCAGTTGTAAATATGATTTCCGTAAGCGACCGGAACACCCACGGCGACTGTATTTCCGGTTCCTTCCGTCGCCTTTGCCAGATCGAAGAGGGCGGCGATCGATTTTTCCAACAGAAGATCACTGAGGAACAGATCCTGGCAGGTATAGCCGGTCAGAGACAGCTCGGGAAATACTATGACTCCGCAGTCGTCGAGATTACGAATCAGGGAAAGCATCTGATTTGCGTTATATGTTACATCGCCTACCCGCAGTTCCGGCACGACGGCGGCGACCTGGATGATGTGGTTGATCAAGATTCATACCTCCTTAATTGGTCGGGGCTCAAAGGATTACAGCCCCCGGATCGTTTTGTGTTATGGAAATTCCGGTATACCTGTTTATTTTTTTGTGATGTATTTGTAGAAGAAAGTGTTATCGATATCGTAGGTATAATAATTAAATTTCACATCCTCATCAACGTTATCCAGCGATCGGTTTGCGAATCCCTCCAATGTAGTCCATTCGTTACCGCTTCCCAATGCGGAATAATCATCTGACCGCGCGATCCACAACATTTCCGCCAATGGATATCTCGCTCCGATTACTAGCAGGCAGAGGGTCAGCAGGAGGGCGGTTGAATCGATAAGGGTTTTATGGCTGTGCAGACTTTCTAACCTTATGAAAAAATCATCGATGATGTAGATCATCAGAAGAAACAGAGCAGGGATGGACGCCCTCATTGTGAGATCATTGTACAGTCCCATCTTGAACAGCGGGAGCACAAGAAGCGTCGCAACACTGACATAAAATGTCCAATCTCTTCGATGTCTGCGAAACAGAATCAGCGCGTAAGGCAGGGTCAGAACCGCAGTAAAGATGATGTACAGAGCAAAGGATTTCGCGGTGTAAGGCATGATATGCAGACCGAGGGAGGACGGTTTTTCGCCGGTTACATTTCCGAAGAGATAGAGAACTATGAGCATTCCAAAGGAGATAAATACCGTCACATTTTCGGGGCTGATTATCTGTTTCAGCCATGTCTTCACCCGGCTTGCTGTTCGTTCATCGCTTCTGGTAAACAGAGGCTTTATGGCACCGACCGCAGCCATAGGAAAAATTCCGATAAAGGTCAGCGTGCCGAAAAGAAGGGATGGCGAGAGCAGGAACACGTAGTATTTTATTTTTTCTTTGTTCAGCAGAAAAACGATGACCAGTAACCAGATCGGGATTGTCTGTGGGAAGACCCATTTGAGCAACGTGTAGTTATTGCTGTATTGGAGTTGAATTCCGTCGGAGCAAAAGAACCACTGGCCGTCACCGGCACTGTTATATCCGGTCAACAGTTTCAGCGCGATCTCGGATAGCCACAGAGGAAGCGAGAAAATGGGGAGGATTGCGGCATATGCCAATTGTTTGAGAACTTTGGTTGCCCCGGTATAGAGCAAAACATTCAGATATACAAGAACAATCCCAACAACATTCCAGATATAGAGCGCAATTTCGGCTACCTTCGTGGAGTGAAAGATTTTTCCCGCAAGTGACGGAAGAATGTATTGTCCTATGTAGTAGGTCAGCATGGAGTGTTCGCCTTTGTTTGAATATAAGACAGGCCAGTTTCTTTCGGTAAGATCATAGAGAATCGCATTATGTTTTGCCCAGTCGGCAGGCTGGTTGATGAAACGGCCGTAGCCGGCATAATATCCGGTCAGAATAAAAAGGACGGCTGTAATGAGAAGAACCAGAAATTTCACCGATATACCTTCACGGGAAGTGTTTTGTTCCTTAAATAGACGATAGAAGCAGAACAGACAAACAAGAATTGTCGGAACTGCAATGATCAGTCGCGTCCATCCAAGAATAAAAAGGAATATTGGCAGATAGATGTAAAACATGCTTACAGTGAATAACCATCTTCGTTCAATTTTCATAAGAATTCCCCCTCGAAAAAAGATAACATTCTATAAAAATCAAAACATCAAGTGAAAGTATATCACTTTCTGTGTGCGTTTGCTATTCCGACCAATCTGACGTATAATTAAGGTTGGTATACTTTAAGTATCTGGATGTGGAATTAAGAATATATTTACATGAGAGTGTAAGGGAAAGAGCAGAAAAGGATGTCTGCGTTTTATGTCATAGGAAGCGAGAAAGATCTGTCGGACGGAGAACGGAAAATGTTTGAATTTTTGAGATCGGCCCAACTGAATGTCATGTTTTCGCTGAGCAGCATCTGCGGGATTATCACGTTATTCGTGCTCATCACAGGTTCGCTGTCCCGGAAGAGAAAGACGGCGCTGATTCTGATCGAGATCAGCGCGATGCTACTGCTGGTCTTCGACCGGTATGCCTACATCTATCGGGGCGATGTGAGCGAACTGGGCTGGTGGATGGTCCGGATCTGCAACTTTTCTGTATTTGCTCTGACGGTTTTTATTATCTTTGCGTTTAATCTTTATCTGTCGGATCTGATGACCTGCGAGGGCGGACTGACGACCACGCCGAAGCGATTGAAGGCGGTCTATGTCATCGCGGGAATCGGCGAACTGTTTGTCGTGGCAAACCTTTTTACAGGGATCTATTATACCTTTGATTCGACGAATCGTTACAGCCGTTCCGACGGTGTCGTGATCAGTTTTGCCATACCGATTCTGGCGCTTCTTCTGCAGCTCTCTGTGATTAAGAGCTACGGCAAGAAACTCAGCAGGATCGTGCGGATCTCGCTTCTTCTGTTTACCCTTGTACCCCTTGCAGTATCCATTCTGCAGTTTTTTATCTACGGACTGTCGCTGACAAATATCTCGATTGTCGGTATGGCCATCCTTCTGTATATTTTTGTCCTGTTGGATCTGAATGCGGCAAAGGAGGCCAAGGAAGAGGCGGAGTATGAGAACAGGGCAAAGTCCCACTTTCTCGCGAATATGTCCCACGAGATTCGTACGCCAATCAACGCGGTTCTCGGCATGAATGAGATGATTCTTCGGGAGAGTGAAAATCCGGAGATTCAGGCCTATGCCGACCGGATCAAGCTGGCGGGCAATACTCTTCTGGGACTGGTCAACGATATCCTGGATTTTTCCAAGATCGAGGCCGGAAAAATGGAGATTCTTCCGGTGGATTACGATGTCTCCTCACTCCTCAATGACCTTGTGAATATGATTCAGTCCCGGGCGGAGGACAAGGGACTGCTGTTGATTCCGGACTTTGTGGAGACGATGCCGAAGATCCTTTACGGAGATGAGGTGCGCATCAAGCAGATCATCATGAACATCCTCACCAACGCGGTGAAATACACGGAGAAGGGAAGTATTACCTTTCATGTGGGCTATGAGCGGATTGAGGACGAACCGGAGAATGTGTATCTGAATGTTTCCGTCACGGATACGGGTATCGGCATCCGGCCGGAGGATGTGGAGAAGCTGTTCCACGAGTTTGAGCGGATCGAAGAGAAGAGGAACCGGAACATAGAGGGAACCGGCCTTGGGATGAACATCACCCGAAGTCTGCTGGAGATGATGGGCAGTCGACTGGAGGTGTTCAGTGTATACGGCGAGGGATCGAAGTTTTCTTTCCGCCTGAAGCAGAGGGTTGTAAGCTGGGAGGTTCTCGGTGATTACGAGGTGTCCTACCGGGCGGCTATTGCCGGCAGGAAAAAATCCAAGGAGAAATTTACCGCTCCGGATGCGGAGATTCTGGTGACAGATGACACGGCCATGAACCTGGAGGTCTTCAAGAATCTTCTGAAGCGAACTTGTGTGCAGATTGACACGGCCTCCGGGGGCGACGAATGTCTCTCACTCACCCGGGAGAAAAAATACGACGTGATCTTTCTGGATCACATGATGCCGAAGAAGAACGGAATCGAGACTCTGAGGGAATTGCGGGCTCAAAATGATAATCCGAATCGGAAGACCTGCGTGATCTGTCTGACGGCCAATGCGCTTTCCGGTGCCAGGGAGCATTATCTGGAAGCGGGTTTTGACGATTATCTGACCAAGCCCATCGATGTGGAGCGGCTGGAAGATACTCTGATGCGTTATCTGCCACAGGATAAGCTTCAGCCTCCGCTGGAGGAGACAGCTGTCCCGGCGCCCTCCTGGTTTTCCAATAAGGCGACGATTCTGATTGCGGACGATGATCCGGTGATCTGTATGCTTGCTGCGAGAATTCTCGGCGGTAATTTTCAGGTTTCCACCTGTGACAACGGCGCAAAGACGCAGGAGAAGGCGGCAGAACTGAAACCGGATCTGATCCTTCTGGACATCAATCTCGGGGATATGAGCGGTTTTGATGTCCTTCGCAAATTACGGGAGAGACCGGAGACCAGCGAGATTCCCGTAATGTTTATCACCGGTGCCAGTGACAGGGATGCGGAAATCCGGGGATTCCGGGGCGGAGCTTCGGACTTCGTACGGAAGCCCTTTGTGCCGGAGGTTCTTTTGCAGCGTGCCCAGAGGATCATTGCCCTGGATCATCTGCAGAGGAATCTTCGCAGCGAGGTCAGACATCAGACGCTCCGGGCGGAGCATCTGACCAGGGAGATGATGCTGGCGCTTTCCAAGGCGGTAGACGCTAAGGATCATTACACAAGCGGACATTCCGAGCGGGTTGCCGCGTATTCCGCGGAGATCGCCCGACGCATGGGGAAGAGTCCTGCCGAGCAGGAGCGCATCTACGAGATGGGACTGCTGCACGATATCGGCAAGATCGGTGTGCCGGAGGAACTCATCAACAAAACCTCGAAGCTGCCGGAGTCGGAATTTGAGAGGATCAAGCGGCATACCGTCACAGGAAGTGAGATTCTGAGCTTTATCACGGAGATGCCGGAACTGGCGATGGGAGCCCGCTCCCATCATGAGCGTTATGACGGAACCGGTTATCCTGACGGACTCAAAGGGGAGAATATTCCCGAGGCGGCGCGGATTATCTGCCTGGCGGACTGTTACGACGCCATGACCTCGACCCGCACCTATTCGAAACCCGGGGAGCAGGCCGATGTTCGCGCGGAGATTGTGCGCTGTGCGGGAACACAGTTTGATCCGGATATCGCCAAGGTTCTATTGGCTATGATCGACGAGGACAAAGACTATGTCATGACGGAGCGCACGGCGGATATTCATATCTGGCAGGGAAGCGACCGTCTGTGGACGTTCACCGAAGAGCAGGCAGAGGGTCTGCATAGTACGGAGGGAGAGACCGGAAAAATCAACGAAGCGGCCGGTTTAGCATCGCCGGAAGGAAGTGACCGAAGCGGTCAGGATGGGGAGAACACGGCCCTTCGTGCAGACGCTGACATTTCATCTTCAAATCCGGAAGATGAGCAGAGAGCGATGGAGAAGCTGCGTCAGTTGAAAGAGATCTCGATCGAAGACGGCCTGCGGTACTGCGGCACGGTGGAGAACTATCTGGATACCCTGCAGATCTACACAGAAAACGCGCCTGCATCGGCAGATGAAATCGAGCACCTGTGGAGTGAAGGTAGTCTTGCGGACACGACGGTCAAAGTACACGCCATCAAGAGCATGTCCCGCTGTATCGGCGCGGAGCGTATCGGAGAACTGGCGGAGAAGCTGGAGCTGGCAGGAAAGGCGGGAGACGCGGAAGAGGTAGGCGCCGGGATCGGAGGTCTCCTTGCGCGTATTCGTAAATTGTGCGAGGAATTACAAGAGGTATAACAGGAATAATAGCGAAGACTACTGATTTGTGGAGAAGTCCCCGCTTCGCGGACTTTGGTGCGTAAAACAGGAGGGTGACTATGCGGAACATACGGAAGTGGCTGGATGGCATGACTTTTGATCGGATCAGGCTGATGCGTAATTTTGTAATACTCGGAGGTGTCGCGCTGAATCTGTTATTCTCGATGCTGAATCAGGTTCTTGGCCTGCCGATCTATCTGGACACCATCGGTACCATCGTCGTGGCAATGGTGTGCGATCCTCTTGCCGCGATCGGTACGGCACTTCTTTCCAGTATCATTTGTATGTCGGTAAGCAACATCGCCATTTATTTTTCCATTGTAAATGTGTGCGTCGCCATCAGTGCTTCCCGCATGATCTACAAGGGAGTTTTTCGCAAAAAGGGTGGATGGTGTATCTTTGCCTTTACGATTTCGCTGATTTGCAGCGTAATCGGTGGCCTGATTGCCTGGAGTCTTAATACGATCATCAGTGTAAACTTTGTTTCGATTCCGTATCTGGATCTCCTTGTACGCTGGTCAAAACTGGGCAGATTGCCCTCCCTGTTGCTCATTAATCTGATACTTAACATTGTGGACAAGTTTATTTCCACGGCAGTGGCTGTATTTGTCGCCGGGCTTCTGCCGGACGAGCTCCGGGAGAAAATACGAAACGTACACAAAGTGGAAAACGTGAAACAGATGGATATGACCAACAGACACCGCAGGCTCCTGTTTATGCTGGCGGTGGAGGCGGTTGCTCTTGCGGGAGTCTGTGCCTGGATCAGCGTCGCTCTCTATACAAAGAACGCCAGGAAGGAGCGCGTCGATGTGGCGGTCGGAGCGGCACAGCAGGTGGTGAATGCTGTGGATCCCAGGTTGATCGATACCTATCTGAAATTGGGATATGACTCACAGAGTTATTCCGATGTAAAAAGCGTTCTGCAGGGCATCCGGGACAATACGCTGTATCTTGAATATGTCTATGTATACGAGATACAGGAAGACGGAAGTCATGTGGTTTTTGACGCTGTGCCGGAGGGGGAACCGACGGATGAGCCGGGCTCGGTGCTTCCCATTGATCCGGTATTTGAGCCATATCTGTCGTCCCTGCTGAACGGTGAGAAGATAGAGCCGGTGGAGAGTACGGATTCCTACGGCTGGCTGCTGACCGTGTATCAGCCGATTCTCGACGCTCAAGGGAACTGTGTCGCCTATGCCTGCGTGGATGTATCCATGAAGAGCCTGGGGGAATATGTTCGCGATTTCCTGCTTCGGGTTCTTCTGTGTTCTTCCGGTTTTCTTGTCTTCTCTCTTGCGTTCGGCATGAGAATGTCCAGTAATTTTCACAAGATTATTAACAGGCAGTACGAGGAGGTTAAGGAGGCAAAAGAGGTTGCGGACGCGGCGAATCAGGCGAAATCCCACTTCCTCGCGAATATGTCCCATGAGATCCGAACCCCCATCAACGCCGTGCTCGGTATGGATGAAATGATCCTTCGGGAATCTGAAGATGAAGATATCCTGCTGTATGCCGGGAATATACAGACTGCGGGAACGACCCTGTTGGGGCTGATCAATGATATCCTTGATTTCTCCAAGATCGAGGCTGGGAAGATGGAGATTCTTCCCGTGGAATATGATCTTTCTTCCGTGATCAACGATCTGGTCAGCATGATCCAGACCAGGGTGGATGACAAGGGGTTGTTTCTCCGTTTGGACATCGATGAGACAATGCCCAGACTTCTATACGGGGATGAAGTACGGATCCGGCAGGTCATCACGAATATTCTCACCAACGCGGTGAAGTACACGGAGAAGGGAAGTATCACCTTCCATTTCGGCTATGATCGAATCGCCGAGGACCCGGAAGATGTTCTGCTGAATGTTTCCATTCAGGATACCGGTATCGGTATTAAGGCAGAAGATGTGGATAAACTCTTTTCGGAATTCGAGCGGATTGAAGAAAAGAGGAACCGGAACATCGAGGGTACCGGTCTTGGCATGAACATTACAAAGAGGCTTCTGGAGATGATGGGCAGTCATCTGGAAGTAGAGAGTATCTATGGGGAAGGTTCTACCTTCTCGTTCCGGATCCTGCAGAAGGTTGTGCGCTGGGAGGCCATCGGTGATTACGCGGCAGCCTACCGGGCGTCGATTGCCGGGAGAAAGAAATACAGGGAGAAGTTTACCGCGCCGGATGCTTATGTGCTGGTGGTTGATGACACACCCATGAACCTGGCGGTATTCAAGAGTCTTTTGAAGCGAACCGGCGTGCAGATCGACACGGCCGGAGGCGGAAAAGAATGTCTGGCATTTACGGAGGAACGGAAATACGATATGATCTTCCTGGATCATATGATGCCGGAGAAAGACGGTATTCAGACGCTGCAGGAACTTAAGGGGCGGAGCGGAAATCCGAATCTTCACACGACGGCCGTCTGTCTGACGGCAAATGCCATTTCCGGAGCAAGGGAACAGTATCTGGAGGCAGGTTTTGATGATTATCTGTCCAAGCCCATCGATGCGGGAAAACTGGAAGAGATGATGATCCGGTATCTGCCGGAGGAGAAGGTACGAAAGGCCGGAGAGAATGCCGGAGACGGCACGGAAGCTGCGGAGGCAGAACAGCCGGAGGAGATTCCGGAATGGCTGCGAAGCGTGGAAGGGCTGGATGAAGAGAGCGGTCTTTCACATTGCAGTGATCTCGAGAATTACATGGCTACCCTGACCATTTACGCGAAGAACGCGCCGGACTCGGCGGATGAGATCGAGAAATTCTGGGACGATGGAGACCTTGAGAATACCACTGTCAAGGTACACGCGATCAAGAGTCTGTCCAGGGCCATCGGTGCGGAGGAGATCGGCGCGTTGGCCGAGAAGCTGGAATTTGCCGGGAAGGCCGGGGATGCCTCCGCGGTGGGCGCGGAGATCGGCGATTTGCTTGCCCGCATCCGGAGGCTTTGCGGCGCGCTTGCTCCGCTGTGCGCATCCGGAGAGGAAGAAGAGGATTTGTCCCTCCCGATGATCTCCGACGATGAACTCCGGGAGGCCTATGATGAACTTCTTGGCTTTGCGGACGGCATGGATGCGCAGAGTGCTGCCTACGTCTTCGATTTTCTTGCAGGCTATCGCCTTCCTCCGAAGGAACGGGAGAAGGTGGCCAGGATCAAACACGCCGTCGAGACCTTTGACTGGGATTTGGTACACAGTTTCCTGACTAAATAATGAAGGAAATTTGTCAGACCGCCGACCGGACAATTGAGTAATAAGTGAACCGATGAATCTAGGGAACGGATACAGTACATATGAAGTACATATAGATATAGGAGGGCTACAGGTATGGCAGGAAAAGTACTGCTGATCAACCACGGCAACGCGCTGATGGCAAATACTCTGAAGAGGCTTCTGGGGGAGATGGAGATCGAAACCGTCCAGACAGAGCCGGTGCTGGAGAGTGTTACGCCTCTGATCAAGGGGAAAGGGGCGCTGATTCTTTTTGCGGGAGAGTTCGTTTTTGACACGCCGGATCTTCTGGTATATCTCAAAGACATCTGTTTCGGCGAGGACATGCCCCTCTGCGTCGCGGGTAGCGAACAGGAGATCGCGGAGATCCGAAAGATCATTCCGGAAAAACTGATCTCCCATGCTTTTCCGCGACCCTTCGATGTAAAGAGTATCGCAGGAGTTCTCCGGGAATTGGTGAGCGGCGGAGCCGGAATGGGTCGGGGAAAACATATCCTGATGGTGGATGACGATACCCTGTTTCTGCAGGCCATGCAGAGCTGGATCGGCGGAAGATATCAGGTCACTGCCACAAAGTCCG
Organism: [Eubacterium] cellulosolvens LD2006; assembly: GCF_000621585.1. Classification (GTDB taxonomy): domain Bacteria; phylum Bacillota; class Clostridia; order Lachnospirales; family Lachnospiraceae; genus Bilifractor; species Bilifractor cellulosolvens. The sequence continues at coordinate 12,079 of NZ_JHXY01000027.1, read as the reverse complement.
GAATGCAGGCCATTACCTATCTGGCATCCCACAAACCGGATCTCATTCTGCTGGATTATGATATGCCGGTCACCTCTGGACCGCAGGTTTTGGAAATGATCCGCAGTGAGCAGAATTCTGCGGATATTCCGGTGATTTTCCTCACCGGAAGAAATGATCGTGATAGCGTGATGAGTGTCATGCATCTCCGTCCGGAGGGATATCTGATTAAATCCCAGCCAAGGGAGGAGATCATTGCTTCCATCGACCGGTTCTTCGAGACAAGAAAGTGGGAAAACCTGTACTCCTGAGAGGAATCATGTCGGACAGCTGTGACCCAACAGGAGGCGCTTGGTATGCGGAGGATGACTCTGAGAGATCGGGAGAAAAAAATGAAAAAAATAAAGGCGATCACGGTTCTGATGTCGGTGATGATCCTGTGCGGCTGTGCAGGTGCGGCGAATGATCCTTCCTCCGGAGTATCGGATGGATCCGCGTGGGGTATTCAGGATAAGACTTCCGGGACGGAGGTGGCTGCAACCCAGGAGGAACTTCCGGAGGAACTGCAATATGCAGAGGGAACGGTGCTGCGCATGGCGACCGGGTATAACTCACCACAGACCGGCATGAGCTTCGATGAAGAAACCGCGAAAGGCGGCGTCACCCTTGCGGACGGGAATACCTATTATCCGGGGGATCTGAAGCCGACCTGGGCGGAAGTGGAGAAACGGCTGAACATAAGTATTGAAGACAAATATCAGGGAAACAGTTCGGATAATGAGCTTGCGTACTGGAAGGGACGATTCGATGAGATTGATCTGATCGTGGGGAATTCATCTTCGCTGACGGCTCTCGGAGAGACGGGACAGCTTCTCGATCTGTCGCGTTATATGGATCTGATGCCGAATTTCCGCACGAAACTGGATGAGTATCCCGTCGCCCGGCTTTCGGTGACCGGTAATACAGATATCGGGGCCATCTATTTCGCGCCGTACTTTGACGGAGTGGACGATATAGAGAGGATGCCGCTGATGCGTGTCGACTGGGTGCAGAAACTTTTGGACGGTGCAGAACCCTTTACGGCAGAGTCCTGCGGAAGTACCGGCAGTTTTCATTACAATCCATATATGCCGACGACCGGAAAAATAGAAGTGGAAGTGGTACGGCCGGACGGCAAGCGGCGCGTGAAGATTTTCAAGGATTACGATGCCTTTGGCAATATCATCGAGAAGATGAATGCGGTCGGCACACTGAACGGTGTGGAAGCTGTCAATTTGTTGCGGCAGTATATCGACGAGACGTATGATGGTTACTATGGGGAGAAGCGCTCCGAGCTTTTCGTCGGACAGGATGCCGCCTGGGATGTGGATGAGCTGGTAGCTTTGCTCCGTTGTATTTCCGCAAATTCCCGGACGCTGAACGGAACGAAAACGGTGCAGGGTATTTTTACCAGAGATGATGGCGACAATCAGCGCAGATGTGATATGTGGCGGCTGGCGGGGCTGCTTTTCGGTGTGAGGGGACTGGATTCCCGGCAGGAGTATCTCTACCTTGATTCGGAGGGAACGCTTCGGGATGCGCGTCAGGAGCCGGAGACCTATCGTGCTTTGGAACGTATGCACGATATTGCCCGGGAGGGACTGATCTCCGATTCTTTCTTAAACGGGGAAGAGATGACCAGCGCCGATATGCTTGAAAACGATGAAGGTTTCATGCACTATGATTATAATCAGACCCAGACGATTTACAACCGGACAAAGCTTCAGTCCGAGGATGGCGAGAAATATATGGGGGTGCTTCCGCCGATCGCGAGGTGGGCGGACGGAACGGACGGGGGAAGATACATGCGTTTTACGGAGTCCTGGCGCGGCGTCAAAACCATTGGCTGGGCGATTTCCGCAGCCGGTGTGGCCGACGATCCGGACAAACTCTGTGCCGCTCTTAAGTTGATTGATTATGCCTACAGTAACGCCGGTGTAGTCCTGATGTCCTACGGTCCGGATACGTTTATTCAGACAAAGGAGGATGGCTTCTATGAGACGTTTCCCTTTATCGGAAAGCGGATGCCGGTGATGGCGGAGGATGCCTATCGGGAGATGTGGGAAAAGGCGGACGGAAACTACACCCAGTACGCCCGGCGGTATCTTGGCTCCACCCTGGGGTTTCTGAAAACCCAGGCCTTTGAGTATCAGTGTACGGAGGAGGTGGGCAAAGAGGGGAGCAGTCACATAGATCGGGCCATTTCGCTGGGCGTGATCCGGCACCCGGAGCTGTCCCTGACGGAGAATCCCTGGTACACATTGATACCTACCGTATTTCCCTTTACAAAAAAGGAAGTGGATTTGAGAAACCTGTTCTCCAATCTGAATGACGCGTTCTCTCCGTCAAAGGGAGGGACGAACATCTTCGTTGATATCATTGTCGATGGCTGTGAAGTGGTGGGTTCTGAAGGGGCGGAGCAATGCGCGGAAAAGGTTCGCACAGAGATGGGCGGCAGTGATTACATGGAAATTGTGCAGAACGCCTGGAACCGTCTGCTGGCCGGGTATGAGGCACAATAGCATCCGGTGGAAGGAAGTGAGTGGTTTACATGAGACTTACAATTGTGGTGGACAATATTTCGAGCGAAGGCATGGAAGGCGAGTGGGGACTTGCGATCCTTGCCGAGCATGGGGACAAGAAAATCCTCGTCGATACCGGAGCATCGGATCTTTTTTTGAAAAACATGGAGGCGATGGGGATTGATGTAAAGGACATCGATTACGGTGTGCTCAGTCATGCGCATTATGATCATGCCAACGGACTGCCTGCTTTTTTCAAAAACAACGCCAGGGCGAAATTCTATCTGCGGGACGGGGCAGCGGAGAATTGCTACAAGAAGGGATTCTTCATCTTGAAAAAGTACATCGGAATTCCGAGAAGGCTGTTGAAGAATTATCCGGACAGGATCGAAATGGTATCCGGGGATTACAGGCTGACCGACGGAGCCTATCTGATTCCGCATAAAACCGCGGGGCTCTGTGAAATCGGTAAGCGCGAGCAGATGTACCAGAGGACAAAGCGGGGCTGGGTCTACGACGATTTCTGCCATGAGCAGAGTCTGGTGCTGGACACGGAGAAAGGGCTTGTGATTATCAATTCCTGTTCTCACGGAGGTGCTGTGAATATTATCAATGAGGTGAAGGAAACCTTCCCGGATCACCATGTCTATGCGCTGATCGGAGGCTTTCACCTCTTCAACAAATCAGACGAAGAGGTGCGGGAAGTGGCCGCGAAGATACGGGAGACCGGCATCGATTATGTATGCACGGGGCACTGCACCAAGGGGCACGCGTACCGGATCATGAAGGAAGAACTCGGCGACATGATCGATCAGATGCGTGTGGGATACAGGATAGAAATATAAGGAAAATGCAATTGATTTGCAAATTCTGTTGACGGATACAGACTGCAGTTTTATAATATGCAACTGAATTGCAAATGTGAATGATGCGGGATAAGTAGATACTTCGCATCCGCGCCCGGCGCGAGAATGTCGCGAGCGACCGCTAATCGCGTGAGCGCTTTTGCAGGGTTATTTAAGAACAGACCAGTCAACAGGAGAAGCAATATGTCAAAAAGAGAAGTGCCGATTGTGATCATCACCGGTTATCTGGGATCCGGCAAGACCACACTCATGCAGAGTATTCTGAAGCAGGAAAAAAGAAAGATTGCCCTGATTGTCAACGATATGGGCAGCATAAATATCGATGCGTCGATTCTTGGAAAAACCGGCAATCAGCTGGTTCAGGTGGAAATGGTGGAGATGCAGAACGGCTGTATCTGCTGTACGCTTCGAGATGAATTCATGACAGAGATCGAACGTCTGGCCGGCGACTCCTCCATCGAGGCGATTTTTGTCGAGGCTTCCGGGATCAGTGAACCGTCCTCGATCGCCGGAGCGTTTATCAATTATGAGGAGTCCACTCCGGACACAAGAGTGTATCTGAAAACGGTGGTTTCGGTGGTGGATGTGGATCGCATGTACCGCGAATTCCTGCACGATCTTGTGTCGGACGATGAGGCAGAGGACGGTGACGTGATCAACCTCATCATCGATCAGGTTGAGTTCTGCAATCTGATGATTCTCAACAAAACCGATCTGCTGAATGCGGAGCAGCTCGAGGAAGTGAAACAAGGCCTCCGAAATATCCAGCAGGAGGCGGATATGATCTGCTGTACACAGGGCGATGTGGATCTTGATCAGATTCTGAATCGGCCGGATTTTGATTTCGACGAGGTGGAGGCCTACAGCGCCGTACAAAAAGCACTGAACAGTTGTGAGCACGAGGATGAAAAAGCATGTGTCGATGAATACGGGATTTCCTCGTTTGTCTACGAACAGAAAATCCCGTTTAACAGGGATCTGTTCAATCACCTGGTGGAGGAATATCCGGAGACGCTGATCCGCTCCAAGGGATATATCTGGTTTTCCGATGACTGGAAACATGTACAGCTCTTTGAGCAGGCGGGAAGAAATGCGTCGATCACCGAATTGTCGGAGTGGGTTTCCGCATGGCCGGAAGAAGAGCTGAAGCCAATGCTGGCAGATTTTCCGGACTTGAAGGATGACTGGGATGCAATCTACGGCGACCGTTGCAATCAGGTTGTTTTCATCGGAAAGGGATACGAGAAAGCGGACATTGTCAGACTTCTGGATTCCTGTCTTGAGAAAGAGCCGGTCGGAGCGTGAGATAAAAACAGAAGAACAGAAAAGAAAGGGAACCGGAAAGAGAGCAATCTCTGACCGGTTCTTTTTGTGTCATAAGAAATTCCTTATGACACAAAAAGAACCGCGGGATGCGCAGCTCGCAGATGAATAGATCGATGACGCGATTCTGATCACGCTCTAAAGTCCTGCTGCGCTCCCCCTCAGGAGTGGGGAATGGAGAAATGAAGTTCGCTTATGAAAATTCCTACTTGCATTTTTCTGTATTAGGTGTACTATAGTGAGTAGTACAGCTGATACGGGGAACAAATGAACACTACAGACGAAGGAGAGGAGGAAAGGTATTGTCTTTTATCGATTATCTGGACAGACGACCGATCTATGAACAGATCGTGGACTACTACCGGCAGTTGATTCTGACCGGGGCGCTGGAGAGCGGGGAGGCGCTGCCTTCTGTCAGGAAGATGGCGGCGGATCTGTCGATCAACCCGAACACGATCCAGAAAGCATATCTGATTCTGGAAAAGACGGGGTATATCTACGCGGTCCGGGGCAGAGGCAACTTTGTTGCGGATATCTCGAAGATCGCGGAGGATCAGAAGGAAACGTACAGGAAGCAGCTGGAGGAGGCCGCGTCGCTGGCGGCGGACATGGGGGTTGGCAAAGAAGAGTGTATGCAGATCCTCGAAAGAGTCTTCAGTGAGAAAAACATGTAACCAGGGGGGGTATGGAATGATAGAAATCAATGGCGTATCAAAGTCATTTCGTGATACCGAAGCGTTGAGAAATCTGACTTTGACAATCCGGGACGGAGAGGTCTTCGGATTGATCGGTACGAACGGAGCGGGCAAGAGTACACTGCTTCGAATCCTTTCCGGCGTACTGAAACAGGATTGCGGAGAGGTGCTGGTTGACGGTCAGCCGGTTTATGAAAATACAGAGATCAAACGGAAGATCTGTTTTCTCTCGGACACGGTTTTTGAGATCAAAAACGCGACGCCGGAGGATATGGAACAGGAGTATTCGCTGTTCTATCCGGGATTTAACCGCGAGCGCTACTACGATATGCTCGGAAAAATCGGGATCGATCCGAAGAAAAAACTGCGCACATTCTCCAAGGGAATGAAGCGGCAGGTCGCCGTTCTCCTCGGAATCTGTACGGGCGCGAAGTACCTGTTTTGCGACGAGCTCTTTGACGGGCTGGATCCGGTGATGCGGCAGGCGGTGAAAAGTCTCTTTGCCCAGGAAATGATTGACAACGGTCTGACGCCGGTGATCGCCTCGCACAACCTGAGGGAGCTGGAGGATATTTGTGATCACGTCGGTCTGCTGCACAGAGGCGGCGTGCTTCTGTCCGAGGATCTCTCAGGACTGAAACTGCACATGTGCAAACTGCAGTGCCTGCTCAAGGATGACGAGAAAGAAAAACAGCTTCTGGAGGGACTGAATGTCCTGAAGATGGATCGGAGCGGATCCATGCTGATGATCGTCGCCCGGGGCGAGGCAGAGCAGATTATGGAGAAGGTCCAGGCTGTGAAGCCGATATTTGTCGAAACACTTCCTCTGACACTGGAGGAAATCTTTATTACCGAAACGGGGGTGTCCGGATATGACTTCAACGATCTCTTTATCTAAACTTGTAAAAAACAATTTTCGCCGGAGATCCTGGCTGTTTTTCCTGACGATGATCATCGGAATCATTCTTCTTCCGATCGCGACACTGCTTACGGGACGGGCGTCCACAGGCATGGATGTGATTGGTGGAAGTATGACGACCAGAGACGCGCTTTTCGGATGGACAGTGACGTGGGAGCAGAATGTATTTCTCTCTACGGTCACGCCTGATAATTTATTTCTGGCGATGGCCATTGTTGTGGATGCGTTTCTTGCGGGCGTAAACGGATTCGCCTACATGAATAAGGGGGATCAGACGGATTTCTATCACAGTCTTCCGATTAAGCGGGGGCATCTGTTTCTTACGAGTTACATCGGCGGCGCGCTGACGGCAGTGGTTCCCTTTGTGATCTGTGAGCTTCTCTGCCTTCCGATCGCTGTTGTTCTCAGAGTGTTAAGCGGACGCGTGCTTCTGATCTGGCTGGCCGGTATGTGTGCGTCAATCCTTGCGTTCCTTGCCATCTATGAGGCAGTTATTCTCGCCATGATGCTGACCGGACGGATGTTGACCGGCATTCTGCTCGGTATTGCGCTGGTTCTGTATATTCCGGTCACATGCACGATCGTACATTTCAGCATGACGGCCTGGATGCCGAATATCGCAAGCGCCACCTACAATCCGATCGGAATAGACGGCACATTTTTCTCGCCGTTGACCTTGCTGTTCCGGATCGGCACGGTTGGCAACGTATCCTGGTGGCTGTGTATGTTGTTCTACGCAGTGGCGCTGTTTGTCCTCTCGATGTTCCTTTACCTGAAGCGGCCGACCGAGGTGCAGGGGGATACCTTCCTCAGCCCGAAAATGAACCCGGTGATCAAGGTGATCGTCGGCGTGGCCGGCGCCCTGGTGAGCGCGATGTTTTTCTCGGCGCTTAGTCAGTCGGATCAGGTACTTTTCATGTTCATCGGCGCGATTGCCGGCGTGATTCTGATCAACTTTGTCATGGAGTTTATTTACAATCCGGATATCCGGATCGCCTGCAGTCACTGGAAGAGCCTGATGGTCTTCCTGGTGGCGTCTCTGGCCGTCGTAATTTTCTTCGTGTCGGATCCGCTCGCTCTCGACAAAAGCCTTCCGTCTGAGGCTGCGGTGGAGGAAATCGGAGTCGAGAATCATGAGACGGAGGCGCTGTTCGGTTACAACGTCAACTTCCTTGACGCGGATCAGTTCCGCTATGCGCCGATGGATGGGGATCTCTATGAGAAGATCTCTGAGATCGCGAAAAAATCCGGCCGTGAGGGTCGCGATGACCGGAACGTCATCAACCTGCAGTTCAAGATGAAGAACGGAAACGAGGTCAGACGGTTCTTGGCGGCAGACAAAGAAGATGTGCTTGATCTGGTGGAAATGATTGAAAAAAAAGAACGGCCGAGGACGGATGCTCTTGTTAAACTTAAAAAGTATCGCTGGGGCTCTGTTACAGTTGAAGGATGGCAGGTTGATCCGGATGACGACGGCGTCGTCTTCGCGCTCCGGGATCATGGAAAGGCGCTGAAAGAAGCTCTGGACAAAGACCGCACGACATTGACCTGCCGTCAGGCATACAAAGAGGGGAGCGTCTGTATGCTGACGGTTTATCCGGATGAAAAAGCAAACGCGGAGCTGATGGATATCGAGCAGCCGACGCTCCGGTTCCCGGTATACAAAAGCTATGAACGAACCCTGAAGGTTCTGGGAGATCTCGGCGTGCGTCTGGAGGAAAACAGGGAAAATGCTCTCCGCACGACAACCGAAGGTCTTCGTTCGATCGATGACGACAACGGCGACGTACGCCTGTACAGCATCACAAATCCGGAGGAGATGAAGAAATTTCTGCGCGGCGTTGTTGTCTGCAGTGAGTATGAATTTGCTGAGGACTATCGGAAGACGACAAATATCCTGCTGAAGGAGAAGAGCGGATCAGAGCGGTATATGTGCGTGCGCGTGGATGATCCGGAGCTGCTTCTGGAATACCATATCAACGAGGACGGAGAGTACTGATACTTTTCGCGGGTCAAGGAGTAAAAGAGAAGGATCCAACTGTCAGACATGCAGTTGGATCCTTCTTTTTACACTTCTTTCTTGGTCAGGCTGATGATATCCATAGAATTCCATCTGGGAATATTGATCCGAAGATCCGCGATGACAAGAATGGCGAGCAGGCCTTCTTTGCCGTGCGGGAAATTCGCGATCGACCACCCCGGCACCAGTGCCAGGCCGCCGGGGGCAAGGGTATCGGAGACCTGAAAGATCGCTTCGATCATTTCCTCCATCGTAGACGGGCGGCTGTCAAAATCGAAGATTACCCGGTTCCACATGCCTGCGAGTCGGGAGGTTTCCTCGATGCCGATGACCGTGACGGCGTCGCTCTCACTGATCCAGTCGTCGCCGACGGCACCAAGCTCTTCTCCCGTGTGCAGGATCAGTGTATTCAGTCGCTTGTCAATCAGCTTTTCAAGAACGACTGTTTTTTCTTCGTGCGTCCACGTATGGCCGTCCACATAATAGCCTTCTTCACTGTCCAGGCCGCTGAACAGGAGACTGAAGTAATCTTTTTCCAGTGTCCGGATGAGATAATAGTCGCTCCAGATCTGTACCTCATCCTCCGACGCGAGATACAACATGCCGGAGGATGTGTCGAGATCTACGGTTTTCTCCAGCTGCATCGAGAGGATCTTGGAGCGGATATTCAGCGAATGGTAACTCTTGATTTTCCGGAGGATCGGGATAATCGGAAAGTCAAGAACGACCTGATTCTTCTGGGCAATGAAGTACTTAAACATCAGTGCGCCGTGCGGCTCGTACGGCTGATCCGCTACATAATCGAAATAGTATCCCTTGAGATAGCTGTCAAAGGCAAGATTCGTGATGTGATGCGACAGCCCCTTCTCAAGGAACTTCCTTTTGACATTCGGCTCCATCGGTGATGTCGCCAGTGAGAGAAGATACGGGCCGTCGTTCGTCAGAATGTATTCGCCGTTCGTCGGTCCGTACTTTATTCCAAGTGCGTCGACAGCCTGCATCGCGAAGCGGCAGAGCTCTTCCTGTTCCGGCATAAGCTCCCGTACTAGAATCGCGTAGTCATAGACACTTCCCTCGCCTTCCGACGGAGCGATCTTGTGATAGCGCCAGATGTCCGTGACCATGTGCTTTCCGTTGCAGCTGCAGGTATTGACGATGTATTCCGTACCCTTCAGACGCTCCTGGACGAGCAGCTGCTTTCCGTGTGTATCCGCCCGCTCTTCTGCGGAAAGTCCTTTTTCAAAAACCTGTGCGATGTCACGGTCGGAGCTGCAGATACATGCTTTCAGGTCGCCGGGATTTGATACGGATTTGATGACGATATTCTCAAGATTTCGGCTGTTCATAAAGGCTTTTGCCTCTTCAAAACTTCGACAGAGGCAACATTTGACGGAGTGAAGACCTTTCTCTTCAAGCGTCTGCTGCATCCGGTATTTATCGGTGTAGCTTGGGATATATGACGGATCATTTCCGCTCACACCGAAGGCAGCGGCAAGACGAACCGTCATTTCCGCTTCATCTTTGCTTCCCTGAAGGACCGCTACAATGCGAAAATCCTCGAGCGCCTTCGCAATGCTCTCGTAATCGTTTGATGAAGGACGAATAACGATTGCCTCCGCAGGGAAACGTTTGATCGCGCTGTCCCGCTCCATCTCATAAAGCGTCTGGTCTTTGGACTGATTCGTCTTATCGGGATATAACACAATCGGAATATAGCCCCGTTCGATCACATCATAGACATATTGTATTCCCGTTGATATCGCGCCTACGATCAGAATAGCCTTTTTCTTTTCCATCGAGTCTTCTGCTCCTTATCATCACACCGGAAAGCCGTCCAATCCGTATCGTCAGAATCCTTCTAACAATATATTTTCGACGAAATACAAGAAGCATATAATATGCGAACAGCCAAAGTTCGACGGAGCGCAATGAGCAGATGCTCTGCATCCGCGTATGGTGCGAGCAACTTTGGGGATTACCTTAAGGACCTTGCGCCCCGACTTTGGCCGTGTCAGTTACGGCAGAAATTTACCGCTTGCCAGATACAGCCGGTACCACTCCTCGTGAGTCAGGTCGATCCGGTCGGCCTCAGCCATTTCCTTCAGGTGGACCGGATTCATGGTGCCGGCGATCACCTGCATTTTTGCCGGATGACGAAGAATCCAGGCGATGGCGATCGCAGCCTTCGTCGCGTTGTACTTGTCCGCCAGATCCGCAAGCGCTTCGTTGAGTTCCGGGAAATCCGGATTGTCGATGAACATTCCGCCGAACATTCCGTGCTGAAGCGGCGACCAGGCCTGAATCGTAATGTCATGAAGGCGGCAGTAGCAGAGAGCTCCGCCGTCCCGCATCACGGACAGCTCCGTCGTCTTGTTATTCATGTAGAGATCCTGATCAATCAGCTGGGACTGCTCCAGAGAAAGCTGCAGCTGGTTGATTTTCAGCGGCTGCCTCACATATTTTTTCAAAAGTTCGATCTGCATCGGCATCGTATTGCTGATGCCGAAGGTGCGCACCTTGCCGGAGGCTTCCAGCTGATCGAAGGCCGCCGCCACCTGCTCCGGATCAAACAGAAGATCCGGCCGGTGAAGAAGAAGCACGTCCAGATACTCTGTCTGCAATCTCTGAAGAATCTGATCCACGCTCTCGATGATACTGTCTTTTCTCCAGTCAAAAATCTTCTCCGCAGGGAGGATACCGCATTTGGACTGAATGATCAGATCTTCACGTTTCAGATCCGTGAGCGCGAAGGCCTCCGCGAATCTTCGTTCCGCCTCACCCGCGCCGTAAACGGTGGCATGATCGAAATAATTGATTCCGAGATCAACGGCGGTTCGGATCATCTCCGCCGCGGTTTCCCTGCTGAGTGCCGGCATGCGCATACAACCGAGAATCAGCCTTGAGACATTCTGCGGTCCCTGACAGATATTGATGGTCTGCATTTGGTATCCTCCTTTTTGGGCATTTCGCTTTCCATACAGTTCTGTCTTTATCTTACAATGTGCCGGAAGGATGTACAATTAGAAAGATGATGGATCCTAGGGTACGAGATCCGTCAGTAACCTCTTGATTTCAGGTCCCTGAGGATATCCACATACATTTCCCGAACGTCATAACCGGGTACGTTGTTTCCGTAGAGGTCAATGACGTCGGCGTGGGTGATCCCCTCTTCGCTTTTTGGCTCAATGAGTGTGAACTTACTTCCCCACTTCATGGAGGAGACTGCGACGAGGCCGTCGTTTCGCTCACCGTCAAAATACTCAACCAGATTGCGTGTCATATTCAGCGGAAAATCGCTGGACTGCGCATCCGGCGCATAAGTGCCGTAGCTCTGGTAGTACACATCGGGATCGTCCGGGCAGTTTTCGTTGAAATCCGCACAGTTTTCTGCGGTCAGATCCTCGACGGCATCGAGGAAATCCGGATCCTCGTCTCCGAGTTTGGATACGACGGTGTTATAGGTTTTGGCAACGGTTTTCTTCACGGCCTTCGGCGCTTTGTTCAGCAGATAATCCGCAAACATGCAGCCGCGGTGAGGGGTGTTGATGGTGGTCAGAGACGCGACATATTTGTCTGCTCCGTATTTCGTGATGGCGGCGCGCATATCCAGACCGCCTTTGCTGTGAGCAATGACGTTGAGTTTTTTGCAGCCTTTCTCACGGCAGATCTTTTTGATCCTCTCCGCGAGCTCCCGGCCGCATTCGTCGACGGAGGCG
>NZ_KK211313.1:36884-38126 GCF_000621585.1 [Eubacterium] cellulosolvens LD2006 | reverse complement strand
GCAGAGAAGGTAAACGCTTCGAAGAAAGGTACCTGAGAAAAGGCTTCGTAGATAAAATATCCGTAATCCGAATACTGGATTCGCGGCGTGAAAACTTTAAACTCAGCAAGGCATACGAACATAAGGTGGATGTCATCAATGTAATCACGGCTCCCGAGATCGAGATGCTGATCATCTTTAATGAAGACCAATACAGGGAATTTAAGAAATCCGGGAAGAAACCGAGCGACTTCTGTAAAGAGAATTTAAGGATGTCTGGCGTTAAATCTAAAGATTTTGTAACAGAGTACTTTGCGGATCCTATGGTATTGGTGGCTTCAATTAAGAAATACCATGAAATGTCAAAAATCCGGAAGGGCGAATATACACTGTTGGATCTGCTAAAAAACAAGGAATTCTAATAACCTTTGTCGCATAGCTCTGTTTGAGTTATGCGACATTGTTTTTCTCTCCATAAAATAGCGCAAAACTGAAGTTTTGCGCTATTTTGCCAAAAGCCACACTTTTTATAAATCAACACTTTTTCGCACAATCTTATACGAAGATCCGCTTGATGCGGCCGCCACTGGCAAAGAACTCGTATACTTTTGGACAAAAAACAACCGTTCTGTTTTGAACAAACAGCACGGTTTACCTCAGTCAGCGTAATAGATGTAATTTGTTCTTTCTTGATGCCGCTTCCTTTAACGGCTCTGCGGCATATCCCAGTGCACAATGTCCGATTCCCTCGTAGTCTCCTTCGATTCAAATCTCCAGATTAAAAAAGACCTCAGTCTGGAATGGATTGAGGTCTTTCTCTTTAATAGGGTCTTGATTAGAGGCTCTGCTGATGACAGCAGCGATAATAACAACAGTCCATGATCCCATTACTCTTTTGTACTTAAAATATCCAGCCCCTCCTCGTACACCGATGCGATCTCTTCATTTTCTGGGAACTTCTTATGCAGTTCTTCCAGCTTGGCTACACAGATTCTAGCTCCAGACAAGTCTTCCCTGATGCTCTGAAAAAAAAGCCCGCACGCATAATCCCATGCGATCTCTGCATTTTCTGCGTACCTCTTATGCAGTTCTTCCAGCTTGGCTACACAGCCTCTAGCTCCAGACAAGTCTTCCTTGTTGCTCTGATTAAAAAGCCCTTGCGCATACTCCAATGCGATCTCTGCATTTCCCTCATACACCTTATGCAGTTCTTCCAGCTTGGCTACACACCTTCTAGCTCCAGACAAGTCTTCCTTGATGCTC
>NZ_KK211313.1:0-36714 GCF_000621585.1 [Eubacterium] cellulosolvens LD2006 | reverse complement strand
TCTTCCAGCTTGGCTACACACCTTCTAGCTCCAGACAAGTCTTCCTTGAAGCTCAGATTAAAAAGCCCTTGCGCATACTCCAATGCGATCTCTGCATTCTCCGCATACACCTTATGCAACTCTTCCAGCTTGGCTACACAGCTCCTACGTCCGGACAATTCTTCGTCGCAACACTGATTAACAAGCCCTTTCGCATACGCCAATGCAATCTCTGCATTTCCCTCATGCTTCTTACTAAGGTATTCCAATTGTTTAATATATGTTCTTTTTCCTTCAACATCCTCATAATAATGAAGATAAAACAGGGTTATAGCATATAGTATATCATCATTCTTTTCTACGCTTTTTTCAAAAGAGTCACCTATATTCCTTCTCAATTCTAAGCTTACCCGGTCTAAACTTGCAGTTTCAGCTAAAAATTCCCAATAGGACATTTCCGTGATGTCATGAGTAATTACCGTCTTCCAGAAAAGTTCGCCCAATTTATTGGTATTTGTGATAGTTTCTTCATAGTCATCGATCAACCGTAAAAGAAACTGCGTCTTATTCGTATTTTCATACCATTTGCCATCAAATAAAATATTCAGCCGATCCCCCATTCCATTTAGTGGTACTGTTAACCACTTCAAGACAAGATACTCACCAAACAGATCCGGCTCCACTGAGCAGAAGAGATTATCTCCATCCGATGTGAGATCAACCATCTCATTTTCCTCAAAAAATGCCGGAAGGTCCTTGGCTAAGTATTTACTCATCTCATCACAAATACCCGGATACATGTTTTTCAGACTTTCTTCTGTCATACCGCCATTCATGGTAACAATGGCTAACAATTTCATTAAGCAACTTCGTGCTTTATCACAGGTATTATCATCTTCTACTTCACGGAAAAACTTCATCCACCGATCAATTTCACGATCAAGAACCTTTTGCATCAGCCTCGTTACCGAGTAGTTCTCCCATTCCTCATCATTTGCCCATAACAGAACGAGGATTCTGGCATACAGGGGACGTCTGTATTTCGGATCTACTTCATACAGTCTTTTTAAAATTATTTTAGTATCCTGAGTAGAAAGTGTTTTCTTGCAATCCGGAATCTGCTTCGCGTAATTCTCGATTACCTCCAGCAATGCCTCATCCGTAAGCGGATTCAAAAACAGAAATTCTCGCTGATCATTCTTGTATAATGTATCTTCCAGCTGTCCTGTTTTAATCTTTGAACGCATCCTTAAGGAGTTCCAGATCGGATACTCTCTCATATCCTGACTCTTGGAAAGATCTTGGCCAGCTCTTTCAATCAGCAAAAGACGAATCGTCGTACTCGCTTCATTCATCTTCTCAATGAATTTTCCAATCGCATCCGTGTGCATCAGAACATAATCAGCAATGATGAGAATCGGCTTTTCCGTTTTAAAAGTTGCTTCACTAAGTTTGGCATACTCCCCTTCTTTCAGCCAAAATACTTCCCATCCGCCCGTCTGCATCATTCTTGCAAACTCGTATGCCAGTCGACTTTTCCCGGATCCGCCCGGACCGCAAAGCGCGTACCAAAGAAAAGGATCCGCCTCTTTGCAGAAAGTCTTCAGTATTTCCTTTTCCGTATCACGACCAATCAAAGGAAGGTTTTCTACGTTGTATCGGTATGTGAGTTCCAACTTGCTTGCTCCAGGAATCCATGACCGAAGTATATTCTCTGTTTTAATTCGTGGCCAACTTACAGTATCTGTCTGGTTTGAACTGTTGGTTCCTTGTTGAATTTGAATATCGTTAACAGATCCAAAAAAATTATTTATGTATGTATTTTGTCTCGAAGAGTCCTCGTCCACATTCTTCTCATTATGATATTTTTTTATGAGCAGTTCTTCTGACTTTTCTGTTAAATGTTTCATGATCTTGCTCCACTCCCATTGCTTCATACTGCATCTTCTACAATATGACCATCATAATCTACCCCGAATACAAAGGAAATTTCTGTTGTCGCAGATTCGTAAGTATTGTCTGCTTTATTTTCCGTATTAAGCTATTACATAAGATACCTGTGCGGCAATGCCAGAAGCAATCAAACTTCCTGATACTCCAATTGCCAAGTTTTTAAGCTCTGTTAATAGGTATTTGATCGTACTTGGGTTTTCTTTCTTCTCAATAAGATTTTCGATCGACTGTATCTTATCTCTTAGTTCATTCGCCTTCTCTTTAAATTCAGAATCAAAGCTATCCTCATATTTCTTTATATTTTCAATAATGTTTCTTACCTCTTCATAGTTGAATCCTTGAGATACTGTTTGATTCTGTGACGAATAATTCGTTCCTTGCTGCATCTGAAGCCCTGTAATAGGAGCGTAATAATTATTCTCATAAATGGTGTCTGCCATGATTGCTTCTTCCTTTCGCTTTCAAACTTGTTTAATCAACATACCAAACATGAACGTATCATTACTAAAATACATCGACAAATGACGCATTATTAATCTTCATATATTTTATCATATACTGTTACATTTCAGATTCCTTTTTTGAGATTCCATGCGAATCTGACCGTTTTTCTCGTATTCACTCGATTTTTCTTCCCGAGGATCACTCACTTTTCGGGAGTCTTTCCGTAAATCTTCACACACCTTCCCCAATAACACTCAGCCGGCTGATGTTTATTGCAAAATAAAAATGTAGAAAGGACTTGCAAAAAAACGGCTGATCAGACGGTGCTTAAAAATAACGCTGAATCATATCGAAAAACAATGATGCTGAAACGACGACCAATAAACAATCCAATCTTCACCAAATGAATAAGCAGATCAAAAACCGACCTTGAAACACAAAACAGGTAACACCATCCTCTCTATGAGAACAGAGTTCCTGTTTTTCGTATCTTGTTCGCTATAAAATGAGCTGGAAGTTCTTTTTTCAATATATCGATCTATAGACCACTCATATTCTTCACATTTCATGAGGCACTTTTGAGTCTAATCTCACATTTGCATTTTGCTCTGGCCAGTGGCCACTGGTGCGTTTTACAGTGGACATCCGGCATTATGAGTGGCCAGGAAAAAATGCTTGGCTATCGAGGATACCAGATTCATCTGAGATGTAAAGAACAAGCGCTGTGCAATGCATTCTTGACATCTCAGATGAAACCGGTACAAGGTAGCTAAGAGCAGTTATGAATATGGCTACTCGCTACGCATCATGGCCACTTGACTCCGCAAAACCGGTCACTGGGTAGCGCCATATGCACACATTTTATGAATCGGCATTTTGCGCACAGTCTTCGATTATACGAAGATCCGCTTGAGGAAGATAAAAGTATCTCGTTACTTCATCTTCAACGCGCATAAGGCTACGATAATGAGTCCAGCTCAATTCCGAACGCAGCGCGTTCGCATTTTGAAACGTACTATATAACTGCCTCATCATTTCGTCGTTATTTACCGTGTACCAGCTCACATTTCGCAAAAACTTGCCGTGGATCAGCGCACCTTTCAGCACGGATTCCCATATTCGAAAACTTGACATATTGACATCCTTCGTAAAATTGGTATAAGATACGAACATACGTTCGTTTTGTTCTTCAAAACAACTACATAACATTTTAAACAACGAACGACCTTGCACGGTTAGAAGGGAGGTGAAGGACATCAGCCGTACAATCCTGCACATTGACATGAACACCTTTTACGCCAGCGTAGAACTGCTCTATCACCCGGAACTGCGGGACAAGCCCCTTGCCGTCGGCGGTGATCCGGAACTTCGCCACGGCATCGTGCTGACGAAAAGCCAGCTTGCGAAAAAAGCAGGTGTGAAAACCGGCATGGCACTCTGGCAGGCCCGGCAGCTGTGTCCGGAGATCGTCTTCATCCCGCCGCATTACGACAGATATATGCGTTTTTCCCGGATGGCACGCGAGATCTACGGAGAATACACGGATCTGGTCGAACCCTTCGGCCTGGACGAGGTCTGGGCAGATGTCAGTGCCAGCCGCACGATCAAAGGCGATGGCCGACAAATCGCCGAAGAAATTCGAGCACGCATCAAACGGGAACTTGGCCTGACCGTCAGCATCGGTATTTCCTGGAACAAGATCTTTGCCAAATTCGGATCCGATTACAAGAAGCCGGATGCCATTACAGAGATCACGAAAGACAATTATCGGGATATCGTCTGGCGATCCCCCGTCGAAGACCTCCTTTACGTGGGACGCTCTTCCTCTCGGAAACTGCACGCGATGGGAATTTGCACCATCGGCGATCTGGCGAGGACCGATCCCGTCTATTTACAAACAAGTATGGGAAAAATGGGTTTAATCCTTTATATGTTCGCCATTGGCGAGGATCAAGCGCCCGTGGCAAAAGAGAACACGTCCGCACCGATCAAATCCATCGGAAACGGCATCACCACGCCCCGGGATCTGGTGGATGACACGGATATGCGCGTCGTCATCTATATGCTCGCTGAAAGTGTGGGACGAAGACTCCGGGAGAATCACTTCATGGCCTCCGTAATTGAAGTCGGTGTCCGGGACAATGCTCTGCTTTGCTTCACCAGACAGCAAAAGATCACCTCTCCGACCAATATCACCTCGGAGATCGCGCAACACGCCATCCGGATCTTTCGCGCAAATTACCGCTGGGAGAAACCGGTGCGATCGGTCACCGTCCGCGCCAGCTCCCTCGTCCCGGATACGATCCCCTATCAGACGAATCTCTTCGAGGATGAATCGGCACGGCAGAAACGCATGGATGCAGACGCTGCCGTCGATGATATTCGAAGGCGCTTTGGCTACTTTAGTGTCCAACGTGGACTGATGCTCACCGACAACGTCCTCTCCCATGTCGATGCGAAGGAGGCGGGAACGATTCACCCACGTTCGTATTTTGTATAAGGGATTCCTGATACACCATTTAGTAAAGAAACAGAAAGTCAGGTGTAAAAGATGGTCTACGACGAGACATACACACGAGAAAAAGAAGACGAAATCAGTCGGGCGCATCCGAAGAAAATCTACGTCGGCGTATTTGTGAAGATCACCGATGAGGGGAAGGTCATACCCTACGGCCTACAGTGGACGGATCAGAAGATCTACAAGATCGACCGGATCCTTGATGTCCGGAAAGCCGCAAGCCTAAAGGCCGGCGGCTGTGGGATGCGATATACCTGCATGATCCGTGGCAGAAAAGTTGAATTGTTTGATGAAGAGGGCCGGTGGTTTGTGACACCTGCCGAAGGGTAAGTACATAAGATCATGACCGTACAAAAAGAACTTTGCCCTAAAGAGCGGCCTTCTCATCTCTTCCATGATCGGCTCCGCAGAACGGACCACCATGGATATGGATACCGCTGTCCGAGGAATTGATATGAGCGAAGTTAACATCGAACAAATCACAAAAGAAGAGATTAAAGTAATTGTTCGCATACGATATAAATGTGTGAGCATACACTCAAATTTCCTCTTGCTTTTCATGAAACCCAAAACTATAGTAACATATATATTGAACGATAACTTGCTTAATGTTACTATTAAATAAAACTGTTATCGAGGTACTATTATGATCGAAAATGCTTTAAAGGACGCATTTGGCCTAACCTGTCATTTGGACCAAATAAAACCAAAAGGATTTCCATTATACATGTCTTCCGGAAGGCTCTTTTATCGTGCAGGAATGGGAGACGCATCCTTTTTGATAGTCAAATTATCCGACAAGGAGAAGTTTGGTGCTGTGGCATTTAAAAAGCAACTTTCCCAGTATATGGAAAAGACCGGTCTTCCTGTGGCATTTTACTTTGATCATATAACAAAGGTACAACGAGATGCGTTGATCGCGAAAGAGATCCCTTTTATTTCATTGCCGGAACAAATATATATGCCTTTCCTCGGGATCATGCTAAGCAACACTTGGAAAAAAAGAACGATGGTGTCCGCTGACAAAATGATGCCGGCAACGCAATGCCTTTTTCTTTATCTTCTGTACCATCGCGAAAACGAGTTCTTCATAAAAAAACAGGCCGCGGATGATCTTGGATTGACAAAGACGTCTATTACAAGAGCTTCCGAACAGCTCAAACAGATGCATCTCATCCGAGAAGAACACGCAGGAAAAGAAATACGAATGATTCCTCTCTATAAGGGGCTGACTCTATTTAAGGCGTCCAAAAAGTATCTGATCAATCCTGTGCAAAAGATCGTCCACACAGAGATTACAAGAAAAGAAGATTTTTTCATCGCCGGAGAAACGATGCTAAGCAGGCACAGCATGCTTGCCGCTCCCAGTGAGGATACATATGCCGTCTTTAAAGGCAGTGAAGTAGTGAAAAGCTTTGAAGAGATCGATACGATCTGGCAGGATGATCTGAAGACTTGTAGAATTGAGCTTTGGAAATATGATCCGGGGCTCTTTGCCAAGAACGGTGAAGTGGATCCGGTATCACTTGTCATGAGTTTGTCAAACAATGAGGATGAACGTGTTGAAGGCGGGTTACAAAGCTTTTTGGAGGGCATGAAATGGTAGGCTCTTAAGGAAAAATTCAGTTGTTTCAACTGTTTTTCTTCTTTGTAGACAGCCTCCCGCCCCCTAAAACATCCAGATTAAAACGAAGGTGTTTTTTTGCATACAAACAAAATAAACGCCCCAACCATTTACTCATAGCTCCAAGACGCTTACTCACAGTTACCGAACTTTTACTCACATTTCGGCGACCATTTACTCGTAGTTCCAGGACGTTTACTCACAGTTACCGAACTCTCAACCACCAAAAACGTTATGGTACCGTTTCTTCAATGTTTCAATTGCGATATAGTACCGTTTCTTCAATGTTTAAGTAACAAGATTGTGGCAGTCAAGAAAAGTAACGACGAAAACAGATTTTTTTGTTTTCTTTTTCAAAAGTAGACGCGGTCTCTGAAACCGCTTGTTTACGGCGTTTCTGGACGAACCTCTGTGAGCCATCAAAAGCGGGGTTTTTCCCTCCTTCATGATCTCATCTGTATTCTTCCCCAAACACAGCCGCCCCGTAACTTCCTATCGAAAAGATCCCAGAAATCATCTTCCCGTTGTTAATCAGATAAACCGCTGTTTCGACACGACATGACCATGTTGAAATTTTCTTGTTTGGGAATCCTTTGCACATAACAACAACCTCCGTTTGTAGTGAAGTACTCCAATGATGAATCCTCTACAGTCATCGATTGGAGTGAAATACCCCAATAATATCGTTGTTATTATTTCAAATCTGGCGTGAAAGTTCACGACGGTAGAACACTAAGCGCTTACAAATCAACTGCACCCGTATTCGAAATGTTTGCTCTGAAATGTACGCTTTCAGAAGCAAAGCAAAAGTCCTATGACATTTGCAGTTTATCTTGCAAATGTCATAGGACTTTTGGTATAATTATTGCAAATATCCCAGGACTTTTGGAGGCACTATGTATAGAGAAATTTTAGAAGATTTGAAGAAGTGGAAGAACAAAGCCCGAAGAAAACCGCTAATCCTCACAGGCGTCAGACAGTGTGGAAAGACCTATATCATAGAAGAATTTGCACATAAGAATTTTGAAAGCTATGTGTACGTCAACTTTGAATCTGAGGATACCCTCTCCGCAATTTTTGAGTATGACTTTGATGTCAATAGAATTGTAACGGAGCTCGAACGCCATTTTAAAACTCCGATTACCCCAGGTGAAACGCTGGTATTTTTCGATGAAATTCAAGAATGTACAAGAGCCATCACGTCGTTGAAGTACTTTTGCGAAAAAATGCGGGATCTGCATATTGTATGTGCAGGCTCTCTCCTTGGTGTTGCGTTAAAGAAGAAGCAAATTTCCTTTCCGGTAGGTAAGGTGAATCGTCTCCAACTTTTCCCGATGAGCTTTAAAGAATTCATCATCGCAAATGGAAGAACGGATTTAATAGAAATCTTTCACGAATGGCCTACGGATCGTGAAATCCCCAAAATATATAAGGAACCGATGGAAAAGCTGCTTCAAACATATTATATCGTTGGTGGCATGCCAGAAGTCGTGAAAACCTGGATTGAGACGCATGATTATGAAGAGGTTGAAGAAGTGCAGAACGAAATCCTGTCGGATTACGCAGATGATTTTTCCAAACATGCACCGCTTTCAGACATCCCGAAAATCCGATGGATCTGGGATTCTGTTCCCGTACAATTAGCAAAAGAGAATAACAAGTTTGTCTTTTCTCACGTCAAAGAGGGAAAGCGTTCAGCAGATTTAGAAGATGCCCTGCAATGGTTGGTAGATGCAGGCTTACTCATAAAGACAGAGCTTGTAGAAAAACCAGAAATACCTTTAGATGGCGCTGCGAATAAAACATATTTTAAAGTGTATATGTCTGATGTTGGCTTGTTACGTGCAAAATCCAAAGTTTCCGTAAACACGATATTAGAGGAATCCGATCTTTATGTTCGATACAAAGGCGCATTCGCGGAAAACTATGTTTTAAATGAATTAAAATCCATAGGCAAAGCTCCGTTCTTTTGGCGCTCTGGAAATACAGCTGAGGTAGACTTTATCTACGATGAGGAAGGCGAGCTTGTTCCTGTGGAAGTAAAAGCAGCAGATAATACGCAGGCAAAAAGTTATAAACAGTTTTGCAAAAAATATCAGCCACCAAAAGGCTTAAAGCTTTCTAAGAAGAACATAGCTGAAAATCTTTGCGAATCTACAAAAACATATTCCATTCCTCTGTATTTAGAATGGAATATCGATCATTATATAAAAGCATAATCACTTCCGATCGGAAAGATCCTCCATAGAAATCTGTGTATTTCGGCGGAAGGGAGAAAAGTCCTATGACTTTTGCAATTGTCCTTGCGAAAGTCATAGGACTTTTTTGGCACTATGTGTTGAAAAATCTTAAAAGGGCCTATAATTTGTTACACTCAAAGGATTTTCGGAGCCGAAAACTCTATACCGAAAAGAAGAAAATGAAAAACATGGAGTTGCTCAATGCGATTCATAAGAGCACAAGATCCAAAGGTTTCACATTTCTGTGTCCTATTTGTGGCATAACGATTCTTTCTTTTTCTTTCCTCAACTTGTGCAAAAAATGCACAAATTGCTTCTTTCCGGCACTTCATCCGTTGTTGTATCTTCTATCCGTTGATGCTATCAATCAACCGAATCTCTCCAAGCGAATGCGCATCCAGACAAACATTATTATGCGTCGCATATTTTTCGATCCTCTTCTGTCATTCCAAATCCCGACAAAAAACTCCATCTGAAAAGATCTGCTTTTTCCGCACATCTCTCCAGATGGAGTCTTCTTAATTATTCTTCCAGAATGTACCCATTCGCAAACGCAAACGATCCATCCCCCCTTGCCTGAAACTCTGCAAGCATCCGTTTTCCATCGTTTTGGATGAGAAGTGCCGTGTTCTTCGATCCATCTCGATCGACCTGAATGCCGCAGATCGCGCCGGTTCCTTCCGCCAGTGTTCCATCGTACCTCGTGGCTTCATAGAAAAAACGGCCTTCATTAGTGATCCCGTAATCGGAGGCACTTCCGGTCACATACTGGATCATACAGATCTTTGCATCGAGTTTTTCTTGAAACGTCTGCCATAAAGACGGATCCTCCGCCAACACATCCTGATTGGATGCGGTATGCGTGAATTCTTTCCGGTTGATCCGATCCACCTCCGCTTCTGCTTCGGACACGTCTTTGACAAGAATTCCATGCCTTTTCGTAAACCGATAGGTCTCGGCATCATCTCCATAGAAGTTATATGTGATCTCCCCACGCAGATTTCTTTCCTGTATAACGACCGCATGATGCTCCCTCTCAAAGGTAAGAAGAATCAGATTCACATCCCTTCCCCCCCAGTGATACACTTCCACGCATTCCAGCCAAAGATCCGCGTATCCCATGTCATGCTCCAGCGTCCGGTTATAGGCCTCCATCACATAGTAGGGGTCTTCCGGGATGGCATCCATGGACGCATCCTTCTGATCGTAATAGATCTCCATTATAGAATTGGACACCGCGCCCCTGGCGTATCGTTTTCCCTCTTCGATATCTGTCTCACAAACTTCTGCATCTCCTGTCACCGTCGGCAGTATCATTTCCGATGATGCGGTCATCTCTATCTTTTCATCGCTCTTCTTTTCTTCGTTTCGAAAAGCCAAGAATAATGCAACAGCTCCTACAAGCAGCAAGGCCACAACAATGATGATCCCTTGTTTCTTCACGATCTCTCCCCCTTCTACAGATATCCCCATCTGGGAAGCATTCCGGCAGGACAATACTTGGAAAGCCACAGATCGATGCTCTGCGTCTCGATGTGTCCAACGTTGTCCATGATCTGTCCGCCTCCGATGTAGATTCCCACATGCCCATACGTCTTCGCGTCACTTCCGCCGTTGCAGCTCTGAAGCGCTACAATCATGCCGGGAGATAATCCTTTTCGTTCCCGCACGTCTTTTTCTGAAAGCACCGGAAGCGCAGCATACATATCCCTTGCATCCCCCGTCGGGTTTCCGGCTCCGGCTGTCATGTAAACCTTCGTCACCCACGCGGCGCAAAGTCCATTCCCCGGTGAGGGAACGGTTTTACATGCCTGTACGATCGCTTTCGCCTTTGCGTCCTGCCCTTCTGATTTCTTCATACCATCCGGGCAGACAAAGATGGTGTAGGTCGGAGACCCGGAAGCTCGAAGCGAAATCTGTTCCTTTGTCCATCCCTTCTTTCCATTGAACCAGTAGGTTCTCTGCGTGGAAGCCGAATCGTTGACGGCAATGCTTCCATCCGGCAGTACACCGATCATGAGGATGAAGTGTCCGTCTGCCGTCCATCCTCCATCCGGCACGCCTTGAAACGATGGCACCCCCGGAACACTGCCGCCCTGTTCAATGACCATGACAAGGTTTCCGTTTTTTAATTCCTGATACGCATCGTCGATCGACTGGGTTTCTCTTGTCTCGATCCCGTATCTTGCCACCGCCTTTTTCCCCACATCATGGGTTGCAGCACCCAGCCACGTGCCCATCCAGCTTCCCCCTTCTTCAAAGTCCGTGGGCAAAACCAGATGACCGGCGATATAGGATACCGCCATGGCACTACAGCAATATCCGCAGGCTCCTGCTGAGAAGGTGCATCCATCCGGAAAAGAATGAGAAAGAATCTCGGTATGCGTATAGGAATTCGAAGTAAAATCATACACGCCAAATCCCTGATGGATGTAGGGAACACGCGGAATTCCATTTTCATCCGCATCCAGAAGTACGCTCCCTTGCCCGGATGACACATCCCCAAAGAAAAGCTCCACCAGAGAGCGGATCAGAGGATCCTCCCAAAAGGAGGATGCGTCATCTTCTTCCGACAGGATTCCTGCTTCGATCACAAACAAATGTCCGGCAGACACCGTAAATGCGGCAATAAGAAAACCCAAACACAGCATCACCAAGATTCGCTTCCGCAAACACAAGCCCCCTTAGTTCTCATATGCTTCCAAATGATACGAGCGGTAATCCACAAGCAGTTGTTCCGAATATCCCACCGGCTGCGCCGTTCCGCTTAAGTTTCCTTTGATCCAAATCGCGCAAAGTGATCTGGCAAAACTTTCCACATCGGAGCGCTCCCTTGCCACCGCGTACAAAGACTGTCCAACATTCCAGCACTGAGCGTAGATATAGTCCCCCGGCGTTTCAAAGTGACAATAGACACCACTTCCTTCACTTGCAGGATACGGAGATCCCATCGTCGCCCGTGGGATCCCGGAGGCATATTTGAGTCCACCGAAGTTATTGTCTTTTGTGGCCACCGCGGACATCTCCTGCGGAAAAGATGCGTTCACCTCATAGAACACCTGAAGGGCAAGAATGCCCGGATACCGGATTCCAAACTCTCTGCCATACGCCTGATAGGCAGGCATGACAAGGGAAAGATATTCCTGTCTGGATTTGCAATGTTTTAAATCTTCGATGGTAAAAGAAAAGTCTGTCCGCTTTTTTAATTCTTCGTCGCCATGCTCCATCAGGTACGTTTTCCATCTGGCCGCCTTTTGTTTACGAATCGCAAGCGTATCCCCCGGAGCAAGTGGTCGTTCGTAGCAGATAAGAAAGGCTGCCGCCAGTTCTTCTGCCGATCCCTTTCCTTCCCGGAATTCTAAAGCAGAACAATAACCGCTTTTGTCGATCCATTCCGCTTCAAAGGTTCGAAGAAAATATGCCATCTGCATATCCCCGTCGTCCTCTTTATAATCCCTTTGACCGGTGATCTTCGTGTACGGTGTCCACTGACAAAGACCGTAGCCGCCGCCCCGCACCTGCCCGTTCTCCCATCGTCCGGGATTGATCGTGGACTCCGCTTCCATGTTGGCAAGCACCGCCGCCACTGCATCCATGGAGAATCCTTCTTTTTTCAGGATGCCATATACGCAAATGGCATTCCTTTTTTGTTCCTCTTCGGTAAGCGGTCGGTTCTCTGAAATCCAAAAGTTGGACACAGATCCGTGATCACCTCTTCGCTCTCCTGTCTCGTAGACACTGTAGGCAATGGCAAAAGCTACCAGAATGACCAGAAGAACCAAAAGAAAAATCCCAACACCGGTCAGCCCCACACCTCCGGCCACGCCACCTGCTTTTACGGCTCCGGCGGACCCTTTTCCTGCTCCTTTTGCCGCCTCCCCCGCAAGCCCTTTCCCGACATCTGCCGCACCGGATGCGCTTGCTGTTTTCTTGGCTCCTTGCAGGGAAGTACCTCTTTGAGGTTTTGGGATTTCCCCTCTCTTTTGCGGCACTTCCCCATTCTGCGGCGAGGAGTTCCGATCAGGAAGCATCCCTTTTCCTACGGGTTTTCTTCCTCTTTCGGTTGTAGCCGAATCACCCGTGATCGAGGAGGCATCCTTGGTATGGGAAAGATCCAACGGATTTTGGCCACCTTGCAAAGATGCAGGAATTCCTTCACCCTTTTCACTCTCAGACAGAGATCCTGCATTGTTTCCGGCAGACTTCTTTACTGCTTGACCAAGTTCTTTTGCTAGTTGGATGCCTTCCCTGCCTGTGCCTTTAAGATCATCCGCTTCCTGATCCGATGTTTTCTTTTCCGTCTCTTCCATGTTTTGCTGTCATCATCCCCTTCGTTCTATGGACGTATACAAAAACATTAGAAATGGACAACAAAAAAGATCCCCTTCCCATTTTTATGAGAACAAGGATCTTTCCTTCTATATATATTATACGAAGAAATTCGCAAAAATTCGCAGCCCGTCGAAAAAAACTTATTTTTCTTCGTCCGGGAATTTCTTCTCTAATGCCAGCTCCGTTAAAAATACAGGAAGAAAAAGAAAAAGCATCTGTGCGGCAATCACAGCAACGCCGACTCCTCCGATGAGATCTTCGTCTCCACCATAGAATGGAAGCATCACCAGAACCGAAGGAAGAATCAGGAAAAGTCCTAATCCAACCCACCGTTTCCCGCAGTACGTATGCGCATATTTCCACGCTTCCATGCTCTGCATGGATCGCTTCGTTCGAAATCCTATCCAACTGTTTATTTTCTTCGGACAGTACTTCCACATCCGATAGCCGGCAACAATCATAATCCCCGGCGTCAGCAGATTACTGACAACCATTATCCACCAATACCACATAGTTTATTCCTCTCCTTGATCCTTCAGATACTCGGAAAGGATCTCCTCGATTTCCTTTCGGTTTCTTTGGATCCTTTTCCAGAGTTCTTTCGAGCGACGGATTCTGTAGATGCTGTTTTTAGTTCCTCGTCGCTATCCTCACCTCTTGCTTCGATCAGGATCTGGAGAAGTGTATCATACAGCATCCCCGTCGGCCATGAAAAGCCAACATCTTTCGAAGTAAGGCGAAGGAGTGCAAACAGCTTCTCGCAGGCCGGATCAAAAAATGCGATTTCCTCATCCGACGGTCTCTGCTCGCACGGCTTATTTCTTTTGTCTTTCTTTTTGATCTCTGTTTCTTTTGCATCTTCCTCGCATCCAAAGGTTTCCTTCAGATAGTCGGCCAGCTCCAGCTGCTCATAATTGCCCCACCGCAAATTCATCACTGCCGTACCTCTATTAGCCAAAAATGAAAAAATATTGAAAATGGCTAATAGGCGTGATAGGATAATCTCATCAAACAGAAGGAGAGAAATGGATATTATGAGGCTCATTCCGAGAAATTCCTATATGGAGAAAATAATCAATGTAATAGGAACTCCGGATATAAAAGTCATTACCGGTGTAAGACGATGCGGAAAGTCAAAGCTTTTGGAATCATTTAAAAAATATATAGATGAGAATATACAAGATGCAAATATAATCCATATCAATTTTAACCTGCCGGAGTTTGAAGAACTGCTCACTTTTCGAGCGCTGTATGAACATATAAACTCTTTGTATAAAGAGAATATGCAGAACTTTGTTTTGATAGATGAAGTTCAAATGTGTGAGGATTTTGAAAAGGCCATCAATGGACTGCATGCATCCGAAAAGTATGATATATATATAACCGGTTCAAATGCTTTTTTGCTTAGTTCAGATCTTGCCACACTTTTTACTGGACGAACATTTGAAATAAAAGTTTTTCCATTTTCCTTCAAGGAATATGTCAGGTATTTTGATTTGAGCGACAGATATGAGGCCCTATCATCATATATTAAAGAAGGTGGAATGGCAGGCTCTTATCTATATAAAGATCCGGAAGCAAAGTATGATTATATTGCAGATGTATTTGACACTCTGATTGTAAGGGATATCAGACAAAAATATAAAATAAGAAATACTCAGTTGATGGACAGAATTGTAGATTTTCTTATGGATAACATTTCAAATCTTTCATCGGCCAGGAATATTACAAATGTCCTTGGCAGCATGAATGAGAAAATCCACCATACAACGGTTGGATCGTACATGCAATACCTATGCAATGCATTTGCGTTTTATAAAATCCGTAGATACGATATCAAAGGGAAAAAATATTTATCAAGTAATGATAAGTATTATCTCAGTGATCATACATTTCGGTACGCCAAGCTCGGCACAAGAAATATGGATTATGGAAGAATCCTTGAGAATATTGTGGCTATAGAACTTCTTCGCAGAGGGTATGAGGTTTATGTCGGGGTATTATATAAAAAAGAGATAGATTTTGTGGCGATAAAACGTAGCGAAAAAATCTATATTCAAGTATCCGATAACATAAGCGATGATAAGACTTTTGAGAGAGAAGTTTCACCACTTTTGCAAATAAAAGATGCATATCCTAAAGTGCTTATCGCACGTACAAGAAATGATGAATACCAATACGAAGGTATAAAAATTGTCGATTTAGCTGATTGGCTGTTAGAGGCATGAATTAGCCAAAAACAGAAAAAAATTAAAAATGGCTAATAGATATAAGGTTCCGAATTTATCTCATGTATGTATTTCTTTGTTCGTAGTACACGCTATTCCGGTATCTCCACCAGTTCGTGATCGACAATGTATTTTAGGTTGTTGCGATTGATCATCCATGCTTTGCTGCGATCCCCGTTACGGTACGCTCGCACCTGTTCTTTCCAATCCGGCGAAAGAGCGTCATAGATCTCCTGCGCCTTAGGCCTGACCGCTTCTTTTCCAAGAACATCTGCCAGAAAGTCCAGCTTCGCGCTATACTCCTCAAAATGATGTTCCAGAAGCTCCTTCGCTGCGTTGTAGACATCCGCTTCAAAGAGACGATACAGCTCCAAGGCTGTCTTTTGTATCCGATCCCGCACTTCCTCGTAAGCATCCATCAGCTTTGTTTCCGTGGAAATATCAAACCACTGCTCTTCTTTGCCGATCGGCCTATAGTCCATGCATGCGATGATGTTGTTGACCGGAAGTTTACCATATTTCCTGTAGGATAGCCGAAACTCGGCATACACATCCACCACTTTGTGTGACTGATTCCATTTCGAACAAAAGAACAGGATCTCAAAGGAAAAATCCTTCATCCTCTTCTTCAAAGACCTTCCACTCTTTCTGTATGTCCACCCGGTTGCTTCGGCCAGCAGCGAAAAGAACTTCTCTTCTGCTTCCGCTACGGTGTAGACATATTCGGTTTTTCTTCCAAATATCTTTTCTAAACCCACAACGCCAACCATCCTTTACAGAAAAAGCTGACACCCTACAGCGTCAGCTTTTTTATCATTCGGTTTTATCACTTTGTATTCCTATCACCAGTAAGGAGTTGTCTCTCTAACTCTTCAAAATCCTCCGAAGAGTAATCCCTTTCCGTAAAGTTATGAAAGCTGGTTGGTTTCACTCTTTTTACCGGCACATCATAGTTTTCTTTAATGGCCTTGATCATGAATGCGGTTACATTTTCTACTTTATTTGTCGAACACAATACTTCGTAGGCTTTTTTTACTTTTTCCATATTGTATTCCGAAGCATCCGCTATATTTTTTAAATCCCGAATCGAAAGTTTCTCGTTTTTCATGAAAACGCACATTTCTTCAACAAATGCCCAGGGATCTATTTCTTCATTTTTCTCCGGCTCTACCTTCTTAGATTCCAGAATGACATCTTTATACTTAACGGTAAAGATCACACCTTTACATGATCCACCACGTCCTCTTCTGATCAGTTTATAATCACACTCAATATCCGAGATTTCATTTATTTCTGTTTTCGCTTTTTCCAGCGCATACCTTCTGAAGCTTTTGATTTCCTTGAGTGTTTTTACAAGCTCTTCATCATTTATTTTCTCAATCTCATCGATCGATTTTATTTCATCGTCCGTAACCGCTCTTTTCAGTATAGGATTTGTGTTTGCATCAACGACACCAAGCTGAACCTTTAAATCCACCAAATCAAATTCTATATCATATGGACCATTTTTCTTTGTTATCGCAGTTTGCCTGTCGATCGTTTTCTTAAAGATCTGATAGAGCTGATAGGAATAATTACTTGAAAAGTGACTTATAATATTCCGATCCAACATCGTAAAGTTCTTTTTAAGACCAATCAGATTGTTTTTTAAAGCAGAATTAAAATAAATCTCCAATCTACCATTTTCAAATCTTGCTCTGACAATAACCTTAATAATATCAAATTTCTCGTTTTTATCGTCCTTTAAGATAACGGACCAGTCCAATATACTTGGTGCATTTGAGTCTGCTGGACGCGCATCCACGTTACACAGTTTTTTTATTTCCTTATAGACAGAACGATCGTCCACGCCTAAAAACGACATAAGCTCATGCCCAGATATTTCCGCTTTTATTGTCGGCATGCCGTTTTCGTCATCGCATTCCTTCGCATTCATTACCGCAGCATCAAATACCTTTCGCCCCCGCAATGTCATTTTACTTTTCGAAGAAATCAAGTTGTTGTCTTTACTAAACATCACAGGTACTTTTTTATTTTTCACACTATCATTATTATCCAAAAGTTTTCTCCTTGTAATGTGTCATTTGAGTAAAGAACTACGCTGCAAAGACAAACCTTCCGCTTACTACTTTTTGACGCAGAAGATACCATCCTTTGCAAGGTAGTTGAAACCACTCACGATTGTCTCGTGCTTCCATCCCTGTATGATTTCGCTATCGAACATTTTGATCCTGTTGGATCGGTTGCTCTTAAACAAGAACACACCAATAACGATTATACGCTGATGTTGACTTTTTGTACACCTCTTTCACGAAAAATGTGGTTTTCTACTACACCGCTTTAGATTTCTACCTTCTGGACGCCTTCTTTTTATTACGTATTAGGTTTTTTCTACCCCTCTTCCAGATTCCCGTATCCTGTGGTCTTTTAATACACCGCTTTATTCTTCCATGTGATAGGCTATCCTCTTCTAGCTCAAATGTTGGGTTTTTGTACACCTCTTTCGGTTTTATGGGCTAAAAATGTGGGTTTTAACTACACAACTTTATATCTCCACCTGCTGGATGCTTCTCTTTTATTACGTATTGGGGGTTTTTATACACCTCTTCCGGTTCTTCCTGGCAAAAAGTGGGGTTTTACTACATTTCTTCTGGATTTCCACCAGCTTCTTACTCTCTTTTTTATTACGTATTGGTATTTTCTACACCTCTTCTGGATTTCCATATAATATGGCTTTTTACTACACCTCTTTATTCTTCCCCGCGATAGATCTATCCTCTTCTAGCTCTGTCGTTGGGTTTTTATACACCTCTTCCGGTTCTTCCTGGCAAAAAGTGAGGTTTTACTACACTTCTTCTGGATTTCCACCAGCTGCTTTCGCTCTTTTTATTACGTATTAGTATTTTCTACACCTCTTCTGGATTTCCATATAATATGGCTTTTTACTACACCTCTTTATTTTTCCCTGTGATAGATCTGTCCTCTTCTTGCTCTGGCATTGGGTTTTTGTACACCTCTTTCAGTTTTTGAGGATAAAAAGTGGGGTCTTACTACACTTCTTTGGTTTTTCAACTGCCTGTTTCTCTATTTTTATTACGTATTGGTATTTTCTACACCTCTTCTGGATCTCCATATAATATGGCTTTTTACTACACCTCTTTATTCTTCCCCGCGATAGATCTATCCTCTTCTAGCTCTGTCGTTGGGTTTTTATACACCTCTTCCGGTTCTTCCTGGCAAAAAGTGGGGTTTTACTACACTTCTTCTGGATTTCCACCAGCTACTTTCGCTCTTTTTCTTACGTATTGGGTTTTTCTACACCTCTTTTGATTTTTCAGGTGAAAGTATCGGGTTTTACTACACCACTTTGGATCTCCACTGCTGAACAACTCCCTTTTATTACGTATTGTTTGCTTACGCATCTTCTGGATTTCTATATCATATGGACTTTTACTACACCACTTTATTTACCCTGTGATAGATCTGACCTCCACTAGCTCCGGCGTTGGGTTTTTGTACACCTCTTTCAATTATTACAGATGAAAACGTGGGGTTTTGCTACACTTCTTTGGATTTCCAACTGTCTGTTTTCTCTCTTTATATTACGTATTGTTTTTTTCTACACCTCTTCTGGATTTCCTTATCATGTGGCCTTTTACTACACCTCTTCATTTTTCCTTATGATGCCGCCGTCCTTTTCCATCTCTGACGTTGGGTTTTTGTACACCTCTTTCAATTATTATGGGCGAAAACGTTGGGTTTTACTACACCTCTTTAAGTCTCCACCTGCTATTTGCCTCCCTTTTATTACGTATTGAGGGATTTTGCACACCTCTTCTGGATTCCCTCATCCTGTGGGGTTTTACTACACCTCTTCTGTTTTCCTTATGCTGAACCTGTCCTTTTCCATCTCCGGCATTGGGTTTTTGTACACCTCTTTCGTTTATTCTGGTGAGAACGTGGGGTTTTACTACACTTCTTTGAATTTCCACCTGCATGCTTTCTCTTTTCTGTATTGCATATGGGGATTTTGTACACCTCTTTCCGTTTTGGGGTTGAAAATGTGAGCTTTTACTACACCTCTTTATTTCTCCATATGGTAGATCTGTCATCTTCTTTCTCAGGTGTTGGTTTTTTATACACCTCTAAGTAGTAATCGATGATTCTGTGGGCTTTTACTAGACCAAAAATAGTCTTTTCCTTCACCTCTTGTGGGGTTTTGCTACACCTCTTATCCAGTTTTTCACGTGGGTTTTTGCTACACCTCTTTTGGGTATTTCCTGCACTTTTTATGGTTATTTACTACACCTCTTGTGGGTATTTGCTTTACCATAAAGTCTCACAAACACTGATATTACGCCATTTTCAGGCTCCTAAAAAAAAGAAAGAAATTGTTGTTTATATATATATAACAACAACAATAAAAGCAAACGATGAAAAGTTGTTGTACCAGCCCGGTTAAAATCATTTGCAAACAAGTATTTCTGCATCTTCGTGCAAGAAATTGAAAATGATACACAATTTTCGAAGGGTACTATGCAAAGTTTATAAAAGTATAGAAATGGTAATCCGTTTCATTGACATAAAACGAAAATGGCGGTATAGTACCCACGACGTATAAAAAAATTGAAACATAGCGTATCATCCTTTTTTCGTAGAAGAATTGCAATACAACATAGAAAATCTGGATACACAGAATTCATAATCAGGAGAAGGACATTTGATTGATTACAAATGGATTTATGAGTGGATCAGCATGACGCAGTGCATTGTAATTTTTGATGAAGAACATACAGAAAAGCTATTGATAGCCGCAAAACAAGACGGTGGAAAGGTCGAACGATTAAGAAGGGAAACAGGCAGTATCCAGAAAGAAAAAAAGGATACTTGGATGAATCAGATCTATTTTGATGACGATACGCAGGTTCTCTACGTAGTTCCAGCACCTACTCCATGTAGTTTTTCAGATGTGATGAGTCTGGAAGATTTTGCTTCTCTGGCAGCTATACAGGTAAGTTAAAGAGTTCTTTTCTCAAAGAGAAGATTATGGTAGTTGATACGAAAACAAGGGGAGTTAGTATAAAAAAGAATGCAGTCGAATCCATACGGGTTCAACTGCATTCTTTTTTACTGAAAACCTTTGGGAAGATCTGAATAACCGATGTATGCACTTCCGTACTGTTCCGGCGGGAAGGCAAAGGACTTATCGTTTTTCACAAAGAGATCATTGTCTGCATCATAGGAATACCAGCCTTTGAGTTTTTCACAGGCTGCTTTTGGAAAACCAAGGGGCATTACATAAATGTCTTCCTTCTTTTTGGCTTCGGAGATGGATAGTCTTTCTCCGAGGGGCTTTTCGGTTATGGAATAGAGCGTCCCCTTTAGATCGGCGATCGAAAGAGGAGGATTCTCGACGGAAACCAGCGTCCTTGTCACAGGATCCATCAATGTCCAGTATCCGGTACCGTTTTCCGGACAGTAATACAGAGGATCATTTGCGAATTGCAGAACATCCAATTCTTCGAAGTTGGTTGGGAGCTGAAAGAGATCGGATATGTTTAATTGCGAGTTTACGGTATTCGTATTACCGATCAAATATTCAACTGATACATCGAGGACATCTGCCAAACTTATTAAGAAAGAGGGATTGGGGATGTGACCCGCCTCCCAAGCGGAGATGTTTTGTCTGGGAATGGGTTTCTGATCACTTCCCTGGCGGCGTGTCATTTCTTCTGCAAGACTGGTCTGTGAAAAACCGCGCAATTCCCGTATTCTCTTTAAGCGTGCAGCAAACTGAAGCTGTTCGTCCTGTGGATTAAATAATGACATTTTCTATTTCCCCTAAAAAAATGAGCAACGTGCGAATAATCGTAAATTTCTGCGTATAATAATAACATAAAGAATAATTCTGTTTCATCAGGAAATAGTAAGTATACCATGAGTTTGTGATATATTACTAAAATGAGATGCTTTCTGTGGTGGTTTTGTATAGGATGAGGTGTCCTTGGAGGATCTTTGGATCGCAGATCGGGGATTTTTGATGGGAAAGAAGAAGAAAAAAAAGCGGGGAACGTTTTGGATTCACACTCTTTGGCACGTGGTTTCTGTGTTTTTTGTGTTTTATATCCTGACGCAGGTGATTTTTGGCGTCTTTTTGGTGCGCGAAACGTCCATGTCGCCCAATCTTTCCGGTGTGGTTCTTTCGAACCGTCTCTCGTACAAGGTGCGGGATCCTATGCGTGGCGATGTGATCATCTTTCAAAGAAAAGACCGGCTTCTTGTGAAGCGCGTGCTTGGTCTTCCCGGCGATACCGTGCGGATCTGGGGAGGACGCGTCTGGATCGGGGATACATTGGTGCAGGAGGAGTATCTGGCAGATACGGTGATTACTGACGGAAACATGAGCTATCAGGTGCCCGATGGGATGTATTTTGTTCTCGGGGATAACCGGGATGTGTCGATGGATTCCAGATCTTTTCCCGAAGTCTTTGTCGATAGGGAAAAGATCAAAGGAAGGGTGTTCTACTGTCTGCCTTCTTTATGGGATCTCCCCGGGAAGGTTCTTGTCCAAACCAAAGGAGGAAAACGTTCATGATTTGTCCATTCTGTCATGCAGAAATCCCGGAGGGCGTTTCCATCTGCCCGTTCTGCGGAAAAATGATTGAGGAAGATCCTGTAAAAGAGACAGAAAAAAAGCAAGCGGAACATGCGTCTGTCAAGAAGGAAAGAACGGCAAAACCTTCTTCCGGTTTCTTTTTATCCGCAAAGGCTGCGGAGCCTTCCCGCGAGGAAAAGTGTCATCTTTTGGATGAAGCGTTCGGAAGCAGAAACTATGCGGAGCGGTACTATGCTCCAAGAAAGCCCATTCCGGGAACCTACGGGGAGTCCAGATACACCAGACTTTTGAAGGGATTCGCCATGTTTTTGTTTTTGATGACCTTTGCGCTGGTGGCAGTGTATTACATTTAGGATAACCGTAAACGGAACGTAAAAAAGATGGGCCACTTGCAAAACTGTAATTCTGAAACCCTTGAAACGATTCCTTCGGATGCTTATAATGTAACCATGTATTTGTTGTACACCAAATCCCTTGAGTCGATAGCCGCACGCGTGCTGTCGGCTCTTTTCCGTTTTTAGGCAGATACATGCGAAATTAACAGCGTTGCTGCACATACGAATGCTTTTTAAAGCGAACTTGTTAAAAGACAGACCTTTTGGTTCTGTCTCTTTTTTTACCCCTAAAAGGAGGAATATGTATGCAAAGTGCAAATCTGGATCTCAAGGACTGGGACAAAATTCACGCTTTAAAGAGAGCGTTTGATGAGCAGTATGCGGTGCCCATCACGGATCTGAAGGCGGAGGAAGAAGGCGAACCCGGAGAGGTGGTTATGTCCCGGGAGGCGTGGCTTGCGGCAAGAAAGGCTTCCTTTTCTTTGCTGGAAGAGGAAGGCTGTCTGACAAAGGAATTTGAGGACTACCGGAAGAAACATACCATCGATTATACGGTGACCGCCAGTGAGTGCGCAGCTGTCCTTGGTAAGGATCCGTGGACAAGCAAGGTGGAGCGCTGGCATGAGAAGAAAAACCGGATGCCAATGGTTCCAAAGGAGGTCAACAAAGACGCACTTCTTCGGGGTCAGCTGGCGGAGGACTATGTGCTCTATGTGGCGAAACGGATTCTAACGGAGAAATACGGAAAGGAGAATGTCTGGATCTGGTCGGACAAGCGAATCTTTGTGTCCAAGAAGTATCCGTGGATGTTCTGCAATACGGATGGGCATGCCGTCGTGATGAAGGACGGAAAAGCGCACTTTATCCTGATCGAGGCAAAGACGGTAAGCGTGCGGGCGGAAAAAGTACAGGAATGCTACAAAAGCGGAATCTTTCCGGAGAATTACATCCTGCAATGCCGCCATGAGATGGCTACTTTTGGCGCGGAGGCGGTGATGCTGATCTGCGTCTGGTCTCTGGAAGTGGATGGCTATGCCTATACCATGATTGGACGGGATCCACAGGAAGAGATGCGGCTGATCTGTGCGGAAAAAGAGTTTGTGCACTCCCTTCGGGAAGATACGGAGCCGGTGGATCTGGCCTCTCCTCTTCTGGCCTCCTCCTTTTACGGAAGACTCTATGCGGAGGAAACAAAGGAGGAAGTGTTGCTTACCGATGACTGCAAGGATGCGCTGGTGGCAATCATGGATATCGATCAAAAAATCGCCGATTTAAAAGCGTCCATGGATGAACTCTCCAAAGAGCGTGCGGTGCACACCAATCGCTTAGCCGGAATCGTAAAGGATGCCTCCAGAGCGAGGCTTCCGGTGGAGGGAGGCGTCTATCTTGTCAAGGAAAAGCGGAATCGGGGACACAAGACCTATGATTTTGCGAGATTAAAACAGGATCACCCGGAGGTGTATCAAAAGGCGGTGAAGATGGTGGAAAAACTGGATACATCCAAGGCCAAAGACTTTGCGGATCTTGGCAAATACACGATCCCGGGTGCTTATACCTCTTCTACGTGGACGGTGGAATTCAAAAAGGATGACGGAAAATAAGGCATCCGGAAAGGAAGGGTTTGCATGGCAGACACCTTTGTGATTGTGGCAAGGCTGGACCATATGGTCTGGCCTTACAAAGCTGCGGAAGGATTTGAAGGAAAACGCATCGCCTCTTTTCAGGTTCTCTGGAAGGGAAACGGTGCGGAAAAATATGTGAATGCTGCCGGGTATATCACCTTGCAGGGCTATCAGGTGCCCACCTGTCCGTCCATCCTCTATGACATGGTGGTGGAGGGCGTGGAACATCCAAAATATGGAAAGCAGGGCAATCTTCTTAAGGTGAGGGATCACGAGGAAAAAAGCAGGGAAGCCATTGTAAAGTACCTGACCTGCGGACCCATCAAGGGAATCGGAAAGACTCTGGCAAACCGGATCTATGAAAAATTTGGGGAAGAGACCATTCACATCCTGAATACGGATCCGGATCAGCTCTTGAAGGTTTCCGGCATCGGGGAAAAGAAGCTCTGTGAGATGGTGCAATCCAGAAAAGAACATCTGGCCTGCGCCTCGGTCATGGAGCTTTTGATGCCCTATGGGTTTTCCCAGAGTTCCTGCGCGAAGATTGCCGGAAGGTTCGGGATTGCCGCTTCGGATATCATCCAAAGTGATCCATGGAGGCTTGCAGAACTTCCCGGCATCCGGTTCGAAAAATGCGACGCGTATGCCAGAGCCATTGGACTTCATCTGGATGCGGAAAGCCGGATTGAGCAGGCCATTTTGCAGGTGCTCCGCGACAATGAGCAAAAAGGAAACTTGGGAGAAGAAAACACAAGGATGATCCCGGACTTGCGGAAAATCCTTGGTTCTCCTGCCCTTCCCTTGCATCGATTACAGGAGGCGGCAGATGCCCTTTGTAAAGAAGGTCAGATCCGAATCTCGGCACTAACCGGAAAGGGGCTGATCTATCGGGAAATCACCTTCTCTACCGAGTGCATGGTGGCAAAACTGGCGGTGGAATTATCCACGTATGAATTTCTGTTTTCGGAAAAGGAAATCGATGCGGCCATCGAGGCGGCGGAGAAAGAACTGGATCTGACATTTTCTGAGAATCAAAAAGAGGCGGCAAGATACGCCGCAAGACATGCCTTTGTTATTGTCACGGGAGGCCCCGGAACCGGAAAAACCACCACGGAAAAACTGATCATTCATGTACTTCGCAAGCTTGCGGAAAAGGAAAAAGAAATGCCATATCGGTTTGCCATGCTTGCGCCAACCGGCAAGGCGGCCAAGCGAATGACCGAGGCCACTGCTCTTCCGGCCTGTACGATCGACAGCAAACTATCCCTTTTTGGAGAGGAAGAACATTTGGAAAGGAGGGAGATCGAGGAAGAAGTGACCATTGTGGATGAGGTATCCATGCTGGATCTCTTTCGCTGTGCGGCTCTTCTTCTCTCGATTCGTCCCGGAAACCGGCTCATCTTTGTGGGGGATGTGGATCAGCTCCCATCGGTCGGACCGGGAAGCGTCCTAAAGGATCTTATCGAAGGTGGAATTCCTACGGTGCGGCTTACGCGCATCTATCGCCAACAGGGAAAAGAAGGAACCATCATCGTGGAAAATGCAGCCCGCATCCAGAAGGGGCTTACGGAATTGCAAAAAGATGAGAAAGGCTTTTGGATTACGGAAGAGACGAAGGATTGCCAAATGGCCGACCATATGGTACAGGCCTATCTTGATTCCTGCAAGGCGTATGGCGTGGAGGAAACGGTGTGCTTGATGCCGACCAAAAAGACGGAGGCCATCGGGGTATATGCCATGAATCAAAAGATCCAGAACATGGTAAATCCCGCCAGGCCGGATCGTGAGGAGATCGAAGCCTTTTCCAAAATGATCTTTCGGCAGGGAGATGTGATCATGAATATCCAAAATGACAAGGAGAAAAACGTGGTCAACGGCGATGTGGGGCGAATTGTTCATTGTGGAATCTCGAATGGGATGCGTTATGTACTGGTGCGTTATGAGGACAGGGAAGTTCTCTATCAGGGAACAGAGGAACTGCGGATGCTGATGCTGGCCTACTGCATGACGGTGCACAAGGCACAGGGAAGCGAATACAAATCGGTGATTATGGGGATGTCGTTATCTTGCGGCTTGTCCATGCTGAAGCGTAATCTTCTCTACACGGGAGTGACAAGAGCGAAAAAGGAAGTCCATCTGTTTACGTCCAAAGGCGCGCTGGAAACCGCCATTCGAACCACGGATGCGAATAAGCGATACACTTCTCTTCCGGTGCTTGTCTCTTTGTATCGGGAGAAACAAAAGAAGAAAGCAGAAGGTATGTTTTAAAGCGACAGGGGGCAGAAATGTCCCCCTGTTTGCATAGTACAGATGGATGGGATTTTGTTACACCATACCTCAAACTTCCCAAACGTAATACCAAGGGCATAATGAGTAGAAGTATAAATTAGTTCGGCTTTTTTATGAAACGAACGTAATTTAGCGTAGAATATGATAAAATGAAATAAACTTCCTTTTGGATACATACGTCAATATGTGAAGGAAATGTTGATTACAGAATAATACGATGGGCGTGTTGCCCTGTGAGAGAAATCATGCAGGGCGAGGTATATCCTTTCCCT
The DNA here is from genome assembly GCF_000621585.1 of [Eubacterium] cellulosolvens LD2006. Lineage (GTDB taxonomy): Bacteria > Bacillota > Clostridia > Lachnospirales > Lachnospiraceae > Bilifractor > Bilifractor cellulosolvens. The sequence goes on along the minus strand of NZ_KK211313.1, from coordinate 10,262 downwards.
GCTTGTACAGATGAAGGAAAGGAGGAAGCCAATGGAGATTAAGCTTATGGAATTTGAAACCATGTTGAACAGTATTAAAGGTTCATTTTTAATGGAAGGCATGGATATGCCAGATGAAGTTGAGACGAATATCAGGGCTATGGAAAATGGAACAAAAACTTTAGATGAATGTATCATGGAAACAATACAGAAGTATTCTTCACAGGCTACTACGTCATGATAAAAGATCAGGAATATGATTATTTTTACGAAGAAGGCGACAGAAAGTATTGTTATCCAAATAGTAATGTTCTAATAAATAAACTAAATATTAGAGATCCTGATATATTGTGGAATGCTGAAAGAGAATTGACGGAACAGAGATATTACGCACTCATCAAGATGGGAGTGACCGGGGATTTTTCTTTGAAAAATGTGGCGGCGCATTCTCGTGACTTCAGTCGTGAGTTAGCCGCCACTTCTTTTATTTTTAGTCTACATATGGTATAATAATTATATGGATAAAACAATCTCTAATACAAATGATTCAAAGCTAACATATGGTAGGGGATATGTGTATTCTCTGCAATATCATATTGTGTGGTGTACGAAATACAGAAAGAAAATTCTGGTCAATGGGATCGACGAGGAGATTAAAGAATATCTCAATCATATGGCGAAAGAATACTCTTTTTCGATCATAGCCATGGAAGTTATGCCAGATCACATTCATCTTCTTGTCGACTGTAAACCGCAGTTTTTCCCATCCGATATGATCAAAATATTAAAAGGGAATACTGCAAGATGGTTGTTCATGAATCATCCGGATTTAAAAAAACAGCTTTGGGGCGGACACCTGTGGAATCCGTCCTACTGTATTGTAACGGTCAGTGACCGAAGTTTTGACCAGATAAACGAGTACCTGGATTCTCAGAAAGACCGTTGACGGGAAAGGAGGCTCTGCGATATGAAGATCATGTCTACGTATTCCGTGAAAATCAAGGAATACAATCACATTTTCAAAGATACGATCCGCTTGTATCGCAGAGCTGTGGATTTCTATATCCAAGTCATCCTCAACGAATGGGATCAATTTGCTCAGTGTTCCAACCAGAAGCAAGCAGTACAGCTGGCGGAAGGTTTCAGTGTATTGACAAAAAACCGACCTGTTGTGCGGTACGACTTTGGCATGGAATTCTATAAATTTCCCTCCTACCTCAGAAGAGCTGCGATCGCGGAAGGATACGGAAAGGTAAGCTCGTATCAGTCAAATCTGAAAAAGTGGGAATCAGCTGATCCAAGACAAAGAGGGTGCGCACCTTCCATTCCGAAGGCCGGATTAATCTATCCTGCCATGTATAAAGGGAACATGTTCCTACGAACGGATGAATATAAAGCAAAACTCAAAGTTTTCTACCACAATACGTGGGACTGGATTTCGGTTTCGTTTCGCAAGACGGATGTTGACTATGTCAAAAGACACTGTACTTCCAGAAAAGAGTGTGTACCAACGTTGCAGAAACGAGGGAAACAGTGGTTTCTCGATTTTGCATTTGAGGAGAAAACAGAACTTAACCATACGGAAGTGTTTGATCAAACTGTTCTTGCTGTTGATCTCGGGTTAAACAATGCCTGCACATGTTCGGTCATGCGCGCAGATGGCACGGTCCTCGGCAGACGTTTTTTTCGCCTGGCGAGAGAATACGACTCTCTGAAGCGCAAGATCGATCGTGTAAAGAAATCACAACGTCACGGGGCGCGGAAGCTTTCCAGACAATGGAAGCTGGTCTGCGGTGTGAATGATGACATCGCAGTAAAAACAGCTCACTTTATCATGGATCTGGCGGTCGAATGTCATGCGGATGCGATTGTATTTGAGCACCTTGATCTTGGCGGACGTACGCACGGCGCGAAGAAAATGAGACTCCATCTGTGGAAAGCCCGCTATGTGCAGTCTATGGTAACAGACAAGGCACACAGGTACGGGATCCGTATCGCAAGAGTCAATGCATGGGGAACATCAAGATTTGCGTTCGATGGCTCCGGCAGGGTCTTACGCGGAAACGAGTCCAGCAAGACACGAGGGAGCTACGGTCTGTGCGAATTTCCAACAGGAAAGTTGTATAACTGTGACTTAAATGCCTCCTACAACATCGGAGCAAGATATTTTATTCGTGAGATCATAAAGTCCCTTCCGGCGACGGATGGGCAGCGACTTCTGGCAAAAGTTCCAGAGGCCGTGCATAGAAGCACATGCACATTGTCTACACTCATTAGTTTGGATGCAGAACTTCACGCTGCGGAGTGATGCTTCGGTGCCAGACCGTATATGTAGTCAATGAGTCCATATCTTAGAAAAACGGGTATGGAAGCACGCGACTTCAGTCGTGTGAGGCTTCACACATCTACAATCCATACATAAGTACCTTTTCCAAGATATTTATTCATGGGCCGGCAAAATTCGGACAGTAGATATTGCCAAGGGAAACATATTTTGTCTTGTACAGTTTATAGAATCTCAATTCGGCGAGATCTATAAGAGACTTCGCAAAGACAATTATCTAAAGGATATTGCTGATAAAGAAATAATGGCAACGAAAATTGCTTATTATTTATCAGAGATTAATACAATACATCCATTTAGAGAGGGAAACGGACGAACGCAGAGATTGTATTGCCATCAGTTATGTCAAAATAATGGTCGATATGCTCTTGATTTTTCTAAAGTAACAAAGGACCAGATGATAGAGGCAAGTGTTTTATCGTTTAGGTGTGATTATTCGTTAATGGAAAAATTAATAAAGGATTGTTTGATCGATGCTAATTACAGTAGATAAATTAGATAGAGTATAATGTAAGGCCAATGAAGACGTAAATGAAAACTCCAGAAGTAGAAGCTTCTGGGGTTTTCTATTTCTAGCAGAATAGGGATCTTGTAAAGCATTCTATCCTTTGAAAAATACTGCGGCGCATTCTCGTGACTTTAGTCGTGGGTGCACCACGAACTTACCAAACGAAAGCTTGTGTGATACGATACGCAGAGAAGGAAATGGATGGATTCGGAGGAGTATTGTGGAGTCGATCATTTACCACGGCAACAATGTAGAAGTTGCAGAGCCTCGTATTTTACAAAATGGATGTTACAAGGATTTCGGATACGGATTCTACTGTAACAAAAACGAGAAACAGGCGAAGCGTTGGGCACTAACTAGAACCGGAAAATCGGTTGTTAATAGGTATTCGTATTCTGAGAATACAGATCTTAAGAGAATGGCCTTTCCAAAGATGAACGATGAGTGGCTGGATTTTGTTGCAGATTGCAGAAATGGAATCCTTCACGATTATGATATCGTGGAAGGACCGATGGCAGATGATCAGATAAGGAACTTTGTGGAAGATTTATTCGAGGAGCGGTTTACGAGAGCGGCGTTTTGGGAAATTGTAAAATGTAATCATCCCACGCACCAAATTGTTTTTTTGCACAGAGAGAGCCTTGAAAACCATACATTTCGAAGGATGTGAATGGATATGAAAAACAAATATTTCCCGGATGAGGAAATAAGGAAGGATGATCTTTTTTTTGTTTGCAATATGATCGAGCGCGTAGCACGCCATATCCATCAAAGAAATCGATATGTAGTTAATGCGATTGGAAAAAATGGATTGTATCATTTGCTCAGCGTAGCCAACGTGTTGCATGCAGAAAATCCACTGAAGGTAGAAAATGATTGGATCAGGAATTATCATCTCCAATCCGGGGACTTCGATATTACGGATGTGGATCAGGAGCTGGTGGAAAAGATACCTACCGCTCGGGATATGGGGAATGTGTATCGAAGACTAATCGTTGATACGATGAATAGCGAAGAAAACTACGTAGATGGAATTCTCAGAGTGTATAACAATGAGATTTGTGATGTGATCGACAACTATAATTGCAGCGCGTATTATGAACCATCGTATGTCATTGCGCGAGCATATGAGGAAGGCGGATTCTAGAAAATACGTGAGGGGGAGAGAAACAGGTGATCGTGGTTTCTCTCTTTTTTGTTATCTATGCGTATTACTTCCAAGATCTCCGTATAATAATATAGGACGAAAGGGGGAAACCATGGAGAAACGTTGGAAGAGAATGCTTATTCGATTCTTTGAAGGGGAATACAATGATATCCCGAAAGAACTGTTGCAGGGCGTAAGGGCGCGATGTGCAGGCTTTCTCCTTGGTGCAGTTCTTTTTTTGGTGGCAGCGATTGCGCTCCCGGTGTTCTTGGCTAGTGTATGTCTTGCAGGACTGGCTCTTTTTTGCGTGGAGGCACTCCCCTATCTTCTTGCTGTGCTGTCCCGGAATTATATCGTCCTTTCGGATGCAAAGATTTTAACCGGTACCAATACACCCATCCGAGCGTGGGGGAAAAGAACAAGGGAGATTCTGTTTATCGATCAGAAGACAGACCAAGTCTACAGCATGCAGGTGCCAAGAGGTGCTGCCCGCTATGCGGAAGGAACGCTTTTTTCCTGCGTGTTGATCAAAGACTTCACAGATGGAGCTGGAATCTGTCACGGGGAAAGATTTCTGAGTTTTCAGCCCACCGGTCGGGAGATATTCGAAAAAGATGCCGGTTGTATTTCCAAGGAAATAAACGTATAATATACACATAGGCATTTGTTATAAAACATGTTGAGTCGACAGGAGAGCCATGCTCTTTTTCGGCTCTTTTTTTGTTTTATACGAATGCTTTTTTCGTGCAGAAAACAAGAAAAATAAGCATACGTGAAAGGAGGAGCAAAGCATGGCGATCATTATCAAAGGTGGCGATGCGGGAGGAACATTTGGAACGGTGACCTATCCGTTCTGCACGGTTCGAAACAGTATCAAGTATCCGGTGCCGTATCTGGTGAATGTCAGTGACACTTTTTCCGTCTTGAAGTTTGATCTTGTCGTGCATGACATGCACGCGAAGGAAAAACAAATGACGGTAAGCTGTGAAGTACGGGATCAGGGATTGATCCAGAGGGTAAAGAAATTCATCCTTCCGGGCGTTCCCTGCTGCGTCAGCGGCATCGAGGGCACGGTGCAAAAGGGAAAAGAGATCGTCAAAATCCTTTTGGTGACGGATTTTGCAAGATCCGATCTGACAGAGAAGGTGAACCGGGGAAATGGATAGGCAAGGGATGTTGTTGCTTGCCGCCGGAGGCATTCTTTTGTTTTTGTGTTTTTTGTGGAAAAGGAAGCCGGAATCTTTGGAAAGGAAGGATGCTAAGAAGCCGGCAGATCTTCAGCAAAAATTGCTGGAGATTTTACGTGATGCCATGCCAAAGGAAGTGGTACTCTCCTACTCCTTTGGAGATCGGATGGATGGAAACACTCTTCTGGAGGGAAGCTTCTTTGTCTTTGTCAAAACCTTAAGGGGAACCTTTGGAAAACAAGTGATCATCTCCCCAAATGCCGGGGATTATGTGCTTGAAACAAAGGAGCAGAGGTTTTTTCTTACCATTTGCGATTCTTGTGGAAAAGGACAGGAAGAAACCGACAAGTCCTTACAGGAAGCATCCAACGACCGACCGGAGGAGAAAAACGAAGTGCCTTTGGATAAGGACTTCTCTCCGCTTGTCTGGCTTCACAAAGAGGAAATCCGGGAAAAACTGATGCAGCTGATGCCTTCGGAAGCGCATCGGAAATTTACGATTCCAGCTTCGCTTCTGCCAAAGGATAAAGACCTGTGGCAGAGCTTTGCGAAGGAGAAATACGCATGCGGATTTGACGAGGTCACCATCGAAGAAGATGGAATCCGCGTGGAAATTGCGGGATAAAAGAAAGGAGAAAAAAGATGAACAGAGTGATACTCATCGGAAGGCTTACCAGAGACCCTGAAATTCGCTATTCCAAGGACGAAAAAGCGCAAGCCGTAGCAAGGTATACCTTAGCGGTCGATCGGCGCTTTAAAAGGGAGCAGGAGGTCGGCGCGGACTTTATAGGCTGCGTGGCGTTTGGCCGCAATGCGGAATTTGCCGAGAAATACCTAAAACAGGGGATCAAGATCGCGATTGAGGGAAGGATCCAGACGGGGAATTATACCAAACCCGATGGAACAAGAGTCTATACCACGGACGTGGTCATCGAGTCTCAGGAATTTGTAGAAAGTAAGCAGGCAGGAAACCATGGAGCATCCGCCGGAAATGGAGAAAAACAGACAAAGAACCAGAGCGAACCGGCGGGTGAGGAATTCATGACCATCCCCGAGGGCGTGGATGAGGATCTTCCGTTTGAGTAACACATTCCATGCAAACCTGTAAACAAAGGCGAAATCGTTGAAAGGAGAAGGCACACGGCCCTCTCCTTTTCTTTTTTCAAGAAAGGAGAATATGTATGCAGACAGCAGAAACCAGCAAAGGAAGAACAGAGGAAATGCAGAATACGACGAATGATTTTGTGAAGAACTTTTCCGCTTCGGAGGAAAAATATAAGAAATACGGCCTTGGGGATAAGACCAAGTACCTGCCGTGGGCGATCGCGTGGACGGCGTTCCGCGAGAAATACCCCAATGGCACGTACCGGATCAAGGAGTTTGAAAACACAAGGCCGGTGGCGGTGATGGATCCTTCGACCGGGGAGATGCGTACAGAATTCGTGAAAGAAAAGAACCTCTACCGAAATGACCCTCTGGGGCTGTATTGCAGCGTGGAGGTCTCTCTGGATGGGGTTCACTATGAGAATGAGCAGATCCTTCCGATCATGCAGCACATGAGCAACAAGTGCATGAAGACGGAACCCTACACCTACATCACAAAGAATGGAACCAAGACAGTGGAAGCCGCTTCGATGAATGACATCAATCGCAGCATCTTCCGGTGTCTGGTAAAAGCCATTGCGATCTACACGGGCATTGGTCTTTCCTTCTGGGTAAAGGATGAGCAGAACTTTGAACTGGATATTCCGGTGACAGAGGAGATGGTCTCCTCTATGGAGGAGCGGATTGAGAAGTGGAAGCTCTCCTCCCGCTCTCTTCTTACGCAGGTCAACAACAAGTTCGGGAAGAAATACAAAAAGCTCTCGGAAATCAGCCAGAGGGAATATGCGTGGATGGATGTCAGCATCGATGCCTATGAAAAAGACCAGAGACTGAAGGCTTTGCGAGCGAAAATGGAAGCTTCTGGACAGGATCTTTTGGCAAGTATCAACGCGGCCTATCACACCACCTTTACCGGCTATGAGGACGTGACTCTTGATATGGTGGAATACATGGAAACGTACGCGCAGCGATGCCAGAAGGCGGTACAGGAAGAAAAAGGAAAGCGCGTCAAAAAGGCGGCAGGAAAAGAGACGGTAGAGAAAGAAACCGTGAAAAAAGAAACCAAGGCTGTCGAAGAAACAACTAAGACTGAAATAGTCAAAAAAGAGGAGTCATCCTCTCCTGCCTTTGCAACTGCAGAGGAAAAAGAAAAGCTGATCCAGCGGGCAGCTCTTCTGAAGGTAACACCGGCAAAACTCTGTGCGGCCATCAACCGCGCGTACCAGACGGAAATTCAGACACTGGATGCTCTGACAAAGGAGCAGATCCAGTATCTGCACAAGTGTCTGGATAAACAGGCAGAAGGGCTTGCCAGAAAGGAAAAGCTGGAGAAAAAGGCGGAGGAAACAAAGGAAGAAGGTGTGATCGATGCGCCGACCTTTGATCTTCCGGATTTCATGAAGGCTGTCGGATAACGGATTTGACTGTCGGGGGAAGCATCCCCCGGCAGTTGTTTGGAGGAAACATGAAAGCATACAGTGTTAAACAATGCTGGGCAGGTGTCTGCAACCCGGAAAACCGCATGGACATCCTCTCGTACTACTTTTCGGATGTTCATCTGGAGGGCGCGCATATCGGCATGCTCTGTCCATTCCACGCGGATGAAAAGACCGGGAATTTTAAATACACCCTGCACAACGATCTGTGGAAGTGTTTTTCCTGTGGGGAAGGCGGTAAGGGAATCCTGTCTCTTATGATGAAGTACTTTGAGAAGGAAACCACTCTCCTGCCCTCTTCCTGCGATCCGAAAAATGGCTGTGTGCTTCGGATCAGCTGTGATATGGGCTGGATCACCGAAGAACAGTTTGCCGCATTTTCTCATGAGAAGTATGAACCGGAGTTGTTGGAAAAACAGGAAGTAAAAAAGATACCGGAAAGCATCAGCCCGGCGGCAAGTCCTGCGGCCATCGACAATGCCTATCGGCTGATGCAGAGCGTCTGCGGGCTGTCGAAGAAGCATGAAAAGCACCTGCTTCGGGATCGACAATTGGAGAAAGAAGACCTGAAGGCATACTTTACGTTTCCCAACCGGACAACGAGTTTTGGCATGGCGCAAGGCATCCCTTTGGATCTTCCCGGGGCCATGTACAAAAAAGCCGCCGAGATTCTTGCGAAACGAAAGTATGGGAAAAAACCCTATGAGCTGACGCGAACCGAAAAGGAGGAACTATCAAAGATCCCCTATCTTCAGCACTTCTACGAGGATCTTTCCCATGTCCCGGGGTTCTATCTGGTAAACGAACACACCACGCGGTCGGGAAGGCATATTCCGGCACACGTCGAATATGTAAAGTACAAAGGAATCGGCATCATGTCCTTTGACGCAGACGGACGCTGTACCGGCGTGGAGGTGCGTTTGGATGATAACCCCCAATACGCCGCTCTGCGGTCCTATGAGGCCATAGAAGACATCGAGACGGCCTATGATCAGGGTCTTATTCGAAAAGCCGATTGTAGACGCTACAAGGAGCTGTACGAGGAAAGGGAAAGAAATCCGAGGTATGTGCGGTTCAGCTCCTCTTCCATGGCCGATAAAGCTCACATAACCGGCGGAGCAAAGGCATCCGGACAGGGAGGGATTATTTATCCCAAACACCCGGGGAAAGCGGCCATTGTGATCACAGAGGGACGTTTCAAGGCGGAAAAGATCGCGGAGAAAGGGAACATTGCGATTTACGTTACCGGCGTATCCAACTGGAAAGGCATATGCCCTTTGGTAGAAGCCGTGCGTGGTTTTCGGAATACGGTTTACATCGCCTTTGATGCGGACAATCTGGGAAATACCGGTGTTCATCATCAGCTCGTTCAGATGGCAGATTATCTGGAGGGGATCGGTCTTTTTCCGAAGGTGATTCTTTGGTCAAAGGAAGGCGGCAGGTGCAAGGGCTTTGATGATCTTTGCATCGTGCACGGAGAACGCTACGTAAAGCATCTGAAGGTGGTTCCTTTCCGGGGCACTCCCCTCTCCTACGCTTCGGTGTATGAACGGACGAGGACGGAGCTGCTTGAAGCATATGGATACCCGGAGGATCTGAAAGGGATAGATCGGAAACAGATACGGTTGTTTCATAAAGATTTGCAGGAAAAGCTGGAAATATCCTTTGTGTTAACAGGAATGATTTGTCTAGCTGAATAGGCATATCAGATATTGAAAAAATAAAAGAAAACAGTTATCTTATAAGTTTAACTAAGTAAGATTATACTGTAGTTGAGAGAGTATGCTTATTTTTAAGCGAAGGAGGATATGGGATGTATAAGGTTTTTGATGTTGCTAAATATTATTTAGCGAAAGAATCCATGTCTCCAAAGAAACTTCAGAAGATGGTTTATTATGCTTATGGTTGGACCTTAGCGCTTTTAAACGATTCTATTGAGGATTTGAATTTTCATCTTTTTGATAATCGCATTGAAGCATGGGTACATGGACCTGTAATTCCCGATCTCTATCAGGAATATAAATCTTACGGTTGGAAGGCGATTCCGAAACTTGACGTATATGCAGGAGAAGCATTTTCTCCTGATGTAGTAGATATCCTTGAACAGGTGTGGGGAGCCTACGGCTCTTTGAGTGCAAACCAGTTAGAGACAATTTCTCATAAAGAATCTCCTTGGATTAATGCGAGAAATGGGCTGCCAGCATATGCTGCAACGACAAATGAAATCTCTGACAGGGATATGTTTATCTATTTTAATGAGCAGGCGAATAGCTGATGGAATTAAAGGTAAAAGGGCCATCATTATCTACAGGCGCAGATTTTTGGATTGTAAAAAATAATGGATCAGTGGACGCAACTGCTTCACCAACGCCGCAGGGCAGGATGCCCCGACTTCTATAAGTCGTGGGAGGAATGCCCGTTTTAGCGGCGTATTATTTATACAACATTATATTTCGCAAAAATATATGTTATAATATATTTGACGAAGAAAGCTGGTGTTGTATATGGAGCAGACAATTACAGCAAAACTTCAGATTTTGGTAAAGCCTTCTGACAA
>NZ_JHXY01000024.1 GCF_000621585.1 [Eubacterium] cellulosolvens LD2006 | reverse complement strand
CTTGTAGTATAGGAGAAGTATCATCGGCCACCATACAAAAATACATCGAAAACCAAGGTTAATGGCTACGAATCTACAAGGCTCCTCCCACCGCCCAAGGGCAGTGGGAGGAGCCTACGAAACCGAAAGGATTATATTTATGAAGAGAGAAGGAGAACGAAGATGGCAGGATGGAGAGAGAATGTAAGAGAAGTCGAACCCTATGTGGCCGGTGAGCAGCCGAAGCAGACGGACATGGTGAAGCTGAATACCAATGAGAATCCCTATCCTCCGTCACCAAAGGTGCAGGAGGCACTGGAGCGCACAGCGGCAGATATTCTGCGTCTGTATCCGGATCCGACGGCGGACGAGCTGGTGACTGCCATTGCCGATCGATACAAGGTGAAGAAATCACAGGTCTTTGTGGGCGTGGGTTCGGATGATGTCATCGCTATGGCCTTCCTCACATTTTTCAACAATCCGGAGAAAAAGCCGGTACTTTTCCCGGATATCAGCTATTCGTTCTATGATGTGTGGGCAGAGTGTTTCCGCATCCCCTACAAGACGGTGCCACTCAACGATAATTTTGAAATCTGTACGGAGGACTACAGACAGCCCAACGGGGGAATCATCTTCCCGAATCCCAACGCGCCGACGGGTCTTGCGATCGGCCTTGACGCGATCAAAGAGATTCTGGACGCCAATCCGGATCAGGTGGTGATTGTCGATGAGGCTTATGTGGATTTTGGAACGGACTCCGCAATCTCTCTTCTGGACAACTACGAGAATCTGCTGGTGGTTCAGACCTTCTCCAAATCCAGATCCATGGCCGGCATGAGAATCGGTTTTGCCATCGGAAACGAGGAGCTGATCTCCTGTCTGATGAATGTGAGAAACTCCTTCAATTCCTACACTATGAACTGCACATCCATCGCCATGGGCGCGGCGGCGGTAAGAGATGAGGCGTATTTCCGCGAGACCACGCAGAAGATTATCGAGACCAGGGAGTGGGCGAAGAAAGAGCTTGCGGCACTCGGGTTTACCTATCCGGATTCTAAAGCAAACTTTATTTTTGCTTCCCACAAGAGTGTAGCTGCGGAGGAGATCTTCCGGAAACTCCGTGAACGGCACATCTACGTTCGATACTTCAACAAACCGAGGATCAACAACTACCTCCGGATCACCATCGGCACCAGAGAAGAGATGCAGAAGCTCTTCGATGCGCTGAAGGAGATATTAAGTGCGTAGTACGGGAAATGATACTGAAAGAAATATAAGGATATGATTTGAGAGGAGTAGCGTTTGGACGCTGCTTCTTTTTTTGCGTCCGGATTTTTTATCCTGCGCCTCAGAGGTGACAGTAAAAGTATTCTCTGTTACAATAGGCAATAGAAAAAATAGTATATTCGTTCAGATAAACACATAAACCAAATAACCGGCACAGCAGAGGAGAAATCTGTCTCTGAACGGAAACTGTGCGGAAGGATGAATAATGGAGAATGAACTCAGATATGCGGTATTGATCGATGCCGACAATGTGTCAGAGAAATACATCAAGATCATTCTGGATGAGACTGCCAACAGCGGAATCGCCACCTACAAGAGAATATACGGAGACTGGACCAGTGCGCGGATGGCTTCCTGGAAGAAAGTCCTTCTGGATAATTCCATCATACCGATCCAGCAGTACAGCTATACCACCGGCAAGAATGCCACGGATTCCGCGATGATCATCGACGCCATGGACATCCTGTATTCCAATACGGTGGATGGTTTCTGTATTGTCTCTTCTGACAGTGACTTTACAAGGCTGGTGGCAAGACTCCGTGAGGCCGGCCACAAGGTGATCGGTATGGGGGAGAGCAAGACACCCCAGCCCTTTATTTCTGCCTGCAATCAGTTCAAGTATCTGGATATGCTCTATGATCAGAGACAGCAGGAGGCGGCGGAGAAGGCAGAGGCTGCAGAAGAGGCTCTCCGGGCGGAGACGGCAAAGCAGGCCACAAAGAATACTTCCCACCGGAAGACGACGCGCAGGGTGAAGACCAAGGAGCAGAAAGAGCTGGAGAAGAAGAGACAGCAGGATCTGAACCGTGTGTGCAATACGATCAACTCGATTCTGGACAAGTTTTCCGACGACGACGGCTGGATTTTTTCCGGAAAGCTGGGAGACCAGCTGGGCAAGCGTATGCCGGAATTCGATGTCCGGAACTTTGGATATAATAAATTCACATCCTTCATCAAATCTCTGGGAACCTACGAGTGGGATGAGCGTAAGGATGCAAACGGTCAGAAACAGATCTATTTCAGGATCAGACCGAAAAATGAGGAGAAGAAAGCATGAAGTTTACAAAGATGCACGGATGCGGAAACGACTATGTCTACGTGAATTGTTTTGAGGAGAAAGTGTTCGATCCCTCTGAAGTTTCCATCAAAGTCAGCGACAGACACAAGGGAATCGGCTCCGACGGCCTGATCCTTGTGAAGCCGAGCAAAGTGGCGGACTGTGAGATGGATATTTACAACGCGGACGGTTCTCAGGCAAAAATGTGCGGAAACGGCATTCGCTGTGTCGCGAAGTTTGTCTACGACAAGGGCATCGTTCCCAAGACCCATATGACCATCGACACCCAGAGCGGCGTGAAGACGCTGGATCTCACCATTGTCGGCGGGAAGTGCAAGAAGGTTCGTGTGAATATGGGAAAGGCCGAGATCGTGGCGTCAAAGGTACCGGTGATTGCGGACACAGAGCTGGCTGTCGGAGCGCCCATCACGGTAAAAGATCAGGCGTTTACCTACACGGCTGTTTCCATGGGGAATCCCCATGCGGTTGTTTTTACCGATGAGAATCCGGCCCTTGCAAAAGACGGTTACGGAAGTATGACCGGAGAGGATCTCTCCACCTTGAAGATTGAAGAGATCGGACCGGACTTTGAGTTCCATCCCAACTTCCCGGATCGGATCAACACGGAGTTCATCCATGTGCTCGATGCGAACACGATCGAGATGCGTGTCTGGGAGAGAGGAAGCGGGGAGACCATGGCCTGCGGAACCGGCGCCTGCGCGGCAGCGGTGGCGTCCATCCTCAACAGAAAAGTGGAGAGAGGAAAACCGGTGACCGTTAAACTCCTGGGCGGAGACCTTGTGATCGAGTGGGATGAGAAGGAGAATATCGTCTACATGACAGGACCGGCCACCACCGTCTTTGAGGGCGAGTACGAGCTGGTACAGCCGCTTCTGTAGAAAAAAGTGATATTTTTTTTCATCGTAATATAACGAAAAGGGATCGGTAAGTGTACCGGTCCCTTTTTCCATGTGATAAGAAATTGCCTCGCATTTCCTATCACAGAACGCTCCGTTGGGATGCGCAGTTCGCAGATAAGAAAATCGCATACGCGATTCTGCTCGCGCGCCTTTCGTCTGCTGCGCTCCCCCCAATATGTTTTTTGGTTTGGATCTGTTCCGGAGCCGGGGCTGATGAGCCTCAGTCTGCGTCATCTTCTCCGCCTTCCTCCGGCCGGGATGGTTCCATCTCTGCGTAGTTGTCATGGAAGTTGTGGCGGATGCCGTCGTGATCCTTGTATCCGAGGACGGCATTCAGGCTGATATTTTCCATACTGCGGAAGATATTCCCTTCTACCGCAGGGGTCGTTTTCTTGATCTGGGCGATGAGCTGCTTTGCCTCCACACGCTTGGATCCGGTGCCGCCGTGGCCGTCGATGGAACAGGTGTCCGTGAAATGGCAGGCACAGCGAATGAACTGCAGCCCGTTGTAGTCGCGCCAGTCCTTGATCGTGTCCTCGCGGATCAGGTAGAGGGGGCGGATCAGTTCCAGGCCCTTGAAATTCGTGCTGCGAAGCTTCGGCATCATGGTCTGCACCTGACCGCTGTAGAGAATACTCATCAGCGTGGTCTCGATGACATCATCGTAGTGATGGCCGAGGGCGATCTTGTTGCAGCCGAGATCCTGGGCTTTCCGGTACAGGTAGCCTCGGCGCATACGGGCGCAGATGTAGCAGGGAGACTTCGGGATATTATCGACGGCGTCGAAGATCCTGGTTTCAAACATCGTGAGCGGGATGTCCAGAAGTTTCGCGTTGCCCTCGATCATACCGAGGGTTGTCTCGGAGTATCCCGGATTCATGCAGAGATAGACGACTTCAAACGGGATCTTGTTTCTGCGCTTGAGTTCCCTGAACAGCATCGCCATCAGCATGGAATCCTTTCCTCCGGAGATGCAGACCGCAATCTTGTCACCGGGTTTCACCAGTTCGTAATCGGTGATGGCCTTGACAAATTTTCCCATGATGTCATGTTTGTATTTCTTCCGGAGTGTCTTCTCGATCTCCTTCGTTCTCTCGCTGTTTCCGGCTTCTTCCTTCATCACGTGAACCAGCCACTGTCCGTAACCTCCCTCGAGGTGGTAGGCCTGATAACCCTCCTCGAGCAGTTTTTCGGCGGGTTCTTTGCTCAGCACACCGAACATGCAGTAGAAGACGAGCCGTCTGTCCTTCGGGAGAGAAAAATTACCGCTCAGCAGATCCTCTCTCGCGATGCGGACGGAACCGGGGATGTTTCCGAGTTCATAAGCGCTCTCGTCGCGGACATCGATGATTGTATAGTCGTCTGCCGGCCAGCTTTCGAGCCGTGCAGGTGTAACGGTCTGTATTTGCATTCGTTTCATCCTCTGTGAATAGTTGTTTTTGGCGGAAAATATTATAACACAGGCGATTTGATTTTTTGAACAGAAATCGATTCTGAAGAATGTTAAAAAACAACTAAAAACAAGAAAAGGCTTGCAATAGTATACTGATCGTGTTATTCTGAATGCAATCAAAGAGATTTGAGAAAGTCAGATCTTCTTTCACAGACGCTGCTTCGCTCGAAGTATTCACGGCGTCATTTCCCAATATTTTAATCATATTTCTATTCATATTATTTATAGGGTTTTTGTTATTACCTGCGTGTATACAAGCATGACGTTCACGTACGCTTTCAGATCTATAAAGCGGGTGGACGGCATACAAGAGGTGTCTGATTTGAAAATGGAAAGAATACGGGGACGGGTGAAGTCTGTCCTTCTGGCGTTCGCGGTTGTACTCGTCCTCTGTCTGTGGGTGAGGGGCTGCGTGTCTCCCGGGAATTCGTTCCGGGTGGAAGCGGACCGCGAGGTTGTGCGTGAGACGGAGAAAATGCTTCGGGAGAAATACGGAGGAGCGTTTACCGTGCAGAAGATTTTCGGAAGATTCGGTGTGAGAATACCCGGCGGAACGGAGGAGTGGGAGGAAACGGAGATGCTCGTGCATCCGTCAGACGACGAGACCCTGTTGTTTGAGGCAAAATTTCTCGCATCAGACGGGGACGACAAAAAGAAGCTGTATGACGAATATCCGGCCGCCTGGGCGGGAAAAATCTACGAGAAGAGAATCTGCGAAGCGGCCGGCGACGTACTCGGGGAGGACAAAAACTGGCTGGTTCATGTGGAGGCGGGATCGAAATCCTTTCCGGATGACTGTTTTTATCTGAACAACGGAAGAATTACCCCGGAGGAATTTACGAGAAGAAAGCCCGGGAGCGCCTGGGCTATCTGGGTCGCGGTCTCCGGAAAAGAGACGGAGGCAGAGAAAGAAAGACGAAGTTTTTTTCAGTCTGTCGCTGGGCACATCCGCGGTGTATCGGAGGGGATGCGTGGAAGCATCTACTTTTATGTTCTCGGGAAACAGAAGCTTGAAAAGGCAGGGGCGTATCTTAAGAAAAACGCGAAGGTGGATTACGGATTTGACCGGATTGCCGGCAGTCCCGCTGCGGAAATACGGTTGAAACGGAAACAGGAGGGAGGCTGAAGGATGGGGTATACGGATTCACAGATGATCATTGCCTCGCAGATCGCCTATTTTGATTTTGACGAGTCCCTGATGGCGGACGGAGGATGTACGGTGCGGGAGGTGCTGGAATATACGGCTGCCGATCCGGACAGTTCTTCTCGGGGATATGCGGCGTATGTTCTCCGGCTGCTGGATGAACTTCCGGAGGGAGAGGCGTGCGGAGACTGGGTGATTAAGGATGTGCGAAATGACCAGCACGGCAGCGGCATGTACGCCTGTATGCTGGATACGGGAAACAGGGAGGCACTGATCGCGTTTCGCGGAAGCGAGTCCGACACAAAGGAAAATCTTCTGAAGGACTGGGGACTTTCGGATCTCGGGCTGTTTAACAACCGGCTCACGGTGCAGCAACAGGCGGCGCAGAAGTACATGGAGGATCTGTTCCGGACATACGGAGACTATTACACGTACAGCGCGACCGGGCACTCTCTTGGCGGAAACCTTGCGGAACACGCGACGATCACAATTCCGGAGGCGATGCGAAGCTGTTTTGACCGGTGCGCGAATCTGGACGGCCCGGGGTATTCCGCGGCGTATCTGGCGGCTCATGCGTTGGAAATCTCCGCGATGAAAGGACACATTGAGCACGACAGCTGGAGTCTGGTGGGGGCGCTTCTGAACCCGGTTCCCGGATCGGACTACCGCGTTGTGGCGGCTGTAACTCCGGAGAAAAAGAATCTGCTGCAGTCTCTTGTGTGGAGGCACGACACAACGAATGTTTCCTTTGACCGGAACGGAAATATGCTGGCGGGAACAAGAGACCGACTGGCGGAGGCGGTCGATGATCCGGTCCGGATGGCGGATCTCACTGCTTTTGGCGCGAGTCCGGAGAGATGGAGCGTGCTGGCAGGCTGGAATCTGGTTGATGAATTTCGGAATGCCAGAGAGCGGAAATACATGGAAAAAGACGGAAAATACAATCCGGGTCCTGCCGTCGATGCGGGACCGGCCGGCGATTTCGGAGCAAAGTGCTCGAGCGTGGATCAGGTGATCACATCCCTGGAGGAGGCAAATGAAAAGCTCCGGGACACCACACAGGAACTGGAACTGGCCGCGTGCCGGATACCGTTTCAGGATGCCGCGACCGAGGCGGCCTGGAGGAAGCTGCTGGATTGCTGCGGGTCGGTCAGCCGGGTTGCAAAGCGCACCGGTGAGTATGTCGAGGACGGAAGAGCCTGTATGAAAGAGATTCGAAGCGCGGAGAAGGGAGTGGCCGGTATCTTTGTGTTATAGGGAAGACCTCCGGAATTTCCGTAACACAACGTTCTGCCGGGATGCGCACTCGCGACATTCTTTTTTATCATAGGGAGGATTCTGCTGATGGCGCGGGAGGAGGATGTCTGGAGACCGCTCGGCAAAGACAGAATACCGGTGAACGATAAAGTCGGCGCCGGAAAAGATCCGGTGAGAAAAAATACAGGAGATACCGGATACTTTGTGCCTTCGCCGAGACAGAACATGAAACTGATTGAGCGGGAAATGGTCATTGAGGATCCGCCGGCGCGCGAGACGGATGAGGAGAGTTCTTCCCTGATGGCGATCGGTCCGGCGGCAACCATGGCACTTCCGATGATGATCGGATACGGGGCGATGGCGGCAGTGAACCACCGGGAAGGGGACGGAGGGCATCTGTTTGTCTATGTGAGCCTCTTTACGATCACCGCGTCGGCTGCCCTCTCCATTTTCTGGACAGTGGCAGGGAGAATGCAGCAGAGGCGACAGCGGAAAAAGCGGGAGGAAAAAAGACAGAGACTCTATAAGTCCTATCTGGAGGAGAAGAACAGAGAGGTCTCGGAGATCCGGAA
This sequence comes from [Eubacterium] cellulosolvens LD2006, assembly GCF_000621585.1. Lineage (GTDB taxonomy): Bacteria > Bacillota > Clostridia > Lachnospirales > Lachnospiraceae > Bilifractor > Bilifractor cellulosolvens. The sequence goes on along the minus strand of NZ_JHXY01000024.1, from coordinate 40,629 downwards.
GTACAACACAGCAGTTCTGCATCAGAGATATCCGTCAGCTGCTTCAGTTTCTGCATATAACAGAGATAGAAGCGAGCTATGGAACAGAGATCCCTCAGAGAAAGACTTTCTGAACATGCGGGTCGGGATGGGGCGGATACCGTTTCAGGTGAAAATACGGACGACCGAACCGGGGCTGATCTACCGTGAGGATCCGCTGGCGGATCTTCCCCGGCAATTGAAGGCGCGGTACGAGTGGCTGGAACAGGTTCCCGTCTGTGTGGATCTGGCTGCGGAAAAAATGACAGGGCTTGTCGGCACAGGAGACAGGGCTGGCGCAGTGAGGCTGGCGCATCTTCTGTGCGCGCAGATTGCGGCGTCCTGTTCGCCGGCGGATGTGCGGCTGGTCTGCTTCTGGGACAGAGAAAAAGATGATCCGAAAGTATGGGAGTGCATGCGGTTTCTGCCGCATTTCTGGTCACCGGACCGTCAGATCCGGTATATGGCCGACGGTGCGGAAGAGAGAAGAGATCTCAGTTTCCGGCTCTCGGGAATTTTAAGGGAGAGAGAGCAGAGGCACAGAGAGACGGTCGGTGAGAAGACAGAGCATGAGGAATGGTTTGTGATTCTTTTTTCTTCGCCGGAGCTTCTCGAGGAGTCCCTGATTCGAAAGTACTTCGGCCCGGACACAGAGAAACTTCACGCCTCGGCGCTGGTGCTCGCCGGGAGGGTGGAACAGCTTCCGAAACAGTGTACGACGGGGATTCGTTTTGACCCTTCCGGTTCGAGAATCATGCCGCTTGGCGTCGCACGGGAGGAGGAAAAGCAGGATTTTTGCGCGGATCCCGTCAGCTGTGAAAATCTCAGAACCATGGGAGAGAATCTGCTCCCGGTCAGGGTTTGTTCGCCCGGAGGAAAGGAAGAACTCGCAGATCAGATTGACTTTCTGAAGATGTATGGCGTCCGGACGACGGAGGAACTGTGCGTCATAGAACGGTGGAGGAGAGGGCGGGCATCGGAGAGGCTGCGGGCCCGGCTCGGGAGAAAGGGTGGAGGGATCTGTTATCTGGATCTCCACGAGAAATACCACGGTCCCCACGGGATCATCGCCGGGGCTACCGGCAGCGGGAAATCTGTCCTGATCGAGAGCTGTATTCTCTCACTGGCTATCGAGTACAGTCCGGAGGAACTGAATTTTCTTCTGATCGATTACAAAGGGGGCGGGACGGCGGATCCTTTTGACCGGCTTCCGCACCTTGCCGGAAAAATATCCAATCTGTCGGGAGCAAATGTGGGAAGAGCCCTTCAGTCCATTAAGAGCGAGAATACGCGCAGACAGCGGATTCTCGCGGAATACGGGGTGAATCACGCGGACCGCTACATGGAGCTTTACAGAAGAGGAGAGGCGAAAGAACCGCTTCCGCATCTGGTCATTATCATTGATGAATTTGCGGAATTGAAAAGGGAACAGCCGGATTTTATGCAGGAGCTGGTGAGTGTCGCGCAGGTCGGAAGAAGTCTCGGCGTGCATCTGATCCTCGCAACGCAGAAGCCGTCCGGAACGGTGAGCGAAAACATCTGGAGCAACAGTCACTTCCGGATCTGTCTGAGGGTACAGAGCCGGCAGGATAGTATGGATATGCTCAGAAGTCCGGACGCCTCGGGCATCAGTATTTGCGGAAGAGCGATTCTGCAGGTGGGTAATAACGAGGTCTATGAGATGTTTCAGTCGGCGTACTGCGAAGAAAAGTACGACCCGGAAAGAAAAACGGGAAGATCGGTCAGGCTGATCCTTTCGACCGGCGAGAACGCACTGCCGGAGAGCCGGGAGCGGACGGAGAAGGCGGATCAGAGAAAACAGATCGATGCGGTGATCGATGAAATTGTATGCTGTGCGAGGAGCGGGAAGATTGCGCCGGCGGCTCCGCTGTGGCTTCCACCGCTCGGAAAACAGGTTTGGATACCGGATATCCGGACAGAGGAGGACGGGATTGTTATGGGTGTTCTGGATGATCCGCAGGAACAGAGGCAAATGCCGCTTGTCATTGATCCCGGGGCCGGGGCAGTCGCGGTCTGCGGAGGACCGGGGAGCGGAAAGAGTACGTTTCTGTACACGTTTCTGACCGGGGCGCTGCGTCCCGGAAGAGATCTTCACAGGAAAAAAACAGAGGAGGATGATCCGTCTGTGAGGAGGCGGACGGAGGTGATCGTGATGAATTACGGCGGAACCGCTCTGGCGTCTTTTCGCGGTCACAGACAGGTGAACGTCTATCTGGACAGAGAGAGCGGTATGGAAGAGATCAGAGCTGTTTTTCTTCGGATGAAGAAATGGAGACAGAACTGCGGAGGGATTCTGGTGATCGATGATCTCGGTTTCTTCAGGGAACAGACCGGCAGCCGCTTTGATGATGATCTGATGCATGTGCTGAGAGAGGAGGGCAGGCAGAACAGCATGATTGCAGTCTCGGCGGCGGGCTTCGGCTTTTCGGACATTCCGCTCCGGATGTCGGAGTTTTTTCGTCAGACATTTTCACTGGAGCAGACCGACAGAGTCCGTTATCTGGATGTGCTGAGGCAGACGCATATAGATGTATACCCGAAAAAGCATACGCCGGGAAGAGGGATCACCGTCTGCAAAGGGCGCGTGCTGGAGTTTCAGACCGCGCTCGCGGAGGAGAAGGATTTTGCCGACCGCAAGGAGGCTTTCTGACCGGCAGGAAAAAACAGGAACCAAAGGCTGCTGCCTCATCGGCGGCGTGTCCGGCGGCATTCTGACGGCAGGAAAACAGAGAGAAGAAAGGAGAACAGGTACATGGGAGAATTCAGTGTAAGCGCAGGAAAAGTCAGAAGCGAGCTCAATGAACTCGCAGCTCTGAACAGCAGATTTAGGAAACAGGTGGAGGAACTCAAACAGACGGAAAGCAGCCTGAACGGCATGTGGGAAGGCGCATCCAGAACCGCGTTTCACAACGCCTTTCACGCAGATTCGCTTCAGATGGAGAGCTTTTACGGAACAGTACTCACGTTTGTCCGCACGCTGGATGAGATTGTAAACAAGTATGAGGCGGCAGAACGTCAGAATCTGGATATTGCGACAAGGAGGAATTACTGATGAGTGAACAGATCAAAGTGACACCCGGGAAATTACAGACGACGGCATCGCAGTTTGAGAATGAGGGTGAACAGGTTGCGGCGACGACTGGCGCAATGATCAATATTGCCACGGCGCTGTCCGGCGCATGGCAGGGGGCGGCCTCTTCCGCTTACATCGCGAAACTCAGAGGGATGGAGGGCAACATTCAGCGACTGGTCAAAATGATCCGTGAACACAGCAGTGACCTGAAACAGATGGCACAGAATTACGAGCGGGCGGAGGCGCAGAATGCCGAGGCAGCCTCGGCAATCCGGCAGAGCGAGGTTCACTGACGGTGAAGCTTCGGGGACTGTGTGACCGGACTGGTGGTCTGCGAATCCGGCGGACAGGAAATGGGACGGAACATGGTGTCGATTCCCAACAGGTTTGAGGAAGAGAAGAAAGGCGCGAAGATGAAAGTATCGGTAAAGAAATTGACACATGACATCGAGCGGATTCTCAGTATTTCACAACAGGCGGAAGAAAATCTGGATGATCTGCGAACCGGATTTCGACGGCTGGAAGAGAGCTGGGAAGGTGACGCTTCGGAGGCGTACAGCAGAAAAGTAGACGAGGAACTTGCGGAACTTCGGTTTTCCTGCACCAGAATGAAAGTGTTTCTGATGGGAATGAATCAGGCTGCCGCGCTGTACAGCGCATGCGGAAAGGCTATGGAGAGAAATGTTCAGACTTAAAGTGAGCGGGGAAACCATGAGGGAGCGGGCCTCGGAGGCAGAGGATCAGATCAGGGAAATGGAAAAGACCTTTCAGAAGATGCAGGAGATCCTTCAGGATTCGAAAGCCTACTGGACAGGAAGCGGAGGAGATGCCTGCAGAAAAAGCGGGAAAGACTGCTGCGCGTCTGCGGTAAAAACCTGCAAAAAACTCTTTGATTCCGTGCAGGCGCTACGGATTATGACTGACGTTTACGAACAGACCGAGGCGGAGGCGCACGGGCTGGCGTCCGGTCTCTCGACGGGAGAGAAGAAGAACGGCGTCTGACTTGCCCTGGCGGGATGAGGGGCTCGCAGATGGGTAGATTGCTGACGCGATTCTGCTCGTGCGCCTTTCGTCCACTACACTCCCCTCAAGATGGAGGGGATGGTGGAGCGAAGTCCGCTTGCGGACATTGATCGAAACCCCTGCTTGGAATGGAGGTGAGAAGTGTGGGGAGGGATCTGTCGGAAATCCGGATGAGATACAGACAGACCGTCGAACAGCTGGAGGACATGAGTGCGATGCTCGATGCAATGAAACGATGCGTGACGGATGATCTCGGAGCCGCACTCTCTCAAATCTCCGTATCCTGGAAGGGGACTGTGGCCGAGCAGTATCAAAGACGGGGGAACAGGCTGAAAAGGAAATATCTCGGAAGGCTTGAGGATCTCGAGCAGTGCATCATAACACTGAGACTTGCGGCCAGAAATATCTATGAGGCGGAAATGCAGAATGTTTCCCGCGCTTCCTCCGAAGGAAAGGGGGATTGAGGCCGCGGGCGACCGGCGAGGGAATACTTGGAGAGTGTGCGTATGGAGGCTGAGGAAAGGTACAGGGAAGAAAAACAAAGGACGCCTTCTGCCGCGGATGCAGGCAAAGACGGACAGGTTATCGGGAACAGATACCGGTTTCTCCGAATGATCGGCAAAGGCGGAACTGCCAGCGTGTGGCTCGCGGAAGATCTTATTCTGAAGAAGAAATGGGCGGTGAAGCAGTCCAGAGCGTTTGGCAATGAAGAGAAAATTTCCGGCTGCTCCGGCGGGAGCGGGGAAGTGCCTTTGGCGAATGAAATCCATGCCGGGGAGCAGGAAATGCTGGCCGTGTGTTCCCTGAAAAAAGAGGCGGAGATTCTGAGGAAACTCTCGCATCCGATGATTCCCGGAATCCGCGATGTATTTGAAGAGGGCGGGCGATTCTATGTTGTGATGGACTATGTGGAGGGCGTCACGCTGGAGGAGTATCTGAAGGAAAACGGTCCGGCGCCTGAGAAGACAGTTCGGCGGTGGGCGATCGAATTGTGCCGGGTCCTTTACTATCTGCACACAAGAAAACCCCCGGTGATTTACAGGGATCTGAAGCCCTCGAATATCATGCTATCCCCGGACGGACAGATTCGTCTGATTGATTTTGGAATCGCGAGGGAATACAGAGCAGGGAAACATGCGGACACGTCGATTCTCGGCACATGCGGATACGCGGCACCGGAACAGCACGGACGTAGACAGTCGGATGCGAGAAGCGATATTTATTCGCTGGGAATTACGCTTCGGGAACTTCTCACCGGAAATCCGCCTCTGAAGAAGCCGGGAAAGAGCGGGAGAGTTTCCCAAAAGGATACGTCCGGAGAAGTATCCTGCGCAATGGAGAGAATTCTTCGCCGTGCCACGGCCTTTCATTCGGACGAGCGCTATCGTGACTGCAGGAGAATGGCGGTTGATCTGCTTCAGGCAGACCGCCGCATAGCGGCGCAGAGAAAGCGCCGGATGCGGAAAAAGCTCTGCCTTGTGACGGTCGGTATGGCTGTTGCACTCTTTCTGATCCTGGGAAGTATCTATCTGTACACTGCCGGGAGAGAAAAAGAAAAGCGCTACAGGGACTTCCTGGATTTCGGCACGGTGACCGGAGTGAACGAGGCGATCCGGCAGGCGGAGAAAGCCGTCCGGGTCGATCCGGACAGGAGAGAAATCTATGACAGTCTGTTGAACTATCTGGAAGAGAGGAAATTCTCGGACAGTGAGAGCCGCGTGTTCGGCAGGTTCTGGAGAGTGCACCGAAGCGGGATTTCGGATCAGAAGTTTTATCCGGAGCTTCTTCTCCGGATCGGGAAACTGTACTTTTACCGTTACAGAGGAGAAGACGACAGTCTGAGAATCCGTATTCTCCGTGCGGAGCCGTTTTTTGGAGGCGTGCTCTCGTGCGGCTCTGCCGCTGACAAAGTGCGGAGGGAAGGGGAAATATACGAGACAATCTGTTCCTTCTGCATCCGGTATATGTTCGACGCGTCTTTGCTCCGAGAACCGCAAGGTGAGGATTATCGGCGTGTTGTAAAGGCGCTTGCGCATTGCGGAAAAGAAATTGAGAAACTGTCCGGGGAAGAGGCGGATTATTCGAAGATGACGATTCTCTCGGAAATGGCGGATATTCTCAACACGCTCCGCTTCGACATGGCAAAGAAAGGCGTGGAAAAGAACAGGGTCCGCAAGCTCTATCAGGAGATGATCCAAAGTGCGCGGTCCCTTTGCCCGGTAAGGGAAAAGTCGAAAATGCTGAGAAAAGAACTGTTGGAGAATCTTTCCGTTTATCAGGAAAACATGGAGAGAGCGTACAAAAACGCGAAACATCAGTAAAGGAGGCAGCTGTGAAAAAGAGAAAAATGGTAGCGGCGGCAGTGATGACCGCCTGTTCTGTGGTTTCGGCAGGAGCGGTCTGCGCGCCCTGTGCGGTAATGGTTTCCGGCGCGGATGAGCAGCTGGAGTCTTCTGTGGAGAGGAGTGATAATCCAGAAGAAGCAACGGATGTTCCGGATGGATTTGCAGTGGTTGACGGGGAGAGTTCCTCGGCAGAGTCCGCGGTCGGGACAGCTGAGGACAACGGGGATGAATCCGTGACGGCCGCTCTTTCCGGAACAACGAATTGTCTGAAAGGGACAGAAGCGGCCGGTTCGGAGAGTGAAACCCGGAACATTGAAGGAAACGAAGCGGGGGCCGGGGAAGAGAAAAATGAGAATGAAGGAACGGAGGAAGCTTCCGATCTGCTGGTTGAAGAAGAGAGCGGGAACGGAGGAGCAGGAGCTGAGCCGAAAGAGCTATCAGAGCAAACCGCTGAACCGGAGGTTGCGGATCGGATGGTGCTCTTCCTGTCTCTGCAACCAGTGAAAAAATACGGTGAAAAAGATCCGGATCTCACCGCAATGATCCGGGAGCAGCTGCACGGGCAGCTTGCGGATGAAGAACAGGAGAGAATTGCCGTCGGTTATCTGCATGTCCGGTATGCGGGCGCTGCAGGGGATGAAGGAAGAAAAAGAGAGCCGGGGCAGTCGGCCATTGAAGTGGAGATGGAGGAAAATCCGTACTGGTATCTTACGGCGGAGGACGGGGAATCCTATCTGATCACGATTCCGGACGTACCTGCCGAAGCATCTTCTGCCGGTGTGCCTTCTGCCGGTTTTTCAGCCGATGGACAGGAGGACACCTCCGGCATTTCCGCGGAGAGTGTGCGTGCGGAAGATGTTGAGGAGAACGGCAAAGGGGAAGGAAATGATACTCCGGACAAGTATCCGGACAATCCTCTGTGCGGAGGAATGGATCCGAAGGATCTTGAACAGCGCCGGGAGTATGTGTCGGATGAAGAGCCAGATCTTTCCGCGGCAGGAGAGACTGGTGGAAATATGGAGAATGCTGCGTCCTTTACCGGTGATCTGTCTGTGAAGCAGGAGAAAGACTGGCCGCTTTCCGCAGATCATCGCGCGAATCCGGGAAAAGACGCGTCTTCTTCCGGTAATCACATGGTGAAAGCAGAAGTTGTCTCTTCCGCAGGAGGCAAGAGCTCGGCGGAGAACCGTGCAAGGAGTACGGTCATTCCGGGAATTGTGAATGGCCGGGTGTACAGAGGAAAAATCCGGTCGGTTCTTGAGCTTGCGGGAGAGGACGGGGGCGACTGTACAGTGACGCTCACCAGAAGCGGCAGCGGCGGAGCCAATGAGGATGTGACCGACAGCTTTGTCAGGAGAAGTGAAAAAAACGGAAAGATCGAGACAGTTCTGGAGAATCCGCAGAGGAGCCGTGAGAACGACGGAGCCTACACGCTTTCCGTGAAGTACAGGGATGAGGACGGAAAAGAAGCTGAGAAGAAAGTATCGTTTTCCCTGAACAGATTCGGTTCTGTTTACGAGTTCGGCGACCGATTGCAGCATCTGGACGGAGCCGTCGTGAAAAAGATCGGAAAAAGCCTGCGGTTATCCGAGTACAATCCGGGTGCTCTTGTTATGAATGCCTGCCGGCTGGAAATCACGAGAGACGGCAGACCTCTGAAGGGGGATGGTTTCTGTGTCAGAGACATGGGTGTTCAGCGCGCGCTTTTCGCGAGAGGACTCAGGGGATGGCACAGATACGACTATCTGATTTCGGGGAAAAACTTCCGAAAAGAGGGGATCTATCAGCTGGTCATTTCCTCCAGAGACGGATCCGGAAATCAGCAGGACAGTCTTCGACCGGGAGCAAGACGCATCCGCTTTTGTGTGGATCGGACCGCGCCGGTGATCGATGTTGTGGAGGGCCTGGAAAAGCGGCAGATCAAAGAAGACGGAAAGGTTCATGTGGAAGTCTCCGACGCAGTGGGACTTCGAAACATCAGAATATATGCGGATGACCGGCTTGTCCGCGAGGAGAAGAATATTGACGGGAAGAATTCCTGCAAGACGGAATTTACCTTAAAGGAGGGCGAGCATCACATCCGGATCACGGCCACGGATCTGGCGGGGAACAGGATCGACACGGATGAAAAAGCGGCGGACGGCAGCTATACCTTCTGCCCCGACTATCCGTTTCAGCGTCAGATCTCTGTCGGAGAACAGGAGGCTGCGGGAAGGAAAGGAGGAACCGGCGGCTTTCTCGGAGGATTGTGGAAAATGACCTCCGGGATACGCTCTCTTGTGCACAAATGGCTGTCTGCGTAAATCCGGAAATACGGAAGAGGAAGAAAAATGATGCTGGTATCTGTGGACATTCCCGATATCAGGGAATGTTTTGATTTTCGAATCGAAAATGAGGACAGACTCTCGGTGGCGCAATTGAAACAGGAGATCACAGAAGAAGTCTGCCGGTGGAAAAAGATCCGTTTCTGCGGAGAAACGGAGGAGCTCCGGCTTTATGACCGGAGGCTGGAAGTAGTTCTCGCGGATCCGGATCCGGTGTCGGAGAGCGGGATCCGCGACGGCGATGAATTATGGCTGTTCTGAGAAAATACGCGAAAAACCCATCGATAAAGTGGGTTAAACGCTCTTGACAGACGCGGAAAACTCTGCTATATTCAAATTAAATTTTACGCAATCTAATTTCGGTTACCTATAAATAAAACGGAGAAAAGAATATGGCAGACGAAAAAAAGAGAGTAGATACGGACATCGTCATGATCGGAGGCGGAACAGCAGGACTGACTGCTGCAATCTACGCGGTTCGCGCGGGAATGAGCGCAACTGTTCTCGAGGCAAAGGCATATGGCGGACAGATTGTGAATACGCCGGATATTGAGAATTATCCGGGACTGGCGCACGTATCCGGATTTGACTTTGCGACAGGCCTGTATAATCAGGCGGTTGATCTCGGTGCGAAATTCCGCTATGAAAGAGCACTTGGTATCCGTGAAGAAAACGGTGAAAAGATCGTTGAGACGAAAAAAAGAGAGTACCACTGCAAGGCGGTGATTCTCGCAACCGGTGCGAAAAACCGTCCCCTCGGAATCGAGAGAGAGGAGGAGCTGACCGGAAACGGCGTCTCTTACTGTGCGACCTGTGACGGTTCCTTTTTCAAGGGACAGACAGTGGCCGTAAACGGAGGCGGAAATACAGCGATTGAGGACGCGGAATATCTGGCGGATCTCTGTGAGAAGGTTTATGTCATTCACAGAAGAGATGAGTTCAGAGCCGACGAGGCGGATGTTCTCCGCTTGAAGAAAAGAGAAAATGTCGAGTTTGTCCTGAACAGCACTGTGACAGAACTTGTCGGAGACGGACACCTGACCGCTGTCGTGGTTACGGACAAGAATACCGGTGAGAAGAGAACACTGGAAGTATCCGGACTCTTTGTCGCGATCGGACAGGTGCCGGATAACCGTGCCTTTGAGAATCTGGTCGATCTGGCACCGGCCGGCTATGTGGAGGCAGGGGAAGACTGCAGGACAAGAACGCCCGGCATTTTTACAGCCGGAGACTGCAGGACGAAGACCGTTCGTCAGCTGACGACGGCGGCGGCGGACGGTGCAATCGCTGCGCTGGCAGCCTGCGCCTACATCAAGGAGAACGCCGGGTAAAAGCATACAGAAGAAATCTATCGGGGAAATGAGACAGCTGAGAGGGACATCGAGGGAAGATATACGATGAAAACTCAGCTGTCTTTGTGTGTTACAGGAAATTCCCTCAGAGTTTCTGTGACACACGACGCTCCGCGGGATGCCGGGCCCGCAGATCAGAAGGATCGCTGACGCGATTCTGCCACACCGAAGAAAAAACGTTTCAAATATACCGGCGGGTGTGGTCGATAAATATTGTAGAGACTGCGTTTAAAAAGGAGGTCCATAACATGGCGGAATTTTATGATTATTCAGTACTCGCACCGGATGGTGAAGAAGTATCCATGAAGCAGTATGAGGGAAAGGTTGTCATCGTTGTCAACACGGCAACCGGCTGCGGTTTCACACCACAGTACAAGGATCTGGAGTCTATGTATGAGAAATACCATGACAAGGGACTTGAGATCATTGATGTTCCCTGCAATCAGTTTGCCGGGCAGACGCCGGGAACTGACGAGGAGATCCATGAGTTCTGTACACTGAAGTACAACACACAGTTCCCCCAGATGAAGAAATCAGACGTCAACGGCGAGAATCAGCTTCCGCTGTATGAGTATCTGAAGAGTCAGCAGGGATTCAGGGGATTTGGAAAGGGACCGAAGGCGCTCATGATGAACGCGATGCTTAAGAAAATTGACAGCAACTATCAGCATACGCCGGACATCAAATGGAATTTCACAAAATTCGTCGTAGACCGGAGCGGAAAAGTCGTTGCCAGATTTGAGCCTACACAGAAGATGGATGAGATCGATCATCTGATTGCCGATCTCATTTGAGAGGAATAGAAGAATACAAATGAGAAAGACCGGAACACCGGCGTCCTTCGGGCGCTGATGTTCCGGTCTTTCTGTGAGATAGAGCTTCCTGCGGAAGTTCTATCTCACAAAACGCTCTGCGGGATGCGCACGCGGACGCAGATCTAAGCGTTGTTCATGGTTGCGTTTCGGTTGTTCTTTCGAAGTTTCTCAAAGCGAAGCTCATCTTCGATCGTCACGCTGCAGCCGTCCTCGGTAAAGTACTGTTTGTACCAGAGAAGGAACATGTAAACCACCCAGATGTGACGGGCGTAATCTTCTTTGCCTGCTTTGTGCTTATCGAGGATTTTTACAAGTTCCCCGGTGTGGAAGAATTTCCCGGCGATCTCGCTGGTGAACTCCTTCTTCACGATGTTGTAGTATTTGTCTGTTCTCAGCCATACGCGGATCGGAACCGGGAAGCCGAGTTTTTTCTTTTTGGCCTGTGCGGCGGACAGGTATTTGTGAGCGGCCTTTCGGAAGCATACCTTCGTGTTTGTGTCCGTAACCTTCTCGTGGAGCGGGATATTTTTTGCAAGTTCGTAGACCTTGCGATCCAGGAACGGCACGCGGCTCTCGATGGAATGCGCCATGCTCATCTTGTCGGCCTTCAGCAGAATGTCGCCGACCAGCCAGAAGTTGAGGTCGATGTACTGCATTTTTTCGGTGTCGGAAAGGCCCTCTGCCTTCTTGTAGAACGGAGCTGTCAGCCGCCAGGGCTCGGAATTGCCCGACGGATAGCGCAGAACCTTGTTCCGGAGTTTCATGTCGTAGACATTCGCGTTTCCGATGAAGCGCTCCTGGACGTCGCGGGATCCGCGGAGAAGGAAGCCCTTGCCCTTCGGATGCCCCGGAAGGATGCTGACAAGGGAAGCCATCGCCTTGCGGACTTTCTTCGGGAGCTTCTGGTAGCCGGCCAGAGACATCGGTTCGTGGTAGATGACATAGCCGCCGAAGAGCTCATCGGAGCCCTCGCCGGAGAGAATAACCTTGACGTCCTTTGCAGCCTCACGGTCTACAAAGTAGAGGGCAGAGGCTGACGCGTCGGCGAGCGGCTCGTCCATATAGTACTGGATTCTCGGGAGTTCTGCCCAGTATTCCTCAGTGGAGATGACTTTGCTCTTGTTCTCGATCCCGAGGGTTTTAGAGAGCTCCTGCGCGTAGGGGATCTCATTGTAAGTCTCGTAATCGAAACCTACGGTATAGGTCTTCGCGCCGTGGAACTGTGTGGCCACGTAGCTGGAGTCGACGCCGCTGGACAGAAGGGAGGCGACCTCCACGTCGCTGACCATGTGGTAGCGGATGGAGTCCTGCATGGTCTCGTCGATCTGTTCGATGAGTTTCCTGTGATCCACCGGCTCTTTGGACGGCGTCAGCATCGGATCGAAATACCGGGTGATGGTCATCTGACCGTCCTTCCACTTCATGTAGTGGCCGGGCATCAGTTTGAAGATCCCTTTGAAAAAAGTCTCCGGGAGAACTGAGTATTCAAAGGAGAGATACTGTTCCAGAGCTTCCAGATTAACTTCTCTGTGGTAGCCCGGGTATTCCAGAAGGCTCTTGATCTCCGAACCCCAGAGCAGATTCCCGTTGATCCGGGCGTAATAGAACGGCTTGATTCCGAACATATCGCGGGCAGCAAAGAGTTCCTTCGTATTTTTGTTCCAGAGGACGAAGGTGAACATGCCGCGCAGACGGTCAAGCATACTCTCTCCCCACTCTTCATAGCCGTGGATCAGAACCTCCGTGTCCGAGCTGCTGTAGAAGACGTGTCCTTTTTCGAGAAGTTCCTTTTTCAGCTCTTTGTAGTTGTAGATCTCCCCGTTAAAAGTGCACACGATGGAGCGGTCTTCGTTGTACATCGGCTGAATGCCGGCGTCCGTCAGATCGATGATCGACAGACGGCGATGGCCGATTGCAATGTGATCGTCGATGTATTGTCCGCTTCCGTCAGGTCCGCGGTGAATGATTCTGTTCATCATCGAAGTGAGAACAGAATGCTGATCGTAGTCGGTTCCGGTAAAACCACAGATTCCGCACATATCTTTATCCCCTTATTATCTAAATTAAAATTGATAATATATTATAAGACAGCGAAAAAACCATCGCAAGGTGGTAATTATGAGTAGAGTGTTCGACCTCGTGTGATTAATAGACGGAAAAATAAATCTATTGGTATTATTAAACAAAAAAGAACATTTAAAAGCTGAAAATTTATAAAAAATATAGTATTTTTTGGACGAATTGTGCGCCCGAACTATGGACGTTGCCGGAAGAAAAGACTATAATCACATGGTATAGGAAATGAGGAGGGAGTAATGGCTTCTACACTTGGGTATGTCAAGCACGCCGCTGAGCGGAAAGCAGTTGAGGTTCTTGTCGACGGTATGCTGAAAAATGTAAAAAACTGTTCCGATAAGCGGCAGTTCTATTTAAAAATTGTGAGTATGGCTCAGAAATTCTACGGAAAAGCTTTTACGCCGGATAAGGTTGAGGCTGTGCGCAAGGCTGCGGAAGATCCGGAGAATCGCTGGTTTAAGTTCATAGATGAAATCATCGAGGAGACAGATCCTCGGTTTGCGAAAATGACACTGCTGAATCTCGGATATGAGGCGTTCCTTCGCGGAACAAAAATGATCCGGGAAAACCGCGTGAAATATAAATGCAATATTCCCTGGCTGATTCTTTTTGACCCGACGTCCGCGTGCAACATGCACTGCGAGGGTTGCTGGTCCGGAACCTACGGACACAAGAACAACCTTTCGTTCGAGGATATGGACAAGATTGTCACAGAGGGAAAAGAACTCGGCGTGTATCTGTATCTGATGACCGGCGGAGAGCCGATGGTCAGAAAGAAAGACATTCTGAAACTGATGGAGAAACACAGGGACTGCTATTTTGCCGCGTTCTCCAACTCAACGCTGATTGACGATGCGCTCGCCGCGGAGGTTGCCCGTCTCGGAAATATGACGTTTTTCCTCTCGATTGAGGGTACGCCGGATACCAACGACGCCCGCCGCGGAGACGGTCACTATGCGGCGGTTATGAAAGCCATGGATATCCTGAAAAAACACGGCGTTCTCTTCGGAACATCCATCTGCTACACGAGCGCGAATATCGAGGCCGTGACCAGCGACGATTTCTTCAGACTGTTGGAGGAAAAAGGCGCGAAGTTCGGTTTCTATTTCCACTATATGCCGACCGGCCGGAATGCCGTGCCATCTCTGCTTCCGACACCGGAGCAGAGAGCGTATATGCTCGAGAGAATCCGCTACGTGCGTTCGGCTGAGAGCGGAATTTCCTTCTATCCGATGGACTTCCAGAATGACGGTGAATTTGTCGGCGGCTGTATCGCGGGAGGAAGAAATTACTTCCACATCAATTCCAGCGGTGACGCGGAGCCGTGTGTGTTCATACATTATTCGAATACAAACATTCACGAGAACTCCGTTCTGGAGATGCTGCAGAGTCCGCTGTTCATGGCCTATCATGAGGGACAGCCGTTCAACCGCAATCATCTCCGCCCGTGTCCGATGCTGGAGAACCCGCAGCTGCTTCGCGAGATGGTGGAGAAGAGCGGAGCGCATCAGACGAATGAGGAGGCGCCGGAATCCGCGGAAGAACTCTGTGAGAAATGCGACGATTACGCGAAGGAATGGGCTCCGGTTGCGGAGAGAATCTGGAACAGTCAGATCCACAGAATGCCGACATATGAGAATTACACGCCGGAGAAAGTTCTTCACACAGACCGGCCGGTATTTGAGAATGTGTAAGGAAGTGCAGCGGGCGATTGCCCGTGCGCAATCAAAAAAGTTCATATAGAAGAGACGTGCAGAGCCTTCCGGGAGAGTTCCATCGAATGATCCCGCAAGGCTTTTGTTATGGAAATTCCTTCGGAATTTCCATAACAAAAAACGCTCCGCCGGGATGCGCACTCGCGCGATGAGTAGATGCTTCGCATCCGCGCTCGGCGCGAGAATGTCGCGAGCGACATTCTTTTTTGTGCATGGTGCATATAATCGCAATGTAAGTGGTTGAGGGATCGTCACATGTGCTATACTTTTATGTAATGAGAAGTTCAAAAAACTGTTGAACGGTCAGGAACGGAAGGAAACGGAAAGGATAGAGAAGAAACAGAAAAAACAGAAAAAACGAAAGATGGGAGGATAAGGGATGTTAAAGGATTTTGCGAAGGCCAATATGCCTGACGAAGAAGAAATCAAAGCGGAACTGAAAACTGCCAGAGAGAAGCTGGCCGGCTACCAGATGAAGATCAAGGACGCAAAGCTTCCCGTGATGCTGATTTTTGAAGGCTGGGGAGCTGCCGGCAAGGGAAGCATGATCGGAAAAGTTATCCGGAACATCGACCCGCGTTTTTTTAAAGTAAAGACCATGCAGGCGGAGCCGTCGGCGGAGGAAAAGAGATATCCGTTTCTTTACCGGTATCTGATGGAAATTCCCGAGGCCGGGAAATTTACCTTTTTTGACACTTACTGGATGAATGAGGTTACCTCCGGAGTCCTTCAGGGAACGGTTGATGAGAAACTCTACAAACAGAGGATCGACAGTATCAACACAACGGAGCGCTCGCTGCACGACAACGGGTACCTGATCCTGAAGTTCTTCTTCCAGATCAGCCGGAAGGAACAGAAGAAGAGGCTCTCGGCACTCCATGACGAGAAGGACACGAAGTGGAGAGTGAACGATCACGACAAGTGGGAGAATAAGCACTACGACGACTGTCTGGAGGTGTACGACCGCTATCTGGAGGATACGAACCGCTCCATCGCGCCCTGGTATATCATCGACGCAAAGGACAAGAAGTGGGCGGAGCTGCAGGTACTTCAGTTTCTGAATCAGGGAATCGAGACGGCGCTTCGGAACGTGGCGCTGTCTGTGCCGATTCTGCAGAACACTTTTCCTCTGAAACAGATGCCGAAGCTTTCGGAGATCAGCCTTGCGGACAAGAAAATGACCGACGAGGACTACAGGGGGCAGCTGGAGGAATTACAGAGGGAACTGCGACAGCTTCACAACAAGCTCTACCGGAAGAAAATTCCGGTGATCATCGCCTACGAGGGCTGGGATGCCGCCGGAAAGGGAGGCAATATCAAGCGGATCACAGGCGCTCTGGATCCGAGAGGCTTTGTGGTTGAGCCGATTGCAAGCCCTGAGCCTCATGAAAAAGCCAGACATTTCCTCTGGCGCTTTTGGACAAGGCTGCCGAAGACCGGTCACATCTCGATTTTTGACCGCACCTGGTACGGCAGAGTCATGGTGGAGCGGCTGGAGGGCTTCTGCTCCGAAAACGACTGGCAGAGAGCATATAACGAGATCAATGAATTTGAGAAAGAACTCAGCGACTGGGGAGCGGTGATCATCAAATTCTGGGTGCAGATCGACAAGGATACGCAGCTCGCGAGATTTAAGGACAGAGAGAGCACACCGGAGAAACAGTGGAAGATCACCGATGAGGACTGGCGGAACCGGGAGAAGTGGGACGCCTACGACGTGGCTGTCAACGAAATGATTCAGAAGACGAGCACGGAGTTTGCCCCGTGGCATATCCTGGAGTCGGTGGACAAGAAGTACGCGAGAATCAGGGCACTGCAGATTGTTGTGGAGGAGATCCGCAAGGCGTGCAACGGTACAGGGAAAAAGTAGTGAAAAATAAGTAGAAAATTTCAAAAAACACTGGAAATCACGGATTTCTTATGTTAGTATTTACGTATGTTAAATGCAAAGAGGCATTTCCCTTTGGGGAAGTGCCTCTTTTTTTGCGTTTTTGGGAAAAAACGGAAGTCTGCGGTTTATATAAAGGAGGTACTCACTATGGATAATTTCTTGATTTATGACAGTCTGCTTTATGCGATTTACACAGCATCTGATTTCAACGGGGTAAAGGAAGAGCTTCTTTCACATCTTCAGCAGATGATTCCTCATCAGTACGCCAGCATCCTGATCACAGAGGGTGGAAGCAGAAAAAACGCGGAACAGATCGCGATCGCCGAGTTTTACTGTGAGCCGAGCGAGTTCATGGAGGCGGAGGAGATGCTGATCAAGAAATATCCGGAAGAGCTGACAATCATGATGAATCTTGCGGAAAAGGCGGGGGCGATCCGGAGAAGCGGCATCTGCGCGGAAGAGGAGCGTCTCTGTGCGCCGTATTACAAGGATTGCTATGAGAAATACGACATCTACGACACCCTCCAGCTGGCCATTACAAACAAGCATGAGCTGATCGCAGTGATTTCCCTCTATCGGACGACAGAGGCGGGGGCGTTCGCGGATGAGGACGTCTATCTCCTCAAGGCGCTCAGCAAACATCTCAGCAAGGTCTTCTACAAACACTGCAGACAGAATCAGACCATTGACTCCGTCAGCGGAACCATCGAAGAGATCAAAGCGAAGGTGCATATGACGCCGAAGGAGACCGAGATCCTGACGCTGATCTTCCTCGCAAAATCCAATCTTGAGATCTGTGATGAGCTCTCAATCAAGGAGCACACCCTTCAGAAACACCTGCAGAACATCTATCGAAAGCTGAACGTGTGTTCTCGCTGGGAGCTTCTCCGTTTTGCGGTTCCAAACGGTCACGACGGGATGGGGAGAGCAGTCTGAAGTTTTGCCAAAGAAATAATCTGATATAAAAAATCCGCACAGGGAAACGCGATAAAAAGCAGACGTTTCCCTGTGCGGATTTTTTATACGAAAAGAAGATTTGGAACATTCTGATAAAAGAAAATATTAAAAAACAATATTCTGAAACAAAACAAAAAAGATGTAGTTTTTGGTTAAATAGAACAAAAATCAGACGGAAAAAAACCAAAAAATTGATAAAAATGGTCACATGATTATTGACTTACAGCTAACCAGGATGTAAGATTATGCTAAATCGATGACCGGAGTGCAGAGAGAACGGAGGATGTGCATGGGGCCGCAGGGATGTGGATCGATGTCATATTCTCTATTTTTTCTCAGCTAAATTTTCAGGTTTTCTCGGCAGACTCATGTGGGATGTGAGTTCGGGATCGGTTCTTTTGTGGGTATGGCTATCGCAGGAAGTGATTGACATAAAAACCGTTCAGGGGTGGACGGCAAAAACACCATGTTAAGATCACAGACCGTCAGGAATTGGAGAGCCGGACGGCAGGTGATTGTTACGACTGCTGAATGCAGACGTATTTTCTCGCGAATAATGGAGAATAATTTGGTATGTAGCCGCGCAAGCGAGGCGGCAAGGGAGGCAAAAATGTATGATGTTGTGATTATCGGAGCTGGTATTTCCGGATGTGCTGCTGCAAGAGAACTTTCACGTTTTGATCTTAAGATCTGTGTAGTAGAGAAGGCGGAAGATGTGTGCTGTGGAACTTCAAAGGCGAACAGCGCGATTGTGCACGCAGGTTTTGATGCCAAGCCCGGTACTCTCAAGGCGAAACTGAACGTGGAAGGCAGCAAGATGATGAAATGGCTGTCGGAAGAGCTTGATTTTTCATACATCAACAACGGAGCGCTTGTTGTATGTCCGGAGGGTGGAGACAGACAGGGACTTGAAGAACTGCTGGAGCGTGGAAAAACAAACGGAGTCGAGGGACTCCGCATCATTGAAAAAGATGAGCTTCGAGAGATGGAGCCGAATATTGCGGACGGAGCCGAGGCTGCGCTCTACGCGCCGACCTCCGGAATTGTATGTCCGTTCGGCATGACCATCGGTTTTGCCGAGAACGCGGCTATGAACGGAGCGGAGTTCCGTGTGAACACAAAGGTTGAGAATATCCGCCGCACAGAGAACGGCTATCTGGTAGAGACCTCCAGAGGCGATCTGGAGACACGCACCGTTGTCAACGCCGCAGGCGTATACGCGGATTCGATCCACAACATGGTCAGTGACAAGCCGCTTCATATCACAGCGCGCAAGGGTGAGTACTACCTGCTCGACAAGAGCGCCGGCAAACATGTGGAGCACACTGTTTTCGCGCTTCCGACCGCAATGGGCAAGGGCGTGCTGGTGACACCTACCGTGCACGGAAATCTTCTTGTCGGACCGAATGCGAAGGATATCGAGAATAAAGAGGGCGTGAACACAACAAGAGCGGGACTGGACGAGATCGCGAAACGTTCCTCCGATACTGTAAAGAACGTGCCGCTCCGTGAAGTGATCACATCCTTCGCGGGACTCCGCGCTCACGCAGACGAGGATGACTTTATCATTCGCGAGCTTGAGGAGGCACCGGGCTTTATCGATGTCGCAGGAATCGAGTCTCCGGGACTTTCCGCGGGACCGGCCATCGGATGCATGGTGGCTGAGATGATCTGTGAGATCCTGAAGCCGGAAGAGAAGTACGACTTCAATCCGGAGAGAATCGGCGTTCTGAATCCGGAAGAGATGACGGAAGAAGAGAGAAACGGCCTGATCCGCATTGATCCGGCCTACGGAAACATCATCTGCAGATGTGAGTCCATCTCCGAGGGAGAGATCCTCGACGCAATTCACCGTCCGCTCGGAGCGAGATCTCTGGATGCAGTGAAGAGAAGAACGAGAGCAGGAATGGGAAGATGTCAGGCAGGTTTCTGTTCTCCGAAAGTAATGGAGATCCTCGCGAGAGAATTATCGGATATGAGCATGTATGACGTGACAAAAGCCGGCGGAGAATCCAGACTGATCGTCGGAGATAATAAGGGAGACTTCAAGGCAGGACTTCAGGGAGGTATCTGATGGTGCAGACGGAAAAGTATAATATTGTGATTATCGGCGGCGGACCGGCGGGTCTCGCCGCCGCTGCCGCTGCGAAAGAGAGCGGCGAAGAGAGCATTCTCATTCTGGAGAGGGACGACCGTCTCGGTGGCATTCTGAATCAGTGTATTCACAATGGTTTCGGTCTTCACACTTTTCAGGAGGAACTGACGGGACCGGAGTACGCCCGGAGATTCATTGATCGGGTAGAAGCGGCCGGCATAGAGTATCGCCTGCAGACCATGGTTCTGGACATCAGTTCCGACCGCGTTGTCACAGCAATGAGCAGCGAGAAAGGCCTGTACCACATTCAGGCGGGAGCTGTGATCCTGGCAATGGGATGCAGAGAACGTCCGCGCGGAGCTTTGAATATTCCGGGTTACCGTCCCGCGGGAATTTACACAGCAGGAACCGCCCAGAGGCTGGTGAACATCGAAGGTATGATGCCGGGACGCGAAGTGGTGATTCTTGGATCCGGAGACATCGGACTGATCATGGCCAGGAGGATGACACTGGAGGGCGCGAAGGTCAAAGTGGTCGCGGAACTGATGCCGTACTCCGGCGGACTGAAGCGAAATATCGTGCAGTGTCTGGATGATTTCGGCATCCCGCTGAAACTCAGCCACACGGTCGTTGATATCGAGGGTCGGGAGCGCGTCAGCGGAATTACTCTGGCAGAGGTGGACAGATGCGGAAAGCCGATTCCAGGCACAGAGGAGCACTATTCCTGCGATACACTTCTCCTCTCCTGCGGACTCATCCCGGAGAACGAGCTCTCCGCGAAGGCCGGAGTAACTTTAAGTCCTCTGCATAAGGGACCGGTTGTCAACGAAAGTCTGGAGACAGACGTGGAAGGTATTTTTGCCTGCGGCAACGTTCTTCACGTGCACGACCTCGTGGACTTTGTATCGGAAGAGGCGGCAGCGGCCGGACGAAATGCGGCTGCCTATGTAAAGAATCACGGAGCTGCCGGCAGTGGCGAAGAGATTCGGGTAAAGGCGGCTTTCGGTGTCAGCTATACTGTGCCGGAGAAAATCGACCCGGATCGCATGCAGGATACACTGACCGTTCGTTTCCGTGTGAACAATGTATACAGAAATCATTACATCTCCGTATACCTCGGCGACAGAAGAGTGACACACAAGAAGAAACAGATCGCTGCTCCGGGCGAAATGGAGCAGATTGTATTGAAAAAGACAGAGCTGGCGGAGGTTCCGAATCTGACGGAAATCCGAATCTGTCTGGAGGAGGCGTAAAATGGAGAGAGAGCTTACCTGTATCGGATGTCCGATGGGCTGCCAGCTTCACGTGGAGATGGAGAACGGCGAAGTTCTCAGCGTGACGGGCAACACCTGTAAACGAGGCGATGTCTATGCCCACAAAGAAGTGACAAATCCGACCCGTATCGTGACATCCACCGTCCGTGTGGAAGGCGGATCGATCCGCGTCGTGTCGGTAAAGACAGCACAGGATATCCCGAAGGATAAAATCGAAGCCTGCATGGAAGCGCTGAAGGGAGTCGTTGTACAGGCACCCGTAAAGATCGGCCAGGTCATCGTTCACGATGTAGCCGGCACCGGTGTCGATGTCATTGCGACAAAGAATGTTTGAGAAGTGCGGAAAGCACATATAATATAGAAGAGAAGTTCTGTCAGGGGACTTCCGGAAAAAAACGGTCGGATTGCATTCCGGCCGTTTTTTCTCGTGTTATAGGAAATTCCTCCGGAATTTCTATAACACAAAACGCTCCGCATCCTCTAAAGGTTGTAACTGTTCGTTTTTTCAGTATAATGAATTACTGAGAAAGACAAGTCGGATGCGCAAAAGAGAAACCGGAGATAAGAATTAGTGAAAAAGAATTATAAGATGAAAATCAGCTATGACGGCACCCGCTTCTACGGCTGGGAGCATCAGCCCAAACAGGAAATGACCATTCAGGGAAAACTGGAGACGGTGTTGAGCCGGATGGTGGGAGCTCCGGAAGATCAGCCGGTGACCGTGATCGGCGCCGGAAGAACGGACGCTGGCGTACATGCGAAAGAGATGATCGCCAATGTTCTTCTGGATACGAGAATGTCGGAAGAAGAAATACAGACCTATATGAACCGTTTCCTCCCGGAGGACATCAGCGTCAATGAGTTGAAAGTCTGCGCGGATCGATTCCACAGCCGTTTCAAAGCGAAGGGAAAAACCTACTGCTACAGTTTCTGGTATGCAGATGGAGGCGTCCGTCCGACCTTTGACCGGAAATACGTGACAGTTCTGGACAAGAGACCCAATGTGGACCGCATGAGGAGAGCTGCGGAGGAAATCGTCGGGATGCGCGATTTCAAGAGCTTTTGCGGCAACTCGCACATGAAGAAATCCACGGTGCGGCTGGTGGATTCCATCGAATTCAAGATTCGCGGTCCCTATATCCGGATGTATATCCATGGCAGCGGCTTCCTGCAGAACATGGTCAGGATCATTGCGGGGACGCTTCTGGAAGTCGGGTATGGGAAGAGAACACCGGAGAGTATCGCGGAGCTGATTGAGGCAAGAGACAGAAAACTGGCCGGACCGACAGCACCGGCACAGGGATTGTGTCTGATCAAAGTGGATTATTGAGGATAGTGAAAGCGGCCATGTGAGTTTCGTATACTTTCATGGCCGCTAAAATCATTTCTGTTTTTATTGCTGATGAATATTGTACATCATGCTGTCGCAGTCACATTCGGTGCCAGATGTCGGAAAATCGGCTGAATCGTCGTTCCTATGATGATACCGGTAAGCCCCTGCACCAGATTGAACGGAATCTCCGCTACGGAAGAAATCGCAGCTGCCGCCAGCGAAGCGGAAGAGAAGGATCCGCCAGTGGCCGTGACAATGACAATATTTGTGAGCAGGTAGCCGATGACCATTACTGTCTCACCTGCAAAACCGGCGAGAATCATCGGAAGGATATCGGAGTGTTTTCCGCCGGTACGTGAGGTGATGAAGCGGAAGACAAGGGCTGCTGTAAAGGCAGTCAGGAATTTTACAACGAATGTAAACGGAGCCCAGATGACATAGCCTCCGAGCAAATCTGCCAGAGCGGAGCCGAGACCGGCCGAGAGTCCTCCGGTGAGAGGGCCGAAGAGAACGCCGGACAGAAGGACGAAGGCATCGCCGATGTGGATGTAGCCGAGCGTCGGTGTCGGTATTTTCAGGACAGATGTTGCGAGAAATGTAAGGGCTGCGAACATGGCAGCGGAAGCAAGTGTTTTTGCAGAGAGCCTGGATTGCATAAGAAACCCCTTTCATATAGGAAATAATAACCTGCAGACCCGGTCGGCCTGTAGCTGCGGTCATGTGTATGAGGAAATTATAAAAGAAAAGTGGTTATATATGAATTGCCAGTTTGCACCTATAATATATGACCAGAATGGCGGCGCGCAGGAGGAATCTGTCCGGCTGAGAACGGTGGTGAAAGAAACTTCAGTTTTGCGTGATATATTTTCGCTTCTGATCACAGGCGAATTCTTCGTGCAGTTGTTGACATTTTTTGTTCGGAAAGATATAATAGATCAGCGTGCCGTAGTTTACGGGTACAGAAATACCCGGATATGACACGACAGATTAATGATTATTAGCAGCCGTAAGAAAAACAAGGAGGATCATAAGGAATGCCTACATTTAACCAGTTAGTTAGAAAAGGCCGTCAGACATCTGCAAAGAAGTCTACAGCACCGGCTCTTCAGAGAACATTCAACTCCCTGAAGAAGAAAGCTGTAGAGCAGTCTTCTCCGCAGAAACGTGGTGTTTGTACAGCCGTTAAAACAGCAACTCCTAAGAAGCCGAACTCTGCTCTTCGTAAAATCGCCAGAGTACGTCTTTCTAACGGAATCGAGGTAACAAGCTATATCCCGGGTGAGGGACACAACCTTCAGGAGCACAGCGTAGTACTTATCCGTGGAGGAAGAGTTAAGGATCTGCCAGGTACAAGATATCACATCATCCGTGGTACTCTCGATACTGCAGGTGTAGCTAACAGAAAACAGGCCCGTTCTAAATACGGTGCTAAGAGACCGAAAAAGTAATAACTGTAGATAAGATAAGAATTCAATTATCTCACTAAAGTTTTATGGTTATGTGTAACGGTATTTCGAAGACCCCCACGGCTGCGGGTTGATAGAAAAATTACCGGTGCAGACACATTCGTACCATACCAAATGTGAGTACCTGAGATCTAATCGTTAAATGATTAAGGAGGGAAGTATCGTGCCACGTAAAGGACATACTCAGAAAAGAGATGTTTTAGCAGATCCGGTATACAACAACAAAGTTGTTACCAAGCTTGTTAACAGCATCATGCTGGACGGTAAAAAAGGAACCGCTCAGAAGATCGTTTATGGCGCATTTGCTAAAGTAGAAGAGAAAGCTGGAAAACCAGCTGTTGAATGTTTTGAAGAAGCAATGAACAACATCATGCCGCAGCTTGAGGTTAAGGCTCGCCGTATCGGTGGTGCTACCTATCAGGTTCCGGTTGAGGTTAAGCCGGAGAGACGTCAGGCTCTGGGACTTCGTTGGCTGACAATGTTCTCCCGTAAGAGAAGCGAGAAGACAATGGCAGACAGACTTGCAAACGAGCTTCTTGACGCTATGAACAACACAGGCGCTTCTGTAAAACGTAAAGAAGATATGCATAAGATGGCAGAGGCCAATAAGGCATTTGCTCATTACAGATTCTAAGGAGGACACTCTGTTGGCTGAAGGAAGAGAATACCCACTTGAGCAAACCAGAAATATCGGTATCATGGCGCATATCGATGCAGGAAAAACAACTCTGACAGAGCGTATCCTGTACTACACCGGTGTTAACTACAAGATCGGTGAGACATATGAAGGAACAGCTACCATGGACTGGATGGAGCAGGAGCAGGAGCGTGGTATCACAATCACATCTGCTGCTACTACATGCCACTGGAGACATCAGAACCAGGCAAAGGCTGACCCGAAGGCACTTGAGCATCGTATCAACATCATCGATACACCTGGACACGTAGACTTCACTGTAGAGGTTGAGCGTTCCCTTCGAGTACTCGATGGTGCCGTAGGTGTATTCGATGCCAAGGGTGGTGTAGAGCCGCAGTCCGAGAACGTATGGCGTCAGGCTGATACCTACAGCGTTCCTCGTATGGCATTCGTAAACAAAATGGATATCCTCGGTGCTAACTTCGATAACACCGTATCCGAGATCGTTTCCAAGCTGGGTAAGAACCCGGTAGTTCTTGAGAGACCGATCGGTAAAGAGGATTACTTCCAGGGTATTGTAGATCTTTTTGAGATGAAAGCTTACATCTACAATGACAAGACCGGTGAGGATATCACAATCACAGATATCCCTGAGGATATGAAGGATGAGTGCGAAATCGCTCATGCCGAGCTTGTTGAGAAGATCTGCGACCTTGATGACGATCTGATGATGATGTACCTCGACGGCGAGGAGCCGAGCGTTGAGCAGCTCAAGGCTGCACTTCGTAAAGGTACAATCGAGAACAAAGCCGTTCCGGTACTTTGCGGATCCGCACATCAGAACAAAGGTATCCAGAAACTTCTGGATGCAGTAGTAGACTTCATGCCGGCACCTGTAGACGTTCCGGACATCCAGGGTACAGATATGGAAGGAAACGAGATGACTCGTAAGTCTTCTGACGAAGAGCCTTTCTCCGCTCTCGTATTCAAGATTGTATCTGATCCGTTCGTAGGTCGTCTGGCTTACTTCAGAGTTTACTCCGGTACACTGAACTCCGGTTCTTACGTACTGAACTCTACAAAACAGAAGAAGGAGCGTGTAGGACGTATCCTTCAGATGCACGCAAACAAGAGACAGGAGCTTTCCAAGGTTTACTCCGGAGATATCGCAGCTGCGATCGGATTCAAGTTCTCTGCAACAGGAGATACAATCTGCGACGAGCAGCACCCGGTAATCCTCGAGTCCATGGAGTTCCCGGATCCGGTTATCGAGCTCGCGATCGAGCCGAAGACAAAAGCAGGACAGGGCAAGCTTGCTGACGCCCTTGCTAAACTTGCCGAGGAGGATCCTACCTTCCGTGCACATACAAACCAGGAGACTGGTCAGACAATCATCGCTGGTATGGGTGAGCTTCACCTTGAGATCATCGTTGACCGTCTGCTTCGTGAGTTCAACGTTGAAGCTAACGTTGGTGCTCCGCAGGTTGCTTACAAGGAGACAATCTCCAAAGCTTCCGATATCGACAGCAAATACGCTCGTCAGTCCGGTGGACGTGGACAGTACGGTCATGCAAAGATCAAGTTCACTCCTATGGATGCAAACGGCGAGGAGACATACAAGTTCATCAACAGCGTAACAGGTGGTGCTATTCCGAAGGAGTACATCCCGTCTGTAGATTCCGGTATCCAGGATGCTATGAAAGCTGGTATCCTCGGCGGATTCCCGGTAGTTGGTGTACAGGCTGAAGTATACGATGGTTCTTATCATGAGGTCGACTCTTCTGAGATGGCATTCCACATTGCAGGATCCATGGGATTCAAGCAGGCAATGGAGAAGGGCGAGCCGGTTCTTCTCGAGCCGATCATGAAGGTTGAGGTTTCTACACCGGAAGAGTACATGGGTGACGTTATCGGTGATATAAACTCCCGTCGTGGCCGTGTAGAGGGTATGGATGACGTCGGCGGCGGTAAGATGGTACGTGGACTCGTTCCGCTTTCCGAGATGTTCGGTTACTCCACAGACCTTCGTTCCAAGACTCAGGGACGTGGAAACTACTCCATGTTCTTCGATCACTATGAGAAAGTTCCGAAGAACGTTCAGGATAAGGTACTGTCTGACAAGGCAAAATAATAACAAATATAATAACCGGGATAGTCAGCTTCTGCTGACTGTCTTGTAATAGAAATACACTTGCAAAGAATACTGAAATTCAGTATAATCAACTTTAGCAGATTTTTCTAAAAAGTTAATACGTAGGTCATAAGACCTGTGTACATTTAAGGAGGAAGTTACAAAAATGGCAAAAGCAAAATTTGAAAGAACCAAACCGCATTGTAATATTGGTACCATCGGACACGTAGACCATGGTAAAACAACTCTTACAGCTGCTATTACAATGACTCTCGCAACAAGAATGCCTACAGATGAGAACCAGATCGTAGATTTCGCTAACATCGATAAGGCTCCGGAAGAGAGAGAGCGTGGAATCACTATCAACACAGCTCACGTAGAGTACGAGACAGAGGCACGTCACTACGCACACGTAGACTGCCCTGGACACGCTGACTACGTTAAGAACATGATCACAGGAGCTGCTCAGATGGATGGTGCTATCCTCGTTGTAGCTGCTACTGATGGTGTTATGGCACAGACTCGTGAGCACGTTCTTCTTGCTCGTCAGGTAGGTGTTCCGGCCATGGTTGTATTCCTTAACAAATGCGATATGGTAGACGATGATGAGCTTATTGAGCTCGTAGAGATGGAGGTTTCCGAGCTTCTTGACGAGTACGGATTCGAGGATACTCCGATCGTTCGTGGATCTGCTCTTAAGGCACTTGAGGATCCGAACGGTGAGTGGGGCGATTGCATCATGAACCTTCTTGCTACAGTTGATGAGCACATCCCGACACCGGAGCGTGACACAGATAAGCCGTTCCTTATGCCTGTAGAGGATGTATTCACAATCTCCGGACGTGGAACTGTAGCAACTGGTAGAGTAGAGCGTGGTACACTTCACGTTAACGATCCGGTTGAGATCCTTGGAATCTCTGATTCTGTTCAGACATCTGTTGCAACAGGTATCGAGATGTTCCACAAGCTTCTTGACGAGGCTATGGCTGGTGATAATATCGGATGTCTTCTTCGTGGTATCAACAGAACTGATATCGAGAAGGGACAGGTTGTTGCTAAACCTGGCACAGTAACATGCCACACAAAATTCACAGCTCAGGTTTACGTACTGAACAAAGATGAGGGTGGACGTCACACACCTTTCTTCAACAACTACCGTCCGCAGTTCTACTTCAGAACAACAGACGTTACAGGTGTTGTTAACCTTCCGGAAGGCACAGAGATGTGCATGCCTGGCGATAACGTAGAGATGACAATCGAGCTCATCCACCCGATCGCTATGGAGCAGGGTCTTACATTCGCTATCCGTGAGGGTGGCCGTACAGTAGGATCTGGCCGTGTTGCTTCCATCATCGAATAATGTTTGCGTTAGCACTGAGATAAGCGCATAAATAAGACAAAGGAAACAGCCCATCATGCTTGCATGATTGGGCTGTTTTTGAATGCAAAAAGGCATTAAAACTCCAAATAAATACGTAAAAAGCCATAATTTCATGAATGGAATTATGGCTTTTTACGCATGGCAGAGAAATACTATATATTGTGCAGGCTGCTGAAATGTATACAATATAGTGCACATGACATAATGGAGGATAGAAATGAAATAATATGGATTAATCTGAACCGGGAAATATGAACACAATGACGCCGTTAAAACCAAATAGTTGACAATTTGGTTTTAAGTGCTATTATATTAATGGGAGGTGAAAGCATGAAGGGCGTATATGAGGCGAGTTATCTACCGTTAGTAAATGGGTGTATTAATTATAACTATTTTTTCGATGAATTAATCGATGCAACGGCAAGACTTGAAGTGTATAAGGAAAAACTTGTTGACAGCAAATTGAGTAGTAAATGGTTCATGCCTACATTGCAGCAAAAGGAAGCGTTAGAATCATCGAAGCTAGAAGGAACACAAGCAACATTAGATGGAGTTTTATCTAATCAGGCCATGCCTACAGAACTAGATGAAAATATTAATGAAGTTATCAATTATTGGAAAGCGACTTCTAGAGGGATGAACATTTTAAGTCGAGAGGAATTCTCGAATGAGTTTTTTAAGGAAATACATACAGTGCTGATGGATGGAAATGTAAGAAAACCACAAATAATAGGAGAATATAGAACTGAACAGAACTATATTGGAAAGAATGATATTAGTCATGAAATAACATTTATTCCTCCGGCTCCGGAGAAAGTTCCTGGTTTAATGGATAACCTGATTTCATACATTAATAATCCTGATGACACATACAAGCCGTTGGTAAGAACTGCCATTGTTCACGCTCAGTTTGAAACTATTCATCCTTTTATGGATGGTAATGGTAGGGTGGGGAGAATGCTAATTCCTTTTTATCTCTATTACACAAGGCAAATCGAGTTGCCATGTTTTTTTATTAGCGAGGCTTTGGAGCATGATAAATTCAGGTATTATACATTGTTAAATGGCATTAGAGAGAAAAACGATTGGAATGAGTGGATCAAGTTTTTCCTTGAAACGGTAACGAGGCAGTGTGGCAAATATATAACTATAGTTGGAGAAATAAATAAGCTATATGAGAGACATTTCACGATTGTAAGCAAATTGTCAAAATCATCTACTGCCCTTACAGTGATGAACATGCTATATGAACACCCGATTACAACTGCAAAGAAAATTGTCGAACAAACAAGGTTACCGATGACTAGTGTGAACAGACTTTTGAATGCGATGGTAGATGCAAAGATACTTATTACGGATGGAAGACAGAGAAATAAGAAGTATATCTACTATGGACTGCTGGACATAATAAGATAGAAATAATCACAACAAGAGGGAAAGGAGGGATGTCCTATGCTTGTGAAAAGATTTGTAGTATAAAAATACCGCGGAAATTGTTGGCGCAATTCCCACGGCATTCTTATCGAGTAATTATACTCGGATTTGAGATATTGTGAATTATACTACAAAGATTATCAAAAAACAACAAATTTATATACATTTTACGCTTATCGAGTGATTATACACGGATTTGAGATCTCTGAAGAATTCTCGATAAGTCATAATAATAAAGGAGTTTTCTTTATGAGTAATTTTTCTTTAAGCAACGAAAAAAATATGACAAATATTTGTCTATGTAAAAAAGAGCAGGAAGTACAGCATTTTTTTCGATGGGATTTAATTGAATCTGCTGATTTTGTGGGGCCGCATCATCATCCAAAACTCAGTGCGGTGTTAGAATTGCCAGAGGTTAAACGTTTGGTGACGCTGAATAATGCGCCTTCTGAAAAACGACCGGAAGAATGCGGGTTGTGCTTCTATACAAAAGATTCTGTAATCGAGCGAATATGGAATAATCCGGTCAAGTACCTCTCTGTGATAAAGAGGTTTCCGCTGGTTATCGGTCTTGATTATAGTATCCTTTGCAATATGTTTTATCCCCAGCAGGTTTATAACTGTTGGCGCAACTATGTAATGACATACTGGCTTCAGTGTAATCATCCCGTGGTAATTCCGAACGCGGGATACGGTGGACAAGAGACTTTTTCCTGGGCATTTGACGGACTACCTGAAGACAGTTGGTTAGCAATTACAACGCAGGGGTGTCTGGACAGTTATGTTTTAAAGTGGTCGTTGTTGAACGGATTGCATGAACTAATACGTCAGAAGCACCCACGAGGTATTCTTGTATATGGTAGATTTCCGAAAGAATGGATGGATAAGTTTCCGGTTCCGATAGTTATATTTCCTTCTTTTTCCGAATCGAGATGGAAGGAGGCTGACTAATGGGTAGAGGCAGAGGCGGATACACCGCCATTCAAACGAATTACAGAGATTCCGGCGGGTATAAAGTGACGGATAGTGGAACTATATTCGTGGCAGAAAGATATATCGACATGGGATATGAGGCGGTATTCAGACAGCGTCACGATGAGCGTGACGAGAAGACATACGACTTGTCAATTAAAACTAGTGATGATGAGCATTTCGTCAAAAATATTGAAGTTAAGCGAACGACGAGTAAAAACTCGAGCCAGCTGGCGAAAAATATCAAGGAGGGCTTTGAACAAGTTGAAAAAGGCGGAACTGTAGCAATCTATCTACCGGGAAGAAAACGAAGTGAACAAACTACCATTGATTTTATTAACAAAGGATATCAAGAGGCCGTTAGGAAAGGCCATGTAAAAGGTTCAGTGGAAGTGTGGTTTGATGATAAGACCATGATCTCATTGTAAAGGAGGACTCTAATGGCGAGATTAGGTTGTATATGTGGTGCAGAAATGACCAATACAGATGCACCATCAAAAAATAGAATTAATGTTTTTTATATGAGAGAAGCTAGAGAGGCGATCCGTAATAATCCTCGAATTCGATTGTGGGATTTTTATTCTGGGTGGGATGAAAAAAAAGCTTGCGATGACCATTTCCAGAATAGAGAAGAACCTGTAGAGTATTGGTATTGTCCAGTTTGCAGACGTGTTTATGAGGTGCAGGCGCAATCTCGGGGAAAGATAGTCAGAGCATATGCTCCTCAGACTGAGATAGGCGAGAGTAGAGCGGTAAATTCAGGAATGGAGGAGCTCATCGTTCTAACGGATATTGAAATGGATATACTACTTTCGAGTAATGAAGGTATGCTATTATCAGAATATCTTAATGCTGTTAAAGAAGAGAGATGGTTCATTTCCCTTGACGAAAACACAGTGTATACAGCCAAGAATGGGGGGTGTATATCTAGTGTATATAAAAGAGAGAGATGATGTTAACGCTATCTGAAAAATGAAAACAAAACGTTCCTGCAATGAATAAACAAACGGCCTGTCATACTTGTATGATGGGCTTGTTTGTTTTAACTTGCGGTGTTTGTTTTGAGTAATGATACTGTTACAGAGCTCGGAAGAATAACGTTATAGATATTATTGGTTTCTAATGTCTTTTGTCTAATAAGTGTAAAGAAATATGGAGAAGTTGGCGATATACTTATATATCGCAAAAAATTCGTGGCATTCACAGGGAAGTATACTCGGAACAGGAGACACAGATATGCCGGATATAAAGATAAAGCTGTATTACTTACTGATCATCGTCATCGCATTGATGGTTCTGATAATTATATACTCCAAGACGAATGAGAATATCGGTAATAAACGTGAGGTCAATGCCTTCAAGGGCATGTTGATCTGTTTTATGATTTATACCTGCGTGGATCTTCGTCTTCTCTTTGATGATTTCTACACGCTGCTACCGAGGGTTGTTGTTCTCTTTATCATGGGCACAGGCTTTCTGGCTATGAGTGGCGCCTGCTATTTCTGGTTGGCGTATGTCCTCTCCGGAAGCGCATATAAGTCAAAGAACGTGGCAATGATTTTGGCTCAGATACCGATGGCGATCGTGGCCATGCTGGTATACTCGCCGTTGTACACGGTGGTATACGAAGTGACGGACGTTCCGACGTTTAAGCCGGCATTGATGTTGGTCGTAATTTTGGATTATATTTACCTCATTTGTGCAACCGTAATTACGATCCGCAAATATTTCCGTGAAAAGCACAAACTGGAGCGAGGGAGATACCTGGCGCAGATCTTCTATATTCTGTTTTATACGGTCAGTGGATGGGTCATGGGTTATTTTCTGAACATCCCGACAATCGAATTGTGTATGATGCCGGTGGTTCTGAAACTGTTTATCGATCTTCAGGATTCCAGGATTTATACGGATGCGTTGACAAAACTCGATAACAGAAGAAGGATCAGTGAGTACATCGACAAGGAGCTGCTGACCTGCAGTGTGGAGAAGCCTCTGACCCTGATTATGATTGATATTGATTTCTTCAAAAGTGTCAATGATGTCCTTGGACATGATGTGGGAGACGAGGTTCTCGTTTCTTTTTCCAAAGCATTGAGTAATCTGATATCATCGAAGTATGCCCGGGCGGCCAGATGGGGCGGCGATGAATTCATTGTTGCGGGAAAGGAAGCCGGTTTCGTGGATGACTTTAGGGAGAGGTTGACGCAGGAACTGGAAAAGGAGTCCAATCTTAATTTTATCCCCATGTTCAGCGTGGGAAGCTATACCTGCATTTCCTCCGAGATTTCCGTGAAGCGAGCTCTCGCGGTGGCAGATGCGGAATTATATAAGGACAAGGCTGAGCAGCACAAGAATGAATCGCAATTCCAGAGCATGCTCAAGAGCTTGAAACAGAGATAGAAAACGAATAGATAGAATGATTCATCGGCAAAAATGCGTTCCACGCGTTTTTGCCGATTTTTTGTCCGTTTTTACGAAAATCTAAACTCGTTTACGAAAACCTATACCTTAATAATATGATATTTTATGAAAAAATTACTAAAAATATCGAAATTGTGCAACTAATTTGGACTGCTGTGGTAAAATTAATTGCATAGAACGAAATATGGTGCAATTACTGTATAATGTTCTGAAAATTCTATATGGAGGGGAAAAATGAAACGAACACGGAAACTATTGGCAATCCTGCTCGCGCTGGCGGTGGTTCTGACTACTGCGCAGTTCGGAAGCAGCAGTGCCTGGGCCGCGGCTGCGGACAAGGGCGCGAAAGCTGAGACCGGCACAGAGAAAGAAACGGTCCAGTACAAGCAGGAAAAGAACACACGCAAGATTCAGCCGTTCACAGAGTATTCTTCACAGGAATATGTGGAACTTATGGGCCGCGGCTGGAACCTTGGAAACAGCTTCGACGCTGTCGACACCACACCGGGAATTGAGGATACCGGTGAGCGCGCATGGGGAAACCCGGAAGTAACAAAGGATCTGATCAATACGGTCATCAAGAAGGGCTTCAAGTCCATCCGTATGCCTCTGACTCTTTGGAAGAGATATGATGAGAACTACACCATCGATCCCAACTGGCTGAAGAGATATCGTGAGGTTGTAGACTGGGCTACCAGCCAGGGCATCTATGTCATGGTCAACATCCACCATGATTCCTGGATCTGGCTCAAAGACTGGGACGGTAGCACATCATCTCCTGAGTACAAGGGCTTCATCAAACTCTGGGAGCAGCTGGCAGATTACTTCAAAGACGAGTCTGAGCTGGTATCCTTCGAGACGATCAACGAGCCGCAGTTCAACAAAGTGAATGAGATCGAGAAGCTGGACAAGATCAACCGCGCAGCTGTGGATACCATCCGTAAGAGCGGCGGAAACAACGACAAGCGAATGATCATCATTCCCACTCTGAACACAGAAGCAAGCCAGGACAACCTGAACCGTCTGAACTGGTCCTTCCTGTCCGGCTATCCGAATGATCCCAACCTGATCGTAACCATTCACTATTACAGTGAGTGGCTCTTCAGCTCCAACCTCGGACGTACTATGTTCGATGAGCTTCTTCGTCCGGATGACGAGACAGAGAAGACTCCCAGAGAGTACGCGAAAGCAATGTTTGACAGACTGAAAGAATCTCTGACCGACAAGGGCTATGGCGTAATCATCGGTGAGTACGGTCTGCTTGGAAACGACGCCGGCACCGATGTCCTGGAACTTGGCGAGGAGTTGAAATACTATGAGTACATCAACTACCTGGCTGATCAGTACAAGATCTGTATCATGGTATGGGACAACGGACAGTTCCTGCACAGAACGAAATACTACTGGCAGCTTGAGCGCCTCGGAGAGATGCTTGAGAAGAGCATGACAGAGAGATCATCCTACGCCTCAGGTCTGGATATGATCTATCTCAAAGACGACAAGAGCGACGATATCGAGATCCCGCTCACACTGAACGGAAACACATTCAAAGGCATCAAAGGCCTTACCGAAGGAAAAGAGTACACCTACGACAAGACAAGCGCAACCATCACCCTGAAGGCTTCCTATGTGAATAAAGCATATGACGCCATGAAAAAGGATGAGTACGGATACGCTGCTGACCTTGTATTCCAGTTCAGCGCAGGCTGCGACTGGCATCAGTATCTGGTGAAATACGGAAAACCGGTATACAATCCTGAGAACGAGAAAGTTGAGGGATCTGTATCCGGCGGAATCACAATTCCTGTAAACTACAACTCTGCAAGAATCGAGCAGGTTTCCATCTTCCAGAACGGCGGTCTCATCGGACCCAACTCCAGCTGGTGGAAATACCTCGAGTGCGGAAACAGCTATCGTCCGGATTACACCAACGGAACCCTTCTTCTGAAGACACAGACCTTTGAGGGAGAGCGCCCGGCAAAAGACGGAGAGATTGTTCTTCTCATCAAGTATGTAGACGGTCAGAGAGATTTCATCAGCTACACCAAGAAGGGCGACAAGCTCACCTTCAACGGTGTCAAAGAAATGGGAGAGATCGAGGATCCGGTATTCAGCAGCAAGGTGCTGATCTACCTCGGTGAGACAGAGATGCCCGACGACTACCATGTAGAAGATGCACAGATTTACTACAACGGCTGGGGAACAAATACAGAGAAGCTCCTCAAAGACACCACCTGGGCAGCTCCTATTGAGATTGTCACAGACAAAGTAGACAAGGGTGTCATCGGCTACTTCATGGATCGCTATGACAAGAGAGTGCTCAACTGCTTCGATCTCGCCATTGTTGAGAGACCGGTCGTAAGTGATGTAGAGGTAGAGGCCGGCGAGACAGCGGCATCCAAGATCACAGGCGTTATGGAGCCGGAGTGGAACTCACCGGTAACTGTAACCTACGATGTGAAGGATGACACCATCGCAACCGTAGATGACGAGGGAAATGTCTTCGGAAGAAAGAAAGGTACCACAAAGCTTCTGGTCACTGTAACACAGTGGGGAAGAACCGACACCTTCGAGGGAACGATTACCGTAACCGGCGATAAGGTGATCACACCTACCCCGGGACCGACATCTACACCGACACCGAAGCCTACGGCAAAACCGAAGGTAAAGAAAGCATACAAGGATCTGGATCTCGACGGTACGATCACATCCGGCAAGATCCTGCCGTAATCAAAAGCCGGGGAGCACGAATGAACCAGCGTATCCCTGACAATCAAAGCCTCGCTTCCACAGGCGGAAGAACCAGCCGCCCGGAAGGAAAGTGGTGAATAATACAAAGAGAAAAACTGAATAAAGAGATTAATACCTGAAACATAATACATAACCGAACACGTTTGTGCCGGCACCTGCATTTCGCAGGTGCCGGCTTATTTTGTCTCATATGAAATTGCTTCGCATTTCCAATGAGACAGAACGCTCCGCGGGACTCGTGAGTTCGTGAAAAACCCGTGGCGCGCAGCTGTACACAATTGACAAAATATGATACGAAAACAAATGGAGCATTGACACAAAACTAACGGAAATGTTAAATTATATGCAAATATATCATATTGTGTCGCAAACAGAAACAATAACATCAAGAATCTACACAAAATATCAAAAAACGTTCCTGCAGCGGCGGTTTTCGTATACCGGGGAAAGAGGGTCTGAACCGGCGTACAGATTGTATGGGGTGTAAATGAGAAAGAGAAGTTTTTGGAGAAGGGCGGCTGCCTTACTGGCGGCTGCAGTTGTGGGATGCACGTCTGTAGGTGCGGGAATGGAGGCCGGCACGTGGACGGCAGAGGCTGCTACTGGAAATTACATGGTGGAACACCTGGACAGGGGAATCGCTGCCTTCGGAACGGGCAAGGGCATGCTGGTGAGCTGGCGGGTGCTGGCCAACGATCCGGCAGATGCGGTATACCGTCTGTACAGAGATGGTCGGTTGATTTATACAAGCCAGAGCGGGCAGGCTACCTGCTTTTTGGATGCAGAAGGACAGAGTTCTTCTGTTTACCGGGTGGATACACTTGCAGGCGGCACTGTGACCGGATCGGATACCTGCACACTCAAGAGCGGAACGGGTTATCTGGATATTCCGCTTTCACAGCCGGGATCGAATTACTCCCCCAATGACTGTTCCTGCGGAGACGTGGACGGAGACGGGCAGTACGAGCTGATTCTCAAGTGGGATCCGAGCAATTCTCAGGACAATTCCAAGTCCGGATATACGGACAATGTGTTTATCGACTGCTACAGGCTCACGGGAGAGCGGCTGTGGCGGATTGACCTTGGAAGAAACATCCGCGCGGGACAGCATTACACGCAGTTCCTTGTGGCGGATTTCGATCTGGACGGCAAGGCGGAGATGACCTGTAAGACAGCGGACGGAACGGTGGATGGAACCGGAAAGGTGATCGGCAATGCATCTGCGGACTACAGAAACAGCAGCGGCTATGTGCTGAGCGGACCGGAATACTACACCCTTTTCGACGGAGAGACGGGAAAAGCCCTGGATACAGTAGATTACCCCTATCCCAGAGGTGATGTGAGCAAGTGGGGGGATAAATACGGAAACAGGGTAGATCGTTTTCTGGGAGCAGTATGCTATCTGGACGGTGTCCATCCCAGTGCGGTGACGGTCAGAGGCTACTACACCAGAATGACGGCTGCGGCCTTTGATGTGAAGAACAAGAAACTGGTGAGACGCTGGGGCTTTGACACCGGCAACAACTCTTCCGCCAAAGGTTACGGAAACGGCAACCACAACGCTATGCCTGCGGATGTGGACGGCGACGGAAAGCAGGAACTGGTTCTGGGAGGCGTCTGTCTGGATGATGACGGAACGGCTCTCTGGTGTACAGGAAAAGGACACGGAGACGCTATGCACGTGGGAGATCTGGATCCCGACAGACCCGGCCTGGAGGCCTTTGTCTGTCACGAGGTTTCACCCTACGGCATCAGTCTTCTGGATGCGAAGAACGGCTCTGTGATCTGGCACAGGGACGGCGGAAAGGATACCGGAAGGTGCTGTGCGGACAATATCACGGCAGATGTAAAGGGGTCCCTCTACTGGGGACTCGGATACGATGTCGTGGACAGCGCCGGAAAAACGGTGGCTTCCAACCGGCCGTCCATCAACTTCCTGATTCACTGGGACGGAGATCTGGAGAGGGAACTGCTGGATGGAAACACTATTACGAAATACTCGGTAAAAAGAGGCGCCTCTGCTGTTTTTACGGCAGATGGCTGTGAATCCAACAACAGCACAAAGGCTGTGCCCTGCCTGACAGCGGATCTCTTCGGAGACTGGAGAGAAGAGCTGGTGCTGCGAACCAGTGACAATAAGCATCTGCGGATTTTTGCGACGCCGGAGAGCACACAGTACAGAATGACGACCCTGATGCAGGATCCGCAGTACCGCATGCAGGTGGCAGCGGAGCAGAGCGGCTACAATCAGCCGGCACATCAGAGCTTTTATCTTGGCTCGGATCGGGCTCTGCCGGAGCGCACGCCTGTGAATGTCCTTGGGGTGACAGCGTCCGGAGCAAAGGCTACGCCGACGCCGACAGTTGCGCCTTCTTCCGGAGACGGACTCAGGAACGGCGCGGTGATGGACACCACAAAGGCCTATATGATCCGGAACCGGAATTCCGGCCTGTACCTGGATGTGGAGGGCGGCATCGGCGCCGAGGGAACCAATGTCATTCAGTGGGGCGGCGATCCGTCTAAACCGCAGACGAATCAGGTCTGGTATCTGAGAGAGGTGAACTGGGGCTACTATTACATTTATTCTGCCCTGGATGACGGAAATACCTATCTTCTGAACTGTGCAAACGGCAATAACGGCACCAATATCGATATTCAGAAGGATCACGGGTATTCCACCACATATTTCAAGTTTGTGGACAACGGGGATGCTTCATATGAAATCGTAACAAGGGCTTCAAAGGATAAGTCCTGCGTGGAGATCGGAAATGCCCTGAAGACTGCGGGAAGCAATGTACAGCAGTATCAGTGGAACGATCATGACTGTCAGAAGTGGGAGCTGGTACCGGTGGAATTCGGTGAGGTGAAGACACCTACAGCGACGCCAAAGCCGACGAATACACCTGTGCCTACGGCGACATCGGCTCCGACTCCGACAGCTGCGCCGGCAGCCACGGCGACACCGCTTCCGACAGCGACGAAAAAGCCCACGAGCACGCCTGCGCCCACTCCGAAGGCGACGGCAGGTCCCACACCCACAGCAAACCCGGCACCGCCGGATGCGGATGGAAACCGGGTGGGAGCAGAGATGGATACCACAAAGGCCTACATGATCCGGAATGTCAATTCCGGACGCTACATGGAGGTAGAGAACGGCGAGGCAAAAGCCGGAGCCAACGTGGATCAGTGGGGCGGAGATCCTTCCGCGCCGCTGCAGCATCAGGTGTGGTTCCTTCGGGAAGTGAACTGGGGCTATTATTATATCTACTCCGCTTTAGGTGACGGAAACACCTATCTGCTGGACTGCGCAAACGCAAATGACGGCACGAATATCAACATTGCCGAGAAGAACGGATACAGCAATCAGTACTTCAAGTTCGTGGACAACCACAACGGCACCTATGAGATCGTAACCAGATCTTCCAGGGATAAATCCTGCGTGGAAATCGGAAACGCCCGGATCACCGCGGGAGGAAATGTACAGCAGTATCAGTGGAACGATCACGATTGTCAGAAGTGGGAGCTGCTTCCGGTGACCTACGGGAAACAGAAAGTACGTTACACGGATCTGGATCTTGAGGAGGAGTTCTCCGGAAAGGGCAGCCTGATTCCCGGGTGCGCATTACAGGTAAAAACGGAGACGCAGGTTGCAGCCTCCGGCAGTGTTTTTGCCATCGATCAGAATTACACCGAGGGTGTCGAGGAGACGACAAACGCAGGTTTCACGGGACGTGCCTACCTGAATCTGGACAACAAAGTTGGAAGCTCTGTGGAATGGCGGATCATTGTTCCGGAGGAGGGCAACTATCTCTGTACCTTCCGTCACGCAAACGGAACCACCGTTGACCGCAAGATGAAAGTCAGGGTGAACGGGGGAACAGACGTCTGGATGCAGAGTTTTTCCGGAACAGGAGCCTGGACCCAGTGGAAGGAGCGTTCGATCGTTCTTCCACTCCGCAAGGGAATCAATGCAGTGGCTATGACTTCTGTCACCTCCGACGGAGGACCGAACTTCGACTTCCTGAGTTACGAGTGGACGGATGAGCCGGTGCCGGAACCCTATGTGGAACCTTCTCCGTCGCCGACAGAGAAGCCGGATCCAACGAAGTCCCGCACCATCTGGATCGCAGGAGACTCCACGGTACAGACCTATTCATCCAGATATGCACCTCAGCAGGGCTGGGGCGCACACCTGGCGGATTTCATTCCTTCCAATAACCGGGTGAACAATCACGCCATGGCGGGACGGAGCTCCAAGAGTTTTGTGGAAGAGGGAAGGCTGCAGACCATTCTGGATCAAATCCAGCCGGGAGATTATCTGCTGGTGCAGTTCGGAATCAACGATTCCGCCTCGACCAAAACCGAGCGGTATGCGCCGCCCTGCGGAACGATTCCCGGAACGGCCGGCAGCTATGAATACTATATGGAGAAGTTCATCAACGGAGCGCTGGCCAAAGGCGCGAAACCGATCATCGTGACGACGGTCATCGGTCTGAAGGCGCAGACCGACGGAAAGTTTCGTGGAACTTACGGAAGATGGTGCGATGCATGCAGAAGACTTTCCGAGTACTATCGGGTTCCGCTGGTGGATCTGAATACCCTTTCCGCGGATCATTACAACCAGGTGGGCTACAATGAAGCCTACACCTACCATATGATCTCCACCGGAAACGGAAATACGGATCAGACCCATTTTACGGAAAAAGGCGCGAAGACCATCGCGAAGCTTGTGGCTGACGATCTGAAACGCCAGGGACTGGTATAACAGAGACGGATTATAAGTCAGGACCACCGGCTTAGCCGGTGGCCTGCTCAGTCCCTATAAGGGACTATTACCTGCTTGCGCCCGGAAGGCGCACTGAAGGTCTGCCTACTGCACCACATACACAGCTGCCCCTTAAAGGGGCTTTTTCAGTGCTTCCTTACTCCGGCGCAGCCCCATAAGGGGCTTGCTGGTTTGCTTTGACTTCCCACGGCCACTCCAAGTGGCTTATTTCTTGTTCTTCTTTACCGGCTCACCCGTAAACGGGTCGATATACTCTACTAACGACATCTGATCATATTCCAAATCTTCCTTCAGTTGATTCTGAATATACTGTTTTATCGCAGCTGTATTCTTGCCTA
>NZ_JHXY01000023.1 GCF_000621585.1 [Eubacterium] cellulosolvens LD2006 | reverse complement strand
TTCTATTGCGGGGAAGATAATAACAATGTTTTCATCCGTTTTTGGAATAGCAATCGTTGCGCTTCCTGCGGGTATCGTGACGGCTGGATACATGGATGAACTCAATAATAGCAAGAAAAATAAAGATGATACCAGGGAATGAAAAAATTGAGTACATAGATTCAATTGTGACCGTCGGTTCGCAACCTGCGTATTTTTATAATATTTGTAGTAGCTGAGGTAGCTTTTCCTGTGGTAAAATTGAAGTCAAATAGAAAGTCCCCTTCCATAGGACACTGGTTTTCGATGAGGGGGAATTTATCTCGGGGCATTAGCTCAGCTGGGAGAGCGTCAGGTTCGCAATCTGAAGGCCAGGGGTTCGATCCCCCTATGCTCCATTTTTTTTTGCAGGATCCATAAATGAACAGTCTATTTGTGAATGCTTGCTGAGTGTATGTAAATAAAGACTGAAGCAGTATCAAAATTATCAGATGACACCGGAAATTCTACCCGTTTGAGGATGAGGATTCGGTGTTTTTTTGATAGAGAATGTTCTTTTGTGATTGAAGTGCTGAAGCAGAAGCGTGGGAACAAAAAAGGAGGACAACGATCAGGAAACTTGACTATTGAAGGCGAAGCGGACGGGGAAGAGAGGAACGATATGCTGATTCATCCGATAGCACCGGTATATGACAAAAAATCCAAAATACTGATTCTGGGGAGTTTTCCGTCTGTGAAATCCAGAGAGAGCAACTTTTTCTACGGGCATCCGCAGAATCGTTTCTGGAAAGTCGTAGCGGCTGTTTTTGAAGAGGCAACACCGGAATCTGTGGAGGAGAAGCGGGCTTTTTTGCTGAGGAATCACATTGCCGTCTGGGATGTGATCCGTTCCTGTGACATAGAGGGTTCTTCGGATTCGAGCATTCGGAATGTCACCGCGAACGACCTGAGTGAAATTCTTAAGGCTGCGGATATCCGGGAAATCTATGTCAACGGCAAGGCGGCTCTTAAGTACTACAAGAAGTATACGGAGGGCGCGACGGGAAGACCGGCGGTCTGTCTTCCGTCGACCAGTCCCGCGAACGCAGCCTGGAATATGGAGCGGCTGATCGGGGAGTGGAAGCAGATCCGATTCTCGATTACGAAAGCGACTTTTAAATAACGAGATCATAAGCCCCGGTATGTAGGCATAGAGCCTGCAGCCGGGGCATTCCTTTAATACAACCGATAATAATCTTTTATTTTTAGCATAAAGTGGTGCCTTTCTTCATATTCTTCCTTGCATTATACACAAGAGTCATAATATTCCGGTCACCCTGAGTAGCTTCAGGGATCCTCAAGTTCAGGGCAGATTTTTCTCGTAAAAATAGAAAATTGAAGTACCGCTGATAGAGGTGATAATCACTTGTTTATGCCCCGGGCTATGCCGAGGCTTTCTGATGCGTGCTATTCGGGCAAGCAGGCAAGTATTTGGTCGAGTTATTTAAGAACAGCTATACTAGAACTTACGGTAACAGACAGGAACTGAAAATTGTGATACGGACAAAAGAATACTAATAGTACAACTTTCTCAAAACTGCTATGATTGATATATAAAGAAGAGTAAGGGGTAAAAGTGGTTATGAATCGTTTGTTGGCCGTTTTGATCGGTTATGTCTTTGGCATGATCGAATTTTCTGTAATTATCAGTAAACTCTTCGGCGTGGATATCCGTAAACGTGGCGACGGCAATACCGGAACGGCCAATACTTTCCGCAACGTGGGGAGAGCGGCCGGCTTTATCGTCATGGTTCTGGAGATTGCCAAGGCTGCGGTTGCCGTGTGGCTCGCCGGACTTTTGGCCGGAGACAATGCTTCCCTGCGGGAGCTTTTAAAGATGTACGCACTGGCCGGCTCCATTCTGGGACATGATTTCCCATTCTATCTGAAATTCAAGGGCGGGAAAGGCAGCGCCTGCTTTTCCGGCTATCTGCTATTCCATCAGCCGATTGTCGCGATTCCGATTTTTACGGTGTTCCTCGTGACAATGGCTCTGACACACTACATTGCTTTTGCTTTCTGGATGGCTTATGCAGAGCTTCTGGTTTACTTTTTCATCGCCGTGCACCTCGGCCTTTTGCCGCTGTCCGGAATGATGCTCGTGGAGTTTTTGGGCGTGTATATTGCTCTGTTTGCGCTGACACTGATCAGGCACAGGGGCAATATCAAACGCATGATCCATGGGAATGAACACAAGACGTATTTCTTTATGAAAGCAAAAGGATGAAAAGATGAGTGATTCTGCCGCTGCTACACCGAACAAAAAGCTTGAGGGAAAAAATGTTCTCTTTGTCGTCAGCCTCTGTTTCTTTGCGGTGAACATCGTGATTCAGATGCACGGAAATGTGGTGCCGCTTTCGTTTCAACGGGAGTTT
Source organism: [Eubacterium] cellulosolvens LD2006 (assembly GCF_000621585.1). Lineage (GTDB taxonomy): Bacteria > Bacillota > Clostridia > Lachnospirales > Lachnospiraceae > Bilifractor > Bilifractor cellulosolvens. The sequence goes on along the minus strand of NZ_JHXY01000023.1, from coordinate 49,351 downwards.
GGCCTGTCGGAATGGATGATCGGGACGATCACCGGGGCTGTCAATTTAATGGTCAGCCTTGTGTTGCTGTTGACCAATCGTTTCCGTCCGGGGTTTGCAGCGGTGAGCATTCTTCTCGCGCTGGCCGGAGGCTCTGTCCTTCTGTTGAGCAGAGCGGAAACGGGGCATGTGTTGTACGCCTTTGTTGCCAGCTTTTTCTTCGGCGCCGTTTGTACCAATGTGGCGAAGGTTTCGGCGACAAAACTCATTGTTGTGGGCGGCAGTCAGGAGAGGAAGAGCAGCTCGATGGCAGTCGTCAAGACGATGGAAGTTCTGGGCGGCTTTTTCTGCCTGGTGCTGATCTATGTTTTTTCCGGTTCCGCCATGTTCTATATCATGAGTGCGATTGTACTGCTTTTCTCACTCTTTACGTTGATCTGGACCCGGCGCGTCGTCCGCGATGAGGCGGGGTATGGAAACGTCCGCGACCAAAACAGTATCCTCCGGGTGCTTCGGGAATGCCCGGATAAAATCATCATTCTGCTCGCCGTCTGGTGCTGGTACATCGGCTACGAGGCGATGATGACGACCTTCTCAAGGTACGCGGTCAATGTCTGGCATATGGAGGGGAACAGTTACACGGTCTGTCTGATTGTCTGTATGATTTCCGCTACGGTTTTCTATATTCCCGCGGCAAAAATTTTTCGTGGAAAGCCCGTCCGGGGGATTATGATCGGTCTTCTGATGATCGCCGCGGGGATGTTTCTGATCTCACGCAGCCAGTCTTATCATCTCTTTCTGAACATCCTGTTTGTTATGAGCGGCGTTGGCTGGTCCTGTATTGCCGTAAACGGTGTGGTTGTCACAGTGTCTGATGTCGGAGACGCCCATGCGGGCAGACTCGCGAGCCTGTACTATGTGGTTTCATCCCTCTCCAAAATTCTGGCGCCGGTGATTTCCGGGGCAATTCTGGAGCGCCTGCACTATCGCGCGCTGTACGCCATATTGAGTATATTTTTCCTTTTTGCCATTGCGCTTCTGCTTGTCGGGAGGCGAATGCGCTGCGCCGCGCCTGTGGCGTGATAAAGAATCTACCGTTTATTTGTACAGTGGCAGGTGGGGCATATGAATACGAATGTTCTTAAGATCGGATCCGGAAAAATCAGTGAAGTTCAGTCTACACTGGAAAAATCAAGTATCTCAGGAAAAATCCTCTATGTAGCAGATCCCTATGTGGACAGTCTCTATGGCGCGGTCATCCGGCCGCAGATGGAAGCTGTCGGTCAAATCATTGAACAAAGAGTAGATAATAACGCGATTTCATATGCTATGGACCTCGCCGAGTGCGTGATATCTGCAGATGTTTCCTGTATTGTGACCATGGGGGGTGGAAAAACGCTCGATATCGGAAAATACGCGGCTTTTGTGTCTAAGCGTCCTTTTTTGTCGATACCGACCTCGATGTCGCATGACGGGATTGTTTCGCCGATTGCGGTATTGAAACGAAAAGACGGGAAAACCAGGAGCCTCGGGTGCGCCATGCCGTCCATGATGATCATGGACACGGAGCTGATCGCGTCGTGTCCGTCACAACTGATAAAGGCCGGGATCGGGGATACGATCTCAAATTATATGGCGTTGAAAGACTGGGATTTTGCGGTCGCCCGGGGCAAAGATGAAATGAACGGATATGCGTATATGATGGCCAGGACAGCGCTGGATGCGATTCTGAAAACACAGTACGATCATATATGTCCGGAGTTTCTCGGAGTACTGGCAAACAGTCTGGTCATGTCCGGGATTGCCATGGATTACGCGGGAAGTTCCAGGCCGGTTTCCGGTTCGGAGCATTTATTTTCCCACGCGCTGGATTATTTCTGCGAGAAGCAGAATCTGCACGGACTGAATGTAGCGCTCGGTACGGTTGCGGTACTGAAAATGATCGGCGAAGATCCGACGGAGGTCGTGGATTATCTCCGGAAATTCGAGGTAGATGTCCATCCGGAGCGGATGGGGATTTCCGAGGATACATTCGTATATTGTATGCAGCACGCAACGGAAATGAGGAAAAACAGGTACACTTATCTTCATGAGACGGATTTAAATGAGAAAAAATTACGTGGAATTTACAGAGAACTTCTGGAAGAATTATAAAGCGAACGCCGGGGAACGAGACAAAGACCATCTCTTCATGCTCTTTCCGAAAGAATAATCAAGTGCGGGAAATCTTAACTTTTCATAAATAGAGTCGTGTCCGCTGAAAACCGGACGTACAGGATTTATATGTTACAGAAAATTCCTGAGGAATTCCTATCATATTCCTCAACAGATGTCCGAAGTATTAAATAATAGTCTGTCGCTCTGAAGAAAGCAGGGATTGCGGTCTTCGGATGCCCTCAGATAAGTAAGACCCGGCGCGGGATACGCCGGAGGAGGTTTTTGGCAATGCCGATGAGCAGTGAGTTATTTAATGTTCAGGAATATATGACAAGGAGCATGGAGCGTGTGATCGAGGACGCGATCAGGGCTTCGCAGGAGAATCCGAAGGAAGGCGCTTTTCTGGAGAACTTTGCCGCCTCCGGCAGACTGGCTGCCGAAAAACGCCGGATGGCCGCTCTGGAAGGGGAGCTTATCCCGCCGTTTCTGATCGCGAGCATCACGTCGACCTGTAATCTGCGCTGTGCCGGGTGCTATTCCAGGTTCTTTCAGGCGGGTAGGGACAGAAGCGCTGTCAGTCAGCTCTCGGATGAGGAATGGACAGCTGTTTTTGATGAGGCGGAGGAGCTTGGAATCGGTTTCATTCTGCTGGCCGGCGGGGAGCCGCTTCTTCGAATGGGGGTCATTGAAGCCGCAGGTATGAGGCCGAATATCCTTTTTCCGATTTTTACAAACGGAGTTTTCATGAATGAGAAATACTTCGGACTGTTTGAACGCCATCGCAATCTGTTTCCGGTTCTCAGTGTCGATGGAGGACGCAGGCAGACAGACGCCCGGAGGGGGGAGGGCATGTATGTGCGGCTTGTCGAGAACATGAATGAACTGTTCAGGCGAAAATTGTTCTATGGCGTTTCGGTGATGGTGACGGCAAAGAATCTGAGGGAAGTGACCTGCGACAAATTCATTGACAGCCTGCGCGCGCGCGGTTGCAAGTCGGTGATTTATGTAGAGTTTATACCGGTGGACGAGAGCTGCGGGGATCTTTCGCTGAAGGAGGATGAGCGGGAGACTCTGGAGTATGAACTCTTCAGGCTGAGGGAGACCTATCCGGATCTGATCTTTGTATCTTTTCCGGGGGATGAGAAGCGGCTGGGCGGCTGTATCGCCGCCGGCAGAGGCCTCTTTCACATCAGTTCCCACGGGGCGGCGGAACCCTGTCCGTTTTCCCCGTATTCCGATGTCAACGTGAAGGAGACGTCGATCCGGGAAGCTCTGAAGTCCAGGCTGTTCCGCATGCTGAATCAGAACGGACTGCTTCGGGATGAGCATGAGGGAGGCTGCGTACTCCATCAGAGGAAGCACTTTGTGGAGGCTGTCCTCAATTATGAGGGCGAGTGATGCAGAGTCATCGGGCGGATTCCGAAATGAAACAGGTATGGCGGAGGGATTTTCCTTCCGCTTTTTTGTGTTATGGAAATTCCTCCGGAATTCCAATCACAACGGACATTGATCTCATCCACGGATAATGGGAGCAAGGGGGTATAATGGCATACAGGAGGGACAGCATGACAAAAGAGAAGAGAAGGAAAAGAAAGAAGAAGTTTACGAAGTGGATCGTACTGGCATTGGTTCTTTGTTTTCTGGGATGTAGTCTATGGTCCTGGACGCCGGTGACGGAGAAAATCACGATTGATCTGCTAAAGGGAAGAGGGAAAAAGGTACGCATTGTTCTGCTCACGGATCTCCACAACTGCTGGTACGGAAAAGGGCAGAAGGATCTGCTGAACCGCATTGACAAAGAAAAACCGGATCTAGTGATGATCGGAGGGGATTTCTTCGACGACATCCTGCCGGATGAGCGCGGGAAGGCTGTCGCGGAGGCTCTGGTGAAGAAGTATCCCTGTTATTATGTCACGGGAAATCATGAGTACAGGCAGAACCGCGGGCAGGAGAGAAAGGATTATATGCAGAGGATCGGCGTGAAGGTCCTGGCAGGTACCTGCGAGACAATTACCGTGAACGGAACCACGCTGGATATCTGCGGTATTGATGATCCGGCCGGTCTGCCCGGCGCTGACTGGGGAACCCAGATGTATTCCGCATGGTATAAGACGAATCCGGAACATGTCCGTCTGCTTCTCACGCACAGACCTGAGCCGATTCACGCCTACGTAGAGTTTGACTATGACCTGATTCTGACGGGACACGCGCATGCAGGACAGATTATGATCCCGTTTACGAACAGGGGGCTGTATGCTCCGTCTCAGGGATTGTTTCCGAAGTATGTCAGTGGAACCTATGAACTGTCCAATGGCTCGATCCTCGAGGTGAGTCGCGGACTTTCCAGAGAGAGAAATCCGTTTCCGCGTTTTTTCAACCATCCGGAAGTGGTTGTGCTTGATCTTGTGTAGCGGTTCGAGAAAGGAAAAATCTGTTTGATGGCGTATCCGTTAGGGCTGTACGCCTAAAAAATAAAATAACGACAGGAAGAAAGATCTCATCCCGTAAAGTAACGGGCAGAGATCTTTTTTAAACTCTTCAAATCCTTTGAATGCTTATAAAAATGCACGAAAAGACGATATGGTTTTTAGACCTTGTGTGTGCTTTTTTCATAAAAATGTACAATGAAAAGGATGGTATAAATATGAGAAAAATGAAGAATTGGAAGATGCGCCAGAAGTTTTTGGCAACGATTGGCTTTATCGCGGTGATGGTTTTCATTTTGGTTGGTTTTTTCTTTTCCGGTTTCCTCAAAATGAGCAGTATGGTTGAGAGCTTCGGCGATGTTCAATATGTGAACATGAATGCGCAGATGTCCATGCGCAAGGATATTCAGACGATTAACAAGCGACTTCTCCTTACCATATATGTATCTGATCAGAATAAGCCGGAAGATACAAAGGCGGACTTTGACGAGCGATTCGAGGAGATGCAGGGGAATATCACGACCATCGGCAAGACCCTTAACAATGACGAGCTGATCAGCACTCTTCAGGAAGAGTTTGAACAGCTGAAGACAGATTCCTACAAGATCATCGATATGGTGTCCTCCGGTGATGTGAAAGGAGCCAGGGAGTTTTATAACAACGGATTCAACGACAAGACGTCAGAGGAATTTGTAAGTGCTCTGAGCGCGGTTGGAAAGCTCTGTGATGAGCAGGCGACCGGAATGCTTAGTGAGGCAAGCCGTCTGACGCGTAATATCGTGATCTTCATGATTGTCATGGTAGCGGTATCATTTGTAATCAGTATGGTGGTATTCATGATGCTCGCGAATTATATTACCCGGAATCTTAAGACAGCAAGTGACGCTATGGAGCGCATGAAGAACGGAGATTACAATATTGAGTTTGATCTTTCCAATGTCGGCAATGACGAGCTTGGTCAGATGCTTCGTAATATGGGCACAATGACAGATGGACTCAAGGTGCTGATTCAGGATGTGAGCCGCATCCTGACTGCAATGGCAGGCGGAAACTTTGCGATGCGTGTACAGAACCCTGAGGTCTATGTGGGGGATACGGAGGAGATCCGTGAGGGATTTGATAAGATTTCGAATCAGCTGGCGGATATGCTCTCGAGCATGAATAGGGTTGCGCATCAGGTGAGCAGCGGATCCGAGCAGATCGCCAACGGAGCCATGGCACTCAGCCAGGGAACTACAGAACAGGCATCGACGCTGGAAGAGCTTTCTGCTACGGTTTCCGTTCTGAATGATAAGATCAAAGAGAGTGCTGTGGCAGCTAAGGATGTCGAGGATTTCTCTGCAGGAGTGGCTGAAAAAGTCAGCGCTGAGAATGAGCAGATGCAGCTTGTGAAGAAGGCGATGGAGGAGATTGAGGACAAGTCGAATCAGATTGAGAATATCATCAAGGCTATTGATGATATTGCATTTCAGACCAATATCCTTGCACTTAATGCTGCTGTAGAGGCTGCCCGTGCCGGAGCAGCAGGTAAAGGTTTCGCGGTTGTTGCGGATGAAGTACGTAATCTTGCCGGTAAGTCCGCCGAGGCAGCGGCAGAGACATCCGGACTGATTGAATCTGCAATTCAGGCGATCCGGAATGGTTCGAGAATGGTTGTATCCGCGGCTGCAGCCCTTAATGAAGTGAAGGATAATTCTGTGAAATCCAAAGAACTGGTGGCGCAGATTGCAGAGGAGATGCAGAACGAGGCCCGGGCGATTGCAGAAATCACGACAGGTCTGGAGCAGATCTCTCAGGTTATTCAGCAGAACAGTGCTACTGCTGAGAAGAGTTCCCAGTCCAGTGAGGAGCTGAACGGACATGCAAACGTCCTCCGGGATATGGTCGACAAGATGACCTATTAAGCGGTGAAAAGAACGTAAATACTTACAGAAACGAGACATAAAGATGAGAGAAACGCCTCCGGAAGTTCGCCTCCGGGGGCGTTTTGCGGATATTAAAATTTGCTGATTCGTCAGCCGTTTTTTGTTTTTGGATAATATATCCAAAAGTATCGTTTCCTTTGACAGATGAATTGTTAAAAGTTTTAAAAAACCGTGTGCGGGTATTCTTGACAGTGTAAAAACCATTGTGATACTATCCAATTACGATTGGTATTCTGAAAGAAAGATTTTGTTGGCTGTTGTTATAGTGTCTTTTATGGGGATCGGTAATTTTTAATGCAGGAAAAGTCTTTTCTGAATGGTCATGAATTTAATATTTTTGTCACGACGCTGTTGGGAGATGAGCTCTCTGTCCAGGCAGCGCCGAAGGCATTGGCGCCTTTTGCGGAGAAACACGGGATCGGAAGGGTTGATATGGAAATCACTCTGAGCGTGAAGATGACCTCCACGACGGGCGAAGAACGGCACGAAAGTATTCTTCTCTATGAAGATCCGGCAGGTTATGGTTCGGAGCATGTATGGACGAAGGAGTACAGTGCGAATGAGCGGGGCAGTATCGTCACGAGAGTGTATCCGAGAGCGGACATCGGGGACTGGTCGGACGCGGACATGATGACAATCGATACGATTATATCGGTTCTGATCCTTCATGTGGCACGTTCCAATCTTCTGGATCGGCTTCAGAAATCCTCGGTTACGAACTATCTCACAATGCTTCCGAATTCGGGCGGTTTTCTGGATCGGGTCGGAAGGGCTTTTGCGGAGCGCAGGATTTCTGAGTACAACGCCTATTACTTCAATCTCAAGGGGACGGGGCTTCTGAACGTGCGCTACGGACCGACGGAGTGCGACTGGATTCTGAGGCGATATGCGGATCTGTGCAGAGCGTTTGTTCTGCCGGATGAGTGTATCGGTCATCTCGGCGGTGACAACTTTGTGGCCATGATCCGGAAAGACAGGGAGGACGCGTTTGCGTCTTTTCTTGCCGGCGCGGAGACGTATGCGGAATGCAGCGGCGCACAGGTTCCAATCATCATACGGACAACCTGCGGAATGATGCGGATGGAAGATTCCCTTCCGGGACCGTGGATGGTCATGGCCGGGATTGCGGTGTCGCTGAATTACGCACGGCAGCATAACCTGAATCTGGCAGAGCTCACGCCGCAGATGATGGCGCAGGCCAACCGTCAGAAGGAAATTCAGCAGGGCTTTAACAGCGCACTGAGAAACAGGGATTTCGAGACCTACTATCAGTTAAAAGTGGATATACGGAACAACCGTATTGTCGGTACGGAGGTTCTCTCGAGGTGGAAACTTGGGGATGAGATCGTCGGTCCCTCTGAGTATATTCCGGTTCTTGAACAGGCGGGACTTGTCGAGGAACTGGACCTGTATGTGCTCGAGGAAGCATGTAAGAACCTTCGCAAGTGGAAACAGATGGGAAGAGATATCGTACCGATGTCTGTTAATTTTTCCAGAAGAGATCTCTGCGATCCAAGGCTTGCCGAGAAGATCATCGATGTGATCAGAACGTATCAGGTGGACAGAAATGACATCCTGATTGAGATTACCGAGACGACCAGTGAGCGCGAGAAAGAGATGATGCTGTCCTTCCTCCGGCAGATGGACGCGTACAGGATCGCGACGTCGATTGACGACTTCGGAACCGGCTACTCTTCGCTGAGCGCTCTCCGTGATTATCCGGTGAGCGAGATCAAGATCGACCGCTCGTTTATCAACCACTCGAATTTGAAGGACAAGGATAAGGCGATCATCGGTTCCATCATCGATATGGCGAACAGACTCCACGTGGACGTCATCACGGAGGGGGTTGAGAATATGGAGCAGGTCGCGCTGCTCAAGGATCTCGGCTGTAACCGAGCGCAAGGGTTCCTCTACGGAAGACCGCTTCCGAAGGAGAAATTCGAAAAAATGCTGGAACAAAAATATATCGAGATCAACGGCGGAGCAATTTCGGAGCAGGCGGTGCCGGAGAAAGCTCTTCAGGAGAGCTACTCCAGCTAAGAGGTGAAGGGAAGTTGCGACGCATCTGCGTTTGGCGGGAGAGGGCCGGGCGCGGAAAAGCCGCGGATGAGAATCGAGCATAGAGATCTGTGTGAGGCTGTCACACAGGAGGTGTTTATCGGAAGCACTTCCTGCGTGGCAGTCTTTTTGTGTTATAGGAAATTCCTCCGGAATTTCTTTAACACAAAACACTCTGATTTCTTCGGATAACCGGCGACTTTGTGAATTTCAGTTCCTCTTTGAGAAGCAGTATTATGGACAGTTTTCAGAAAAAGACAGAGGATTTCTCCTGAAAAATCTGAAAAAGGTGTTGACGTTTGTCGCTGAGCATGATATGTTTACTACGACAGACGTAGTACGACAGGCGTTGCAACGATAGTCAATGCAACGATAGTCAATGCAACGACAGACGATACAACGATAGATGATACATCGACAGATAAAACAATACAAAAAGCTTACGGGAAAGGAGGAGAACAGGAATGACAGAAATCAGCAGTGATGTCATCCGTGGATATAATGACACAATCATTTTGTACCTGCTCCTGGAAAAGCCGTCCTACGGTTACGAAATATCCAGACAGATCCGCGACATGTCGAATGGAAAGTATGTCATCAAGGAGACGACTCTTTATTCAGCCTTTACAAGAATGGGCAAGAACGGATATATCGAATCTTTTTATCAGAATGCAGAGAACGGAAAGCGCCGGACCTACTATCAGATCACGGAGCAGGGCAGAGCTTATTATCAGATGAAATGTGAAGAGTGGAAACTGACAAAAGAAGTCATCGAGTCGTTTATCAGGCAGTAGCGGTCAGAAACGAAAGAATGATTTGCAAAAATACGAAAAAACAGAGGAACCGGTTTTTCCGTAAGGCAGGGGAAAGAGAGACCGGAGTACATCAGAAGGAGACATTATGGAGACAATCAAAAATTATCTTGAGTCAATGTTTGCACAGCTTCCGAATACACCGGAGGTGTGGAACGCAAAAAACGAACTGAGTCAGATGATGGAGGACAAGTACAACGAACTCAGAGCAGAGGGGAAGAGCGACAACGAGGCGGTCGGCATCGTGATCTCGGAGTTCGGCAACCTGGACGAGCTGGCGGAAAGCCTGGGAATCCAGAGATTCATGGGGCAGCAGGTACAGCAGGGAAAAATCTTTGAGGCTTCCGAGGCGGCAAAGATGATCCGCGATCTTTCCCGGGCGGCACTGATCAGAGGATTCGGTATTTTCTTCTTCATTATCTGCTGTGTGGGACCGATCATCGGCTGCGCGATGCGTGAGGATGGAATCGGTGGTCTGAATGTGGAGCCGGCCGGCGTCGCATCCTTGTTCGTTTTCATTGCCCTGGGTGTGGGACTCTGTATCGTATCCGGAACCATCGATTCGAAGTGGAACTTCCTGAAGCAGGGCGGATACAGAATCGATTATCAGACAGCAGAAGACGTTGGACGTCAGATGGAGAATTACAGAATGACCAATTCTCTTCTGAAGGCAATCGGTGTTGCGTTCTGTGTGCTCTGCTGCGTACCGGTGATTGTAATGACATATTCCAATGACAGTAATATAAGAGGAAGTTTTGGAGGTGCTGCACTTTTCTTCATGGTGGGTCTCGGCGTTATGCTCATCGTTGCAAGCAGCGGAAGAATGAGAGCCTTCCAGAGAGTGCTCAGTCTGAATGATAAGAGCACAATTGCAGGCAGCTACGCGCCGGCACAGCAGGATAAGAAATACACCAGCGAGACTGTTGCGAAGCTTATGACTGTGTTCTGGCCGACGGTTACAGCGATTTACCTGATCTACAGTTTTCTCACCTTCCGCTGGTGGATGAGCTGGGTGATCTGGCCGATTGCAGCTGTGATTCAGGGCGTGATCAATGCATTTTACGGCGTAAGTAATCAGGGAGGAGAGAGACGATGAAGAGAGGCGTTTATACAGCGGTATTATCTATTCTTACGATCGGAGCCATCGTGTGGGGCTCAGCGGTTCATCTGTTTGGCGTATCGTCTGATTTTTCCATCGGAAAGTTCGGGCTTCCGGTGTTTCACATCGGCAGTGACAATGGAAAAAAAGCCGATTACACAGAGAACGTCGATGCTTTTAAAAATCTCGATGTGGACGTAAATGTAGCAGGGATCCGGATTGTAGAAGGAGAGAAATACGCGGTCGAGTACAGAGGACTGGAGCGGTTGAAACCTGAGATTACACAAAAGGGAGACAGTCTGAAGATTGAGCAGAAAAATGATGTGAAAGTGATCAACCTGACCGGAAAGCAGGCGGAGATCACGGTTGTTGTGCCGAAAGGGCAGTCACTGGATGACTGTGAGATCCGGGCGGATCTCGGTAATGTGAATATCAAGGGAATAAAAATCAACACGCTGGAATCGGAGACGGACGCCGGCAATGTAAACGCGAGCGGCTGTGATTTTGAGACCGTCACGATGGAGGCGAATATGGGAAATATCAATATCAAAGACTGTGATTTTGAGGTGTTTTCCGCGGATATGGATATGGGCAACGCGAAGCTCGACGCAGCCTGTGATCTGGATGACGCAAGTTTTGATCTTCACGCGGATCTCGGCAATATCAAGGTCAACGGGGATCGTGTGAAGGGGGATTATAAAGTAAAGGGATCCGACAGCAGAAAGGTGAAAATCAGCGCGGATCTCGGAAATATAAAAATAGTCTGGTGATATCTCTAATCTTTGATAGTTTCCTTGAAACAATCTTTCTCATTGTGCTAAGATATAGCTGATTCTATTTGTATATATCAAAGAATTCACATAAGACAAAAGTCTATGAGACGGTATCTTAAATGATAGAAGAAAACTTGGCATAATGGAAAGCGAGATGAGGGGAAATGAACGACTTCCTGGATGATATGGAATTTGAAGAGCGTTCCCTTGAGGTTGAACTTCGTCAGCGAAGAGAGAGACGGAGGCGAAGAAGGAAGGTGCAGCACATGCGTCGAATGATCAAACGCGGTGCTGCTCTTTTCGTCATGGCAGGACTGATCCTGGTCACGGCGTTTATTGTCTTCGGACACGGAGCCTCAGGGAAACAGGGAGAACGGAATAATGGTTCGGCGGCTGTCGCCGGAGATGATGAAAACGAGTGGATGACGACTTCCAAGAAGGTATTATATGAGCTGATTTTTCCGGAGAAGATGACAGCGCAGGCGTCCGGAAAAGCCGGGCTTCTCCGGACGGCGGAGGAGAGAAAAGCGGAACAGGAAGAAAGGATCCGGCTCGAGAAGGAGCAGGCGGAAAAACAGAAAGAACAGGAGAGGATTGCTTCTCTGGAAAATGGCGGTTATTTCTGGGCCAGCCCGAAAGGCGCCGTGGACGGGAAGGACTTCTATTCTATGGAGCGGCCGGCGAATGATCCTGCGCTTCTGGAAGAGAACGGGAAGGTGATCTATCTGACTTTCGATGACGGTCCGAGCGATTACACCTCCGATCTTCTTGATTTTCTCGACAAATATCCGGAAGTGAAGGTGACGTTCTTTGTGGTAGGACTTCGCAGTGATCACTATGATCAGATCGGAAGAGCCGCAAAGGCCGGGCACAGCATCGCTGTGCACTCTTTTACGCACGATTTTAAAAGTATCTATCAGAGTTCGGAGAATTTCTGGGATGATTTTGAAAAGATGCAGCAGGTGATTGAGGCGCAGACAGGGTACCGCACGCAGCTGATGCGATTCCCGGGGGGAAGTTCCAACAGTACAAGTACTTCTGTTTGTCAGGGAATTATGACAAAGCTTACCGCGGAGGCAGACGCAAAGGGATACACCTATGTCGACTGGAACAACGCGAGCAACGACGCGGGCATGACGACGGATCCGAATCAGGAGATTGCGTACATCAAACAGCTGCTCTCGGACAGTACGCCGAATGTAGTACTCAATCATGACTCCAAGGATTATACCGTCAAGGCTATGAAGACGTTTATTCCATGGGCGCTGGAAAACGGCTACACGTTCCTTCCGATGTCGCCGCGAAGTTTCGCTTCGCATCACACAGTTGTGAACTGACAATTCGGAAAGGGCGCCGAACGGATCGCAGAACCCATCGGTGGGGCGGTCACAGACATGACTCAGTATCATACAGAAAGATAACAAAAGGGATTGCGGCAGCCTGGAAGAAGGCGCCGCAATCCCTTTTATGTTATAGGAAATTCCGCCGGAATCTCTATAACACAAAACGCTCCGCGGGATGCGTAAGTGCCTGGCATCTGCGGCGACTCGGGATTACGTGTTGATCGGCCTCAGATCAGGAACCCGCTTTGTATAGGAGGCGAGTTCACGAAAGCCGCACTCCTTCGCGATCTCACAGCCGGCACGAAGATAGGCGCCGACATCCTCCGACCTGTGGGCGTCGGAGCCGATCGTCAGGATGCGTCCGCCGCAGTCGTGGTAGAATTTCAGCAGTTTCGGCGTCGGCATGGTCGTCTGGATGGACTGGCGGAATCCGGACACGTTCAGCTCGATTCCCCTGTCGCGGGAGACAATGATACGGAAGAGGTGTTCGATTTTTTCCATAAAGGGGGTGAGATCCAGTGTAAAGCCGGCCTCGCCCATGTAGCGGAGAGGGTAGGTGATATGACCGACGACGTCATAGTCGTAGTTCTCAGCCAGATCGATGAGCCAGTCCAAATAGTGGTCGTAGACGCCCGCGGGATCACGCCTGCGGAAGTTGTAGTAATAGACGTCGAGGTCGTTCTCCATCTGGTGGACGGAGCCGATGACGAAGTCCAGGTCCGGGTGATCCTGAAGGAATGCCTTCGCGGCCGCCGGGTTTGCCATGGGCTGTCCAAGCTCGGCACCGATGACGACGCGCAGTCGGTCCGCCCACCTCTCCCGGCAGGCGAGAAGCGCCGGATAAAGTTCCCGACAGTTCAGGATGTAGTCGTAGGAATGCACAGTAAAAATATCCAGGTGATCGGTGATGGCAAGTTCCTGAAGACCCTGTTCGACTGCGCGTCTGCACATGTCGTCCGGATGGCCGGCGCCGTCAAAGGAATAGTGTGTGTGCGTATGATAATCTGCCAGATACATATAAACCTCCTGTACCGGTTGCGTGATTTTCCGGGTTACATCTTGCGTTTACCCGTCCGCAGATTCTGTCTGAAAATATGTATATGGGTATGTTGTGGAGGGCTGTTCGCAGTTTTCTTTTTTCTAACAAGTATATCACGTTTTTGTCTTCGCTCACCGCGGGTATTGCCGATGCGGCGGTTTCGTGAGAAAATATTGATATAGAAAGGGGAAATTTGTTATGAACCTGGGCGATTTTTACAGTGGCAGAGAATTTGAGGCTTATGAGTATCTGGGAGCGCATACGGTTGCGGTGGGAACAGTTTTCCGCACCTACGCGCCGGCGGCGAGAGCTGTGAGTGTCATAGGTGAATTCAACGGCTGGACAGATACCCCTATGCATCGCACGGAGGACGGAAAATTCTGGGAAGTATGGATGGATTCTGCGCGGGACGGCATGATGTACAAGTACAGAATCTACAGACAGGACGGAAGTTTTACGGATCACGCCGATCCGTATGCTTTTTTCTCGGAGAAGAGGCCGGGGACAGCTTCGGTGATCTACGACAGGGAACGATACCGCTTTGAAGACGCCGACTGGATGTGGACCAGGCGCGACCGCCGGAACGAGGCGATGAATATTTATGAGATGCATCTCTCCTCGTGGCGGCGAAAAGATGATCCGGAGGAACTGGACATGAGACTCAACCGTGCGAAGGAGGCGGGCGAGCTGATCGATGTCTCGGACGGCTGGTATACGTATGAGGAAATCGCGGAGCTGCTCATTCCATATCTGAAGGAACACGGCTACAACTATCTGGAGGTTATGCCGCTTGCCGAGTATCCGGCGGATGAGTCCTGGGGATATCAGGCACTCGGTTTTTTCAGCGCGACATCCAGATATGGCAATCCGGACGGTCTCAAGAAACTCGTCGACCGCTGTCATGCGAACGGGATTGGCGTGATCCTGGATGTTGTCACCGTTCACTTCGCGGTGAATGATTACGGACTTTACTGCTACGACGGAACGCCGCTGTATGAGAATCCGAATTCTTCTGTCGGAACGAGTGAATGGGGAAGCTGTAACTTCGATCATTCACGCGGGGAGGTTCGGAGCTTCCTGAATTCGGCGAGTGAATATTGGCTGCACGATTATCATTTCGACGGCCTCAGGTTCGACGCGGTCGGAAATCTGATCTACTGGCAGGGAGATGAGCGGCGCGGCGTGAACACGAACGCCACGGAATTTCTTCGCCGGATGAACGAGGGACTTAAAGCGCGGGACGGAAATGTGATTCTGATCGCGGAAGATTCCTCGGCTTTCTACGGAGTAACGAAACCGGTCCGCGAGGGCGGGCTCGGTTTTGACTATAAATGGGATATGGGATGGATGAATGACACACTGGATTTCTTCCGGACCGGGAAGGAATACCGTTCGGCCAATTATCACAAGTTGACGTTTTCCATGCAGTATTATTATAACGAGAAGTATCTGCTCCCGCTCTCCCACGACGAGGTTGTCCACGGCAAGGCGACGATTCTGCAGAAGATGGCCGGCGGATATGACGATAAGTTCCCACAGATGCGCGCGCTCTTTCTGTATATGTACGCGCACCCCGGCAAAATTCTGAACTTCATGGGCAATGAGTTCGGGCAGTTCCGCGAGTGGGATGAGAAGAAACAGCAGGACTGGTTTATGACCCGCTATCCGATTCACGATTCTCTGCAGCGCTTTGTCGATGATCTGAACCGGCTCTACCGAGGGCACTCCGCGTTCTGGGAGCGCGATTACGACAGGAATGGTTTTGAGTGGCTGGAGGCGGACAATACCCTGCAGTGCATCTATGCGTTCCAGCGGATTTCACAGGAAGAAAAACTTCTCTTTATCTTCAATCTCTCCGGCTGGGATCAGTGCTACCGGATCTACCTGAAACAGACGGCAAAGCTGAAACTGCTGCTGGATTCGGACGAGGATATCTACAGCGGCGGAACACACGAGCCCATCCGGGAGCTGGAGGTTCCCGCCCGGGGCTGTGATCTGTATATGAAACCGTTCAGTGGACGCTGTTATAAAGTGGTGTGAGTGCCTGCGGCCAAGAATTGCTGTTCCTGAATGAGCCGCTTGTGTTTTTTCGGCTTGCCAGAATGGAATGCCTCAGTAAGCCGCGCCGCGGACTGGAGAACCGTGAAGACAAAGTGTGGGGATTATATAAGATTTTTCTCAAGATTGTTGAAAGATTAACAAACCTGTGATATAACAAAATTGCACCGGTTAGGAAATGCCGGTAGTAAATGCGTTATATCCGTTTGAGCGGAACAACAGCAGGAGGAAAATCTATGAAAGAGTACAGCAGAGTACAGAAAATGGTGGGGACTGCCGTCCTCGCGGCAATTGTCGTGGTACTTCAGACAGTTGCAAGTGGAATTCATGTGGGACCGTTTACAATTACTTTATCACTGGTGCCGATTATCATCGGAGCGATTATGTTCGGACCGGTGAGCGGAGCAGTTCTCGGAGCGGTATTCGGAATCGTCGTTGCGACAGCGGTTGTGGTCGGAGCGGATCAGGGCGGAGCGATCATGTTCAGCCAGAATCCGGTGGCAACAATTCTGATCTGCCTTCTGAAGAGTACGGTGGCAGGTTTCGTTGCCGGACTGATCAGCCATAAGGCTGCATCGAAGAAGCTGATGCTCGGCGTGGTTCTCGCGGCAATCGCGGCGCCGGTATGCAACACGGGAATTTTCGTGCTCGGGCTTTCCACAGTGTTCGGAGATCTGCTTCGCGAGTGGGCGACTGCTTCCGGATTCGGAAATGCTTTCGTATATATTGTCGTTGGTCTTGTCGGACTGAACTTCCTGATCGAGCTGCTTGTGGATATCATTCTGGCGCCGATCATCGTAAGTATTGTGAAGACACTTCGCAGAGCGGCCTGACCGGATGCCGGAAATACGGATAAAGCTGTGTTTCCTCAAAACAAAACTGAATGACTTAACAGATGCTCCGGAATGAATACATCCGGAGCATTTTCTGAATTACAGGGAGGATAAAACATGATACTTGCAATTGACATCGGCAATACGCACATGGTGCTCGGCTGTGTGAATGAACAGACAGATGAGGTGCTCTCCTCGATGCAGATGAGTACGGACCGCGTGGAGACCGCGCACGAGTACGCGGCGGAGATCGTACAGATCCTCGCGCTGGAAAAAATCAGCACAGAGGATTTCTGCGGAGCAGTCATTTCCTCCGTGGTCCCGACGGTGACTACGGTGGTGAAAAAAGCTGTCGAAATCATTACAGGCAAGAAACCGCTCGTGCTCGGAGAGGGTGCGGACATCGGCATGGAAGTGGACATGAACGGAATCCCCGCGGACGCCATCGCGGGGGATCTGCTGGCAACCGCTGTGGCAGCCAGGGAGAGTCACGACCTTCCGGCCATCATCATCGATATGGGAACGGCGACGACGGTGACGGTGGTGGATTCCAGGGGGATCTACATCGGAGGAGCAATTCTTCCCGGACCGGGTACGGCCATGAAGGGGCTGGTATCAGACACGTCGCTCCTGCCGGCCATTGATTTTACCGCTCCGGACCGCGCGATCGCGAAGGATACCATCAACGCGATGAAGAGCGGAATCATCTACGGTTCTGCCGGTGCGATTGACGGAATCCTCGACCGCTATGAGGAGGAACTGAGAGCAGCCGGTGAGACAGCGGCACCGGTGATCCTTGCGACAGGCGGAATGGGAGGGATCATTGCACCGTTCTGCAGGCACGAGATCAAGGTGGACGGTCTTCTGCTTCTGAAAGGACTCAGTATCATATGGAAGAAAAATAATTGAGAAACCAAAGCGACATTCTTATTTAAGGAGAAATGAGCAATTATGAAGTACATGAAGCAATTTGCCATCATTCTGGCTGTGACATGTGTCGGTGAGATTCTGAAGTATTTTATTCCGCTGCCGATTCCGGCGAGTATTTACGGGCTGGTGATCATGCTGGCTCTGTTGATCAGCGGACTTGTGAAGCTTGATGACGTCAATGATGTGGCGACGTTCCTGATCGAGATTATGCCGATGATGTTTATTCCCGCGGGAGTCGGACTCATGACAGCGTGGAGTAAACTGCAGCCGGTGCTTCTCCCGATTCTGTTCATTACTTTTGCGACGACGGTTCTCGTCATGCTGGTGACCGGGAAAGTCACGGATGCGCTGACGGCCGGACAGGCGGTTCCGGATGAACGCCTCGAGGCGGCCGAAAAAGAGCTGGCCAGAATCGAAAAAGAAGAAGTGCGGTTAAAGGAAGAGATCGCCGGAGCAAAAAAGAAAGCCGGAGACGACTGTAATTCCGGTGGGGAGGCTTAAGGATGGACGCAAATGCTATTATTTTAAATTCCGCAACCGTGGGTGTTGTGCTCAGTATGATGACATACGGCTTCGGCGTATGGCTCCGGAGCAAGACAAAAATCGACTTTCTGAATCCGCTTCTGATTTCAATCGCGTCGATCATCGTGATTCTTCTGGTTTTTGACATTGATTATCAGTCGTTCAATGAAAGCGCGAAATATCTGAGTTACCTGCTGACACCGGCGACGGTGGCACTGGCGATTCCGCTCTACAAACAGCTGGATCTGCTGAAGAAGAATCTGAAGGCGATTCTGATCGGCGTCGCGTCCGGCGTACTCACGTCGATGTCATCCGTTCTTGCGTTCTGTGTACTCTTCCGTCTGAGCCACGAAGACTATGTGACTCTTCTGCCGAAGTCGATCACAACTGCGATCGGCATGGATGTATCCAAAGAGCTCGGCGGCTCGGTGACGATCTCTGTCGCAGTCATCATCATCACCGGTATTCTTGGAAATATGCTGGCGACGACAATGACAAAGCTCTTCCGTATAAAGAATCCGATTGCCGTCGGTCTGATGTGCGGAACCGCTTCACACGCCATCGGAACGGCGAAGGCCATGCAGATCGGAGAGATCGAGGGAGCGATGAGTTCGCTGGCCATCGTCGTGTCAGGACTGATGACGGTGGTCGGCGCGTCCTTCTTTGCAATGATCGGCGCCTGAGGAAGGCAGTAAACCTTTTGTGGCATGAAATGATACTCTGTGTAATAAAATAGAAAAGAATTATAAATAAAAGATAAAAAATACCGCTCTTCTGTTGACAAACCAACGGATCAGCGGTATTTTTTTTATCGTGTTCGATAAGAAAACAAATAGAAAAGTAACACTATGTGACGTTTTCACACCTATGTTTGTAACAGAAATGTAAAAAATACTGGTTTTTCTGTTGCAAATACGAAACAACTGTGCTACCATGTACACGTATCAAAGAAATGTTTCGTAAATATTACGGGCGTGTGCAGTAACGCCACGTGAGGAGGTTTTACTGTTGAATTCATTAAAAAGAAAAATTATTGCAGCAACATTAAGTATGGCGCTGATCGGTGCGCAGGCATTTCCTGTAGGCGCTGATACAGCTGATGATATTGCGGCTGTTCAGGCTCAGCAGGAGCAGACAAACGCAGCACTGTACGATGTACAGAGTTCTATCGACAGTCTCGAGGGACAGAAACAGGAAATTCTGGATCAGATCGAAGGATATGATCAGCAGCTGGTTCTGACCATGGCTTCTATCCAGTCTCTGGATCAGCAGGTCGCTCAGAAAGAGAAAGAACTCGACAAGACAGCTAAGGATCTCAAAAAGGCTCAGGAGGACGAGAAAGTTCAGTATGAGGCCATGAAGAAGAGAATCCAGTACCTGTATGAGCAGGGCGGACGTAACGGATGGGTCGATGTCATGATGGGTGATGTAACCCTTTCCGAGGGAATGGACAAGGTAGATAATACACAGTCCATGTACAAATATGACCGCGAAGAGCTTGAGAACTACACAAAGACTGCTGAGGAAGTGAAAAAACTTCAGGCACAGCAGACACAGCAGAAATCTTCGCTGGAGGCTATGAAGCAGGAGCAGGAGGGCGCAAAGGCAAACCTCGAGGCACTCAAGGAGCAGGCGCAGGCTGAGAATGAGAACTATGATCAGCAGATCGCTCAGGCACAGGCAACTGCAAATGAGTACTACGCTCTGATCGAGCAGCAGAATGCTCAGATCGCACAGCTTCAGGAGCAGAAAGCAGCTGAGGATGAGGCTGCTCGTCAGGCGGCAGAGGCTGAGGCGGCACGTCAGGCTGCGGCAGAACAGGCAGCTGCTCAGGAGACACAGACAGACGAGACTTACACAGACGACAGCTATAACGAGGCGGCATCTGATGACAACGGTTCTTATGATGACGCAGGTTCCTACAGCGAGAGCACCGGTTCATCCGCAACTCAGACGACAGTATCTGCGCCGGTAAGCAACGGCACAGGCGTTTCCGGATCTTCCATCGCTAGCTACGCCTGCCAGTTCGTAGGAAATCCTTATGTATGGGGAGGTACTTCCCTTACAAACGGAGCGGACTGTTCCGGATTCGTACAGTCTGTATACAGACAGTTCGGTATCGGCCTTTCCAGAACAACCTATACACAGGCAAACGAGGGAGTTGCGGTATCCTACAACGATATGCAACCGGGAGATGTTATCAACTACGGTTTCCACACAGCGATCTACATCGGTAACAATCAGATCGTACATGCGGCAGATGAGAGTCTCGGAATTATCGTTCAGAGCAACCCTGCATACCAGCCGATCGTTACGATCAGAAGATTTGTCTGATTAACAAAAGAAAAAAGATGGGAATTTACTGATCGGGGAACTGCCTCTGGCAGAAGGTCAGTAGACCGGGAGTATTTTATATAGGCAGCCATGGCGAAAGCCATGGCTGCCTTTTTGTGTGGCAGGACACAGAATGCACATACTTTCATCAAATATGAATCACATTTTTCACAAATATCCATCACAATCTGACCTTATGATAAGAAACATAGAAGACAGGCAACGAGATGTTGTTGAGATAGAAATGAAGGAAAGGTGAAGATTATGAACGGATACGATAATTACAATTACGACGGAAATGATGATTTACACCGGAACAACACGATGAACAATTCGCCGGAAGGTCAGTGGAACGGTAACTGCTTTATGAACAGCGGGAGCGCGAACGACGGAAACCACAGAAGCGGAATGGAAAGCAGAAAGCAGGGGAAAAGATCCGGCAAATCGAACAAATGGGTGACGGCCATCGCCATGGCCCTTGCGTTCGGAGTGACAGCAGGAGGAGCGGCATACGGAGTCAACTACACGGCAGGACAGGTCTTCGGAACAGCCGTTTCAGGACAGACAAGCGCATCCGGAGATGCCGGCAGCAGTAAAACGGAAACAAGCGGCAAGACGACAGAGGCCAGCCTCACAACGGCGAAGAAATCCAACAGTCTTCAGACGACAACTACGAGCACAGCCGGTGTAATGAGCGTCGCGGATGTGGCAAAAGAAGCCATGCCTTCGATGGTGACGATCTCCACGATGTCTGTGCAGGAAATGCAGAGCTTCTTCGGAAGATCACAGAGCTATGAAGTACAGGGAGCCGGAACCGGCGTGATCATCGGAGAGACCGATGAGGAAATTCTGATTGCGACAAATAATCATGTTATCAGCGGCGCGCAGACAGTATCCATCGGTTTTGTCGATGAATCCGTTGTCTCGGCGGCCATCAAGGGAACGGACGCGGAGAATGATCTTGCGGTTGTCGCCGTAAAGAAAGCGGATGTTTCCGATTCGACAAAAGAGCAGATTAAGGTCATCACCGTCGGTGATTCGGATGAGCTTCAGCTCGGAGAGCAGGTTGTAGCGATCGGAAACGCGCTCGGCTACGGGCAGTCAGTCACCAGCGGTTATGTAAGTGCTCTGAACAGAGATCTCAGTATGAGCGACGGAACGACCAATTACAGTTCGACCGGACTCATTCAGACAGATGCGGCCATCAACTCAGGCAACTCGGGCGGAGCACTTCTGAATATGAAGGGTGAACTCATCGGAATCAATGAGGCAAAGAGCTCGGGAGGTTCCGGAGAAGCTACGGTCGACAACATGGGCTTTGCGATCCCGATGTCCAGGGCACAGTCCATTCTGAAAGATCTGATGAACCAGAAGACAAAGACAAGATATGCGGAGGCCGAGAGAGGACGCCTGGGCGTAAACGTGGCAGATGTCACAGCCGAATATGCGAAGGCCTACAATATGCCCGAGGGCGTATGTATCACGGATGTTCAGGCCGGCAGCGCAGCGGACGAGGCCGGACTTCAGCAGGGCGATGTCATGACAAAGTTTGGCGATACAGCCGTACAGACCGCTTCGGAGCTCAAGGAAGCCCTCGCCTACTACACATCCGGAGATACTGTTGATGTTGTTGTACAGAGAAACGTAAACGGACATTATGAGGAAGTGACCGTCAGCGTCACCCTTCAGTGATTTTTGTCAAAGTGCTATTGTCTCCCGTCTGCTTACATGAAATACCCCTCTTTGAATGTTTAAGTACCTCCAAATTGAAGCAACACAACATCGGCGGATGGATACAATATAGATATAGATCTAAAGAGGCAGCTGCGAGAAAAACATGTGAAATGTTTTTTTCGCAGCTGTCTTGTTGTGTTATAGGAAATTCCTATGGAATATAAAATATATTTGAGATATGATGAAAGAGAGTGACAAAAAGGTCATCCATCAATCATTCAAGAGGAGGGTTTTATGAAAGAAATGCGCAGTGATACAACCGCAGATGTACGGTATCCGGGCTGGGGATTCCGGCTGCGGGCAGCTCTGATTATGATATTCTTTGGAGCTGTCTTTTTTATTATGACGCCGAAAACGATTTCGGCTGCGGTCAAGCCGATCCATGTGCAGGGAACGCAGCTTGTGGACAGCTCCGGGGAGCAGATCCAGCTCTGCGGCGTGAGTACGCATGGCCTGCAGTGGTTTCCGCAATATGTCAATTCGGCGGCATTCTCGTCTCTGAAGGGAAGCTGGGGCGCAAATGTTGTTCGTCTCGCAATGTATACCGGTGAGGGCGGCTACTGTACCGGCGGAGACAAGAACCGGCTGGAGCAGTTGATTGATACCGGTGTCAAGGCGGCAAATGCGCAGGACATGTATTGTATTATTGACTGGCATACGCTCAGCGATTCGAATCCGCAGATGTATCAGAGTCAGGCTGTCGCGTTTTTCAGAAAGATGTCTGCGAAATACGCTTCTTATAATAATGTGATCTACGAAATCTGTAATGAGCCGTGCAATGGAACGACCTGGGGACAGGTAAAGTCATATGCGGACGCGGTCGTTCCGGTGATCCGGGCAAACGACAAGGATGCGCTGATTCTTGTCGGTACGCCGAACTGGGCGCAGCTTGGCCTCGACAATACGCTGTACAATCCCAATCAGAGAGATACGGATCTCGAGGTGATCCTGAATAACAGGGTCAACGAGAAAAATCTGATGTACACCTGTCACTTCTATGCATCTACGCATAAAGACTGGCTTCGTGCGCGCGTGAACCGGGCGATTGACGCAGGTCTTCCCGTATTTATTTCTGAGTGCAGCATCTGCGATGCATCCGGTGGCGGAAATATTGATTACACACAGGCGGAAGCGTGGAAAAACCTGATTGTTCAGAGAAGGCTTTCGTTCTGCACGTGGAGTCTCTGTAATAAAGCGGAGGCCTCGGCTCTGATTTCCTCCGGGTGTCAGAAGACTTCCGGGTGGTCGGATTCTGATCTCTCTGCAACCGGAAAGTGGTTTAAAAAATTCATCTGGGAGCAGGGGGAATTTTCGAAGCCGACACCGGAGGGCGCGATGTTCCGGCTCTATTATGCGCCGACAAAAGAGCATTTTTACACAAGTTCGCGGAATGAACGGAATGTGCTGGTTGGTCGCGGCTGGAAGTACGAGGGTATCGGTTGGTACGCGCCGACACAGTCGTCCTCGCCGGTGTATCGTCTGTACAATCCGCACACCACGGATCATCATTATACGAGAGACAAACATGAATATGATACACTCATCCGGAAGTACGGATGGAGGGGCGAGGGGATCGGCTGGTATTCCTGCGATACGAAGGATATTCCGATTTACCGTCAGTTTTGTCCGAGGGTGCTGACCGGGGCGCACAACTACACCGCGGACAAGCATGAAAATGATGTGCTCGTTTCAAGATACGGATGGATTGCGGAGGGGATCGGCTGGTACGGCGAGAAACGATAGAGTTTTCGTCTGACAGAGGGGCCGTTTATCAAAAAAATACTGAAAATCTAAAAATCTTCGTGTGTACATGGTTTTACGGAAGCCTCATTTGATGATATAATACTTCTTTAGAATTACAGGAATGACAGAAAAGATGAGTGCGAATTATACGAAACAGAAAAAGTACTCGTCAGTCAGAGGAGGTTTACGCATGAACGGTGCAGAAGCAATGGTGAAATGTCTGGAAGCGGAGGGGATCACGCAGATCTTCGGTATTCCGGGCGTTGCAATCGCCCCTTTTTACGAGGCGATGTATAATTCGAAGAACTTACAGCATATCCTGGTGAGACAGGAACAGGCAGCGGGACACGCTGCCAGCGGATATGCCCGCATTTCGAAGAAGCCGGCCGTCTGTGTAACGTCCTCGGGTCCAGGCGCGACGAATCTGATTACCGCCCTGGCCACAGCATATGCGGACAGTATTCCGATGGTGGCGATCACGGGACAGGTGAACAGCAATCTTTTGGGAAGAGATGTTTTTCAGGAGGCGGACATGCGAGGGGCGACAGAATCCTTCGTCAAGTACAGCTATCTGGTGAAAAACGCCGACGATCTTCCGAGAGTATTCAAAGAGGCATTCTATATTGCCTCCACGGGAAGACAGGGCCCGGTTCTGATTGATATTCCCTGCGATGTGCAGATGGCGCATCTGAAAAAAGAGTTCAAATATCCGGAAGAGGTCAATATCCGCGGCTATAAGCCGAGCACAAAGGGAAACGGACAGCAAATGGCAAAGGTGATCGCGGCGATCAACAAAGCGAAGAAGCCTCTGATCTGTGCCGGCGGTGGCGTGATCCTCGGAGACGGAGAAAAGGTTGTCACTGATTTTTGCGAGAAGTTTAATATCCCGCTGGTAACCACGATGATGGGAATCGGTGTCATGCCGAAGAAGCATCCTCTTTACTTCGGCATGCTCGGAAATAACGGAAAACCCTATGCGAACCGAGCGGTTGCAAACAGTGATCTTCTCATTGTCGCGGGCGCGAGAATCGCGGACCGGGCGGTGCCGAAACCGGAGAATCTTGAAAAACAGGTGAATGTCATTCACATCGACATTGATTCCGCGGAGATCGGAAAAAATCTCGGACCGACGATTCCGCTGGTCGGAGATATCAAGAATATCTTCAATTCTCTGCTTGAGGCGGATATCAGAATCGACACGGAGAACTGGATCCGGGATCTGGAGGAGATCAAGACGAGCACGGTGGATCACAGAGTCTTCAGCGACCGTCTGGTCAACCCGATGATTCTTGTGCAGACACTCTCCGAGAAAATGGATGATGACGCGGTCTATGTGGCGGATGTCGGACAGAACCAGCTCTGGTCGGCGGACAACTACGTGATGAAGTCCGGCCGGTTCATGACCACCGGTGGAATGGGAACCATGGGTTACTCGATCCCCGCGGCGATCGGCGTCAAGGTGTGTCAGCCGGAGCGTCAGGTTGTCGCTGTGTGCGGAGACGGAGATTTCCAGATGTCTATGTTTGAGCTTGGAACAATGGCTGTCAACCGCATTCCGCTTAAGATTCTTGTTATGAGAAATCAGTATCTCGGTCTGGTGCGCGAGCATCAGGAGAAGACCTACGAGGGTCATTACTCCGGCGTGCAGCTTGACAAGTATCCGCACTACGATCATCTCGCGGCAGCCTATGATATGGACTACTTCCACGCACAGGAAAATGAGGAGCTGGATGCGGAACTTGAACGCTTCCTGAAGTGCGAAAATGCGGCTATCATGGTCTGCGAGATTGACAGTATCAACAAGGTTAAGTAAGGAGAGAAGAGCATGAAGGGTATTTTTTCGGTATTGGTAGAAAACAAGGACGGCGTTCTCTCCGGTATAGCGGGACTCTTCGCGAGAAGAGGATATAATATCACCAGTCTGGCCGTAGGCGAGACTGAGCGGCACGACGTGTCCAGCATGACCGTGGTATCCAACGGAGATGCGAGGACCATTGACCAGATAGAGAAGCACCTGAACAAGAAGCTGGATGTGATCAAAGTCCGCCGGCTGGATGAATCAAAGAGCATCGAGCTGGAGATGATGCTGATCAAGGTTGCCTACAATATGACAAACCGTGCGTCGCTTATTGAACTTTGCAGTGTTATGGGGGCGAGAATCGCGCACGTATCGCCGAAAAACATGGTGATCGAGATGCACTCGGCGCCGGACACGATTGTGGAATTCATCGAACTTGTGCGAAGCTTCGGTATCCTGGAAGTTCAGAGAACCGGTACGATCGCGATGTCCAAGAGTTGAAAATGGATCGGATGATTTGTTTTGCGGCGGGACAGAAAGTGAACAGTGTCTGAATGCAGTGTTCGGATAAAAATGAAATACAGAACAGCGGGACAGGGAAAAAACTTTGTTTCCGCTGTTTTTTGTGCAGAAACAAAGTTTTCTGTTACAATAATGTAGATGACAGCCGCCTTTGCTACACAAACACGGATGCGGCGTGATGTCAGGGAATTTTATATGAAATCGAGGAATACAAGCAATGAAGAAGCAGGCATTCAATCCATATCTGCCGCTGAATGAATATATTCCGGACGCGGAACCGCATGTGTTCGGAGACAGAATCTATATCTACGGATCGCATGACAGGGAAAACGGAGAGACGTTCTGCATGCGTCCTTATACCGTATGGTCCGCGCCGGTCACGGATCTGGCCGACTGGACGTGCGCGGGAACGGTCTACGATCAGTCTGAGGATCTCCTTTACAACCGGAATACAGAGATGATTTACACCTATGCGCCGGATGTTGTGCAGGGAAATGACGGACGTTTTTATATGTATTACTGCATGTCCGGAAGAGACGGTCACGGCGGATACACAAATCCGATCAGTGTCGCTGTATCGGACAGAGCGGATGGTGTCTTTCACTACCTCGGAATTGTCCGGGACAGAAACGGACTGCCGCTGATGCGCTATGTATGTTTTGACCCGGCCGTCATCAACGACAACGGAACCATCCGCCTTTACTATGGAACCTACTATGCGTCTCACGAAAAAATGCCCGCGCGAATGCGGGAAAAAGTCGAGAGTTCCATGTTCGGAAGAAGCGTGGAAGAAATCCGCGAGGCGAAAGGATGGACGACGGAGGATGGCAGAAGTTTTTCCGGCGGGATTTCCGGAGCTGTGCATGTCGAACTGGAGGATGATATGCTGACGGCCAGGACGGTTCCGATGCGCATCGACGATGATGAGTTCCGGAAGAGCGGGCACGCTTTTTTCGAGGGATCCTCCATAAGAAGAATCTGCTTCATGCCGGACGGAACGGCAGCGGCTGCCGGACAGATCGGAGGCAGTGTGGATGACTCAAATTCACTGTACTATTTTATCTACTCTTCCGATCAGAATGATGAGCTCTGTTACGCGACGAGCAGATATCCGGACAGAGATTTCGTCTTTGGAGGAACGATCGTATCCACCGGAGACGTGGGCTACGACGGGCGCAAGCCGAAACACAGACTGAATCACACGGGCACGACTCACGGAAGCATTGAGTGGATCAATCATCAGTGGTATGTCTTCTATCACAGGCTTACCAATCAGTCGGACTACTGCAGACAGGGGTGCGCGGAGGCCATTGAAATCGGGATGGACGGGGCGATCGATCAGGTCGAAGTAACCAGCTGCGGACTCAATGACGGTCCGCTGGACGGAGGCGTGAACGGTCCGGTTACGTATCCTGCCGCGATCTGCTGCAATCTTACAAACGGAAAGATGCGCCACGGAAGCAATAGTAAAAAAGCCTATGCGGCACCGAAAATCATATGTGTAGAGGAGCTTGATGACGTGAATGGAGCTGATGAGGGGAAGGCGGTTCACGGTGAAAGAGGAGACGGGTTCGAACGTATCGTGGGGCAGATCGCGAACGGCACGCTGATCGGCTATAAGTATTTTCAGTTCAATGAGGGGGATGTCACGCTGACCGTCAGCATGCGCGGACGAGGCGGCGGACAGCTCTATGTTACGACAGGTTTCGACGGTGAGGCAAAGGAAGTGATCGAGCTTTCGGACAGTGCTTCGTGGAAGAAGTATACTGTTTCATGGGATCAGGAGGCCGGGGTTGCTCCGTTGTATTTCATGTATTCCGGGCGCGGAAATTATGAGATGCTGGAGTTTGCGCTGAGCTGAGACGGGATAATTCATGCAGGGATTTGGCCGTCGGCGCCTTTATCAAGCGTGGCTGTGGAGCCCGCCTGAGGACGTTGTTTGGGTAAATGAAAGACTACGATTGAGGTTAGCGGTGAGACATCTGAACACCGCATAGGGGAGATAAATGCTTTGAAGGGAAGCACCAAGTTATTCAGGGGAACTGTAAGGAAGGCGCTTACCTGCACCGGAGCTGCGCTGGCTGCTCTCTCGATTATTTATTTGAGTGAAAAAAACAGTGAGCTTATACCGGAAGGTGTGGGGCACGGATGTGAGGTCGAGGCTGCTGTCATCGCCTCGGATGATGCTTTTTTCGATCTGGACTGGGACAATCTGCTGATTGAAGCAGATGCTCTGAGCGGCAGCAGTGTGGCGCAGTCGGTATGTGTGACCAGGTACTATATTATTGTAATGGAAAACGCGGCAGAGGATCCGAATCAGCCGGATCGCGTAACGGCCTACTACCGGCTGCCGTATGACGAAAATGGAAATGCGGTCAGACAGTTTTCCAGAGCGAAATCCGTGAAGGATACGGACTGGGAGCATTGTAACGGAATGGCGTATAATCCGCGGACGGACAAAGTGTACGTGTCTCTGTATACAAGTCTGCAGGGCGGAAATGACGGGGATGTCTATATCATGAATCCGTACACGCTCGGATATGAGGATCGGATCCATATCAGCGATGCGTACAATATTCTGGGGATCGGTTACGACTCCGCGGAGGACAGATATGTTATCCAGACGGACGGAAAAGGCGGATATGCACTCAAAGTCCTCGACGGAAGTTTTCGAGTGATCGATGACCTGGGAGCCTGTGATCCGAGCCCCGGAAGAAACTTTAACGATCTCTGTGTATGTGGAGATTATGTGCTGAATTACCCTGTGACGGCAGGAACCGGGATCGGAGAGTATCTGAACGTTTATTCGTTGTCGCGTCGGGGACTTGTGGGAACATTTCCGGAGGACTATGGAATCACGGACGCCGATCCGAACACCGTCGAGACAGAGTCCGTCTGCGAGCTGGGGCAGGGAGAATTTCTTGCGCTGGTGAATCTGACCACAAATGAAGGAAACAGGAAATACAGGCTGTACAGAGCGACTGTTCCTGCGGATTTCAGTGTTTCTGTTTTGACATCCGGTGAGGGAAATGCAGGAGGGACGACGGGTACTGCCTGCCGTGGGGGGAATTATGATCTTCTGTATGAGGCGGCGGACGGGTATCGGCTCACCGGTATTGTTATCAATGGCAAGGCCGTAAATATCGATGGTCAGGACAGAAACTCCGGTATATACAAAGTGGAGAACATCCAGTCAGATCAGACGATAGAGGTGAGGTTCGCACCGGCAGTCGCGACACAGACTCCGCATCCGACGGAAAAAACGTTGACAAAGGAACGGGTGAAAGCTGGGAGGGAGTCTGTGAAGAACATGTCGTCGACGGCTGCTGTCAGCGGATCTTCGTCCGCAGAGGAAACTGCGGGAGGAAAACAATCCGGCGGGACGGGCGGGGATAATATCCTGCTCCGAAAAATGATCCACTCGGTGAAAAACATGATACAGGGAGACCTCAGTGTTTCACGGATCCTGAAACTGAGCGCCGCGCTCCTCCTGATGGCGCTTCTTGTCGTTTCTGCCATCATCTTAAAAGTCGACAGAGTCAGAAAAAGGAAGCACAGGAAATTTGAAGAGAGACGCCGTGTTGATGAGGCTCTTCTTTTGAAAAAGCGAGAAGAGGATATAAAGTTTGCCGGAAGAATCAGTCAGATGAGCTATGAGGAACTGAAAGATCTCAGATGACAGATGCACGGAAAAGACATAGAAGAGAGAAGCGAGAAATGATAAAAATTGATCTGGTAACCGGTTTTCTCGGATCGGGAAAGACGACGTTTATCCGCAGATACGCGCAGTATCTAATGGCGGCCGGAAAGAGGATCGCGATTCTCGAAAACGATTACGGAGCCATAAATGTGGATATGATGATGCTGGAGGATCTCGAGGGGGATCAGTGCGATCTTCAGATGGTAGTCGGCGGAAGCGACTACGACTGTCATAAGCGGCGCCTGAAATCCAAGTTGATCACACTCGGTATGCTTGGATATGACAGAGTGATCATGGAGCCCTCCGGTATCTTTGATGTAGATGAATTCACGGATACCCTGCGGGAGGATCCACTGGACCGCTGGTATGAGATCGGAAGTGTGATTACGATTGTGGATGCCTTTATGAAGGAGGAACTGTCTCCGGAATCGGAGTATCTGATTGTCTCGCAGACGGCAGACGCCGGAGCCGTAGTGCTGAGCAGAACACAAAATGCGGATGAGGCCCAAAAGCGTGCGGTGATTGACCATATCAACCGCGCCTTTGACAGATTCCGCTGCAGCAGAACGCTCGGGGCGGAGGATTTGATTCTTGTAAAGCCCTGGGATCAGTACACGCACGAGGATTATGAGCGGATTCTTCAGGCCGGTTTTGTCCATGCGGATCACATAAAAATGCCGGTGACGGATGACAACGAGTATGATTCGATGTTCTATATGAATGTTCGAATGAAAGAGGCGGAGATACGCCCCACGATCGAAAAGATGCTCTCGGATGCGAACAGCGGAAGAATTATACGTATCAAGGGGTATATTTCTGTGAAGGAACCCGGAGTTTCAATGTCTGATGATGGAGAAGGTCTTACCGGTAATCAGGGCATGGCTGAAGTTGCGCCCGGCGTGACGAATTTGCCGGAAGAGGATGAGGAGGCAGCCGCACCTCGCACAGGGGGAGGAGAAACTGCGGAGAATTGCCGCTGGATCGAAATCAATGCGACTTCGGATGAGATCCAAACACAGGAAACGGCCCGGGGACAGGAAGTTGTAATTGTCATCGGAGAAAACCTGAACCGGGACAGAATTGCGGAGTACCTTACGTTCAGCTATGGCAGCGGGCATGAATTTATCCGGCGGGAATAGTTGATCCCGGCACACCGGTTCTTCAACCGCTCGACGCAATACCTGCGTGCCCGAATAGCACGAAGAATGAAGCATGAAGTATCGTCGCAGTTCGAAAAACGGAACAAACAGCTGAATTCCTACAGTTTTGCAGGAAAAGAGCGGCGCGTCATAGACGAAACGTATCTTACGCTATATAATGATGGTTATTGGTAAAGGCGGCTAAAGATAAAGCTGTTTGCGGCAGGCCGTCAAGTTTAAAATAAAGGGGACTGACAATGAAAAAAGAGACCAAATGTATTCAGGCCGGATATACTCCAAAGAACGGGGAGCCCAGAATGATCCCGATCATTCAGAGTACAACGTTCAAATATGATACCAGCGAGGATATGGGAAAATTGTTTGATCTGGAGGCCAGCGGCTATTTTTACACCAGACTTCAGAATCCGACAAACGATTATGTCGCTGCAAAAATTGCTGCTCTCGAAGGCGGTACGGCGGCAATTATGACATCTTCCGGACAGGCTGCTTCATTCTTCTCCGTATTCAACCTTGCAGGAGCCGGAGATCACGTAATCGCATCGACATCCATCTACGGCGGAACTTTTAACCTGTTCAATGTCACGATGAGAAAAATGGGCATCGATTTCACCTTCGTTGATCCGGACTGTACGGATGAAGAGCTTGAGGCTGCGTTCAAACCGAATACAAAGTGTGTCTTCGGAGAGACCATCGCCAATCCGGCCCTGATCGTCTTTGATATTGAGAGATTTGCAAAAGCTGCACATGCACACGGAGTTCCGCTGATCATCGATAATACTTTCGCGACACCGATTCACTGCAGACCGATCGAGTGGGGAGCGGATATCGTCACACATTCCACAACGAAATATATGGACGGACATGACGCGACCGTCGGCGGATGTATCGTAGATTCCGGAAACTTCGACTGGATGGCCCATGCGGATAAATTCCCGGGACTTTGCACACCGGATGATTCCTACCACGGAATCACTTACGCAGAGAAATTCGGCAAGGAGGGAGCATACATCACCAAGTGTACGGCGCAGCTGATGCGCGATCTCGGAGCTATTCCTTCTCCGATGAACTGCTATATGTTAAATCTCGGCCTTGAGTCTCTGGCTGTACGTATGCAGAGACATTGTGAGAACGCGCAGAAAGTAGCGGAGTTCCTGAACGGCCATGAGAAGATCTCCTGGGTAAATTATCCGGGACTTGAGGGTAATAAATACTATGAGCGCGCGAAAAAATACATGCCGGACGGAACCTGCGGAGTTATTTCCTTCGGCGTAAAGGGAGGCAGAAGCGCAGCGGAGGAGTTTATGAAACATCTGAAGCTTGCGATTATCGCGACACATGTGGCGGACGCGCACTCCTGCGTTCTCCATCCGGCCTCATCTACTCATCGTCAGATGACAGACGAGGAGCTGATCGCTGGAGGCGTGGCACCGGATCTTGTAAGATTTTCTGTCGGTATCGAGAATGTGGATGATATCATTGAGGATCTTGCGCAGGCACTGGAAGGTGTGTAAGGAATAAGCGTCATATAAGTCAGATAAGGGTTTGGAATCTGTAAAGTACACAGGGGGTATACGGGATACCCGCTATGTAAGTACGCAGGACATATAGGGCGTATAAGAGATAGAAGGCGAATAAGACGTAGTGGTATGTTTTTAGCGGCAGATGCGATCGGCATCTGCCGCTTTTATTGGTGAAAAAATCCTTCTTTATGTTATAATAAGAGGAAAATGTGGTTCTGCACGTGTGAATCAAGGAAAAATTCGCGGTTTGTGCAGATGAATTTAGGAGGAGAAGAGATATGTTAATTACCTGTCTGGATGTAGAAGGCGTACTTGTACCTGAGATTTGGATCGCGTTTGCCGAGGCAAGCGGGATTCCGGAGCTGAAGAAGACAACAAGAGATGAGCCGGATTACGATAAACTGATGAACTGGAGACTTGGAATTCTGAAAGAACACGGACTCGGACTGAAGGAGATTCAGGATGTGATCGCGACGATTGATCCGCTTCCGGGCGCGAAAGAGTTCCTTGATGAGCTCCGTTCTTTCTCACAGGTAATTCTGATTTCGGATACATTTGAGCAGTTCGCTGCACCGCTCATGGAGAAACTTGGCAGACCGACACTTTTCTGCAACTCCCTTGAAGTTGCAGAGAACGGCGAGATCACAGGCTTCAGAATGCGTTGCGAGAAGTCCAAGCTTACAACTGTAAAGGCACTTCAGTCCATCGGATTCGAGACCATCGCTTCCGGAGACAGTTACAACGATCTCGGAATGATTCAGGCCAGCAAGGCGGGCTTCCTGTTCCGCAGTACAGACAAGATCAAAGCTGATTTCCCAGAGATCCCTGCATACGAGGAGTACGCAGATCTTCTTGAGGCAATCCGCAAGGCAATGTAATTGGCTCGGTGATGGAAAACGTGAATACCGTTTGCGGATCCTGAGCTGTCGGATGAAGGAGAAACGGGAAGGGTTACGAAAACCGCGATATTGAAAGATGCGTTGATCATGCGGTAAAAACTGTGCTTGACAAAAAGATTCTTCGGCAATCTGCTGATTTATCGTAAATGGAATCGATCACAATACGTGCAGAAACGTGAACTGCGAAATATGCACATTATGTTGCTGTGCATAAGATAAAAGTGGGAAAAACCGCTTATTTATTGGATTTGTGCACATGTTGTGCACAAAAATGTGCATAACTTTACGAAATATACACATGATGCTCCAAGAACGGATTGAAAGGGGATTTCACACAGATTTCACAAAAAGGTCGAAAATCGAACACAACTGAAAGATATACTGAACACATAGAAGCGAAGAAAAGTAGTTCGTTTCTAAAGACAGAGAAGTGTTTTGTTTTTTCTCATAATGATCTTGTGAAAGATCGAAAATCTCCTTCCTTTAACGGACCGCCGTCAGGCGGTCCGTTTTGTTTATGGAAAATCCTCCGGAATTTCCATAACATAAAACGCTCCGCACAAGGTATTTTCTCTATGGTATAATATGGACGCTGGAAATCGGTTTTTCTGGAGGACAAAAAATGAGAATAAAACGTGCGGCGCTTATCGGAGCAGGGGCAGTGGGAAGCTGGTTTATTCCGGGACTCGGTATGGTTCTTGGTAAGAATTTCTATGTGATTGCATCCGGGGAGCGGGCGGAGCGGCTGAAGAACGAGGGAATTGTGATCAACGGCCGCGTCTATGACGGCGATAATCTGAACATCCGGACCGCGGAGGAGGCAGGGGCTCTTGGCATCGATCTTTTGCTGGTCGCGGTAAAATACAACAACCTGCAGGATGTGCTGTACGAGATCCGTACCATCGTCGAAGAGCGGAAGATCTTCGGTTCCGGAGATGACGCCGACGATGCGATGGATGATATTGTGGTTGTGAGCTGCCTGAATGGAATCAATGCTGAGGAAATCATCGCGAAGGAAATCGGAGAGAAGCAGATTTTGCCTGCGTTTATGCGCATTGTGTCCAGGAAGGTCGGTAATGAGATTCGTTACAATCCGTACATGCCGCAGCCGGGCGGGTTGATTTTCGGAGAAAAAGACACGGACGAAAAAACAGCCCGGTGTGAAGCTGTCGAACATTTGTTTCGGGACGCGGGCATCGGCTGTGAGTTTGTCGGGAATATTCTGGAGCGGAAGTGGCAGAAGTATGCGCTGAATATTTCCAATAACCTGCCGCAGGCGATCCTGAATGTCGGCTTCGGTGCATACTGCGACAGCGCGCATGTCGCGTATATCCACGACTGTCTTTACGCGGAGACGATGATCGTGGCGTCTAAATACGGCGTGTGTTTTGAACCGGAAAAGAATAGTCTTCAGATGGCTCCGGCACCTGCGCGGTTTTCCACGCTTCAGGATCTCGACGAGAAAAGGCATACGGAGATTGAGATGCTGGCAGGCGTTCTGATGGACAAGGCGGAAGCAGTCGGTGTCTCTGTCCCGTTCACGGAGTATACCTACCATCTGATCCGCGCGCTTGAAGAGAAAAATGACGGGCTCTTTGATTACACATCGGAGAAATGAGCGGCGATTTGTCTGGAGCGATCTGCATATCGCTGGTGACATAAAACAGTTTATTGAATACACAGGAAAATACTCAAACTTAGTTGGAGCGTTCTGCATGTCATCGGTGACAAAAATGCTCCGCGGCAAACGATTACGAAAAACATGCGCGTGTCTGAGCGCATAAGAAACATGACAGGGAGAAAAAGAATATGCTTCGGGATGTGGATATCAAAGATATCTGGGACGGCCGGTTTTACAATGCAGAGGATAAGGTGAGAGTCGGCTGCAATGCGTGCGAGGGGTGTTCGGACTGCTGCCGGACAACGGGGGATTCGATTATTCTCGATCCCTACGACCTTTATCAGCTGACGAAGGGGCTCGGACTTACTTTCACGGATATGATTGAGAAACAGATCGAGATCCGCTCGGTGGACGGGATGATCCTGCCGAACATCATGGAGCACGATGAGGAACATCCGGAGAAGGAGGATGGCTGTCCGTTTCTGAACGAGGCCGGGCGCTGCGGAATTTATCAGTTCCGTCCCGGCTTCTGCAGGCTTTTTCCCGTCGGCAGATATTACACAGGGGAGCCGGAGCGGTCCTTCCGGTATTTTGTTCAGAAGGACGAGTGCACAAAAAAGGACAGTCCCAGACACAAGGTGCGTTTAAAAGACTGGCTGGGAATCCCGCAACTCGGGAAATACGAAGCGTACATCACGCGCTGGCACTATTTTTTGAAGGATGTCAGCGCCGGGTTAAAGCTGATGAATGAGCAGAGCAGAGAACAGATCGCCAGATATGTCCTGCAGGTCTTCTATGTCATGCCTTATCAGGGGCAGGAGGATTTTTATGCGCAGTTCGACCGGCGGCTGAATAAAGTACGGGCAGAGCTTCTGCCGGGAACGGAGCGGTGAGGCGGATGATTATGAACAGATCTCTGGTGGATATGCACATGCACAGTACAGCATCGGACGGAACGGATGACCCAAAGCTGCTGGTGGAAAAAGTGAGGGCGGCCGGAATCCGGGTTTTTGCTCTCACGGATCATGATACGATTGCTGGTCTGGATGAAATTTCCGGAAATCTCTCCGGTGGAATACGCTTTGTGCCGGGGATAGAATTCTCCTGTATTTCGGAGGCCGGAAGGTGTCATATTCTGGGATACAACTGTGACACGGCTCATTCCGCTTTCAGGGAAACACTTGAAGAGGGCGTGAGACTCCGGAGAGTTAAGCTGACAAAGCGGCTGGACTATCTGCGGGATGTCTGTCATGTTCCGATTACGGATGCAGAGCGCGAGGAATTTTTTCGCATGAAAAGTGTCGGGAAGCCGCATCTTGCGAAATTTTTAATCAGTAAAGGAATGGCAACGTCGATCTGGGAGGCGATTGACCGATACATTAATCCGAGTGGAACGGAGGACAGCCGCCTGCCGTCGGAGATGGTGGTGCGTGCAATCCTTGCCTCAGGAGGAGTTCCGGTCTGGGCGCATCCACTCGGAGGCGAGGGCGAGAGGCGGCTTGGCCGGGAGGAATTTGACGCCGGGCTGCGTTATCTTCTGGCGTGTGGACTTCGCGGTCTGGAATGCTTTTATTCCAGGTATACGGAAAATGAGATCGCGGGACTTCTCGATGCAGCCGGAGAATCGCATCTGCTGGTATCCGGCGGCAGTGACTATCATGGAAAAAATAAGAACATCGAGATGGGAACGTTGAACGCAGGTCTTCGCCCGGTGAATCCGGAGAAGCTGACGCTTTTAAAAGAACTCGGGATCCGCGTTCCCTGGAACAGCGTTTAAAAAATAACCAGACAGATTCGCAGAACGCCTGCCTGAATAGCACGTGTCCGAAAACCCCGTCGCATGCGCCGGGGTATTTCGCGAGAGCTATACAGGTGGACTCAATCTGCCCCGGATTATGGAGGATGAAATGATAAAAGACACTGTGCAGAAGGTTTGCGAATATATAAAGAGATCGCCGAGCTGCTTTCATGCGGTTGATGAACTCAGAAAAGAACTGGAGGAGTCCGGTTTTACGGAGCTTCGGGAGGAGGAGCGATGGAAGCTTGAAGGCGGCGGGAAGTATTTCGTCCGGAGGAATCATTCTTCGATTATTTCCTTTGTTGTGCCGGAGATCTCTGCTTCAGTGGGAGAATTGCATATGATTGCCACCCACAGCGACTCGCCGACGTTCAAGATCAAACCGGATCCGGAGATGAAGAGCGCAGGCGGAACCATCCGTTTGAATATCGAGGGATACGGCGGTATGCTCTGCAGTACCTGGTTTGACCGTCCGCTCGGTATAGCAGGGCGCCTGTTTCTGCGGGACAAAGAAGAAGGGATCACCGAGAAGTTGATCAGCTTTGATCGGGATGCGCTGATCATTCCCTCTCTCGCAATTCATATGAATCGAACGGCGAATTCTGAGCAGTCGATCAATATACAGAAGGACATGCCTCCGCTGTGGGCTTTGGCGACAGGAGAGGAATCTTCGGCGTCCCTGACTTTTTCGGAGTGGCTTGCAGAAAACTGCGGAATCGGAAAAGATCGGGCAGCGGATATCATCGGATCGGATTTGTATCTGGTGAACCGGTCAGAGCCGGTGATCTGGGGAGTGAATAAAGAGTTTCTCTCGGCGCCGAAGCTGGATGACCTCGAATGTTGTTACAGCAGCTTTCTCGGCTTTCTCGACGCGGCCGCAAGGTATGATTCCTTGAAGTGCGCCGCAGACCGCGAGGGAGGCTGCGAAAACAGGGAAAAGGGTGACGATTCAATCATGATGATGCACTGTGTGTTTGACAACGAAGAGACGGGGTCTATGTCCAGGCAGGGGGCACAGTCGACGTTTCTCTCAGATACACTGGTGCGCATTGCTGAAGCGTTGGACTGGAGCGCAGGAGATTTAAGACGAATTCTGGCAAAGAGTCTGATGGTGTCTGCTGACAACGCCCATGCGGTACATCCGAACAATCCGGACAAGGCAGATCCTGTGTGCAGACCGGAGATGAATAAGGGAATCGTGGTGAAATATCACGCAAATCAGAAATATACGACAGATGGTGCGTCAGGGGCAATTTTTACCTGGCTGTGTGAGGAAAATAAGATCCCGTGGCAAAAATTTGTGAACAGAGCCGACATGGCCGGAGGATCAACCCTGGGGAATATATCGAATACCCAGGTATCGGTGAGAAGTGTGGATATCGGACTGGCGCAGCTGGCGATGCACTCATCCTATGAGACGGCCGGAAGTAAGGATCCGGAATATCTGGAGACGTTTGCCGAGAACTTCTATAAGACGAAAATCCCGGAGATCCGTTGACCGATCCGCCGTGATTGAACAGATGATAAGATTCGCTTGTTTTATGAAGCGGACCGCGCGACGAAGTTACGTGCAGGATGAACTGTTTATACGATTCGATGCATTTGCGAAGTGAGGGTGAGGAGGTTCGGAAAACATGTGGGAGCGTTTTCCGGACAATGTGAAAGGGCTGTGATTGCTACTTTATTAGCGTAATCACAGCCCTTCTAATGAATATCCTGAAGCTTCACTGTATAACCTCCTGATTCATTATGTATTCACTTTTCAGGTTTTTGATCTCCGGATCTTATTTCACTTTTTTATCTTCTCTTACGGATTACTTTATTAATCCTTCTTGATTTGATATAATTCCCGGGTTCCTATTCTTAACTCAGTCCAAGCTTCACGATTACTTAACTAATCATTTCTGCATTCTTTCCTGACGGTTACTTTATTAACTGTCGATGGATTTCTTTTAATCTTCCGGTTACTTTATTAACCTTCTGTGATTTCTATGATTCGGATTACTTTATTAATCTTCTTTCATATTTGCATCTTGATTACTTAATTAATCAGATCCGCTTGTTTGTATCCTAACGGTTACTTTATTAACTGTTATGGATTCTTTTTGATCTTCGGGTTACTTTATTAACCTTCTGTATCTTTTTCCGATAAGCAGGATTACTTTATTAATCCTCATGTTATCGTTTTGGACTTCGCTTCTTTTCTTGCCGGGTATGAACTCTTCTTCGGGAACCTTAATGTTCCTTCTGTTTTTCGTACTCATGAAATGTGAAATCGTAGCCCTCGTTTTCATGCATGATCGTTCGAGTATCTTTAGCTCTAGCAGATCACTCATTAGAATTTAGCTTTTCGATGATCTTTCCGGACAAATCATCTGCTGCCATCATTCTCGGTTGGTCAGGATATTCTTTATAATACCCTTTCTTTGACCGGAGCCTTTCTCTACATCTGATACTTGGCTCTTAGATTATGAAGGATAAGCTACCTCCGGGATGTGATTCTTTGTCCCAATGGACCGTCCTCCTTAAAAAAGTGTACGCTCTCAAGAAATGACTGGATCTTTATATCCGTATCAATTTCTTTTGATGGTTATATCTTACTGAATCTGCGACGATATGTCAATAAGAAAATTGAAAAAAATAAAAATAAATGCAAATAGTCAGAATATTTTGTGGCGAAGACACAATTTGAAAGGACAAAAAGGAGTTGTATGAATATCGATTTAATTTTACAGGTAAACACCAAGAGACACCCCATAATTGATCCATATTTATAGACACATTACACAAAATATTACTATTCCGAAAAATCATATTGCTAAACTGTTCCGTTTGGTGTAGAAAAGAATAGAAAGTATCGGAGATGGAACGGGGTGTCCGGCTTTAAACTTGTATAATGCATCTGTGGGGAAGAAAGAGAGACATACAAGATGAAGAAGAAAACGATTGGAGACCCGGAGTTCGAATTTGATGATCTAGGCGCTAAAGTCAGGGAAATGAGAATCAAGTCCGGAATGACCCAGAAAGAAGTAGCAATGAATTTGAACGTCACTCCCGGCTACATCAGCAATGTCGAGAACAACCGTACGGTTCCGTCGCTGCGACTGCTTTCCTATTTCGCGAAGGTTACAGGAATGACGTTCGATGAGATCGTCGGAGGCAAGAAGGATGAATACATTATTACCGATCTGGACAGAAAGCTGCAGAACGTTCTGTCAAGGATTCCGGATAATATGAAGGATAAAGTTCTTCGCACTGTAAGGATGTGGAAAGAAGATTAAACGGGGAACGGGAATTGCCGTGAACCGGATACTGAATCAAAGAAGAGGCGGAAAAAATGAGAAATCATTTTTTCCGCCTCTCTTTTGTTATACAATGGAAATAGATCGGAACCGTGTGCTCCGGTTCTCTGAAAGGGCGCGCGGAATCATCGATCGGAGAGGAGGAATATCGATGCCTCATAATGAAAAATGCTTTTCCGGGGAGGCTGCGGTTCCCGGCCATCCGCTCTGGGAGGAAATGATTGTAAGACAGGACGGTCTGTATAACCGGTCGGACGATGTGCGGAGCCCTTTTGCAAGGGATTATACAAGGATTCTTCACTCGCAGGCGTATCGCAGGCTGAAGTTTAAGACGCAGGTCTTTTACAATATCGACAACGATCACATTTGTACCAGGATGGAGCACGTGGCTCACGTGGAATCCGTAGCGGGAACCATCGCGTCGTTTCTCGGGCTTAACACAGAGCTGACGAAGGCGATTGCGATCGGACACGATCTCGGACATGCTCCCTTCGGACATCAGGGAGAGGTTGTTCTTCGGAAGCTCACGACGGAACATCTCGGGGAGGATTTCTGGCATGAGCGAAACGGTCTGCGTTTTGTGGACAATATTGAACTTCTTGCGGATAACTACAATGAGAAGAGGAATCTGAATCTCACTTATGCGGTACGCGACGGAATCATTTCACACTGCGGAGAACTGGATGAAAACGGGCTCTGCCCGAGAAAAGAGATCATCTGTCTGGAAAGCGATTTTCAGAGTCCGGGGCAGTATTCGCCGGTTACGTGGGAAGGATGTGTCGTCAAAATTGCAGACAAAATTGCGTACATCGGGCGAGATATCGAGGATGCCCGATCGCTGGGCTTTCTCAGCAAGCGCGCCGAGCAGCAGTTGTTGGACATGGCCAGAGTCCACGACGCGAACGTCTATAATACCACAGTGATTATGCATAATCTGATCATCGACATCTGTGAGAACAGCACGCCGGAGACGGGGATTACGTTGAGTCCCGCGTTCAATGAGCAGATGAATGCTCTCAAGAATTTTAATTATAATAACATTTACAGACATCAGCGGTTTAAACCCTATACGCATTATACAGAACTTGTGATCAACGAACTGTTCGGTGCCCTTCTGGAGATGTATGACGAGCGCGGAACCTGGGACAGGCTTCGCGGGGCCCAGAGGTACTGTCCGGAACTCTTCGGATCGTTTGCCAGATTTCTGGCCAGATACTGCGATCCGGAAGTTATTCCGGCGAGCGAGAGGGAACTTACGGATATTGCTGTGGTCTGTAAGAACCGGAAAAT
The DNA here is from genome assembly GCF_000621585.1 of [Eubacterium] cellulosolvens LD2006. GTDB lineage: Bacteria > Bacillota > Clostridia > Lachnospirales > Lachnospiraceae > Bilifractor > Bilifractor cellulosolvens. Next base: position 7,973 of record NZ_JHXY01000023.1, on the reverse strand, counting down.
CTATGGAAGGCTGGAATCTCCGCGGGACTACATACAGTGCATCATTGATTTCATCTCCGGTATGACAGACCGGTATGCGGTTCGCGTATTTGAGGAACTGCTTCGTTATTGAATTTCAAATTGTCATGACATAAAAAGGAGGTCACCTCGTTTTGAGGAGACCTCCTTTTTTTAACAACGTGCCATATCGGCCTTGAATCCGCGGAAATCCGCGAGCGCATTCCAGCCGATGCGGGTAATTTTTTTGATGTTGATAGAGTTTGTGCCGCCCTGACGCGGTTTGAAGCTGACCGGAACAAAGCGGACCTTATCGTGATAATATACGCCGAAGGTTGAGAGCATAACGTTCGGAAGGTTGTAATCCTTGCGAAGCTTCGGAAGATATTTTGCTACATACGCGCGGCTCATGAGACGGAACGGGGCGTTTGAGTCCGGAAGGGACACTTTGAAGTAGTGCTTCAGGATCCGGCAGAGCGTCTTCTCGACAAAGGCACGGTCTTTTCCGTCTCCGCGCACCGTGCGGTTTCCGAACTGCGCGTCGTATTCCGTTCTGTGCTGCCAGAACTCTTCGAATTCGGCAGGGTTTGTCTGACCGTCGGAGTCTGTCTGGAAAATATAATCCGCACCGTGATCCAGTGCATAGGAATAGCCGTAAATCAGAGTCGGCCCATGACCGCCGTTCGGCTTCGTCAGTCCTGTGAGCAGTGGTTTCTCTTCTGCGTATTTGCGGATGATCTCGTAGGTGTTGTCTTTGCTTCCGTCATTGACAATCACAAGACGGGATTTTCCGTCTCCGTTATGTGCCTCGACGACAGGATACCAGTCGTCGATCAGGTTTTTGATGTTTTCAGATTCGTTGTACGCCGGTACAACAATGTACAATACATCACTCATTCTTAATTGTTTCCCCCAGTAATTTCATAGTCGTTCATTTTTTGTGATCTGTGCCGTTGTTGCGCACAGATACTTACTGAATTGCTTTGAAAATTCAGATAAATAATTGAAGTAACTGAAATTATTGTAACACATAGTGAAAAAATGCGCTATAGTGAGCGCAAATTTTCGCGAAATGAACAGTAAAAAATTTCGTGGGGGCATTTTATTCGCGTGCCGTGAAATAGGTAAAGGTACCGCGGGCAATGATGAACTGTCCGGTCGGGTCGGTGATTTCGACCTCGTAGACGGCGAGCGCGCGGCCGTGTTTGATAACATGCGCGCTTGCCACCAGCCGGTCGTATCCGACGGCGGGGCGCAGGAAGTGCAGATCGCCGGATACGGTAGGGGCGATTTTTCCATAAGACGCACAGGCGCAGCCTCCGACGGAGTCGGCGAGCGAGTAAAGGCAGCCGCCGTGTACCGTGCCGAGCGGGTTCAGGAAGTCCGGTTTTACCGGCATCTCTGCTTTGGCATAACCTTCACGATACTCCAGGATGCGGATGCCGAGAAGGGTTCCGAACCGGTTGTGCAGGTTTCGCTCTTCCATCAGTTTTTCGATATCTGTATGCATGAGATCAGTTGTCCTTGGTATCGGCCATGTCCTGCGCGCGTGCGGTTCGATACTGTTTTGGTGTGAAGTTTGTATAGGAACGGAAAATCTGAATGAAGTGGCTCTCGGAGGAGAACGCGAGGTGCTCTGCGATCTCTACGATGCTTTTTCCGCTGTAGCGGAGGAGCTCCTTGGCCATATCGATTTTCTTGCTCCGGATGTAATCGCTGACAGAGAGTCCTGTTTCTTTTTTGAAGATACGGGACAGATAACTCTGGGACAGATGTACCAGAGCGGACAGGTCCGCCACGGTAATTCTCTCGTTGATGTGGGCGTAAATGTAGTCCACACACTGGCGGATCGGCGGAGAAGACGGAACGTGTTTTCTCTGCTGCTGCATCTTGCTGGTAAAATCGAGAACCATGTGGTCGTGAAGCGCGGCTACCTGCTCGATGGTTCTTGTGTTGTCCAGTTGCTGAATATAGAAATCGCTCATACGGAACGCCCGCTCGGGCTCAAGGCCGTGCTCGATACAGATTCGGGTAATGAATGCGGTTGTAATTACGCAGTGATAGCGCATATTGAGCAGCGGGTCTCTGGAAAGCGTTCCTACGCCGTTGTTGTCGAGAAAGCGGCGCTCCTGGATGTTCTTTCGGATACGGTCTACGTGTCCGTGGCTTACATTGTGGAAAAACTGCAGCTCCTCATCCAGGGCACGGTGAACACGGCCGGCTTCTCCTTCCGCCTGTTCGTATTTGTACCAGTCTTGTAGTAATCCCATATCATATCCTCGCAATAATCATTTATATAATTTGATATGCAAAATGTCATTTGTGTCTTTTTTATTGTACTACGTTTTCTACAAAAATGCATCATCATTTTTTATGAAAATGTCAAAATGCTGACTTTAAGCCTTTTTGAGAACTCATTTTGTGTCATAGATTTAATATTTTTCGCTTTACCTTCGATAGAAAAGCCAATGGCATCAATTTATTATACTGTATAAGCTGAGTTGTGAATTTATGGAGGAATAATAACAGAATATGAGACAGTGGCAGGGATACAGAAAGGGGATAAACCTTGGCGGCTGGCTGTCGCAGTGTGAAAACTGTGACAGAAATCATCTCGATTCTTTTATTCGGGAAGAGGATATCCGGCGCATCGCTGCAATGGGTTTTGACCATGTAAGGATCCCTATCGATTATAGGCTGTTTGAGACGGAGGACGGAAGTCCGAGAGAAGACGGATTCGAGTATCTGGATCGTGCGCTGGAATGGTGTACTGCCTGCGGCCTCCGCATACTGATCTGTGTTCGCGAGGCGCATGGTCACAAGTATGCTTCCTGCATAAGGGATGTGGATCGTATGAAGTTTTTTTACAGTATGGAGCTGCAGCGCCGCTTCAGGAAATTTTGGATGCGTATCGCTGACCGCTATGCCGCGTTTTTTGGAACAGTGGCCTTTGAGCTTCTGGATGAAGTGGCGCTTGAAGAGGTTTCGGACGCATGGAATGAAGCTGTCAGGGAAGTGCTGACCGTGATCCGTCAGGTGGCACCCCGTTCATGGGTCGTCATCGGAGGCGTGCGCCATAACTGCGTAAAGGCAGTTGCGTCGCTGGATGTTCCGTTTGACGAGCGGATTGTCTACAGCTTTCACTGTTTTGAGCCATTTGCGTTTACACACCAGAAGGCGTACTGGTTCCGCCGTATGCCGGTCGATTATCGCATGGGCTATCCGGACTCCATCGAGCGGTACAGGGAAAAATCTTCCGTCTTTCCATATGAAGTGGCAGGGCTGATTTATGATTCGCTCGAGGGAAATATGGGAGCGCATTTTTTTGAACAGTTGTTTCATTCCGCTGTTCAAGAGGCGGAGAACAATCATGTGCCGCTGTACTGCGGGGCGTATGGCGTGATTGACCGGGCTCCGGCAGAGGATACGATCCGCTGGATGAACGACATCAGCATTGTATTTGAAAAATACAAAATAGGAAGAGCGCTATGGAATTATAAGGGGATAGATTTCGGCCTTCAGGACGGGAACTTGACCGGTGTCAGGGATGAACTGATAGAGATTCTTAGCAGATAGAGTTACTTGCAGTTTTTACAGATAAAGGAGAGAAATATGAAAAAGAAACAGTTGACAGCACTTGGGCTTGCTCTGGTTCTGGCCGGCACAGCACCAACAAGCGTCTTTGGAGCTACAGGTTCTGCTCTGAACGACGGACAGGACATTTCGGTTGAAACGGCAGATGTGGCAAATGAGGTTACCGGAGATGCTGAGGAAAAATCTGCAGGGCAGGAAAGTGTTCCGATGTACAGGCTCTACAATCGTCATACGAAAGAACATCTCTACACAAACAGCACACTCGAGAGAGATACGTTGTCGAAGGGCGGCTGGATTTACGAGGGAGTCGGCTGGTATGCCCCGAAGACGGGAAAACCGATCTACAGACTTTATAACACGATCACAAAAGATCATCATTATACCACTGACAAACATGAGCGCGATGTCCTGAAGAAATACGCGTGGATCTATGAGGGAGTTATTTGTTATACTGCAGATAAAACGACGGAAGGAAACGTTGCAATTTATCGTCAGTTCAACAAGGGACTCAAAACGGGAGCGCATAATTTTACCGACAGCAAGGTGGAACGTGATCATCTGAAAAAAGTGGGCTGGATTGACGAAGGCGTTTCATGGTACGGAGTAAAGGCTCCGGGAAAGGCTACCACGGATAATAATATGGCAGACAAATCCACAGTTAAAGAGGGAACGGATCTTTCGTATAAAGGATATACCATGAAGTGGGAAGACAAGTTCGATCAGAAAGAGCTTGACCGTGATTCCTGGAATGTGGAACTTCATGAGCCGGGTTGGGTAAACGCAGAACTTCAGGAGTATGTGGACAGCACAGACAACATTAAGGTACAGGACGGACAGCTCATTCTGAAACCGTCCAAAGACAAAGACGGCAACATTACATCCGGCCGTGTGAATACACAGAACAAACGTGACTTCAAATACGGTCTTTTTGAGGCGAAGGTAAAAATGCCGAAGGGCAAAGGCTTCCTGCCGGCGTTCTGGCTGATGGCAACAGATGAGAATCTCTATGGACAGTGGCCGCTCTGCGGAGAGATCGACGCAGCTGAGGTTATGGGACAGGAGACTGATCTCGCCTACGGAACAATCCATTACGGAAACCCTCACAAACAGAGCCAGGGCACATACAGACTTCCGGCGGGAATGGACTTCTCGGATTCCTGGCATACCTTCGATGTAGAATGGGAGCCTGGCAAGATTACATGGTATGTAGACGGAATCAAGTACCATGAGGAGAGTGACTGGTATTCCACAAAAGAAGGTGTTGAGACAGTATCTTATCCGGCACCGTTCGACCAGAACTTCTACATGATTCTGAATCTTGCAGTAGGTGGATCCTGGGTAGGCTATCCGGATGAAACGGTAGATATCAACGCGGCTTCTTCTGAATTCAAAGTTGATTACGTTCGTGTATATCAGAAAGACAGCTACAATGAGGATGTGAAGAGACCGGAGAAAGAAGTTTCTTACAAAGAGCCTGATGCAGAGGGCAACTACGTGACAAACGGAAACTTCTCTGAGAACGAAGATCTGACAGACGCAGAGGCATGGCAGTTCCTCACAACACAGGGCGGTGAAGGCTCTGCGAAAATCAAAGACGGTCAGATCAATATCGATGTGAAAAAAGAGGGGGATGAAAACTACAGTACTCAGCTTCTCCAGAAGGGACTCCCGATCATGCAGGGCGGCACCTACAAGGTTACATTTGATGCCTGGGCAGACGCAGAGCGTACAATGGTCGTAGATCTCGAGGGACCGGACAACGGCTGGACCCGTTACCTGGGGGATACAACCGTAGATCTTACTACAGAGAAGAAGAGTTATGAGTACACCTTCAAGATGGAAGGAAAGAACGACCCCAACGGATCTTTGGAGTTCAACTTTGGTCATCAGGGATCTCTGGACGGTGTGCACATCACAAACGTAAAACTGGTAAAAGTGAGCCAGGATGAAGTTGCAGATGACAACGCGAAGACTGTTCTTGCAGATGGAAACTACGTATACAACGGACAGTTCCAGTCCGGCGAAGGCCGTATGGGATACTGGGAGGCAGATAAGAACAATGCTGCCGGCACAGCTGTAAGCGTAACAAACGAAAATAATATCAGAAGACTGAAGATCGAAGCTCCGGAAGGGACTTCCGAGGAGAATCCGGTAATTGTATCTCAGGACGGTCTGGCTCTTACTGACGGTCAGGAATATGCGATGAGCTTTGATGCGGAAGGCCCGGCAGGTGGCGCGCTTGCTGTAAAAGCAGCCGGACAGACATATCAGGCAGAGCTCAATGGAGAAGAAACTTCCTATAATACAACAATCGTTCCGGCAGAAGGCTCCGTAAAAGATCTTCGCATTGTGATTACAAAGCCGGGAACATATTACCTGGACAACGTGAGAATCGTGGAAGACGCGATGATCAAGAACGGTTCTTTCGATGCGGGTACTAGCGGATATGAAGTTTACGTAGATTCCGCGGCGAAGGCAAAGGTAGGCGTAGATTCCCTGACAGAGAAGAACGCACTTGCCATTGACGTAGAGGATACAGGCGCAGATGACTGGAGAGTTCAGGTTAAGCAGAACAATGTGAAACTTGAAAAGGGAAAATGGTACACACTGACCTACAAAGCAAGAGCAAGCAAAAAGCGTAAGATCCGTGTCATCATGCAGGGACTTGAGGACAGAGGCTGGTCTGTATACTCCGACGACAGCAAGGGAACCGTTGATCTTACAACGGAGTACCAGACCTTTACACAGACCTTCCAGATGAGAGCAGAGGACGATCCCAAGGCGTTCCTCAGCATCTGTGCAGGTGCAGTGAACGGAGAACGTATCACAGAGAACCACAGTGTATATGTAGATGATATTTCACTGGTAGAGGCACCGGCACCGGCACCGGGAACTGCAGTTCCTGAGGTGGAAGCAGGTGTAAACCAACTCAAGAACGCTGATTTCGCAAACGGCACAGAGAACTGGGATGGCTTCGGTGATCTCGGATCTCCGGCAGAGGGAAGCGTTGCAGCAGTAGATGGCGCAATCGTGGCAGATATCAAGAACGCAGGTTCCGAAGACTGGCATGTTCAGCTCAAACAGGGCGGAATCGTCCTTGAGGAGGGCGAGACATACAAGCTTAGCTTTAAAGCAAGCTCTACGGTTGACAGACAGATCAAGGCGGATTTCCTTGATCCGGCCAACGGCTATGCATGGTACGGCGGCGACACCTTTGATCTCACAAGTGAAGAGAAAGAATTTGAGGTAACCTTCAAAGTAGATAAGGAAACAAACCCGAATATGTACATGATGCTCTCCATGGGTAAGGTCGGAGGCACTACACCGGCATCTACCGTAAAGGTAAGCGGACTGTCTCTGGTAAAACTATAATATAGAAAAAAACGTCTATGCGGGAGCGTTCCGCATAGGGGGAAGACTGAAGAAAAAGTAAAGCGTGAGCCGCGGCGGACACAATATAAAGGGTCCGCCGCGGCTTTTGGTTTTATCTCATAGGAAATTCCTCCGAATTTCCCATGAGACAAAACGCTCCGCGGGATGCGCAGCTCGCAGATGGGAAGATCGCTTCGCGATTCTGCTCGCGCGCCAAAGTCCTGCGGCGCTCCCCTGGGGGATGAGGGGCTGGGGGAGTCGAGGTCCGCTTGCGGACTTTGTTCTGGTATAGGAAATTGCTCCGCAATCCCTATACCAGAACGCTCCGCAGGATGCGCACTCGCGCGATATGTAGATGCGTTGCATCCGCGCTCGGCGCGAGAATGTCGCTAGCGACATTCTTTTTTATCTCATGGGGCAGACCTATGAGACTAACCGCAAGAGGCCTTGGGAAACCGGCTTTAATTTTGCAGTGAAACACAAGATATAGACGAAAAATGAGCGAAAGACACGAAAAACACAAGAGGAAAATTATTTACAAAAAAAGATCAAAAAAGTTGTTGACAATCCTGTAAGAAAGGCGTAAAGTAGTCGATGTTGCAGCGGTAAACGACACACGACGAACCGCGAAAACACAAGTGAACATTGACAACTGAACAGTAAAACACATCCTCGAAAATTCAAAAAAACATTTTTGAACGATCGATGAGTATTCAACAATTTATTGTTAATACAAATCCTTTAAAACAGTAATAACGGGATGAATTAGCCAAGTGTTAATTCTGACTGATCAAACTGTTCTCATTTGCAGTTTCAGCTCATAAGCAAAGCTTATTCGCTGAGGGGCATCCGCCCAATAAATACTGCGATGAGCATCCTTATAAATGCTTTGCATTTCACGGAGTGCTCCCGCCGTATTTACTCTGCAAATTCGAATATCATTTTCTATGAGAGTTTGATCCTGGCTCAGGATGAACGCTGGCGGCGTGCTTAACACATGCAAGTCGAGC
>NZ_JHXY01000022.1:21558-62540 GCF_000621585.1 [Eubacterium] cellulosolvens LD2006 | reverse complement strand
TATCTTGCAACAAGACCGGAAGGTCGTTTTGTTTTTGTGTTTACACCTAAGCATGGATCATGGCTTAACATGATAGAAAGTTTCTTCAGTAAGATGACCAAGCAAATGCTTAGAGGTATTCGTGTAAAATCCAAGGAAGAACTTGAGCAGCGTATCTACCTCTATTTTGAAGAAGTAAATCGTGAACCTGTAGTTTATCATTGGACATACAAAATGGATGAAATCAGTGTTGTTGAGGCAGAGTCAGCTGGAGTTAAATCCAATGATTCATTAAGTGTCAGTTAATTATTATTCAATGTACTAGAGCAAAACGATGTCCGAACCATGCGCAAACATACTTAATAGTTTAGACTTGCAAACGAATAAAATCAATGGTAACAGTCAATGTTTTTGATGTGTGATTTTCTATTATCATGACGATCCAAGCTTGTTCATATGAACGAGTTGCCCAGTCAAAAATATGCAAAAAGCATATACTTCTGCGTGCTATAATTACCATACAGGAATGGCATATGCAAAACAGAGATATCTTTTCAGCCCCGGCGCAGGTATCTTTAAGTTAATCTCAAATGGGGAGCAGAACGTGAAGTATGATTTTCAAACCATGCAATAAAGAAATCGGAACGTATCTTGGAGACTTGATAAAGAAAAATTACAAGAGTGATCGGCAGTTTTGTATCGAATACCTGAAGCTTCGGGACGGACAGGATGCGCCGTGTCCCGACGATATTCAGAAGATGCAAAACCGTATTAGTCAGATCAAAAATGGGAACAAGTGTGTCCAGCTCGAAGATCTTCCAATCTTTTCAGAATTACTCGGTGTATCGTTTGAAGAGATCTTGAGTGCCGGTACTGTTTTTGCGCAAACATCAAACAGAAAGACGAATTATTCCATCGCGCATTCCAGCGATCCTACGGAATGGGAAGCTTATATTCAGCGAGAAGACAAATTCCTTCCAAGCAAAACCCAGTGCCGCACCGGCACAGACCGTCAATTTGATCAGACCGTTTATAATCTCTCCAAGCCCGTAAGAAGCAAGGGGATGATGCTGATACCGAACCCGGCTGTTGCCAATGCCAACGCCGCCGTAACCGCCTGGGCACAGTTATACTGCCCGGACATTTTCAGCTCTACTGCTTTTTCCGCCCGCTCCTGTAACGTCATCCTTTCCCTGTATCAGATTGTAAGGTTTAATATCAGACATATCAACCATCTTACCTGATACCCTAAGCATATCCAAATCATACTGATTTTGAATATTCAGCCAGAATTGCGGAGTAGTTCCAAAGTACATTGCAAATCTCATTGCAGTATCAGCCGTAATTCCCCTCTTTCCGCTTATGATATCACTAATCCTTGACTGAGGGATGTGCACCTCCTTGGCAAGTCTATATGCTGTTACATGCATTGGTTCCAGAAATTCTTCCTGTAATACTTCGCCTGGTGATGTAGGTTCTAATCCCATCATATTGATCACCTCCTTAGTGATAATCACCGACTTCTTGAATGATCACATTCCCGTTATTCCAATAAAAGCAGATTCTGTATTGATCATTAATTCTAATGCTATACTGCCCTTCCCGATCACCTTTTAATTCTTCAAGGTGATTCGAAGGCGGTATTCTCAAATCGTTGATGCTAGCAGCCGAGTGAATCATTACAAGCTTTCTTCTCGCTGTCTTCTGAATGTCATGAGGCAGCTTCGTCGAAAATTTCATATTCCATATTTTTTCAGCTTCTTTGTCATGCCATTCTGCAATCATTTACTTCCGTTCTCCATTAGTACTTCTGTTTTAAAGATATATCATTTCATGCATTTTGTCAATGAGACATGATTCTTATATTGCCAAGCAATTTATATACGAAATGAGCATCGCAGTATGTGATTGCTATGTTGGGATCACCATACTGATATTGACGGCAAAATCAAATCCCATTTGGTGTTGATTTTCCGGGCTTTTTCAAGCCTTCTATTCGTTTGAGTGTTAACCATCACTGGAAGTTAAGAAGTCATCAAACTCATCTACGAAGGCCGTCTCAAAGCCTACCCGTAATTCCTCGATATGATTCATTTCTGTGTTTTCCCTTTTTTGTCCGTTATAACCGCCTGTGATTTTCCCCTTCATGGAAATCACCTGTGTTCTCTCCGGGAAATCATCTCTTTTCCCATAATATCGCCCCGACATGCTCCCCGTTGTTGCTTATTTCAATTCCAGATCCGCCGTGATATAACACACAAAACCGTGTTTCCTGCAATATCCTCTGATCTTCCGGATCAGTGCAAGATCCTCGGTGTATTCAATCAGATAGATCTCGCCGCCGTCTTTTGCTACACGCTCGATGTAGTCCTGAAAGTATTTCCGCTCTTCCGGTGTGTTTCGTCCGAACCGGCCCGAGCCTTTCGGCTCGTCCCAGTTAATTTTTCCAAACACAGATTCCTGGTTTACGGCATCTGCAATCTCATGAAAGCTTCCGCCGCGCTTCAGATAGGCGGATACGAAGCTGTCGCCACCGTTGATACAAACTTCTATGTTCTGTCTCTTGAGTCCGCGCAGAATTTTCACAAGCCCGTCGTAGATCTTTTTATTATGCCGGAAGTAATAGACATCCGTATTGTCCACGAACAGACCATCCACGCCTTTGCCCCGTATGGCCGGCGCCAGTTCCTGAAGTATGAATTTCTGCCACCGCTTGCGGGAGACGTCCACCCATTTTTCTTCGTCCCAGTTCTCGTATGCGCCAATCGTAATATCCCTGTATTTCTGATAATACGGACGGAAGTTTTCGATGGAACCGACGTTGATATAACTGAACACTCTGCATCCTGCCTGATGCAGCTGTTTCATATCCTCCGGGGAAAAAAACTGCGCATCCAGCACAACGGTTTCATATTTCATCATTGCGGAAAGTTTTTCCGGTCCTGCTCCGATAAAGACACCGTACAAACGTTCTGCAGGCTTCCCGTCAAGGCTTTTTGCAGCTCCCTCTACCGGAAGAAGGAGATTCAGAAGCAGGATCATAAATCCCAAACCTGCCGACAGGATTCTCCGTCTTATTTTCTTACTCATGCCACTCCAACTTTCTTTTGTCTGTGTGCAGTCTTCTCACAGTATTTTTTTTCCTGCGCTCGTGCATCCCGCATTCTCTCTTTTTCCCGATTTGTCTCAGAGGATTTTTTCCATACCTATTTTGTAGGGCAGAAGTCCGAGCTTCTCGTAGAATTTTACAGCGCCCGGATTACAGGTCCACACATTCAGTGTCACATTGTAGCAGCCGATTTCGCGGGCGTAACCGAGAATGTATTCATAGAGTGCTTTTCCCACCTGTTGTCCTCTGGCAGCCTCATCCACACAGATATCGTCTATATAGAGAGTCCGGTGATCCCTGAGCAGTCTTGTATTTTCCGGCTGCTGAAGAACGCAGAATCCGTGACCGAGAATCTTCCCCTGTGTATCCTCACAGACAAAAACCGGCGTCTGTTCTTGGTTCAGAATTTCCGCCAGTTCTTCTTCGGTGTATTTGGTTGTCAGCTCAAACAGATCCGGACGGCCGTCGTGATGAACTTTGTTGACCTGACGCAAGAGCGACATAAGCGCCGGAATATCTTCTTTCTTTGCGAAACGAACGGTATATGACATATTATTTTCTTTCTTCAGAATTGTCTGATTTTTTTGTAATCAATTATACATTCCTCCAGACAATAGTAAAAGACAAATTTCGGTGATGAACTATTAATCATTTCAACAAATACTTTTCAAATGCTTTGCGTGCATCTATATGTGTATCTTTAAAAAACAAAAAACACCAAATAATGAAAGTGGGAATAGCCATATATGGTGATAAAACATATGAAAGAACTGTCCCTCCCAGCATTAAAGCTGACCATATAAAACATTGATTTCTTATATCACGGGAAATAGCTGCTCTATCATACATAGCCTGTTCCTCATCAGAAAAAGTATTAAATCCTGCAACAAATTTAGTTGCCTTTTCTTTGAATATTCCAAATAACAATCCTACTATTGCAAATGGTATAACCAATACTCCACACATATAAGTTCCAATATTCATCATAACCTCCCTATTAACAGGGCCTTGATTAGAGCTCTGCATTTCATCTTACCTATTCTGTCCTACTTCTAATCCAAGCCATAATTTCCTTGTTACGCTCCAGGAAATTATATATGCCATCCTCCGAAAGCACACCACGCCGGAGCTTCTCCGGAAACTCCCCGGCTTCATCTATAACTTGACATATTGACATCCTTCGTAAAATTGGTATAAGATACGAACATATGTTCGCGTCTTTCTTCAAAACAATTACATAACATTTTAAACAAAGAACGACTTTGCACGGTTAGAAGGGAGGTGAAAGACATCAGCCGTACAATTCTGCACATTGACATGAACACCTTTTACGCCAGCGTAGAACTGCTCTATCACCCGGAACTGCGGGACAAGCCCCTTGCCGTCGGCGGTGATCCGGAACTTCGCCACGGCATCGTGCTGACGAAAAGCCAGCTTGCGAAAAAAGCAGGTGTGAAAACCGGCATGGCACTCTGGCAGGCCCGGCAGCTGTGTCCGGAGATCGTCTTCATCCCGCCGCATTATGACAGATATATGCGTTTTTCCCGGATGGCACGCAAGATCTACGGAGAATACACGGATCTGGTCGAACCCTTCGGACTGGACGAGGTCTGGGCAGATGTCAGTGCCAGCCGCACGATCAAAGGCGATGGCCGACAAATCGCCGAAGAGATTCGAGCACGCATCAAGCGGGAACTTGGTCTGACCGTCAGCATCGGTATCTCCTGGAACAAGATCTTTGCCAAGTTCGGATCCGATTACAAGAAGCCGGATGCCATTACAGAGATCACGAAAGACAACTACCGGGATATCGTCTGGCGATCCCCCGTCGAAGACCTCCTTTACGTGGGACGCTCTTCCTCTCGTAAACTGCACGCGATGGGAATTTGCACCATCGGCGATCTGGCGAGGACCGATCCCGTCTATCTACAGACAAGTATGGGGAAAATGGGACTGATCCTCTATATGTTCGCCATTGGAGAGGATCAGGCTTCCGTGGCAAAAGAGAATACGTCCGCACCGATCAAGTCCATCGGAAACGGCATCACCACGCCCCGGGATCTGGTGGATGACACGGATATGCGCGTCGTCATCTATATGCTCGCTGAAAGTGTGGGACGAAGACTCCGGGAGAATCACTTCATGGCCTCCGTAATTGAAGTCGGTGTCCGGGACAATGCTCTGCTTTGCTTCACCAGACAGCAAAAGATCACCTCTCCGACCAATATCACCTCGGAGATCGCGCAACACGCCATCCGGATCTTTCGCGCGAATTACCGCTGGGAGAAACCGGTGCGATCGGTCACCGTCCGCGCCAGTTCTCTCGTCCCGGATACGATCCCCTATCAGACGAATCTCTTCGAGGATGAATCGGCACGGCAGAAACGCATGGATGCAGACGCTGCCGTCGACGATATTCGAAGGCGCTTTGGCTACTTTAGTGTCCAACGTGGACTAATGCTCACCGACAACGTCCTCTCCCATGTCGACGCGAAGGAGGCCGGAACCATTCACCCACGTTCGTATTTTGTATAAGGGATTCCTGATACACACTAGCAGGAGCGCAATCTGTAGCGTCCCACAAAGTGCCATCGAGATCAAAAATCACCGCTTTTCTCATACTTGTCTTCCTCATTTATATAAGTGATATAACGTTCGATTACGAGCCGGTCCCATCGTATTTTCGAGCTCCCAGCATCCAGAATTTGTAACTTAAGCAGAAAAACAGAATACCAATAAACGGAGATATCCACGACAAGACCGGAACCGAATCGGGTCGCAGAATCACCAGGCTCGGATAGTAGGCAATGAACGCGATCGGCAGGACAAAAGTAAAGATAAATCGGAATATCGGGTCAAATATCGTGATTGGGTACTTGGCATAATCCTTCAGCTTAAAAAAGAAATCCAAAATAAAGAACGAATTCTGCATCCAAAAACATGTGGCAGCTGCTGCGTTCTGCAATGCGATCATCACAAGAGAGGCCGAGATAAGAAAAACGACCAGTTTCACGACGGCAAGAAACGTGACCGGCATCATCATTTTATGCCAGGCATAGACGATCGTGCCGATACCGAATGCCAGCTGTCCCAGTCCCTTAATGTCAAAGACCTCCGACTGGAAATAGAAAAACATGTTGATCGGGCGAAAACAGTACTTGATGAAATCCCCGTCCCGCACATACATCCGAAGGCTCCAGTTATTGTCAAAAAAGCACTGAACCGGCGTGATAGATACAAGCGAAAAGCCATATAGAAACAGCATCTCGTAATAGTTCCATCCGTTTATCGTGGAAAAATTCTGGAACAACACCCAGAAGCTTACAAAGCCTGACACATTCGTGAGTATCATGCCGAGTGTAGAGATAATGAAATCCGCACGGTAGCTCATCTTACTTTTAATATCCTGCGCAAGGATCTTGCGATAGATACGTAAATAAAACAGCAATCCTTTCCTTTTCATGCTATCAACCTCCGTTCACCGTAATCTGACGTATGGAAATGCGCCAGAAGAGGCTCGTCAGAATTGTCAGTGTAACACACCAGAACAGTTGCAGCAAAAGCAGCTGGATAACCTCGTAATAATCCGGTGTCTTCATAAGCAAAATGCGAAGCGGCGTATTGTATATCGATTGGAACGGCATGCAATAAGCAATCCTCTGAAGCCTCTGGGGAAAAAACGCAAGCGGAATCGTTGCTCCCGAAAACAACAGGACGATCACCTGTTTCATGATATTGATCCCCCAGATTGATTCCGTATACAGGCAGATCGTTCCCACAAACAGATCGATATTGTAGTTGATGACAACGCCCATTATCACAGAGAGCACAAAAAACAGCAAATTGAATCCGGGCTCGACCGCTCCTTTTGTCACAACCTCAATGACAAGAAACGTGGGCAAAAAGACCGAGAAAAAATTCGTAACCAATGACCCTGAATATGACCAGAACAGATAATGTCTGTAGCCCATGGGTTTGATCAGTTCCAAAACGATCTTACCTGACTGGATACTCCGCCCGATTTCCCAGACGAAATACATCTCCATAAAAGAAAACAGCGAGGAGGCTAACACCACATAGATCAATGTATCCGTAAAAGTCATCCCATTTACGACATCTGTCGGTGAAGAAGCATAGATTGCTTTCCACAAATAGAAAATGATCGCTATATATACCAGATTCCCGAAGAACAGCACAAGTGCAGCCAGACGGAAATGCAGGGATTCCATAATGCCTGCCCTTAGCAGGCTGGTATATTTCCTGATATTCATCGAACACCTCCCTCATAAATCTTCCTGATGACGTCTTCCGTGGAGATCTCCTCGATCTGCATATCGCGAATCTTCATAGACTGCTGAAGCGTATTTAACACCTTCATAACACTGGTCTTTTCCTCATCAATGAGGATCGAGATCCACCCTTCGTCAATACCGGTCTCAAGATCAGGGAATATTGTCTTAATCATCTCATGCTGTTCGACAGAATCCCCGGCGATCCTGAGTTTCAAAGTTCTGTAAGAGCCGAAGAAACTCTTTAGATGCTGCATGTCATTATCATAGAGCATCTTCCCCTTATCGATGATCACGATACGCTTGCAGAGCGCATCTACATCCCCCATATCGTGCGTCGTCAGGATAACGGTCGTATGTTTTTTCTCATTGAGAAGCCTTATCAGTTCGCGGATCCTGGCCTTCATTGCCACATCCAGACCGATGGTGGGTTCATCGAGGAAAACGATCTTGGGGTTGTGTAAAAAAGCCGCCAGAATATCGCTTAATGTTCTCTGTCCCAGTGACATCTGCCGAACCGGCTTATGGAGGAGACTTTCCATATCTGTGATGGAATCGTAGAAGGAAAGCATCTCCCGATACTGCTCATCCGGTATCTGGTAGATGTCTTTTAAGATTTTCAGGGATTCGATCAGGGGCAAAGCCCACCACAGCTGGGAGCGCTGTCCGAAGACCACACCGATATCCTGGGAATTCCTTGTCCGGTTCTTATATGGAACAACTCCGTTAACCAGGATTTCTCCCGCTGTGGGTTCCAGCACGCCTGTCATCATCTTAATGGTCGTTGATTTGCCTGCACCGTTGGGTCCTAAATAACCTACGATTTCTCCTCTCGGGATCTTTATCGATATATGATCAACGGCCGTGACTGTCCTGTAGTCTCTGGAAAACAGATCCATGAAACTTCCCTTTAATCCTTCTCTGCGATTCAGTACCTTAAACTCTTTTACGATTCCGTTCATCACAATCGCGTTTTCGTTTTTATCCATCGCCTCATTCTCCTTGAATAAATTGATGATTATCATTATACTCAGTAATGGATATTATAAATAGTTATAATTTTCCTCGTTTTAATAACAGTTTTCGATAGGGGTGTAAAATAGTGATAAATGAATACCTCATGCATTTCAGGGTAAGGAAAGTCGCCGACCTTTTGCAGGAAGGCGATATGTCCATGACGCAGATCGCGGAGAGGACAGGTTTCTCCAATGCCAGTTACATGGCGGAAACCTTTAAGAAATTCTATAAATTCTCTCCGCGCGAATATAAAAAGAGCCTCCATTGATTGACAGTTATCCAGTCCGGACCGGGGGCTGAATAAACTGCGCAGCATCAAAAAAGATGCAGTCGTATTCAGCGATCACAGTAGATTTTAATCGCCTGATAAATGAATTCGGCGGTTCCTTCTCCGCCCATCTTCTCAATATTTTCTGTGAACTCGCCGCCTCCGACGTCGCGAGAAAGAACAGGAGGATGAAGATAACAAATTTTAAAAGGAGGCCCGCTCCGCAGTACCATATTCTTCGAATCCGTCCGAAGGATATTCGGTTATATTTATATTATCCACCAACTTGTTCAAAGCTTTCAGATCATGATATTTGCAGGAAACATCCGATCCATAGATCGAAACATCCCTGGATTCTTTCAGTAACTTATCCTTCAAAACAAACGTATACGTGGTAGTCAGACCATCGTGGCATTGAATGAAACACATTTTTCCTTTAAGGAAATCAATGGTCCACTCATCTTTTTCAAATTCAAAAAAAGTTACTTTGGTATGATCATTCCATTCATCCTGGTCAATACTTCCTGTATAGCCGTTGTCCTTCATATACCCCATAAGATCAAAGCAATCTTCGGACACCCAGTATTCATCAAGCTTGCCTGATGCATGGATGTGCTCCACATCATCTGATACGGAAGACCCTGTCATGCTGTGCTCCGTCAGAACTGCAGAAGAGGTGTCTGAAAAGCTTCTGTCTCCACACCCGGAATAAAATGATGAAATCATTACCATAACCAGCAGTATGCTTTTATATTTCTTCATAACCATCCCCCTTGTGTGAATACCTGACAACGCGCAAAATCAGCTGTCGCGGATTCTGTATGTTTCTATACATACAAAACCACACGGCAGCCTGGAATTTTTGTATATCATTATATAATTTCATCTTATTGTGAAACTGTCAATCAGGGGATTCTATTATTCATTCTCCCGCTCTTCGTAGATATTTCTCCGTCCGGACGTTTTCTTTCTGTTTTTCGACTCATTGACATAGTAGGTAGAGGTCGTAACGATCGATTCATGTCCCAGGACAGCCTGTACATTTTTCAGGTCACTGGCCTCATACAGAAGCGAACCATAGGTTTTGCGAAAGACGTGGCCGGTGACTTTCTTTTTGTTCGGCAGCGTCTCCCTGCTGTATTTTCTGATCATCTCCTGCACACTTCTAACCGCCATCCGTTTGTGGAAGGCAGAAATGAAGAGCGCATCCTCGCACTCTTCTGTCACGTAGGTGCCCCGCTCCAGCTGGATATAGTCTGCAAGGGCTGCGGCCGTCTCGTCGTTGAAATATACCTGATCCGGCTTGCCTCCTTTTCTGGTCACATAAATGCAGTATTCTTCAAAATCTATATCCTTCAGATTCAAACCGACCAGCTCGGAAATACGAATCCCGGTGTTGAGAAACAGAAGAATAATCGCCGTATCCCGGTAAGCAGATTTTTTCGCGCGTTTCGATTTCCTCTCGGTGGAAAGCGCAGAAGTTTCTACTGTATTTACCAGCTTTTTGACTTCACGCATCTCCAGCGTGTTAATCATCTTGTCCTTTTTGATTCGTATCGTCATGGCTCCGACGGTCGGATCCTTCGGAATATAGTCATGCGTACAGAGCCAGGAAAAAATGACGGACAAACTTGACTTGATCGCCTTCAGTCTGGACGGACTCGTGTCCTTTACAATCCCCTTTGGCGTCGTGTACGACCGGGAAGCAATCAGAAATTCATCGATGTCATCCACAGTAAGTTTTTCCATGAAGCTGATCGGAATATTCTTCGGAGCCACCTCTGTCAGGATCGGATTGTTTGCGCAGAGATATTCGCAGAAAATATAAAAGTCCCTGGCGTAGTTGACCAGGGAACTCACCTGACAATTTGCTCCGGGACCTCGTCGCAAGGCGTCATTGACATAGGACGGAAGCTTCTCATTCAGTTCCTGAAGCTTCTCATGTCGTTTCTTCAATTGTTCGGATCTGTAGCTTTCTGCCATTTTTCACTTCCGTGATGCACGTCTGACGAACGGCACCGCGTTCCTTTCTTTCTTCCTTCAATTCAAATATCGTGGACACCTGACTTTTGCTGCAAAGAATTGCCTGCCGTCGGAAAATACTCATTTTTCTTTACATACAAAACGGTGAAAACGGTAAAGGCCGCCGTTCCGACAAACAAACAGACCCACAGAATCACCAGGATAAAGAAAAAGACACAATCAAACGTAAACACATAACGAAAGGCTTCGAAGCCGTAAATCTTCTCGCCGTAATCCAGTCCGTACCCCATTCCCCACGGGATGACTCCTTCCATCGCCGAATAGATACAGTCCCAGAGCAGCGCCCCGACCGGTACAATCATTGCCAGCATCAACAGAACATCTATAATTATCACAACTGCTTTTTTCAAATATAAACCCTCTTTATACATTTTTTTCCATGATACCATAGTACAGACAAAATAACATCCGGCCTCTCATTTCAAATCCAATCAGATCGCGCGTATTCTGCGGTACGTCTCCTCCGCCTCCGTACTTCCATCTTGCGGTCTGAGAACCAGATAAATCGGAAAAGAAGCCGCTGTCTTCAGACTGAGCTGAAGAAATTCCTCCTCGCGCTCCCACTCCCCCGGAAGAGAATGCAGAAACTGACTGTTCCGAAACACAAACAACTGCTCCATCCCCCGCAATTGCCGGACTTGAATTTCACTTACCGGAGCAGGCGACAGATAAATCATCCGATTTACCGGACAAGGCGAAGCTTCGAATTTTTCCTTCATCGGTACAAGGAATTTATCCTTTACTTCGTTGATATATAGAAGTTCATCCAACTGATATCCCTGTGCAAGAGCAGCATCACGGACGAGTTTCTGAAACGGAAAGGCGGGATAACAGATACTCCCTTCCTCAGTGAGTTTCACCGCCGCAATGTCGTCGGCCGCCAGCTTCGCCCCATGTTGCAGAAAACGGGCTGTCAGAGTGGACTTTCCGGAACCGCTCTCTCCGGTAATCAGAGTTGCCTCTCCCTCGTGGATGACCGCGCTGCAGTGAACAGCAAACATTGAGCGCTGATGCAGCAGCATTGCCATCACAAACCCGAGCAAATAGCTCCGAAGATACCAGATATTGGCATCCTCATGGGCATGATAAAATATTTCCCGTCCGCTTCGAATCAGAAATTCCCCTGTTCGATTTACCAGCCAGGATCGCTCACGTCCGATTCCATACTGTGCGTTTTTCTCTTCGGATGAGAGGTCTTCCGATTCGCTCATCTCCCGAATGTACAAATCCACACGATCCTCTTCTAAGGATTGTTCTTTTGAAACTTCCAACAATTGCGGAAACTCCAATGTGGAAGAAAGTAAAAAACCATAGATTTGATAACAGTACATAAGCCACTCCTTCTTTAAAAAATGTGATCAAGCAGATAATATCTCAAATATATGACTCATTTCTTCAGATCCTGTTATACATTTCAGACGATTATATGTAATATCATCATTATTATGTATTTTATCACCAATTTCTCTAACTTCTTTGTTATTTTTAGCCCTTCTCAAAAATACATCTGCTATACTGATATCCATCTAAGAAACACGTCTGTGTAACTTACATTGTTTTCGTTATGTAACAGGGGGGAAACCTATGAAGAATTGGAATGAGCCACAGTTTTTAACAATCGATATTTCCGATACACAAAATTCAAAAATAAACTTTGCATATCCGGATGGCGCATTGAACGGTACCCGGCCGAATGAAGAATCTGTCACTAGTATTCCGATCGCGACAGAGGCACCGGATGTGGTGGAAGTGGATCGACTGAGCTAATTACAAAGCTATCGTTTCTTGTCTGTAATCGTTCTGAAAAGTGTCCGTGGATCAGCCATGGACACTTTTTGTATGCTAACACACAACGCTCTGTTTACATGCGCACTCGCGCGATGCGTAAATGCTCCGCATTCCAGGCCCGGCGCGAGAATGCCGTGTGCGGCATTTTTATTAGGAGAAAACTTATGTCAGCTATCTGGGGAATCATAGACAAAACCATCGATCCGGCACAGACTGCGCTGATGCGCAATCATTATGAAAAACATTGCAAAATTGACCGTTTCGATGAGATACAAACCGACCGCTGTTACATGGGCTGCGGCCTTCAGTTTTTTACGCCGGAGGCATCTGCAGAACAGCTTCCGATCAGCTTTCACGACGGACGATATATGATGACTGCCGATGTCGTTCTGGACAACCGGAAGGAACTGATATCGGATTTGGAAACTTCCTGTCCGGATCTTGCTATCCCTCAAAACAACAATCCCATCATCGCCGACGGTCAACTGTTGCAACGTGCCTTTGAAGTATGGGGATATAATTTCGTCAAACATCTGAAAGGACTCTTCTCGATTGCGGTTTTCGATACCGAAAAAGAAGAACTCTTTCTCTGTACCGATCAGTTGTCGAACCGCTGTCTCTATTATTACAAAGCCGACAACCGTGTTGTTTTTTCCACACGGATTACGCCGATCCGCCTGCTTCACCCCGAAATCAAACCGGACAGACTTTACTACAAAGATTATCTGATCTCACCCGGCCTGTTTCCGAATTTTTCCTCCGAAGACACTCCGTGGAGCGGTGTAAAAATGCTGGAAGCCGGCACTTATGTCCTCATCGGGCCGGAATGGACAAAAAAAACAGAATACTGGCGACCGGAGAATATAAAAGTCTCAGGAAACATCAAAAACGCTGCGGAACAGTTCCTGGATACCTATAAAATCGCCGTCCACCGTGCCCTGCGCACTTCCGGGGAAGTAGGGATCGCTCTAAGCAGTGGCTGTGACTCCTCTTCCGTCGCCGCTCTGGCCGCGCGGAAACTGGCAAATGAGGAAAAACAACTCTATTCTTATACGTATATTCCTCATTACAAAACCAAATCCCGCTATTATGAAGTCACCGATGAAACAGAAGGAGTTAAGGCCATCGGAAGGATGTACCCGAATATCGAAATGCATTTTTCCGATCAGGACGGCAGAGATTTTACGGACTCGATTCCGGAAATCACAGAGACACTGGAGATTCCTTATAAAGCTTTTATCAACCTATCCAGCCTGACGGAAATCTATGAAGCGGCCTGCAGAGAGGGATGCCGTGTTTTTTTGACCGGTCAGTGCGGCAATTCCACGGTATCTTACGGCTACGCAGATGACATTCTCTACGATTTATACCGGAAAAAGAGACCTTTCCGCTGGCTCCGCCTCTATTCCGAATACTGTAAAAAAGCCGGATACAGCAGAAAAAAACACTTCCGGTATCTTTGGAAAAGCTACCGCACTGCCAAACGGATAAAAAAAGACCCTATCATTGATCTGTCACTGCTGAATTCTTTTTTAGATCGGGAAATTCTCGAAGAATATGATCTGAAGAAACGACTGCCGGAAGGAATTATGTACACCACCGAGTACTATCCGTCGGACGAAGCGACCAACCGCGCCTCCCTGTACAGCAAGTGTATCTACTCCTATCTCGGCGTGATGGATACCAAGATGAGTCTGAAATACGGTCTTCTTCTCCGCGATCCGACGAGGGATATGGATCTGCTCAGCTTCTGCAATTCCGTGCCCTATGAGTACTTCGCGTGGAACGGAAGTCAGAGGTATTTCATCCGGGAAGTAATGAAAGATTACCTGCCAAAGGCGATCACCGCCTTCCATGCCAGGGTCGGAATCCAGAATGCGGACTGGCTTGTGCGCCTGGACGCTGATGCAGAACGTGTCCGGAAACTGGAGGTTTCTGCCGTAAAAGACGCGCCGTCCTGGATCAAATCTGACGAAATCCGCGCTTACATCGAAGCTCATCCTCATATCGAGGAAAAAAACCGCTCACTGGAACTTGATCTCTGCATCATCCTTTCCTTCATGAGTTTTCTGCATTCGGATCCTCTCTCGTCTGTCGTGAAAAAAGGTAACATAATTGTCACATAAGTTGCTTTTTGTTGTGTATAATTCACCAATATTACATATTTTTCTGTTACATATCACATTTTATCTATCTGCATGGTTAGATTTTAACATTTCCCCATATTTTCTGCTATACTGATATACGTACCGAATTTAAATTATTCAACAAGTATTGCAGAAAGGAAACATGCTTATGAAAAACTGGGCAACTCCTGAAATTGTATCTGTTGATATTAGCAATACAGCAGCTTCCATTAATTGCTGGTGGCCATCAACACCCACTCCAAGGCCAACTCGCCGCCCGCATCATCCAACCAGTACTCCTATTCCGGATCCCACCGGTATTCCGATCCCTGATCCTGAGAGGTTCAGCTGAAGCTGTGCATCGTACAAATCTTGTTTATTATTAAGTGTCCATGGCATTTCGCCTTGGACACTTTTTGCGTCATCGTTTTTTTATCCTTTAGCTTCACTTAAGCTTTCTGCGTTATAATAAGAAAAATATTCTGTGAAAACGGGGGAACTCTATGCGAATACTGCTTGCAGAAGATGAAAAAGCGCTTTCCAAAGCTCTCGTCAAAAACAATTCACATCAAAAATCATATTTAAAATGTCCGAAAATATAGTATTCGGAGACAAAAAGGTGTATTATATAGGTGAGTTTTCTAACATTAATAGAAGTTTTTTGATAAAGAGTAGTCCCTCCGCACTTTATGGGAGGTAAAATCATTTTGGAATGGGGTAATCGTTATGAAGAAATACAGTGGAATAGAATGGCTAAAAGTGATTGCTTGTATCGGCATCGTATCCATGCATATGATGGCCAATAATACATACAAAATCAGCGGTGTTTTTTACAACACAGTTTTGGATTCATTCACAGATTTCGTGTATGTATTTATGGCTCTCTCTGCGTTCGGCTTGTGTTGCGGATATTATCAAAAGGTAATGGACGGCAGAATCAGCTGGGAAAACTTCTACAAAAAGAGATATTTGAAGATCCTTCCGTTCTTCACACTGATGATCGCAATAGACCTGATTCATGATTTCAGCACATTTGCTATGGCAGAAGGCTTTGCAGAAATGACCCTTCTTCATAAATTCCTACCGACAGACATGCATGTGGTCGGCGTCGGCTGGTTCCTTGGAATTGTATTCATTTTTTATCTGCTCTTCCCTTTCTTTACCGTATTGATAAAAACCAAAAGACGTGCCTGGCTCTCCCTCTTCGTCGCCGTTGGACTGAATATGGTATGCGACCGGTATTTTGGATTAACCAGAAGATACTTTCTATATTCCGCCTGCTATTTTGTCCTTGGCGGACTGATCTACAAATACAGTGAAGCGATCGAAGACGTCCGGTGGTACTATCTGTTGTCTGTTCTTGTGCTGACAACCGGCTGCTATTACTTTTTCGGAGAAAATGTCTTTACGAGGATTGCCGTTACCGCTTCCCTCCTGATGTTCTCGATTTCTGTCAAGGCGCCTCTGACAACACCGATCCGCCTGATCAGCGGAATCAGCATGGAAATCTACCTGTCACATATGTTCATCTTCCGTGTGGTTGAAAAAATGCGCTTAAACACGAGATTTGGCACAGGTGTTTTACAATACTGCATCACGCTGCTCCTCGTCTTCTCAGGAGCATGTATGTTCTCTTATACAGCGCAAAAGATCCTGAACAGGCTTCTGCAGGAGAAAGCATTCCGTCAGACGTCGAACAAGAGCCCCGCCGGCATCGATCCATCTGTCACTCAGTAAAACTAAAATCACACATTTCGCGCAATCGCGTAGGGAAATATCCCTACGCGATTGCCGCGCTTTAGTTAAAGGTGTGTCCGTGCATGCACGGCTCCCGGTTAAGAGCTTTATCGCACAAAATGGAGGCGGTCAAAACCGCCTCCTGCTTAATGTGTATGATAAGGAATCAAACTCGCTTAGAGTTGTTCATTATTACCTATTTATTCCGGATTTCCTGTTTTATGCCAGAGCAGCTCCGAGTTCTTTACACTCTTCAATCTCTGCATCTCCCGGCGCGTCATTTGCCATAACGCCGTCATTCACAAGCGCAGCTCCCGCCGCGTCGCATCTGTCCTTCCAGTCTCTCATCCACTGACCGTCTCCCCAACCGTAGGAACCGAAAATACCGGTCTTCTTTCCTGCAAGAAAAGACTCAACCGACGCAAACATCGGCTCGAACTCTGTCTCCTCGAGAACCTCTGCGCCCATTGCAGGACATCCAAATGCAATGGCGTTAAACTCCGAAACTTTTGCCGGTGTAAACTCTCCGGCTTCAAACATAGTCACATCTGCACCGGTCGTCTTTGCCCCCTGGGCAACGGCATTGGCCATCGCCTCTGTATTACCCGTACCACTCCAAAAAACTACTGCTACTTTACTCATTCTTTTTCCTTTCCGGGTTTCCCCTCATCCTCAATTTATGAAAGCACAGATAAAATCCGTGTTTCTCTCATTGACACAAAGCACTCATCCGCTATGCGATTACAGTAAGACTGTCAAGCGAAGTTCCGTCGCGAAAACGCTTCTTGTAATCACGGGTACACTTGTCATATTTATCAAAGATCTGTTTTGCTCTCTCAACATCTCCATAGACTTTCCAGCGGCCGGTGCACTTCGAACACCCGCCTCTGTGCTGCATAAAGCCTTTCACATCATCCACCGGATAACCGAGGAAAAGGCCGATCTCGTGCGGAAAGTCTTTGTTCGAGGATAGATTGAACAACTTTTTGCTCAGACTTCTGACACACGCGCGGACATCCGTCGCCTCGTACCCGAGTTCCTTCAGAAGTCTCGCCGTGTCGCTGTCGCTGAAGTCTTTGGCGAGAAAAGCCGGTCGAAAAACGTAAATCAAAACTCTGTTCTCCGAATACCGCACCGGAATAGCGTTGATTCCTTTCTTCGCCAATACACGATTGAGTCTGCAGATCTCTTTCAGAAAACAATGCCTGTCACTGTACTCACAGGAGAATAAATTGCCCGTTTTGATTCCGGCAAGCGTCGGAGAACAGTGCTCAATGATCATTTCATCTGACATAACACACCCCTAATTACAATTAGTTTCATCTAACCTCTGGATAAATATTGTGGCAGATGACAAATCGTTCACATAGGAAAACCTGTCATATGCCGCAACGGTACCATGTATTAGACTTGATTAACTCTAGTTAGTTGTAGCATATTTTCGCTTAAATTTCAAGAGTTTTTTTGTCTAATCTTTCATGTTTAATAGGTGACAAACTGCTTTGTGCTGTCGGAAAGCTGTGACGTTACATTCTTGCTGTTATCCATGGCAACACTGACACCCTTCATTTCTTTTACGATTTCATTCGAATTTCTTGCCGACATGCTGATCGCTGTTGTACTTTCATTGACGGATGTGGTGATGATGGTCAGAATCACGCGAAACAAAATCGACTGATGCGGCCATACTCTTGTCACTTTCTTTGCCGACATATCCATCCTCCTTGTTTGTCAACTGCAGAATGTCCGAATAGATGCCATACCTATTATTTATATCGACAAAAAAGATACTATACAAAACGCAAGGATTTACTTATTACATATTAATTATTCTAAATAGCACATACTGAAATTTTATCCCAGACATCTCTTACAGGTCGAATATCCCTGTGCCAGAAGTTCCTGGATGGAGAGATTACTCTCGGACCGGTTGTGATCCGCAATCTGACGCGCGCTGGGACAACCGGGCGTATGGATTTTCTTTGTTGACGTATTCAGCACATAGGTGATGGTATTTGCTGCAGGCGCCTCATTTCCCGCATCATATTCCGCGCCGCTCTCGACGTACTGATTCTGTTCCTCCGGCGTGATGTCCCGCTCGGCGGTCGCAATCAGATAATCAATCGTCCAGCCCTCCTGCGCGTTGTAGACGTACACGCAGAACTGAACACCGGCTCCGTTATCTTCGATCGAACGTCCCTCCATCAGAACTCCGCGGGCCAGATCTTCATTCTCCCGGAAATCACAGGTCACCCGGTAGAGCACGTGATTGCCGGTGCTGTGAACATAATCCGCAACCTTATTCTCATACTCCAGCATACCGCCCGTCACATTGAGCTGATGGGTACCGGTCATGAGATTCGTTGCCCTAGCGTTTTCTCCGGACAACTGGTAGCCGATCATATGACATCTCTCCGGACAAATATCGCTGGTCTTCATCGACCACCAGCCGACCGGATGTATCGACGAAATATCCCCCCTCTCTTCCGTCGGCATGAGATCCTGTCCGATCGACGCCATCGCGTACGTGGTTTTTCCGAGCCTGTCCAGCGGAGCATAATACTCAAAGCTCTGCGCGCCGCTTCGAATCTGATCTTCTGTAAAAAACGGCACGTTGTTGTTTACGACATATTTCGTGATCGTGCCGTTGTAATCCGGCACACCGGTCATATCATATTTCGGCGAAGCGACATGGTCCTCCGGTGAGACAACGGTTGCGGCCGGCTCTGCCTGCGTGGAAGAAGATGCCTTCTCTGCATCCGGCGTCGGCGTAGCAGGTGTTTCTGTCGGACTCGTCGCAGGCTCTTTCGTCGGTTCCTGCGTTACCGTGTGTTTTGTCTCCGAAGAAACTGCCACACTGGTATTCTTTGGCTCATCTTTTGTCATTCCTGACGCCTGCACACAACCGGCCATAAGAAGTGTCGCAGTAAAAATAAGGATTGCTTTATTCTTTTTCATTTCTTTCTTGTCTCATTTCTTTCTGTAATTTCATTCTGTCTATTCGCCGGACATATCTCCCGCCGCACGATCTCCACCGGGGCAGGAAGCAGGACGACGGCACTCGAGTGAGTGCACGCCAACGAACTCACGTCAGCGAACTCACTCGCATGGAATTTCGATCCGACAATTTGCGCAAAACATCGCGGCAGCGCGCCGTCCATCCTCCCGTCTTCGGCGAAAAAAGGTTTTATGTTTGTATATAACCAGTTCGTTTCGCGAACCATTTCAGATGCCAAGATCGACGGTAATTGTCTTCCCTCTTTTGTCTTTCTTACGCGGATCTGCTGAGGGATGTTCTCGATCAGCTCCTCCCGGTGACTGATCACGCCCACGAGCTTGTTGGACCCCGACCGGACAGCATCGGATCCTCCCCCTTCCCCGCGACAAACTGATGAGCCACCAGGATGTTCCTTTTCGTCTCATCAAGCTCTGTGTGCGCGAGAATCACACGGAAAGCATCCTCATAGGTTCTGATCTCTTCCTCAGGAAAAAAACGTCTCACCTGCGACGCTTTCACAAAGGGCAGCAGGTAGACACAGATCTCCTCTTCCCCGTCCCGCAGAACGTATTTATCCATCTGACCGCCATATTTCGCGGAGATATAAATCCGGTTCGTACGAAACAGACTGTTGCCGTAGTTCAAACGCTCGTCAGAATCGTGGTTTCCGCTGATCATAAACGTCCGGACACTTCGTTCCGAGAGCCGGATCAGGAACGAATCCAGAAGCCTTGTCGCCGCCTCACTGGGAATGGATTTGTCGTAGAATTCCCAAATATTTATTACGTAATATAATTCCGAAAAACCTCCTGAAAAAAACTGCGCTTCCTTTTTTACTCCTGAATATTCCCCTTGCGGATGTTTTCCTGAATCACCCGGTCAATCACCTCAAAGAGTTTTTCGGAACCGAGTTTTGTCTTGCTCTGACGTCCGTATACCTGCTTTGCATTCACCCCGTGTTCCTTCCAGTCCGCTCCGCCGTTGCTGTTGTTGAGCATCAACGGCTGAAGATTATCCATGGCATGGGCGAATTTCGATTCCGGCGTCTCGTAATCCTCAAACTCGTCAAAAAGGGCAGTCAGTTCCTCCTTCTGATCCTCCGGAAGCAGGGAAAAAATCCGCTCCTTCGCCGCGTCTTCTCTGGCCTTCTGCGTCTTCAGATTTTCCGCATCATAGGCATAGGTATCGCCGGCGTCAATCTCCACAATATCATGGATCAAACACATCAGCATAACCCTGCCGATGTCCACCTTCTCGTTCGCGTATTCCCGGAGCAGATAGGCCATGATCGCCATGTGCCACGCATGCTCGGCATCGTTTTCATTTCTTCCGTGGCCGGACAGATGCGTCTGGCGGAAGATATTTTTCTCCTTATCGATTTCCAATGAAAAATTCAGCTGCTTCTTCAGTCTTTCTTCCATCTCACAGGCTCCTTCCATCCCCCGGTACAGCATCCTCAAAGCCCCGCCCGATGCACAGAAATCGGCCCCGGTCTACGGCGAGGCTTCTCTGATGTATCTGATGCATACAATTCAGGCAGGTACCTGGTTAAATTATTTAAGAAAAGCTATTCCGGCATCTGATGTCGATTGTACCACCAATCCCGAAAAAAAAGGAGTCCGGGCTTTTGCAAAATCTCTCGACTTTTGCAAAAAACCGGGCTCCGTATGAAACCGAATCATATGTAAGAAAAATTTGGCTTACGTCATGCTTGCGATAAACGCGGATGCAAAGCAGCTGCGCACAGCGCAAGTGTGCGCCTCCTTACATCTTCGGAGTACCTGCGAGGGCCTTTGCGATCTCCTCATCTGTCGGCACGTAATCAACCATTTTTCCGTCGTTGAATGCGCCGTAAGCATACATATCGAAGTAGCCTGTTCCGGTCAGACCGAAGACGATGTTCTTCGCCTCCCCGGTCTCCTTGCACTTGAGTGCCTCATCAATGGCAACCTTGATGGCATGGCTGGACTCCGGTGCAGGAAGAATACCCTCGACGCGGGCAAACTCCTCGGCTGCTTTGAAGATTTCTGTCTGGGATACGCTCGTCGCGCGAAGAATTCCCTGATCGTAGAGCTCGGATACCACGGAGCTCATGCCGTGATAGCGGAGACCGCCGGCGTGGATCGGTGAAGGCATGAAACTGCTGCCCAGGGTGTACATTTTTGCCAGAGGACATACTTTTCCTGTGTCACAGAAATCATATACATACGATCCTCTGGTGAGAGACGGACAGGATTTCGGCTCAACCGCAATAATGTCGTAATTCGCCTCTCCGCGGAGCATCTCTCCTGCGAACGGTGAAATCAGACCACCGAGATTGGATCCGCCGCCTGCACAGCCGATGATTACATCTGCCTTTACGCCGTATTTGTCCAGAGCAGCCTTTGTCTCCAGACCGATGACGGACTGATGAAGCAGAACCTGGGATAATACGGAACCGAGAACGTAACGGTAACCTTCCTGAGATGTCGCAGCCTCAACAGCCTCGGAGATCGCGCAGCCAAGACTTCCGTTTGTTCCCGGGAACTCCTCGTTGATCTTGCGGCCGACCTCTGTCAGCATAGACGGAGACGGTGTGACATTTGCCCCGTAGGTACGCATAACTTCACGGCGGAACGGCTTCTGCTCATAAGAAACCTTAACCATGTATACCTGGCAGTCCAGATCAAAATAAGAACATGCCATCGACAGTGCAGTACCCCACTGACCGGCACCTGTCTCGGTCGTCACTCCCTTGAGTCCCTGCTTCTTCGCGTAGTATGCCTGCGCGATCGCAGAGTTGAGTTTGTGGCTTCCGGAAGTATTATTTCCCTCGAATTTGTAATAGATGTGCGCCGGTGTACCCAGCTTCTTCTCCAGACAATACGCGCGTACCAGAGGAGCCGGACGATACATCTTGTAGAAGTCGCGAATCTCCTGCGGAATGCTGATATAAGCATCCTGATCGTTGAGCTCCTGTTCTGCCAGTTCTCTGCAGAACACATGAGACAGCTCATCCAGCGTAACCGGTTCATGGGTCGCGGGATTCAGAAGCGGCGCCGGCTTCTTCTTCATATCTGCACGGACATTATACCAACTCTCCGGCAGTTCGTTTTCTTCAAGATAAATTTTGTATGGTATTTCCATGATAGCAGTCCCCCTAACTGATCAAACTCTCGCTTTTTTACGTAATAACATTAATGCGTAAAAGTGCTAAAGCCATTGTATCATTTTCATAAAACAATTGAAAGAGAAACCCGCTTTTCTGTACAAAAAATCAGAACAGACTCATCTGCCCGTTCATAATCTTGTAGTATCCATGCTCAATTCTCTCATTTCCCTCATGGGTCATGACTTCGAAATTCGAGAGGCTCTGCGCCTTGATCACCAGTTTGATGACGCAGTCAAAGCAGCCCACGACATCGCTCTTGTTGATGTCCGACAGACAGATGAGCTGTACGTGGAAATGCTTCGCAATATCAAACATGGGTTTCAGCAGGTGCGCCGAAGTGATCTTCCCAAATGGGTTGTCCAGGATCAGCACACTTCGTATATTCCTGCTCACAAGTCCTGCCGACGACCTTGTGTAATTCATAAGAGTCAGCACGACGGAGAAGAAGACCACGAATTTCTCGGCGCCGGAGCTCTGCGTCAGGGTATCTTCCCACCGCTTATACACGGAATTGGCGCTGTTCATATCGATCTTGAACACCTTGATCTGTATCGACTCCTGACGGATATATTTATGAAGCAGGCGTTCGCTGGACACAATGGCTCTTGCCCGCTTCCGGATCTGTTTTTCCTCCGCTTCGTTCCGCAGAAGTTCCCGGATCTCATTGGCGCCCTGTTCGATCTCTGTCCTGATGGATATTCGAGAAGCCTCCTCGGAGATCTCTTTTTCTTCCGGAAGGTTCATTTTCACCATCTGGGTCTGAGGTTTTCCTTCAAATATATGTGCCCTGGAGCTTGCAGCGATCATTCGCAGATCCAGATACATTCTCTTGCCCTGATTCATGCACTGATCCACAATGTCGTTGAAGTCGTTCTCGATTTCCTTGAGATCCGTCTCGATCTTGCTGTTGATCTTCTCTATGGAAGCCACCATGGCACCGATGCTCTCACTGACCGTGAACAGGCGATCCCCGCGGATGCCGGAATCCTCCAGCATCTCACCGATCGCGCCCAGCTTATTCACAATTTCAAAGAGGGCGATATTCCGGTATTCACCAACAATTTCACGAATGCCGCTCAGCATCTTTTCTTTCAGTTTTTTAAAGACGGCGTCTTTCTGAAGCAGGTGATCGTGGAGTCCCTGCCACTGTGCCTCCGGTTTTCCGGAGAGTTCCACCGTCACGGTTCTTTCAACACTCTGATATGGTTTCAGGACGATTCCCACACTGTCATAGATTCTCTCCAGTGCTCTCTTCTCTTCACCCAGTGCATTTCTGAGCTCCTCAAGTTTCCGGATCTCCTGTCTCGCAGCCCTGATACGTTTTTTGAAGTCCGCTCCGATTTCATTCTGCGGAAGCGCTTTTCCTTCAAACTCCTCCAGCGATCTTTCTGAAGCTTCGCGCCGCTGCCTTGCCGCAGCCTCTCTGGCATTGCAATCGACATACACGGCCTGCGCCTTTTCCCGCTTCCCCGAAGCTTCCCGGAATGCATCCCGGATGATCTTCAGAGCCTCCGGAGAAAAACGCACTGCCTCATATTCCGTCCGCTCGCAGCCATTATCCGCAAGTTCCTTCTCCAATCCTGCCTTGTTCTTCTGTGCGCCGGCCAGCTTTTGCCTCAGCTGTTCCAGACTTTCACTCAAGTTTCCGGAAAGTGTGCGGTAGCCGGAATAGAGTTCTTCGAGGGTACCCTCCTGAATCTCTGTTTCCTTCGCCGTATCCACATTTTCCAGAACAGTTTCCACATACGCCAGATACTCCGCCTGTTGACGGCTCTGATTTTCCAGTTCGGAGAGCGCCTCAACTGCTTTTTTATGTTCTTCCTGCTTTGCCAGATAATGGTTCTCCGCTTTTTTTAAGGCGCCATATGCTTCCTGAGACCGGTCATACCACTCCTTCTCTCTGGACAACATATTCTCGAGTTCTTCGAAAGATTCCAGCCATTTCTCGAGTTTCTGCAAAGTCTGCCTGCAGGACTCCAGCTCCTTCTCCAGAGCAATCATCTGCTCCTTTGTTCTTTCCAGTTCCTCTTCCAGTGACTTGCGTTTCTCTTCCAGCTGACCTTCCTTCTCCTGCAGCTCCTGTATTTTTTTCTCCTGCAGAGCTTTCCAGTCCTCCGGATATGAAAAATCATCCGCCTGCTTTTTCTCAGCCTCACAGACAGAGAGCTTCTCTTGAAGACGCTTCAGCCGCTCGTCCTTCTCCCGGATCTCTGCCTCCAGTCTGTCGCAGTAGCCGGCCCGGTCAGAAAAATATGTTTTGTCATAGACTGCGAGATGAGATCCGGCGTCTCCCCTTCCTTCCATGAGTTCATTTACCTGCTCCATGGTGAAAAGAGGCACTGTTGCCGGCAGCCAGTCCACGTTTCCTGCGGAAAGGAGTTTTGCCAGATCTTTTTCATTGTTAAAGAGAAGAGAAAAAGCAAACTCCGGATGAGCAGTCAGGATTTCTTCCACCTTCTCACCGGTGAGGGCTCCATTTTCCAGCAGGGCTGTCAGGTATTCCTCTCCGGTCTGATAAGAAAGCCCCGTGGAAATCACATATTTCATAATGTCCGAAAAAATGTGTACATGGCCTTCTCCCGCCGCCTTCAACCTGTCTTCCAGAGACTGTCTGTCCTGCTGCTGTTTGCGGACAGCAGCCGCAGTAGTTTCCGTTTCTTCCTGAAGGACGCGACCTAACCGGCCGGAAAAAACAGACTCAGCTTCCAGACTGTATTTGTCGCAGATTTGAATCAGTTCTTCCAGTCTCTCCCCGTACAGAGAGAGCTCCGCCTCCGCCTGCTTCTCTACTGTCTCCAGTTTTCCGAGAGAGAGCTTTACATCCGCCAGTTCCTCCGGAATCGCGTTCTTCCGCTCTTCCAGAGTACTTCGCTCCTCACGGATCTTTGCGGCAGAGGCAGAGACCATCTCCCGCTCTTCTTCTTTTTGCTTTCTCTCTTCTTCTATCTCGCTGCCGGAATAAAAACCGTCAAGCATTCGCATGGCAGCCAGCCCCAGAGCCTCGGCCCTGGCATCTGTATTCTCTTTGGAAACCTCCAGCTTCGCGCGGATGCGTGCATAGTTCTCTACGGCCGCATCCTTTTCTTTCTCACTCTTTTCCAGTGCAATGCTGCCGGCCTGCAGTTTTTCTTTTTGCTGACTGATCTGCTGATCCATTTCTCTGAGCTTCTGTGTCAATTCAGCCTTTTCCTGCCCGGCTTTTACATACACAGAGTACTTCAGCTTTGCCACCGCCTCCGCATCCTCAGAGTTGTTCTCTTTTTCTTCTATGAGCGTTTTATAGGAAGAAATATCGCTGTCTTCGCAGAGAATCTGACTGTGAAGTCTTGCAGATTGAAGTACATCTTCGTCGTGCTTTTTCGCAGACTCCTCTTCCCTTGCCTGCTCCAGTGCCTGCCCTGCTTTGGAGAAAGCCAGATGCGAGGCGTCAAACTCCTCACCGGCAAGATAAAATTCTTTTGACCTCTCCTCGTGTTCGATGTGCCGAATCTGCTCTTCCAACAGCTGAACCTCGCGGGTTTTATTCAAGATGTTCTCGCCCAGCTCATCGTTTTTTCTGCCCACAGCAGCCTTGAAGGCGCAGACTTCCCCGATTCCGTCCGCCAGCTCCTCTCCGGACTTATACAGTTCTCTGCTTTGCTCTTCCAGCCCGGAAAGGGATCCAAGAAGTTTCCTGTTGGTATCTCTTTCCCTGATCACGTTTTCCTTCTCGGAGATCTTCTTCGCGTAGTTGATCAGCATGGTCTCCAGAGAAGAATCTGTGCCCTTCGCCTCCGCGCTCTTCATTTTGTTCTCGATGGCAGGGATGAAAAATTTCGAGATGAGCTTATCCGAGGTTTTTGCCTCGTCGAAATACTGGTTCAGTCCTCCCTCATCCTTGTTGAGAGCCTCGATGACCGTCTCCCATTCCGAGCGGAAAATCCCGTAAGCAGCCAGCTCCTTCGCCCATTTCACGCTGTCGTCAGAGGAATAGTATTCCAGCATGCCTCTGCTGTTTTTTGCTTTTTCTCTGACATACTCAAAAGAAGCCGGCACATACTTTCCCTTCTCGTTTGCGGACAGCTCCATAGCAGCAATGCTGTAAGGGGAAGCGGAATTATCATAGATGGTCTTGAAGGTATAATAACGGATGGAATTTCCTCTCTGTTTTTCATCGCCGCCTGCGGCGGTGCTGCCGGCAATGGCAATTCCGGTGAGAAGTTTATTGTCGCTTCCATCCAGATTCCACTCCAGAAGAACGAAGGAGTGGTCGCCCGGACGGCCGAAATAGTCCTCGATCCGCCGGCCTCCCGCCATGGCTCTTGGATGCACGGGCTGCATCATCAGCTGTACAAGCACCGTCTTTCCTCCTCCGTTGTTCAGATTGAACAGAGAATTCAGCGCCTCGCCGCCACCCGATGAGAGATCATAGAGTTCATCGGGTATAAAACGGTTCCCGTCATTGTAACTGAAATTAACGATTCTGATCTTATTGATCTGCGGCATTTTCATCCCCCTCTATCCATGCATTTATCACCTGAACCCGCTCTTTTCGGAGAACATAGGGCATCAGATCCTTTGTTTTCTTCGTGGGCACGATTCTGCCGTCATCCCCTTCCAGGAACAGATCATCTGCCCGGAACTTTAAGAGGATCTTGTTTATGACGCCGTATCTGTCTTCCACTCTTCTGCTGGAAGGATCGCCTTCCTTTTTACCCAGCCAGTCTTCCGCCAGCATAAAAAAGTTTTCGCTGAAATCCTCCGCCTTTTCCTCACCGTCCACGCCTTTCTGCGTTGCGTTCAGACAGTGCTTCGTGAATTCCTTCAGCAATTCTTCCTTTGTGATGAACTCTCTGACCAGGGCATCCGCCCCCTCTCCTTTGAAAAAGGTGAACAGCACATAAATCGCCAGATAGTTCAGCAGGTATAAATCCCTCACTCGCACATCATTGGCGGCTTTTATATCAGCCCTGTAGTCCACGTTGTTTTTCAAAAAAAGATCATTGTCCTGCGTGGGAACCATGTAGATCCTGTTCTGGGCAGGCACAATTTCGAAGCCCAGTTCCGCGCCCATCTGATCCAGGGCGTCCCTTGCCTCCGGATCTTCCACGAAACTCCAAAGCACACTGTTCTCGTCCCGGTCGATCCATCCTTTTTTCATAAGCTCATGGTATAGCCTGAGAGCATTTGTATTCATCGTTCCACCTCAACTGTAAAATTCGTCATTTCGATTGTCATGGACACATCCCCATCCTCTACCGTAAACTCACATTTCCGGTCGGAGGTAAAAAACAGAATCTTCTTCATGTCCAGATAATTCCGGGGCAGGTTCCCCAGAACCCAGAGAAGATCAAACTCTCCCAGGGGTTCCTTCGCCAGAAGATTCCCTTCTTTATGAAGAGCTTCCACGTCGATCACCTTTTTCTGATAAATGGTCATGAGTGTATTGGGCAGGGCGTTTTCCCTGTTCCACCGCATGAGTTCATCCATGGAGAGCGAGCGGATAAATTTCTTGATCTCAAAGGAATCCTCCCTCTGAAGATAGGAAAAAAATGCTGTGCAAATTTCCATGTATCTCTGATTTCGCTCTCTGGCCAGTTCCTCTGCCCTGCTGTCCTCGTCCTCGATCCTGAATCCGCTGTCCTCTTCCTCCTCGCTGATGGTTCCGCAGGCCGCATAGAAATTTTCAATGCTGAACCTCTTCTCAAGTTCCGGCCGGATCAGAGGTTCCATGAAGACGCGGACGGCATCTCCGAGACCGTCTCCCATTCTGCGCAGTTTCGCCATGATATCCTGTTCGAAATTCATGCGTTCAAAACTTTTGATCACAAAGCTGTCCCGAAGCATCTGTTTGTAACTCTCCGATACTGAGCTCTTCGCGTTGATGAGCGCCCGCTGCTCCAGAATCGTGATATCCAGATTCCTGTTGATCTCCTCCAGGGACTTCAGATTTTTTCTCGCCTCTTCCGTGTCCGCTCCCTGATCCAGTGCTTTCCGTATGGTCTCCGCCTCTCTGCGGGCGTTCTGCTGAATCTCCGCCAGTTCCTTCTGCTCATCGTACATCAGATTCCGGAACTGCCCGACGATGCGCTCATACTCATCCACCGTGATCTTCGCGATATTCTCCCGGCAGCGAAGAATGAAGTCGTCCATGCTGTGGCTCATGTTCCTAAGTCGCGCCACAAGTTCCCTGCTCTGGGACAAGGCTTCGGAGTAATTCTTTCTCTTCATGTACTCCTGCATCTTGAAGCGCGTGACGGAGTAGTCCAGTTCCGACTCGATCTCCTTCGACCGGTACAGGAAATCAAAGACGTCATCTGTCAGGTGATAGGAGCCCTTCTCCTCATTCACCAGACGAACCGGCATCTTTTTGAATTCCTCTTTGTCGGCAAAAAAAGTATTGTACTCGATGAGCTTACCGTTGTTCTGCAGAATATTTACGACAATGAAGCCGGCGAGCTTATACGTATCAACTTTGTACTCTTCGGGTATGACCGGAAGAAGGTTGTCGAGAAAACCGGCGATATCTTTCAGTGTGCAGGACTGCATATCGCTGAGTGTGCGTTCTTTGATATACAGGAGAACCGCGACCACCAGGTTGTTTATGATATCGTAATCGCCCCCGAACATCTTCTTGATCTCGTCCGGGTAGCTGGTAACCGTGATACTCCTTACGATATCGATAAACTTCATTCTGTTCTGAAAGTCCGCAAGCATCTCTTTAATATCAGAACGAAGCATTTTCTTTCCTCCAATCATTTCTCAAGTCTTTATACGTTATGATCTCCTGCGGGATCAGCTTGTTTCGGTCAAAAATGTCCCGCAGAAAGATTTGTTCCTCCGGAGAAAAAGCATGGATGAGATCTTCAAAACTTTCTCCCTGTTTCCTGGAGGAAGGGCTGTCCCCGATCTCACGGTTCCTTGCCCGTTCCATCATCGTTCTGTAACCGGGGACAAAAAGAGCCATCTCCAGACCGGGATTTGCCTCCCTCGTCCTCCGGAAAATATCGAAGCCCTCCCTGTCAATATCGCCCCAGTACAGGAAGGTCACCTCCGGGTTCCCCATGAACTTCACATACTCATCCAGAGCGCCTTTTTTGTTGGAGATCTTATTTCCCTCCCCGTAGACCACGCCATCAAGAGCCGTGTCGAAGAGTTTTCCTGTCCCCTCCTCAAACATACATCTGCGGATATTGAACCAGATATCCTTATTCTCACAGATCAGGAGCGTCATCTTCTCCTTCCTCACCGGGATGTAATCATGGAAACAATACTCCGGTGTATCGTAGAATTTCAGATCCGTCTCCGTGATCCGGAGTTTCCGCAAAAGAGCCTTTATTCCGCTGTCATCCAGCACCTTTTCCCTTCCGAAGATTTCGTAGGAACGCTCTTTTCTGGATATATAGATCTCCTCCTTTTCCCGGAACAGGTAAGTGCTGAGACTTCGGATCTCTGATTTATATGTTTGAAAAACCGCAGGCTCAGCCGACAGGTAACCACTCCGTAGAAGCAGTGGATGCAGACGGTTGATTTCTTCCATAAGCACTCCGTCCGCATCGATTTTCAAAAGGATCCTGTATTTCTTATAGAGAGGATAACTCACATTTCCGTTTGTCCCGGAAGACTTCACCGGTTCCAGCGCAGCTTCCTCCAGCAGCCCGGAGATTCTCTCATATGCTGTTTTCTCATCCATAGCGCCGATGTTCATCATCGCTTTAAAAGCCTCCAGCGTTATGGTTTTTCTGCCGTAGGCGACAAGCCGTTCCCTTACGTTCAAAATTCTCACCCTATTGTTATTCAACATGCAGCTCAATTCGTCAAGTCCATACAGCAGTTCTGTGTATAGACGCTATTTTCCAAATCACAGAAATTATAAATCTCCTATACCATATCATAAAAGAGCTGTCTCTACATCTCTAAGAGATATAAAGACAGCTCCTGCTGTATGCACCGCAAATTTTCAGACTGTCCCGGCTTCCGTTCTTGCTCAGGAAGGTTCATCGAAAATTCTCTCCGGCATATTTTTTGCCCGGTACTGCATTTCGCTGACCTTGTATACCGTAACAAACGCCTGCGGATCCACCTGATCGATATAAGCCATCAGCTTCTGAAATTCGCTTTTATCTACAATGGTGATGATCTCGTCGTGCTCCTTCATGCGGTAAGCGCCCGTGACTTTATAGATGCTTGCTCCGCTGTGCAGCTCATTGAGGATAAAATTGCGGATTTCCTTCTCGAAAGGTGAAACAATGCAGACTCTTCTCTTGAGCTTCTGATCAAAGATGAAATGATCGAGAATCATTCCGTTGAAATAGGTTCCCAGAATGCTGAGTATCAATGTCTTCGCATCGTATACCAGGATCGAGGAGCCCGCAATGCACAAGCCTGCCGCCGACATTGCTTTTCCCAGATCAATCCGCAGATATTTATTGAGGATTTTCGCGACGATATCCAAACCTCCCGAGGATGCGTTTCTGTTGAACAGAATAGCGATACCAATGCTCGAAAAGAAGATGTAACACAGTACATCCAGCGCGGCGTCTCCGGTGAAAGATTTAAAATCGGGAAAAAATCTCTCCAGTGCCCCGATCACCGCAGGAAGCAGGATCGAGGTATATACGGTCTTATATCCAAATTCAGATCCGCAGGTGACAAAGCCGACGATCAGAAGCACTACATTCAGAATCATTGTGATTGCAGAGACCGACAGCGGTACAAAATTCGTCAATACAATAGACAGGCCGGATATACTGCTGACGGACGCATGACTGGGCATAAGGAAAAAGAAGACGGCGGCACCGATGATGGCCGTGGCCAGTGTCAAAATCAGAACTTCTTTTACCAGTGAAATTTTTATCATAACTTTTATTTATTTCCTTTTCCTAATATGTATCGTGCCTGCCCCGCTCCCGCGGTTTTCTTTTCTTCTCCCGCATGAAACAACGGATGCAGGTCTTTCTTTAGACCATGTCCCACAAGTCCTTCACGATTTTTATAATCGCAGGAAACCGCAGATACCGGTCTTTCTTCAGATTGCCGCATCTCTCACAGGATTCATTTTCCGAACAACAGGCCCACAATTCCCACGACGATGAGGATCGGGATCGCAATGTAGACCAATCCGCCAATTACCAATCCGATCAAAATCAGCGGCAGAAAGATGATAAACACAAGTACCTTCGTTATACCCCAGGCCGCCTTGACGGCAAGAACGATTAGTTTCCACAAAAGCCAGATCAGTCCGATCGCAAATAATACTTCCAGCATACACATACCTCCCTCTGCCCGGTCCGCGAAGGTTCCGGGCTTTCTGATTCCTGCAGCGAATAAAAACTCCCGTTCGCGCAGGATACCTGCCATATCGCTTCTGTATCATTTTTTAT
Source organism: [Eubacterium] cellulosolvens LD2006 (assembly GCF_000621585.1). Taxonomy (GTDB): domain Bacteria; phylum Bacillota; class Clostridia; order Lachnospirales; family Lachnospiraceae; genus Bilifractor; species Bilifractor cellulosolvens. The sequence continues at coordinate 30,673 of NZ_JHXY01000022.1, read as the reverse complement.
CCTTCCATCATAGCACATCCGAACGTCCCTGTCATGAGACCGTGTCGCCGCACGAAAGATACACGAACAAAGTCCGCAAGCGGACTTCGACTCCCCCATCCCCTCAATCCTGAGGGGAGCGCAGCGGACGAAAGGCGCGCGAGCAGAATCGCGAAGCGATCTTCCCATCTGCGAGCTGCGCATCCCGCGGAGCGTTTTGTCTCATAGGGAATGCGAAGCAATTTCCTATGAGACGAAAAAAAGCCCGGTCCTTCTTCACATAAGTGTGAAGAAGGCGGGCTTTCCGCTGTCAGATATTCAGTTCATATTTTGTGACGTCCATCTCTGCCTCTCCGTCGCAGAAGAAGGAAATTCCTGTCGCCTCCTGCCCCGTATAGAACGTGGTCGTCATGGCTTTTTCACCGTCATTGATGAACACCTCTGCGCTGAAGCGATCCAGAATAATACGAAGCTTGATATCTCCTGTATCCGGCTGTACCAGACAACGTCTCTGATGCACAACCGCACGTCTGGTTCCACTGTATTTGCGGTCGATTTTTACAGTGCCCTCATGCGGACGGTAGCTCACTGATGTGAAATATCTGTCGACCTGTGCAAAACGAAGTTCAAATCTGCGGAACAGATCTTCTGCGTCCTTTGCACGGATTGTCATCTCGATATCTGCGACCCTGCCGTTGATTCCCTCAAGGACACACTCGTCTTTTACTGTTACGTTTTTGTACTCTGTTTTTTTGCCGCGAAGTGCGTCGACTTCACGGGAGGGTTTCTGATACAGACGGCCGTCTTTAAGGAAGATCTCCCTCGGAATTGTCATCTGTCCCATCCACGGCGCGTCCGGCTGACGGATTGCACAGGTATCCCAGTTCTGCATCCACCCGATCATGATTCTTCTGCCATCCTCTGTCAGAAGTGTCTGCGGAGCATAGAAGTCAATGCCGTAATCGATGCTCTGATCCTTCTCCGGATGGAATACCTCGTTGGCTTTGTCATATTCTCCGATCAGGCAGAGCGTTCCGTTGCCGCAGTGATATTCCAGATCACGGGTTGCCTCCATGTCCTGCGGGCTCACAAGAAGGAGGTGCTTTCCATCGAGTTCGAAAAAGTCCGGACACTCCCACATTTTCCCGAAGGTTCCGTCATTCTTCACGAGCACATTTGCGAAGTGCCAGTGAACGGCGTCCTCACTGTGGAATGCAAGAATCTGCCCAAGTGTATCAGCAGCTCGGTTGGCCACGTAAGCCGTGTAACTTCCGTCTTTGTCACGGACGATTTTCGGATCCCGGAAATCAATCCTGCTGGCGCCTTCCGGCAGCTCATTGGAATCGATGACCGGATTTGGCTGTACCTTTTCATAGTTTACACCGTCTCCGAAGGCAACTGCCTGTGTCTGAAACTCGTGGGTTTCCCCCTCTGTCTGTTCTTTCCTGACCGCAGTATACATCAGAAGCTGCTTTCCGTCTTCCGCAGTTACCGCACTTCCGGAGAATACGCCGAAGCTGTCATAGTCGCAGTCCGGTGCCAGAGCACACGGAAGATATTCCCAGTGAAGCATATCGTCGCTCACTGCATGGCCCCAATGCATATCGTTCCAGTGAGATGCGTACGGATAATACTGGAAAAACAGATGATATTTTCCCTGATAGACGGAGAAACCGTTCGGATCATTCATCCATCCCGCCGGCGGTACCAGATGAAATGCCGGACGTTCTTCCGCTTTGATCTGCTTTGCCGCCTTACTCTCGTATTCTCTTGCTTTTTCTAATATCTGACTTGCCATTATTCTATACCTCTTCCTGTCTGTCAAAACTCGCTTTCCCGATGCTTTTCGCTCCGTCGAAGCCTGATTGTTCTGCGGGTTCCGGTCAGTTCTGATCTGTTCCTCTCTGATCAGAAAAAATACAGGGCCGGTCGAAGTTACCGGCCAGCCCTGCATTTTTTCTCATAGGAAATTCCTCCGAATTTCCCATGAGACAAAACGCTCCGCGGGATGCGCAGCTCGCAGATGGGAAGATCGCTTCGCGATTCTGCTCGCGCGCAAAAGTCCTGCTGCGCTCCCCTCAGGATTGAGGGGATGAGGGAGTCGAAGTCCGCTTGCGGACTTTGTTCTTGTCTGTTTATTTATGAATTTTTGTTGAATGCATCCAGGTTTCTCTGGTAAATATCAAGATACTCGGAAAGCTTGTAACCCTCGAGATCTTTGAGGTATTTATCCCAGTCCGCATCTGTGAAACCGTTCATTATCCAGTCTGCCTTGGTTGTGTTGATCTCTGTAACCAGATCAGCCTGAAGATCGGAGAGCTCCGCAATATCCTCTGTATCCATGAATACGTTCGGATATACATTCTTCATCTTCATATCCGGTGTGTAAATGTCCTTGATCCAGTCGAGACGATACTGTGCATCATCCGGACATGTCACATATACATTGTAGTAATCATTGAGAACTGCAAGCGGTCCTCCGACACACTCTGCCTCACGAACCTCTACAGGAGAAGCATCTCCGAGCGGTGCATGTTTGAGCATCGGCTCACCCTTGTCATTCTTGGACATCTCGAAAATGTCGAAATCATCCTCTTCTCCATATGTTCCCCAGTTGTTCTGCGGGGACTGAATCGGTGCATACATCTGATCCAGCCAGGCACATACAAGTGCCGGATCTTTTGCCTTGGAAGTAACGACGCAGCGTCCTCTGTCGAAACCGGATGTGTAGGATCCGTTCATCGGAGTGATATTGCGGACATCTGCTGTCAGTGCCGGAAGCGGAACCCAGTCTTTGAGGTTGTCAATGTTAGCAACATCCCATGTGAAGCATACACCGTAACGGCCGGATTTACCCTTTGCTACATATGTGGACCAGTCCTGTGTGAAGGCCTCCGGATCGATCAGTCCTTCCTCGTTCAGCTGGTGCAGCCATTTCACACCTTTCTTGTATCCTTCTGTTGTTGCTGTACATACAACCTTGTTGTCATCTGTAACTGCAATGTGTTTGCCGTTGTCATTGTCACCGTAACCCTCGCCGAAACCGTTGATCAGCAGCATGCAGTCCTCATTGCCGCCGCCCACGATACAGGACATCGGGATTACCGAACCGTCAATGCCAAATTCCTTCTGAATTTCAGAAGAATGCTCTTTGAACTGTTTGAGCACATTCTCGAATTCATCTGTTGTCTTCGGAATCTCAAGTCCGAGGAAATCCAGCCACTTCTTGTTGATGAAGGCCATATTGCCGACTGCCTGAATTGCGGTCTTGCCTTCACCGAGCTGCTCGATCCACGGAAGTGCCCAGATGTGTCCATCCTTATCTGTGGACATTGTGCGGTACTCCGGATGATCCTTGAATACTTTGCTCAGGTTCGGCATGTATTTGTCGATATAATCCTCCAGGTTGATGATCACACCCTGCTCTGCATATCTGAGCAGATCTGTGTCACCGAAGCTTGCGGAAAAAACGAAGTCCTGCAGCTGGTCCATGTTGGACATCTGAAGTGTGATCTTATCTCCCCACTGATCGGAAGGGATTGCCGTCCAGTCTACATGTACATTGGTGTCTTTCTCCAGTCTTTTGAAGATGGTTCTGTTGTTCGGTTCAGACTCGGAACCGCTCGGGTAACTGGTAAGACCTGTAAGAGTTGCTTTCTCCTTGAGCGGGAATTTGAGATCTCCCACGCTGGATTCCTTCACGGATGTTGCTGCTGTGCTGCTTCCGCTGCCGCAGGCTGTCATTGACAGTGCCATACCGGAAGCAAGAACAAGTGCTGTTGCTTTCTTTAAGATGTTTCTTTTCATATGATACCTCTCCTTTTTGTATTTTCTACACGATGTATTTCGTGTTTTTCCACCTTATATAGTTCGCGCAAAAACGTGCTGCATCGCATATTTTTGCTTATCCCTTAACTGCACCGGCCATAATACCTGCGTCGAAGTACTTCTGGAAGAACGGATACATTACCAGAAGCGGGATACTGGAAATAATAATTGTTGCATATTTGAGAAGCTCGCCGAGCTGTGCTCTTGCGGCTGTACTCTGCATATCTGCGATCATGCCCTGCTGCGGCTGGTTCTGAATCAGGATCGAACGAAGTACCAGCTGCAGAGGCTGCTTGGACTCGGAGCTCAGATAGATCATCGCATCGAAGTAGCTGTTCCACATACCGACGAACTGCCAGAGCACCAGAACCATGATGACCGGCTTACATACCGGAAGAAGAATCCGGAAGAAATATACGATCTCATTAGCGCCGTCTACTTCCGCCGCCTCGCGAAGCTCGCTCGGCACACCTTCGAAATAGGTTCTCGCAATAATCATGTTCCAGACGCTGAACGCACCCGGAAGAACAATTGCCCATACGGAATCCATCAGACCGAGTTTACTGATCAGAAGGTAGGTCGGGATCAGTCCGCCGCCGAAGAACATTGTGATCATAAAAAGTGTTTTGAAGAAACCCTTTCCACGGAAATCCGGTCTGGACATCGGATAGGCTGCCAGCATTGTCACTGCCACCGAAATAAAGGTGAACAGGATGGAATAGTACACTGCATTTCCGAAGCCGACCCAGATCTGCTTATTCTCAACAACTCTCTGATAGGCCGTCGTTGTCCACTTGGAAAAATCAAAGGTAACTCCGCTGTTCTGAAGAGTAACCGGATCCATAAAGGATGCAATGACGATATAAATCATCGGAACAACAATTGCCAGAGCGAACAAGCCAAGGAATGTAAATCCAATAATCAGAAAGAGCTTATCTGACAATGAATAACTGCTGAATTTTTGCTTTTTCATTGATTTTCTCCTTCCTTCTAATTAAAGGCCCTTGCCTTCGTTCATCTTCTTGACAGTGAAGTTCACCGCAATCAGCAGCACTACGTTGATGACCGCATTGAACAGACCCACTGCTGTCGAGAAACTGTAGTCTCCGTCGAGAAGACCTTTCTTATACACATAAGTAGCGATGATTTCCGAAGCACTCAGGTTCATATCTGTCTGAAGCGCGAATGCTTTTTCAAAACCGATACTCATAATGTTTCCGGCCTGAAGAATGAACTGAATAATAACCATGTTCTTGATTGCCGGCCACTCAACCACTTTGATCTGCTGCCAGATATTTGCGCCGTCCATGATCGCAGCTTCGCGAAGCTCCTGACTCGCATTGGAAAGAGACGCGGTGTACATGATCGAAGCCCAGCCGGCTCCCTGCCAGATACCGGACACAATGTAGATCGTTCTCCACGCTTCCGGCATTGTCATAAAATTGATCTGTGTTCCCAACAGCAGATTCACAGGACCTGTGACCGAGAGAAGGATTCTCACGATACCACAGAGAACAATGACAGAAACGAAGTTCGGAAGGTAAAGGATCAGCTGAAGATTTTTCTGAATTTTTTTCCTCTGAATCCTATTCAGAAGGAACGCCAGAATAATCGGCATCGGGAATCCCCAAAGCAATCCGTACACACTCAGTTTCAATGTATTCCCGAGATACTGCAGGAAATCCGGAGATGTGATGAATCGGCTGAAATGCCGGAAACCAACCCAGGGACTTCCGAAAATTCCGCGAATCGGGTTGTATCTCTCAAACGCAATAAGGACACCGCCCATGGGAATATACTTGAATATGATTGTCAACAGGAATGCCGGCAGCATAAAGATCACATATAACTGCCAATGCTTCATTACATATGAGAGAAAACTCTCACCGGATTTGACACCAGTTTTGGCCGCTGCGGCCGATGGTTTTTTCATTTCCGATCCTCCGTTTTTACATTTGCACATGCGTGCGTTGTTTTTATATAACATAATTTACGTCATATTGTTGCATATGTCAATGCTGATCGCCTCCTCTTTTGTGCATTTGTGAAATATAGTGTAAAAACATGTGACGAATTTGTGTATTTGTGAATTCACCTCTCACGTATTTACATTTGACATTTTTACATATGCACAATAAAATAGAATTGCAAGCAACACGAAGCCCCTATCGGGACGATCGCGTGCATTACCGATGTGACAGGCGCCACGGGCGTTCCAGCCTTGTGCCGCGCACAAAACACAGCTCCGGAGCATTCATTTCCGGTCTGTGCTTCCGCCGGCATACCGGCCTGCAATTTCCTGCGGCTACATTGTTACATTATGTTACGTTTTGTTATAAAATAATAATAGAAGAAAACTGACAGGAGGTTTTCATGTTCAAAAATCTGGTAAACCCTGACAGCCCGATCATGAGCTTTCTCGGCCATCTGGCCGATGTCATGCTGCTGAATATCCTGTGGCTGCTCACATCACTTCCTATAGTAACTATCGGCGCTTCTACCACGGCTCTTTACTATTGTACGCTGGCATTTGCGGAGGACCGCTCGCCGAGACTGATCGAGACATATTTCCGGCAGTTCCGATCCAACCTGAAGCAGGGAACCATCACCGGCATCATCCTTCTTCTTGCCGGTTCTGTTCTCGCCGTCGACGGCTACGTTCTCTACCATTTGAAGAACCAGGCGGCCGTCTGGGTGCTGCTCTATGCGGTATGGATTCTGATGATGATTGTATTCTGCATGATTGTCATTTATATCTTTCCGCTCATGGCTCGCTTCGAGAACACCATTCCCATGATGATCAAAAATTCGCTTGTGCTTGCGGTGCGTTTTCTGATCTGCACGATTCTCGTCGCCGCCATCCACGCGGCAATGATCTGGATCGCAGTGAGCATTTTTACCCCGATCCTCCTCTTTGGAGAAGGGCTCTGTGCTCTGCTCAGTTCGTATCTCCTGAAAAACATCATACATTTCTGCGAGAAACCGGAGGATTTCAGGAACCTGAAAGATCTCAAAAAAGAAGCTGATCATAAGAAAAAGAAGAAAGCACATGAAGACTGAAGAAAAAAGTACATTTCGCTCGTTGTCTCCAGGAAAAAAAGTCCGGTACATCCTGGATTATTATAAGCTCCCTCTTTTTCTGGCAGTTCTTGTACTCCTGATTTGCGCCGGCGCCGTCCACGCAAAAATGACCCGCAAGGATGCGGTTCTCGGAGTTGCCGCTGTCAATTTTGAGGCAGGGCCGGCGCTCACCCGAAAGCTTTCCACTGACTTCCTGACAGAAGCCGGCATCGACCCCGGGCGCAGCAAAATCAATTTTGCCGGCAAACTTGTTCTCACCGGAAAAGACGAAGACGTAAGCGGTTATGCCTACGCCTCCAGTCTGAAAATCATCGCAATGATCGAAGCAGAGCAGATGGACGTTGCGATTATGAACGAGAAAGCCTACCGGATTTTTCTTGCCGGTAACTATCTGCAAAAACTCGACCGGGGGATCACAGCTTCTCTTCCAAAGGATAATGCAGTTCTCTCGGAAGAGGGAAAAGCGGTCATCTGCCGCAACGGCTCCGGAATCTTTCAGGATTCCGGGATTTCCGGTGATTTATACATCGGAATCATCGCCAATACCAGACATCCGGATACCGCTGCATCCTACCTGCACTATCTGCTGCACGGGCATCTGTAAAAAAGAATGTCGCTAGCGACATTCTCGCGCCGAGCGCGGATGCAACGCATCTACATATCGCGCGAGTGCGCATCCCGCGGAGCGTATTGTCTCATGGGAAATTCGGAGGAATTTCCTATGAGATGAAGAATCACCAAGAGCTCTGCCTGACAGGGATATTAATGAATAGAAATAAAAACCGCGGAGGTTACACATCATGGCCAAAAAAGTGACCATTCAGGATATTGCCGATGCCCTCGGCTTATCCAGAAATACCGTTTCAAAAGCAATCAACAATTCCGGCATTCTTGCCGAATCCACCAGACGAATGGTGCTGAACAAAGCAAAAGAGATGGGCTACAAACAGTTCTCCTATTTCGATCCTGCTGTTCTCGCCAAAGAAGAGTCCGCCGCCGCTGCTCCTGCAGTCCATCCGGTAAAGGCCAATATCGCCCTGTTCACGGCGATGCTCCTCGACAATGCGCACTTCGCTTCTTCGATGGTCCGCACTGCGAATGAAATTTTCGAGCAGATGGGCTTTCATCTCGTCATTTACAACCTTTCCGCCGCTGACATCGCTGCCAGACGACTTCCGCCGTCCTTCAGCCTGGATACCACAGCTGCACTCGTATGTGTCGAGATCTTCAACTATGATTACGCAAAAATGCTCTGTGACCTCGACCTACCGGTTGTTTTTGCCGACGCACCCGTAAACAATGTCATGCAGCCGCTGAACGCCGCTCTCCTGGAAATGGATAACCGCTCCGGCATCTACCGTTTTGTCGGCCATGCAGTCTCCCACGGCAAAAAATCCTTCGGCTACATCGGAGATGTCATGCACTGCCAGTCTTTCTACGAACGTTACTGTGCACTGAACGGAGCCTGCAATTACTACGGTGTCAGCCATTCCTGCATCCACAATGTAACAGACAACCTTCCCGCCTCCGACACCATCCACACCTACAAGGATTATCTGACGGATTCCTTCCGGGCGATGAAAGAGATCCCCGAGGTTCTCGTCTGTGCCAACGACTTTGCGGCCTTTGACGTCATTAACGCCCTGCACAGTCTCGGTTACAAGGTCCCGGATGACGTATGGATCTGCGGCTTTGATGACACCCAGCGTTCCCGTTACTTCACGCCGCGGCTCACAACCATACGGATCAACGGCGCTGCTATGGGCAGAACGCTCGTCGATCTCATCACGCACCTCATGGAAAGAAGAGACTATTCCTGCAAAACCTTTTATGTCGAAAGCGACCTGATCCTGCGGGAGTCCAGCGGAGAAAATTCCGGCTGATGACGTTATCCATAAAAAAGAATGTCGCTAGCGACATTCTCGCGCCGAGCGCGGATGCAACGCATCTACATATCGCGCGAGTGCGCATCCTGCGGAGCGTTATGGTATAGGGATTGCGGAGCAATTTCCTATACCAGAACAAAGTCCGCAAGCGGACTTCGACTCCCCCATCCCCTCACTCCTGAGGGGAGCGCAGCAGGACTTTGGCGCGCGAGCAGAATCGCGTAAGCGATCTTCTTATCTGCGAGCTGCGCATCCCGCGGAGCGTTAATTTCCTATACCAGAACAAAGTCCGCAAGCGGACTTCGACTCCCCCATCCCCTCACTCCTGAGGGGAGCGCAGC
>NZ_JHXY01000022.1:0-21548 GCF_000621585.1 [Eubacterium] cellulosolvens LD2006 | reverse complement strand
AGAATCGCGTAAGCGATCTTCTTATCTGCGAGCTGCGCATCCCGCGGAGCGTTGTGGTATAGGGATTGCGGAGCAATTTCCTATACCAGAACAAATGCAATCGCCTGAAGCATCGCCGGCAGCAGGAAAAGACGCTATTTTTCAAATCACAGAAAGTATAAATCTCCTATGCCATATCATAAAAGAGCTGTCTCTACATCTCTAAGAGATATAAAGACAGCTCATCCTGTTGAAAAAAAACATATTTGCGACGTCTACCATCCATGAGCCGGGACAGCCGGTACTTCGTCTGACTGTCTGGGAACCGGTATGCCGGGCTGTGGTTCTGCCAGGAACCAGGTTCGGATTTTCTCTAACCCTCCCTGATCCAGATCGTATTGCTCCACCATTTCTCCGCTTTCGATGTGTACCACCGCGTCGCAGCAGGAGAGAATGAACTCATAGTCATGTGTAACCACAAAGATGTAGGTCTCATCCCCGCTGATTTCCTTCAGCAGTTCGGATACACGGATCATATGATAAAAATCCAGACCGCTGGTGGGCTCATCAAAAAAGAGAAATCTTTTCCCGCTGTATCTGGCCGAGGCGATGATTACCCTCTGTTTCTGCCCGCCGGACAATGTCATGGGATGTCTGTCTTCCAGTCCCTCCAGATCCAGTTCTGAGAGCAGTCTGCCACAGCCATCCGGATCCATCCGGTGTTTTCCTGTAGTGATCTCCTTTTCCACGGAATCCATGAAAAGCTGGTGATTCACTTCCTGCATGACGATATAACTGTTCTTCAGTCTTTTTCGCCTGTCCGATACAGCATTCTGCTCTATGACATAACCGCCGGTCTTCCTCATAACACCGGAAAAAGCTGATAAAAAAGTAGATTTTCCGGCGCCGTTATTCCCGATGACAGCATAGATTTTTCCCGGTGCGAAGCCTGCACGTGAAATCTCAAGGCACTTCTTTTTTCCGTGATACCCGCTGAAATATGTCAGAAAGCATTCCTCTGGTCTGCGCCTGATCCGTCTTCCTCCATAAGGCATCTCCGCAAGGTTCAGCATACGCAGACCTGTTTTCTCATGCTCTTCATAGGGCATACTGCCAAGTTCCGCCTCACTGTATTCCCGCAGAATCCGCCCATCCTCCATATACAGAGCCCGGTCCAGAATATCCTTTAAATAGTAGATTCTGTGCTCGGAGATGAGAATGGTTTTCCCTCTGGATTTCAGAAGACGCAGGATCTTCCTGATCTTTTCCACCGCCGCAAAGTCAAGGTTCGCTGATGGCTCATCCAGCAGATAAACCTCCGGATCCATGGCATATACCGAGGCAAAAGCAATAATCTGTTTTTCTCCCCCGGACAGCTCGAAAATGCTTCGATCCATCAGATATTCTATCTCCAGCTCCTTCGCCGTCTGTTCCACTCTTTTCCGGATCTGCTCGCGCGGCGTCCCCATATTTTCCAGTCCGAACGCGATCTCACTTGTGGTATTGACCGTGTAAAATTGTGTCCTCGGATTCTGAAAAACAGTGCCAAAAGACTGCGCGATCCTGAAAAGCGGCATATCCGAAAGCAACTCTCCCCGAAATGTCACCGTCCCCTGCTGTTCGCCGTCAAAGAAATTCGGAATCATTCCGTTGAAGAGACGAAGGATCGTACTTTTTCCGCAGCCGCTCTTTCCGCAAAAAAGTATACACTCGCCGGCTTTCACCCGGAGATTGATATCCCTGAGGCAATCCGCATCCGTGCCCGCATAGCGGAAGCTGGTATTTTTCACTTCGATCATATCAAATCACTCCCATAGCTTTTCCTGTGAATGCCGCCACCGCCATACCCGCAAGTATCAGGAGAAAAAGGTAGTCAATTGCCGACATTTTTATCTCTATATAAGAGGTGTGTTCTCCCGGCGCGTCCAGCCCGCGGCAGAGCGCAGCCGCAGACAGTTCCTCACTGACATTTACTGCAGAAAAAATAAGGGGCACAAGCACATGCTCCATCGAGAAACTGATGCCTCTGATCTTCATGGCATCCCTTATGGAATTCCATTCTTCCTTTATCGTAGGGAAATACCGGAATACCACAGACAGAGGAATAATCACCGTCAGAGGCAGGCGTATTTTCCACATGGTGGCGACAAAATCCGAAACCGCCGTTGTATCCAGTATCCATTTACCCAGAATCAAGCAGGGCATGAATCTTCGAAGAGCATACACGATAAAATTAATGATCGTACCGTAAAAGCCTGTGAGAAAAACACACAGATACCGGTCCGTAAACAGCATAAACAAGAATGCAATCACGTACATGATCGCATCCTTGTATTTCGCGTCAACTACCAATATGCATATGCAAAACGAAAACAGTGCCACCTCCAAAACAAGCGACCTGCTGAGCAATAGTAGCAGATTCACTCCGAGAAGGAGGATAAACTTGGTTCTGGGATCAAATCTGATCCCTTTTTCCATCTTATGCGATTCCTGCCTTTGTAAAGTGTTTTGCAAACATCCTGTCACCGATTTTCGTTCCGATGAATCCACAGGCAATCGTAGCAACGATGATCGCCACCAGAACCCATCCGGGAGTGATCGCTCTGAGTTTGTCCACAAAGTCCTGACTCATACCTCTGTCGAGCGTGCTCTTGAAATATTCCTCCCTCATAACCCAGATGGGAAGGAAGCCGCCCAGCAGGTTCAGTGAAAAGGCAAAATAGCTCACCATGTTCAGTGTTCTGTTCCGGAAATTACCCATACCCGCAATGATCTCAGCCGCCAGTCCGGCAATTACTCCCGTCACTGCGACGATCCAGATGTTTCCCATCATCAGCAGAAACAGACAGGGAAGCATGGACGCAATGAAGATCGGCCCGTGCATCGGAGCCTTTGTAAGAAGCATCTGATAGACAGCTGCCGATAACAGCGCGATGATCGGAAGCATACAAAGATAGAGCGGCGGGATCGGCATGCAGATCGTTCCTGCCACCACGAATACCACAAAGTACAGGGCGATGAATACGCCGGCCGATACCAGTTTCCTTGATTTCTTTACATTTTCTCTGTTACTGTTCATGTTCTTGTCCTCCTCATTATGCGATTTTCCACTTTTTGCTATCTTCCTGCAGGCGGTAAAGCCTTGCGTAAAGACCGTTTTTGTCCATGAGTTCCCGGTGTGTTCCCTGCTCAGCCACCGTGCCTTTATCCAAAACAAGGATATGATCGACGTCTTCGATGGTGCTGAGTTTGTGAGCGATTACGATCACCGTCTTATTCTCAACCATTTTTGTAATGGCCTCCTGTACCTGAATCTCGTTCTCCGGATCCAGGGACGCCGTGGCCTCATCCAGAAGAATGATGGGTGCATCCTTTAGAATCGCTCTCGCTATGGATATTCTCTGGCGCTCACCGCCGGAGAGAGTATTTCCGTTCTCGCCGAGAACCGTCTGATAACCGTCGGGCATCTTTTGCACAAATCCGTCACACTGCGCCGCCTTTGCAGCCGCCATCACCATTTCATCCGTTGCATCCATATTTCCGATCCTGATGTTGTTCATAACCGTGTCGTTAAACAACGTCACATCCTGAAACACGATGGAGAACTTACTCATCAGGTACTCCGGATCCACCTCTTTTATGTCCGTTCCACCAAGAAGAATCCGTCCGGAATCCACATCCCAGAACCTGGTCATAAGTCTGGCCATTGTACTTTTTCCGCTTCCTGACGGACCCACGATCGCAGTCACCTTGTTCTTCGGTATAACCACGGACATATGGTCAATAACCTTCTCGTCCTCATAGCCGAAGGACACGTCTTCAAAACGAATTTCAGAATCACGGATGGGAAGCTCCCGTCCGGTCATCACCGGAACCGCCAGGAGATTTTTGATCCTTCCGGTCGATACCAGTGTGTGCTCAAGCATAGGAAGAAGTGTGAGTATGGAAAGAATCGGTCCGTATACCCGGCATACGACAACAAGGGACAACAACAGCGGAAGAAGGTTGATTTCTCCCTTTGTAATCAGCATCGTTCCCACATATACCGTGATTCCCGTTCCGGCCTGAAGAACAAACTGGGCAACCGAAATGATCACACCGGTTTTCATCTCAAGAGCAATGGATGAGTTTCTGAGATCTCTCAACGCCTTTTCCAGCTCCCCGGCTTTCGATCCACCGAGATTGCAGGCTTTGATAATTTTCACGCCCTCCAGATATTCCTGTATTTTCTCCGAGGCTTTCAGCTTATCTGCCAGCTGTCTGCCGGACACCTTTCTCTGAAGCTTCTTGCTCGCAAGTATGATGAGAAAAGCAAGAGGCAGCGTGCAGAAAATGGAAAGTGCCATTCTCCAGTCAAAGAAAACCAGACAGACACAGACGATCGTCGCCGATATAATATCCGCAATCAGCGGGGGTACGATATGACTTAAAGAATGCTCAATGCTTGCACAGTCTCCCATCATATTCGTAGTGATCTCCGCCAGAGATTTGGAGTTGAACACACTCATGGGAAACTGTCTGACCGTCTCCGCAATCCGGAGCCGGCTGTCCTGTGCCGCCGTGTAGCAGGACACATAGGTCTTCCGGTAGTCATTCCGTGACGCGAAAAAAAGCAGCACAGCAAGCCCTATGCCAAGTGCAAGCATAAACCACATCGTCCGGTAGGAAATCTCGCCACCTTCCAGAGGTTTTACAAGCTGTGAGAAGAGATTGACAACCACAACCACCGATAACAGCGTAACCAGATTGGTTATTGTCACCGCTATGATGCCCGACTTCAGATTCTTTGTCGCGTCATCGGACAGTTGAAATAGTTCCTTTAAAGTTTTCATGTCAGCTCCTTCCCTTCAGTTTCCACACATTTGCTGTCGTATAATTCTCCCACAGCTCCGCAAAACGCCCCTTTGCCTCCAGCAGATTTTCAAATCTACCCTGCTCTGCAATTCTGCCGTCTTCCATGACAATGATCCTGTCCGCGTCGCGGATGGTAGACAATCTGTGGGCGATCATGATCACTGTTTTGTTTTTCATAAGTTCACTCAGCGCCTGCTGGATCAGGTATTCGTTCTCAGCATCCGAGAAGGAAGTTGCCTCATCCAGAATCAGGATCGGCGCATTCTTCACGATTGCCCTTGCAATGGCAATTCTCTGGATCTGGCCGCCGGAAAGATTTACGCCGGCGCTTCCGTATATGGTGTCATAACCCTCCGGCAGTTTTTCGATGAATTCATCACATCTGGCCGCCTTTGCCGCAGCGCGCACCTCGTCCACCGTGGCGTCTTTTCTTCCCATGCGGATATTTTCAAGAATGGACACACCGAAAAGGAAATTATCCTGAAAAACAAAACTCACTTCATCCATAAGCGTTTTGATTTCCATATCCCTGACATCCACGCCGCCGATTCTCACCGCACCTTCCCGAACATCGTAAAAACGCGGGATCAAAGACGCGATGGTACTCTTTCCGCCACCGGATGAGCCGACGATTGCCGTCACCTTTCCTTCTGCGGCTGTGAAACTGACACCCTCCAGCGCCTTTGTCTCTCCATCATAAGAAAAGGTGACATCCTTAAATTCAATCCCGTGGCCGGAAGGAAGAAGCTTCTTTCCGTTTTCCGGAATTACTTTTTCGTGCAGAATCCGATCCATATGATCCACATTACCCGCGATATTGGCCGCATTTGCCATCGCGTAAATGATCTTCATAAGGATGTTTCCGATCGCCGGGACAAAAATCAGATAAAAGATGAACGAAGCCACATAGCCCCTGTAATCCGAAGTGTGCTTTCCCATGAGAATCCCCACAGGGATCAGAACCAGATACATGGAAGCGAACAATGTCGTAAGCGTCGCAGTCATTTTTTCCTGACTCAGGGAATAGGGAATGACGGTCGCCATATATCGCTTGATGGAATCGTTCAAACGATGAAAGGAAAAAGCCGACTGCCGGAAGGCCTTGACTACGGAGATTCCCCGGACATATTCGGTAGCGGCATTGCCCATGTCTTCAAGAGCTGTCTGATAATCCCCCATCAGCTTTTTGGTCACTTCTCCCCCGGATGTCATACCGTAGCCTACAAAGGCAAGGACAATGCCGAGGAAGGAGGCAATTCCAAAACGCCAGTCCACCACAAAAATCATAACCAGCATCAGAATGGGCGCAGTCATGGCCGAAACCATATTCGTCAGGTCATGGGCAATAAAGCCCTCGATGCTTTCAATATTCGTGTCCATAATCTCACGGAGTTTTCCGCTTCCTGTTCGATAGAAAAACCCCAGCGGAAGCTTCGAGATGTGATCCACAAAATTGATCTTCAGCTGATACAGCGTACCATAGGCCGCCACATGCGCAAGAGCAACCGACAGAGTGTACAGGACAAGATTCACGAGTACGCCACCAACGGCACAGGCAGCATATATCATCATTTTTCCGGTATCCAGCTGATCAATCTCCGGATACACCGTGACAATCTCTTTAATCACCAGATAAATGGCCACGTAGGGAAGAAAAGAGGCAACCGTCGCCAGAACCGACAGAATCATGGCCGGTATCATTGTGCCTTTCTTCATCATCGCAAGCTCCATTAACCGTGACATTCCGTTGTTTTCACTTTCCATTCTTATCGCCTCTTTGTCTCTACAAGTTTTACTATATTGGCAGGACTCTCAAAGTCCTCCAGATCCAGATCATCAAGCTCGATTTTTATGGAAAAAGTTTGTTCCAACTGTTCCAAAAGCATCACTACTTCATAGGAATCCATGTAACCGGACGCGATAAGCGATGTATCTTCCCGTAACTCTACATCCTCAAGCTCTACTACGTTTTCCTTCAATAACTTATATATTTCTTCAAGCATTGCTGCATCCTCCCATTATGTCTTCATAATTCAATCCGAGTTTATTCAGAGAGTCCCTCACGGCAGATTCATAAATCGGGCTTTCTGAGATTTCAAGTGCCCTCTCCCTCGTCATTTCCCCGGCTCTGACAAGTTCACTCAATTCAACCTCGTGTTGCGCATAACCAAAGTCTCTCTCTACCAGATACTGAGAGACGTGGTTAAACAGACAGTTCGATGAATTGACCGGCCAGCTTCTTTCCGATCGCTGAAAGTTAAGCTCTTTTGTCAAAATCTGCAGGATCTCATCTTCGTTCCATTCTATATACTTAAATGGTGAAATCTGAGCAATCGTCGGATAATGCTTTCTGAAATACTCTGTCTGATTTTTATACAGTTCCAGGACGTATGCATACTTCGGATGATCTTTCAGAACTTCTATTGTATTCACATCGGATTCCTTATAGATCCAGAACAACTCTGACTTCTGAATATACTGCTGTCCCTTCGTATATCCGCCCAGGATCAAATCCACACCATATCTACCTGCAATATCATGGATCTTGAGATCCAGTAATGCATGGCAAAGTCGGCAATAATAAATACGCTTCTTCGATTGAAGGAACAGCCGGAAAATATCCTGGATATCGAACATCTTGAAAATAATACTGTCTATTCCCAGAATATCCGTTGCGTTCGAAAGATTCTGAGGCATTTCCTTAAGTGCAAAACCGCTGTCAATCATCACTGCCAATGGATTCAACCCCAGGATTTTCTTGGCAATATACAAGGTCATAATACTGTCTTTGCCACCGGATACACTGCAAACGCAGTCATACTTTCCGCCTTTTTTAAAGCGTTCAACTTTTTTCTTAAGAATCGAGAGTTTTTTTTGCGGATCCAAACTGTCAAAAGAGTTTTCAACCGACTTAGTGAATCTACGCTCTTTGCAAATGCTGCACAATCCATCAGCACCGATTTCTATGTGTCCCGGAGTCTCAGGCATGACACAACATCTGCACTTTCTTCGCTCAGGCCTTGCTACTATTCTTTCCGTCTCCATTTCAACCTTCTTTACAAATCCACATATTTTGATATTTCTTCATAAGTTGCAGCATCCCACTTCGAAGGATCAAGTCCCTTCTGAGACAAAAGCGCGTAAGTAAGACGTTCGATTCCAAAGGCAAAGCATGCTGTATAACAGAGATCACCGTTTTCATTTTTGATCGTGTAGGGTTTTGAGAAATGCGTTCTGTGGAAATTAATCGAACCACATGATATGTAGGTGCCATGGCCAGGAATCTGCCACTTAAATTCTCTCTTTGAATCTCCGATCACCTGGAAAAATTGCAGTTTCTTATAATTGGATGCAAAGAAGGAATCATTCGCAGTATCAAGTCTGGTGTTAGCCCTGAAAATGCACTGCCATTCGTTCCAAAGACCTTTCGCCAGCCCGATCAATTCCTTACACTGATCCGGACTTCCGACAAACACATATTCTTTCATGAAGAACTCATTCAGTCTCGATAACTCAAAGGTATTTTTTCCCTCATTCCGGAAACAGGTTCCCGAGACAAGGAATTTCTCCGGATGTTCTTTTTGAATCGTCCGTCCTTCCAGCATTTCATAGACCGGGACACAGGCCGCATGACGCAGAACCTGAGACGGTGTTTGCATCTCGTCCAGAATAGTTTCATCTGTCAATCCGTTTTTTGAAAAACGCTCGAGAACATCCAGGTCATTTTTCATTGATGTTCCGAACATAATATAGTGGGGAAAATTCTCAAAATAACCTCCCTTCTCATATCGCTTAATCGGATGAAGCACAGGAAACTTGTATTCCCTGATCCCTTTAAACACATCTTTTCCGTATGCATCTATCTTATTGTTAAAATAACGAAATACCTTCAGAAAAAGATTGCTGTATGAGTAGACCCCCGGCGAAAGCTCGACCACATCACCGTTTTCGCAGAGCGTTTCATAGACATTCTCTTTATTAACTGTCTCCTCATCACTGTGATCTTCCAGAGTTTTGACCGGTACTTCTTTCCCGGAGATTGAGCCGGACTCAATCATCTGGTAAAGCGCCTCTACTTTATTCTCAACAATCTCCTGATCCTCTTCATTGATTTCCAACAGAATGTCTTTTCCTTCTCTTTTCACATTCTGAATTTTCGGGGACACATAGCTGAGCATATCTACAAAGAACTGCTCATTCTCTCTCCCGCCTCTCTTTTCATCAAATCTTATAACCATTTCTTTTCTCCCAATTCAATTCAGCAGAGCTTCCCAGTGATCGATCCAGGGAACTGCCAATACCTGAAATCCTGATAATCCGATCCATTCTCCAAACTCTCGAAGATTACTTTCATTTCCTCCCATATCCATAAAAGACATGTCCTCCGTAATCTCCTCATTTTTGAAAAATTCCCTGCACTTTTGAAGCAGATTCATTGAAGCTCCTTTGACTTCACGAATTTTGTCTTTTATGAGAGGCATCCAGTCCGCGATCTCCGGACTACCGAGAATATCGTAAATATCTATCTCGATCCGGTATTTATGATAGAGTCTGGAAATCAACTGCATTGCACTGACAGAATCCCCCCCGAGATAATAGAAGTTGTCTTCGACGGACACATCGGGCTGTCCGAGTATTTCCCTCAAAAAAGAAACCACTGCCCCTTCCACCGTTGAATCATCAATCTCCGTTCCTTCCTCCCGGAAACTATATTCCCGCAGGATCTTTCTATCCGCTTTTCCATTGTGATTCAGAGGTATTTTATCCAACCGCACAATCTGGGACGGAAGCATATAGGAAACCAGCTTTTTCTCAAGCAGGCTACGGACTTCCGTTTCTTCCGCAGTTCCCTCGTAAAAAAGAGCAATCTTCCCCGTATTTTCACTTAGAACGCAACAATTCATGTAAACGCCTTCAAGTTCGTTCGCCTTCCGTTCTATTCCGCCAAGCTCGATTCTCTTGCCGTTTATCTTGACCTGATTGTCTTCGCGTCCGAGAAATCTGATGCTGCCATCTTCCAATCGAAGTCCCTTGTCACCACAGCGGAACATCCGCCGTCCCCGTACAACCCGATAGCGTTCGGCATTTTCCTCTGTCGCTCCGGCATAGCCAGCTGTAACGCCCTCACCTTCGACATACATAATACCGGGCATCCCGATCGGGCATTCTCTCTCGTTCCTGTCAAAGATATGATATTTCGTATTTGCCAATGGTTTTCCATACGGAATGAATCCATTGACCATATCTTCTTCCGTCACTCTGTGATATATATTCCAGATCGTAGTCTCCGTAGGTCCTCCGACGCTGAATACAAGAGCATCACCGGAAAACTTATGCACTCTTTCTACCGTACTGCATCTGACCCAGTCACCTCCGAGAATGAATCTCTTAACATACCGTAATTCAGAAAGCAGATCCTCGTCATTCACCAACAGAAGCATCTCAAGAATCGCGGGCACGCTGTTCCAGAAATTCACCCTGTAACGCCCAATAAGTTCAAGCAGATATCCCGGATCCTTCACCCTGGACTCGGAAGGAATCACCACACTTCCTCCCATATAGAAGATTCCAAGATAATCATAGAGCGCCATATCATGGCAAAAGTTTGTAACTGCAATTGCTCGTACATTGTCTCCTGCCGGTATTTCAAATCTGCCCGGAGAGTCTGCAAGGCAGTTTTTTAACCCTTTTTCTGTCAAAAGCACGCTTTTGGGTCTGCCGGTTGTACCTGAAGTATTGATGATGACCGCAATTCTCTCATCGTTTTTGCCGCTCCGCTCTTCCTTTTCCGTCGTTTCCAACGTCCACAGATCGCGCGCATCAGATGCAAGAGTCTCGTATACAACGACGTCACAGGCAGCATCCTTTACTTTGTCATAGAGTTTTTGAGATGCAATGATATATCTGATCCCCGCCTGCTCCAAGCACCAGTTAATGTCTTCCAACGGCAGCGTGGTTTCCAATGGCATATAAGCAGTCCCGGCGTAAACCGCCGCGAGCGCGGCAATCACCTGATCAGAACTTTTTTCCATAAAAATAGCAATCCTGTCCGCGCCGCCCTTTTTTCTCTCTGCCAGCACAGACGAGAGTCTGCTCACTTCAAGATCCAGTTCTCTGTATGTATATGTTTTTTCCTCATTTATGAGAGCAATCGAATCCGGATTTCGTCTGACCCTCGATTTCATTTCCTCTGCAAAGGATAGATTTGTAATCAACTCTTTGTTTTCCGTATTGTTCGCAAACTCAACTGCTCTCTGATCAGCTGCGCACAAAGGAATCTCAGTCTCTGTCGGCAACAGCTTTCCTTCTGCGAGGTCAGTCAACAGCTCTGTGAAATGCGAAACAATCCGAGCGCAGATTCTTTCATTCACCTTTTCCGGTCGGATAACAAAGATCAGTTCCGTCCCTTCGGCAGTTTCCATCAAAAGCATCTCTGCGTCCGCTGTTCCGGTCTCAACCCTGACTCCTTTACGGACAAACAACTCTGTTTCCGCTTTTTTCTCAGTGATAAGGGTAAACGTCCATTTGAGAATCACCGGCTTTTGGAGTTCGTCCTGAAGAATGCGAAGACTATCCATTCCAGAGGTTTCCCCAAGATCAAAAACCTGCCACAAATAATCCTGTACATAGACAGCCGTATCCAATAAAGAATCACCTTCCCTGACAGAAGCGATCAACGGTATAAAATCCGTAAGCATTCCGACTGTGTTTTCAACCCCATCCAGTTCGTAAGAACGGACAGATCGCGGCGCAGAAATAGCAAAACTCTTCTGATCCGTGTATCTCTCTAAAACCCGGACATATACCGCCAAAAGAAATGCATAATAAGAAATATGCGAGTTACCTGCCAGTTTTTTCAGAGTCTGGCTGTGTTCTCCCGACAGAATCTTTCGAAATGTGATTATATCGCCATCATTTCCCTCTGCTTCACAGCTGAGTTTGTACCCTTCGGGATGCATCCCTGCTTTTTCCACCCAGAAAGCTTTTGTCGCAGCCTTATTCACTTCCAGTTTTTCGAGATAATCCTCTGCAAATGAAGAATACTCACACTCCCTTTCCGTTTCCCTCTCTTCGTAAAGCCGGATGAGATCTCTGATCATGATTTCCTGGCTCTCTCCATCGATTCCAATTCCATCCGTAAGTGTGAGGATCGTCGCATCCCCACCCGCGAACTCCAGAACTACCACTTTTTTCACGATGTGCCCGCCGGATATCGACGTATGAAAAAGTCTGTCTTTAAAACATTCCCGTTCACTTTCCGACTCTGAATATTCTTTATCGAAATGTACATACTCCGGAATTACCCTGCGATCCGTATCGAGCAGGAGACAATCATTCTGCAAATCCGGCTCTGCCAGAAGAAGCGGATGAAGTTCACACAGTTTTTCCCAGGCCACAGAAAAAGTATTTTCATCAAACTTTCTGCAGTAGACTTCGTACATCTCTTGATCGCAAAAAGAACTGACTTCATTTTTTCTGAAAAGGGAATACATCCTCTGTATCGGGAGAAATTCGATCTGTTTCTTCATGTTTCTCTCCCCTGGTTTACATTTGCGCTTATATAATCACCGATCTCATTAACAGATCCCAGTGAATATAATTTGCGAAAATCTATTTTGAATCCAAATTGTTTCCTGATTTCTATCTGCAGTTTCATGACTCCGATCGAATCAGCCCCAAGCTCCGTGAAGTGCAGATCCGGAGATGGTTTTTCTATGCCAAAGACTTTTTCAAATATTCCACTGACAACATTTCTATTTTCCATTTGCTACACACTCCTTTATCTCGCCTGTATACTGATTGAACCACTCTTTGATTTTCTCAACACCTTCCATCTCCTTCGGGTAGACAAAACTGATCAGAATTCCATCCACCATATTAAACAACTGTACATCCAGACAGACATTTGGCGTTTGCGAAATCATAAAGGTCAGGTTTCCGATATTGTTTCTGAAATCCACGTTTAGAAAAATCCCATTCTGATTGTAGGAATACACAACGGGTACGATGCCTGAGGAATTATGATACTTTTTTTCTTCTTCCGCGAGTTTTTGTCTAATGGCCGTTTGAAGTCTGCCAAGATGAAGGTCTTTTTTATCCAGGTTCAGCCAGAAAATTTTCGTATTATCACTCACCGGATCCCAGCCTGATGCTTCCGAAAAATACGGTATGTTTACGCTTAATTCCTGAAAAGAACTGCTTTTCGCAAGGAGAAAAAGCATTCCGGAAAACAGGTCTCCACCTGTTCCCTCAAAATATTCTTTCATCCGAAGACTCTCTTCTTCTGTTAACTTATAATCGAAAGATCCATAGCTGCATCCGGACAATTCTCCCACATTATTTCCATAATCAGGAATTATCGGATTTACAGCAATCTCCTGCCTTGCGATCTCATTTCGTTGGGGTATAGGTAATATTTCCCCTCTGGAATAATCCTTTTTCGCATATCTTGTTCCTAATTCATTCAGAAGACTCTGTATGCCGTTTACGTCACAAACTGCCAGATCAATATCAAAGCATAATCTGTGTTTCTTCCCTGGAAGCAGGAAGAGGATGCCGCCAATTCCCTGTCCTCTGGCGACTTCCATTTTTCTATGGGAACTGTTTTTCCTGCAATCTTCCATAGTAGCCGCCGCGGCTGCCTCTTCTTCCTTAGACAGATCAAAAATAAACAGGCTCTTTAGAAAACCGGTATCGGATGAGCAGGCAGTACCATCGTCTTTAATCTTTGCGCTTGTCATAAAATGGCCGGCTACGACTGCTTCCCACGCTTTCTGAAAGGCTTCGACATTAAGATTTTTCCCTTCAAACTCAAAATACGCATGGCACGCCACTCCGCCAAGGTTGTTCTTCATCGTCCTTCCAACCAGATACGATCTTTGCAAGTTGCTTATTTGAGTGTGTCTTTGTTCAGTCATTGGTACACATTTCCCTCAGTTTGTTTTTATCAATCTTACCCACCGGCGTCATCGGAAGACTCGTCACTCTTTTGATCCGATCGGGGATGCAGCAGTCTTCCATCTGCCTCTGACGAAAAACCCCGGAGACCTCTTGTATGGAGTATTCTTTGTTGCCCTCATAGGCAACAAAGATCGCTTCTCCGAGAAGTTCATCCCTGATTCCGAACGCGGCACAGCTATTAACTCCGGAAAGGTCACCGAAGCATTTTTCCACTTCAAAAGGCATGATCTTTTCTCCAGCTCTGTTGATCAATTCTCTCGATCGACCGGTAACAATGATATTTCCCGTTACATCCCGGATTCCTTTGTCCCCCGGCCTGTAGAAACCATCCCGGAAGCTGCTTCGACTGCTTTCGGTGGCTCTGTAATAAGCAGATATCGTGTAAGGACCCTTGACAACGATTTCTCCTTCTTCCCCATCCGGAACAGGCTTGAAATCCTCATCTACAATCATGAAACAATCTTCTTTTGCGCAAGGTTTTCCCTGGGTGTGAAATCTCACATAATCATTTGCCTCCGGGTCTGTCAGAAATGTCATGCCTTCCGACATTCCATAGACCTGAATCAGTGTCCCTTCGAGCATTTTTTCACATTTTGCAGCCTGTTCCGGGGTAAACATTGCGCCTCCGACGAGAATATAACGGACAGAGGACAAATCATGGCTGTCATCGATATCCCGATACTGCATACAGAGATTGACAACAGACGGCACAAAACTCATCATCGTGACTCTGTATTTCTCAATTCGATCAAAAATCTCCAATGGGCTCGGATACTCACACATAATGTTGCAACCACCGCAAAACACAGTGCCGATCATTCCCGGCGTACCAAACGCAAAGTTATGAGCCGCCGGTATCGCAATCAGATTCACAGTAGTCTCGTCCATTCTGCAGTGCACCGCTGTGCAAATGGAATTGTAACAATACTCGCCGTGATATCTGGGAATCAGTTTTGGAATCCCTGTTGTTCCGCCGGACAAAGAAAGAAACGCGAGATCTGAAGGAGCGACTTTTTCAGCCGCCACCTCTTTCATCTGTTCACATTCGATTTCACACTCCAACTCCGCGACAGTATAGACGTATTTCAGGAAGTCATATTTCTCCTGCAAACGTAGCGCATTATCCCGATAATCAGTCCCGTAAAAGAGATCCATTGTAATATAAGCTTTCGGTTCTGCCCGTTCACAGATCGCGTCGATCACATGTTGCTTGTGCGCCGGTAGTATAAGAATCGGCACTGCCCCGATTCTGAACAATGAAAAAATCACGATCTCATACATAACCGAATTTGAAACCTGGACAATCACCCGGTCGCCTTTCCTTATCTCCATAGAGTATAAATACGAAGACAGCCTTTCCACTTTCTGATGTAACTGCCGGTATGTAAGACTCAGGTTCTCATCCACAACTGCCGTACGGTCTCCAAAAGTCCTGACGGTCTGTTCCAGAAGTTCACATATGGTATGTTTCTGCCACGGCTTCATAATTCAACTCGCTTTTTCGTCCAGTTTCCGACAGATAATATCCGTCAAAACATTTACAGATACCGGTTCCATAAGGTTCAATTCGTCAGAGAGAAGTACATCATACTTCTCCTGACAGGTCAGAAATACCTGTACGATCATGATACTGTCTGCACCAAGATCCTCATAAAACAGATCCTCATCGCCAATCGCGGTACGGTCTTTACCCATCATTTCCGCAAGTGTTTTCTTTATAGTCTCCTTAATATCCTGTCTGTCCATTTCCTCTTCCTCTTTTTCAAGCTTTGATGTTCCTGCTCATTTTTCGTAAATTATAGGTTCTGACACTGTCCGCGTTCTCTCTCTTCCAGAGAGTGATCGTCTCTTCTATAGCCTTTCTGTCCACCTCGTTTTTTGATGTCACCGGCAGCTTTTCTGACACAACATATACGTTTTCTACTCGCTTGTAATGAGGAAGCGTCCTGTTGACATCTGCAATCTTCGCAATCAACAAGTCCTCCTTCTCATCAGAACCGGATACGGCCAGAATCGGTCTGTTATTTACCCCGACCGCTGCATACTGACTGGTCACATCCTTGAGAAAGGCAAAATCTTCTTCCAGCTCTTCGACGTAAATATTTTCACCTGCATCGTTGATAATCATGTTGTCCGCGCGTCCCATACAGTAAAAATCATCCCCGTCGATCAGGAACATATCTCCTGTATGCTGAAGTTCGCCGTATTCTTCCTGCCTGCTGATAAACTGTCCGTCCCGGAGGATTCCGTCGTAGATATTTAATCCGGCTACTGCCAGTTCACCTTTACCGTTTCGAACCCACTCACCTTCGCTGTTGATAACTCCGGCGCGATGACCGTTGAATAGCTGTCCGCTATACCCCGGTATTCCGGACATGGATTTTTCTTCTGTCAAATACCCGAGACTGATGGCACCTCCGGTCTCCGTCTGCCCATACGTATTTCCCATCTGAAATCCGACGGTCTTCAGGAAAGGTTTGAGATCTTCATCGATCTTCGCTCCGCCGATCAATCCGTTCTTAAACTGACTGCCGAAGAATTCTTCAAACGTATCCTCAGAAACCTCTTCCGTGCGACTCTTGTAAACATTAAAGATCGCCTTCCAAAGTGCAGGAACTCCGTAGGTGCTCCAGATTTTTTCTTCTCTGATTGTCCTTACCAGTTCAAGGACACCCTGGTTCTTCGGGAACACAAACGTGCAACCGAAGCCCCAGTAAATGGACGGTACTTCGAATCCAAAAATGTGCCTCATAGGAAGTGTAGCAAGTACACGCATACGATCGACACCGAGGGCATAGCAACTGTCAAGATTACAAGGGTGACCGAGAAGTGTTGCCCGCAATACTCTCTGAATTCTGGTTATGGTTGCTGCCTTAAATACAACCGTCTTGGCAATGCCCGTTGTTCCGGAGGTACAGAGGCAGAGCATCTCTCCCCATTTTGTATTCTGAGGCTCACCTTCCATTGCCGAAACAATCTCGTCGAAATCAAGACAAAGCACCTCGTCGCTGTCGTCCGCTTTCCCGATAATAGCCCCAAGATTTCCCATGGAAATGCAGTTGTGCAAAACCGTCTTATTCGCATTCTCATCCAGGAACATCACATTGTAGCCGCACATTCCCAGACCGTAGAATACACAGAACCAGAAGGGATGCGTCTCATGCTTGATACCGATAAACCTGCCCTTTTCAATGCCCGACAGTTTTTCCTCCAATAACGCTGCTACTGCTCTGGTCTTTCTTTGAAAGTCCTCTCTGTAAAAAACTCTTTTTTCATCACCTTCATAGAACTCCATAAAAGGATAGTCTGAAGAAAAACCACCGACCACATCCTGATATAAGCTTTCGAGTGTTATCATCACATCACCACCGACATAACGCCCATGTTGGCGCCTACCGCTCCGCCCAGAAGCAGCGTCTTGCTCCTTTCCTTTAAAATCCCAAGTCTTCTTGCTTCACATGCCATCACCGGAATATTCGCAGCTCCCATATTGCCCATGGTTTCTACTATTTCAGGCATTATGTCTTTCTCTACACCGATAATATTCCTGATATTTTTTGTGATCCATTTCGCAACCTGGCTGACGAGTACACAGTCAATATCTTTTTTCTCCCATCCGCTCTTTTTCATTACCGGAGGGATATAATTCCTGGAAACATCCTGGTGCATATCTATAAGAGCCTTTGTCGTTCCCGGAATATACAGGAGACTGGCATCTTTGGGATATACAACGCCTCCGCCCCAGATCACATTATTGTTCCAAACCTCAGGGATCGTGTGAAAACGTGAATTCACAATTCCACGTCCCTCTCCCCCATCGACAACCCTGCTTACAACAAAAGCGCCGCCGCCATCACCAACGCTGAGGGCAGCCGGGGCACGCTGAAGAAGTTCCTCCTTATTGTCATAATCAAACTTAGTCCACCGGGAAAGGGCTTCTCCGGATACGACAAGTACATTTTCCGCTTTCCCGGATTTTATCAATGAATCCGCCACATCCAGGCCACTGATAAAGGCGTTGCAGGCATTTTTGATATCAAAAGAATATGCATTTCTGATATCAAGCTTGTCCATAACAACATTCACCGTCGCCGGTTCAGCAAAATCCTGTGTAATAGAGCAAAACAGAACCGCGTCTATATCCGAACTCTCGAGTCCGGCATCTGCAAGCGCCATTCTACCGGCGTTGGCTGCGAGATCTGAACTGTGTTCCCCTTCGCTTACATAATGTCTGCTCGCGCAGCCGGTGAGCATTTTTACAAGTCCCTTTTTTATCCCGAATTTGTCATATCCGGCTCTTTCTTCTATTTCAATACTTGAATATGTTTTTTCGGGCAGATACATGCCCATTCCCCTGATAAAACTTCTTTCCATGTTCCACTCTTTCTATAATTATGCTTTGTTTAGTTCCCGATTCATAAATCGAATCAGCTCTTCTTTTCTCTCGTTCAGATAAAAATGATTGCCATGAACAACATATATATCCGGCTCTGTCTCAAAATAATCCTTCCAATCGTTCAGTTCCTCAACCGCAACCTCTGCATCAGCATCTCCGCAAATAACACTGCCCTTGATCGGACGATTATTCACGCTGGCTTCGTGCGGCACATAACTCTGAAGAACCCTCAAATCTTTTTTGCAAATATCCATAAAAAAATCCGCGATTTCTTTATGCTTCAGGATGATGTCCGGAACTCCGCCAAGTTTTTCAAGAAAGTCATACGCTTCATTTTCACAGTTCTTATAGTGTCCGGGGACAACCCTTACGGGAGGTTTCTGCCCGGATACAAAGACATGATAGGGGTAAAGTCCATATTGCGACTGAAGACGACAAGCCGTCTCGTATGCCACAAAAGCCCCCATACTGTGTCCGAACAGGACAAACTCCTTGTTCTCAACGCCGGATGCAACGATTCTCTCGCATACATCAGCCACACATTCATCAAAATCTCGGTAATTCTCTTTTTTGCATTTTTTCCCCCGTCCGGGGTACTCGAACAAAACAACTTCGTCCACAAATGCCAGTTTAGCCTTTTGAAGAAAGGAGTAATAACCCGCCAGCCCGCCTGCATGGCAAAAACAAAACATCTTCATTTTTCAATCCCTGCCGGTTTCCTTGTAGTTTTGAACAATCTCATTGATGATAGGTATGCAGTTTTGATATCCGTCGATCAGAATCAAATGTCCTCCATCAATCACTCTCAAATCAAATTTGTCTCCCGAAACACGTTCCCATCCTTTAACCGCATCCAATGTTGTCATGGTATCTCTGTTTCCGGCAAACACAGTGACAGGCGTTTGAATTTTGAAATACTCATTTTCTCCGTTCTGATATGTCTGAACAATTTTCTGATCTATATCCAGGAGATCCATCGTATGATTCGCGAAATCCAAAGCCTTACACCGGTCATAGTATTCATCTTTGTGCTCTTCATAATCTGCGAACAACTCCGTGGGTTTGATGGATATCACTTTGCCGAATGTCTCATAATTCTGATAACACAGACTCGTATACTTTTGCACAAACGAATCAAGCTCTTCTTCATTCCTGAACAGTGCCGGATGAAAATATCTTTTCAGTGTTTCCTGTAATTCCTCTTCTCTGTTTCGATCGGAAAAAATCGAGGTCTTGTATGTATTTCCGTCCGGCGGATCACTCGCGCAGAAATACGCACGGAAAGGAAGCTTTATTCCCGACGCTTCGATCCGTCGATACAATTCATATCCGGCTACAGCTCCAAAGCAGTAGCCGAGAATCATATATTCGTCATCCTCCTTCAGCTGGCTCTTCAGATTGTTAAACAAATCATCCGCTACAGCGTCCATGGTTTTCAGGGATTCTTCGTTTCTTCTCAGGCCTCTTCCCGGTACTTCCAGCAAACATAACCTGATATCCCTGTCCAACAGCTTTGTCCACGGAAGATAGGCCGTCGCAGACGCAGCGCCTCCCGGTATACAGAATAATTTGATCATTTTCTCTTTCTCCCTCATCAGAAACCGGATACAGACATGCCGCCGTCCACAGCCAGACACTGCCCCGTAATATAAGAACTGTTATCACTTGCAAGGAACATGATCGTGTCAACAACTTCCTTTAGCTGTCCGGCGCGTCCCACAGGAACCTGCTTGTTAAACGTTGCCAGTATAAATTTGTTCGCGAAGATCTCCTCTGTCATTTCTGTCTCAAACAATCCGGGACAAACCGCGTTAATGGTTATGCCTTTACCGGCATATGTAGAGGACAAGCCCCTGGTCAATCCACAAACCCCCGCCTTTGATGCGTTATAGGCATGTCTTTCCAAAGTCCTCGATGTAACAAAGGCGTTAACTGACGCTATATTAATAATTCTTCCGAATCCGGTTTCCTGCATATATTCAATCGCTTTTCCGCACATATATGCCGTTCCATTCAGGTTAATGTCAATCTGTGATTTCCACAGATCCGTCGCAGCTTCCGTCACAGGGAGTGGAGAACTAACCCCTGCCGCATTCACAAGAATATCCACGGATCCCAAACTATTCATTGCCTGGTCATATATCTTTTTTACATCGTCCTTATCAGAAATATCAGCTGCGATGTAATCTGCTTTTCCGCCCTCGGCAGTGATCATTTCACAGACTTTTTTCAGTTTTTCCTCTCTTCTTCCCACAAGCAATACACCGGCTCCGGCTCTCGCCATTAGAATCGATGTCTCGCGTCCGATCCCTGTTCCGGCCCCGGTGACAATCACATTCCTGCCGGTAAAATCAAACCTGATATTCATTTCTTACTGTATTCCTCTTCTCAACTCTTTCATCATTATTCTTTCATCTGTTCTTTTTCGAAACAGTCCCTTTATTTCACCCACGCAGTTATATCCAAACTGCTCATACATCCTGATCGCCACGCTGTTGTCACAGTTCACCAGTAAAAAAGCTTTTGTTCTCATTACCTTTTTCCCGGTTGTATCTTCAAGGCACAATTCCTCAAAAAGCTTCATAGCCTCCCGACCATATCCTCTGCCCTGGTATTCACTTCTTATGGCTATCACGTGCAAGAAGGGAAAAGAATGAAAGGCTCCGCGCCGATTGATCCAAAGAACCCCTATATTCTCATTTGTTTCTTCATCTGCCAGAAGGAATCTCTCATCTTCAATCGGTGCGTTTACAATTTCATGTCTCAAAAACGCCTCGTTCGGATAGTATGTTTTTCCAAGGGTTGTTGACATGATGATCTGTGCAAATCGGTTCCGATCCTGTTCTGTCTCTTCTACAGGCTTAAGTATCATACATTTTACCTATTATAGATGCATCTAACTGTTAGTCTCGACTAACAGACTAGCATTGTTTTCATGGCATGTCAATGAACAATTTCTTCTATATTCTGATTTTTTGCCTCTGCAACTCAATTTTTATCCAATTTCATTGCGCAACTAGTATAACGAAAAATAAATAACTGATACTTTAATTATTCTGTGGTATAATAGTTTTATCATGTATAACAGAGGTGGCTATTATGTCAAGAAAAGCAACTGCAATAACCCTTAGGGATGGAGATTACGAATACCTTCGTTCATTAATCAAACAACGTACAATACAGGCTCAAGTAGTTATTCGTGCTCACATTCTGTTGGACAGAGCTAATAGCGTACCCATCCGTGATATCGCAAGAATTTACGACATAAGTACTGCAACAGTACAGCTTTGTGTATCAAAGTATCTTAGCGATGGTACTGACAGCGCTCTTTTTGATGCTCAACGTAAAGGCCGTCCTG
>NZ_KK211312.1:59243-66264 GCF_000621585.1 [Eubacterium] cellulosolvens LD2006 | reverse complement strand
TTATAAAGTTTGCGGCCTGAACAGCATCAATCAATATTTTCAATTCCGGTACCGAAAAGTCACGATTCTCAAAATAGTACCCTCTTTGATGCCCCACAATCACGCATTTGATATCATAACCCTGCTCATTCAAGAACTCGACTTCTTTACTGAGTGTCCTTCGGTCTACGGATATTCCCATAGCAGCCGCTTTCTTGATCAGATCGTTGGTACAGAGTGGTGCTTCCTTGCAGCTCTCCTGTTTCAACAATTCCACGATTTTCAGCAGCTTTATTCTCTGTAAGCTTCCACCTGCCATGTATTATCCTCTTATAATAGATCTGAATTTTTGCTCAACACTTAACAGTATAAATAATTATGCGACAAAACTCAATTATTTTTCTGTCGCATTAATGCGAATCTTTTGCTGTTGAGTCGCACAGGTGCAACGCCGGTAATTGATACCCTTCATTGTTGTGACCACGGAACATCTATATCGCACAAAGCATATCTACCTTGCTACTACACTACGCACATTGATCGTTTGTGATATATCCCTCCATGATGAGCTTTTCTAATTTGTCTCTGAAATTGGATTTTGTGATTTTGAGCTCGTTGCCGCTCATCAATCTTTCTACTTTCGGATATCCTGCCGTATTTTCGATCTGGGATATGATACTTCTGCTTTTCCCTTTGCCGTGTCCGCTGTGAGGAGTCGGACCGAACAGAATCAATCGATAAGATGGGTTATACTGCATTTTTTCGAAGTCTAATGTCTTTGCATCTTCGTAATTCAGATGAAACTCAAATCGTGTTTTCTCTATGCCGAGAGTAGCGGCGATGCCAAGGAGAACCTTTTCTTTCACTTCCGTTCCTCCAATGACAACGATTTTTCCTTCTTTGTAGGAATCAAATGTATTCTGTCCGCCAAGAAGTTCGGATATCTTCAGCAAACGCAGCAGTTCATCGAGTTTTCCAAGTCTATTAGCTTCTGCTAGTGCCTGTGTGATGGTGTCCGGCAGGAGTTCCATGATGGCCTCTTCCAGTTCTGTCAGTTCCTCTATGGATAACATCATTTCCCCCTTTTGAAAATATTCTTCAAGTCATCCTGTGCCTTCTGGATCTTCAGCCGCAGCACTTTGATCTCGTCCTGTTTAGCCTGATACAGATCAGCGATTTCTTTCTGTTTCTCCATAGACGGCAGAGGAACGATCAGCTTCTTCAATGCATCCGCTGAGACCGTCGGGATGGTGGCACCAACGGCAATGGATTTGAGAACAGCAATGCCTACCTCGCTGTCCAGGAAGGCTTTGAGGAAGTATGGATTCACCTTTTCTTCATCCAGATCGATGATAAAGAGATTTCCATTTCCAACAATCTTCTTTCCCTCTGCCACTTCCGCAAGGGCGACCTTGAAGGGAGTGCCATTTTTCGAGAGGACAAGGCTGTGATTCTTGATGCAGTATTTCTCCAGCTTTGGATCGAATTCCTTTAAATAGGGAAGATCTTCGGCGATCATTCCATCTTGAATATTCGCAATCATCAGATACTGCGTGTCGGTCTCGCTCTCTGATACCAGCTCGTCAAGGTCACTTGCTTTGAGCGGGGCTCCTCTGGTGATTCGTTTCATCAGGCTGCCAAATTCTACGCCGTCTTCGATTTCCGCAGCCTTTTCAAGGTATCTGGATGGGTTGAGAACGAACTCGTTCTTCTGAAGTTCTTCGAGATCCACGGTGACTGCTTCATCTCCATCTTCGGAAAGGAGGCGAAGAATCTGGTCGATGTTTTCATCGGTAATGGTATTTTGCCTTCTTCCCTGTACGCATAACTTGGTAGCATCGATCAGTCGGATGCTGGTGTTTTTCTTGCTGAAGACGATCATGGATGTCGGGATGTTGGTGGATTCAAACAGGTTTCCGGGAAGGGCGATTACGGCCTCTACATATCCATTGGTGACAAAGAACTCGCGGATTTTCTGATCGATGCTGTTCCAGGTACTGCCATTGGTCATGATGGCCACTGCTTTGCCGGTATCGGAGAGATGATCCATGATCAAGGTATTGAAGATCCAGTCGGCGGATGTGGTTCTCTTGATGGCTGGAATTCTCTGATGAAGCACTTCTATGTAGTCGGTTCCTGTCTGAAGATGAATGAGACGTAAGCCGAAGGGATAATTTGAAAAGATCTTGTCGAAGGAGCGATCCTTGGGGATTGCAAACATATCGCCCTGCTCGATCTGTGTGCGTTCTACGAAGAGTTCGTTTCGGATTTTGGAAATCTCGTGGACGTATGTGTTGAGTTCAATTCCATATAGGTCATTCTGTTTACAGGTTTCCGATGTCAGTGTGAGGAAATCTCCGGCGCCGCTTCCAAAATCAGCGACGCTCTCCTCTTCTTTGATATCCAGGAGTTTGAGCGCCAGTTTGGCAATAGATGTCGGTGTGCCGCAATCGACGCTGCTTTTTGCGGAAGATTCTCTTGGATACACATACAGGTAGTTGATCAGATCGTCTTTGTTGCATTCTTTCGCAAGAAAGAGAGCGATGGACAGATGTTCGTCCACAAGTTCTTTTACAAACATCTGTCTCTGTTCGGATGTGTTTTCTTCGATGAATGCACGAAGGTCTTCGACTGTGTCGATCTGGTTTGTTGCAGCTACGTACGCAAGGTATGTGAGTACGAAATTCTGCTGCGAATCTGTTGCGGTCGCACTTGTCTGCTGGGATGCGATTTTTCTACTGATCAGTTCGGTACTGAGCATTTCTTGATTGTTCATTCGATTCTTATCTAACATATCAGGTCTCTCCTACTTATGCTTGGTTTTTAATAACCATATCGTTTGCTGTTGGTTATAGAATACCAAACGTCAAGCTGGTTGTCAATAACCAAATTGCGTGGTTTTTAAAAACCAAAATATCATTTTGCGGTGGGGAGAGCATAAGGAGTGTGCGGAAGTGAGGCAGGCGCGGTGTCCACCTTAGATAGTATTTGCACTGCACTGAAAGACCGGCCAACAGAGAATAATTCCCTGTTGCCGGTCTTATCATTTCAGAAGAACTGTTCAGAAACTGCCCTTCCTACCGTCAGACATCTATTCTTCTACCCAAATCTTTTCCGTGTGCGTCTTTGCCGGATGCATCACTGTGTGCGTCATCGGTGGATGACAGACATCCTCATAAACCGGTTCTTCATGTGTCACTGCCGGATGGTGCTCCACATCCCAGCGAAACGAAATTGTGCAGGACGCATGTGGTTCTTCCAGTTGATTTTCAATCATATGAACATTCACGGCATCTGCGCTGTCAAACAGCGATCCAATACTCTGAACACCTTCACAAACTTCAACATCTGAAATATAAGTAAAATCTATATCTTCAGGTAAATTGTATAATTCATCCTCAATTATTTCCGGCAACGTCCTATCCTCGAAGCCGTAATCCTTCATATCTCCGTATCCTGAGATAATGAGTTTGAGTTTTCCGCTATCATCAATTTTCGTAATCTTCCACTCGACATCATCACCTGAAGTTTTCGAGCAGTCTCCCGAACAAATAACATCTTCAGATGCTGCATATACTTCCGTTGTCACTTCCTGTTTCTCAATTTCGCCTGCTGTTACAGCATAGGGACATGACGTTGCCAGCACACACGCGGCAATGATCGCAAGAGTCTTCTGCTTTCTCATAAGATCTCCTTCTCTAATGTATGAAATAAAAAGTCATCGAGTAACTGTGCATGGCAAAAAGTATATGCTTTATATATATATATACGTATGTTTGGAACAGTATTACATGCTTTCGCACGCAGGCCAATTATGGGCGAAAAATAGCCGGCAGAGATCGCAACCTCTGCCGGCCTTAACATCATTCTTCAATTATTATTTCTTGTCTGGATTCAATCCATACCAAGCAATTCCTTCATCCTTCCACCCCACAGTCAGCAAATGACTTGCTTCCTCACAGCCGGAAGTATAATGATGAGATCCTGATTTGAGGAACGGGCAATATCTTCGATACAACGGAACTGTTTTGTTGTCGTCCGAATACCAGCCGATTCCTTCATAGATCCAACCATATTTCGAAGACAAAACATCTCTTTCATGCTCATCTGTCGTGTAATGGTGATCCTTTAAGGTGGGATTGTAAAGCCGATAGACCGGTGTAAAGGAAATTGTCGGAGCATACCATGCTACGCCTTCGTATTTCCATCCTCTGCCCATCAGAATATCCTTTTCGTACTTGGAGCTTGTGTAGAAGTGCTCCTTCGTGTGCGGATGATACAAACGATACATCGCAACCGCTGATTCGTCTGGATTGTTATCGCGTACTGTTCCCTCATTAACCATTTGAATGCGATCTACCTGTACTCCGTCTACGAAGAGCTTGCCAGTACCATCTACTGTAAAGGTGATGTCCTCTGCAATCTTTAACCCATCCGGCGCGGAGTTTTCGTGCAGGATATATTCTCCGGGAGCAAGATCGACTCTCCGAAGCTTTCCGGCGGCGGTTTGCCAGTTGCGGAGTTCTTTTCCACTCGGAAGCAGAATAGACAGATCCGCACCTCCCATTGAATCATTGTTGCTATCAACTAAGATGAAATCGATCTGGCAAGTTTGTGCCTTCTGGAATACCTCGATCTTGCAAAACTCATTGCCAGACGACGATATAGCATTTAAATCCTTACCTGTTGCTTTTACTACGCCGTTTTCGTCTACAGTAAAGGCAATCGCATCACTGGCTATATAGCCGTCCGGAACGCTCTTTGTAGTAAGAGTATAGGTTCCCTCCGGTAGATTGGTCAATACATGTGCTTTTCCAGCAAGTGTAGTCCATGTTTCATTCTTCTCGCCGGATAATTCAAGTATTGTTCCGCTCAGTGTTTCCTTTGTAAAATCACTGTAATTGAAAATAATAACATTTCCGTATCCCAGTTGATTTCGATCGGTAGTTCCTTCACCGACTTCAAATTGACCGGATGTCCCGGGCAACATCACAGATGATTCCGTCGAAACCGCTTCTGCATTCATTGTCTGCGTAGCTGTCACGGCAGAAGGGCATATCAGAATAAATAAGTACGCAATGAGAATGCCCCAAACTCCTTTTTTTTTCATATCTTTCGTTCCCCCTCGTTGTTCTTTCCACGTTGTCATTGATAAATATGGGTTCTACTTCATCGACGATTATTTCTTTGCAAAATAGTTATCTGCCTTCTGCGCATAACGGTAGATCATCTTCGCCATGTTGATTGTCGTCTGTTTCTGTGCCTTGCTGTTTGAAAGCACGGACTCTGCCCAGCTGAGGGCACTCGCCTTAATGGTGAATGTCTCATCACCCTTGCGGATCACGATCTCCGAGGCGGTACTCAGCTTACCGGCAGGGATGGACTTCAGCTCCACGCAGTACAGGCCACTGCCGCAGTCTTCAGGTGTCACCGTCTCTCCATCGAGAGTGATTGTATATGCGTCCACGTTGTCCGTGAGCTTGAAATAGATCTGCATTGTCGTATCCGACTGAAGGGCAAGGCCGGTGCCGGCATACTTCGCGATCTTCGATCCTTTATCTACCACGGTGGCGTATGGTTTGAGATCCTTGGCGGAGATATCTGTCAGCTGATCCGTGATCTTTGCGGTATCCGTCTTGTATCCAGTCATCAACTGTATATAGCCACAGTAATTCTTCATGGCCGTCACAAGATCAATGGTCTTCTCACCATACTGCTCATAGTTGGAAAGATATGTATCTGTAATCTCGCTGATGCTGAATGTAAAGGAGGACAGATTCTTCTTTCCATAACGGAGAGTGATGGTGTTTCCGTTCTTGTCGATCAGCTTCAGGTCAATCTTCTCGTTGATCTGTTTTGCCGGAACATAGGTCTGAATCTCATAAATCTCTTTCTTGCCGGAAGTGTAGTGCTCCTGCTCGGAAAGCTTCAGAACGGTTTCTTTGCCGTCAACATTGATGACTACACTTGGATCCGCAGCTTCCACGGCCTTTGTATCTGTAAATCCAAGAAGCACGTTTGCGCCGATCTTTCCCTTCAGGGAAAGTCCGGTGCCACAGACCTGACCGGTGATCTTTACAGTTGCCGGGGTTGGTGTAGCCGTGGGTATCAACGTTGATGTTGGGGACTCGGCCTTAAGAAAATGTATTGTTGTTTTTGTCTCGTCAATAAAGCCATCATTTGTTGGCTTTTTTATATTATCCCACTCTTCTTTTGTTCCATTGTAATAGATATCCTTTAATAAAGTATCCCGTGCAAATTCACTATCCGGTATCGGTTTATATATCATCCCGTTTTCATAGTCCCATACATAACCTAATACCAATTCTTCTATTGTGTGAGGTAAACGGATCACTTGCAATTTTTTACACCCATACCATGTATTCATTACAATTGATTTTACTCCTTCTGGAATAATCAATTCCTGAAGACTGCTACACGCATAAAACGCTCCCGCACCAATACTTGTTACATTCTTAGGAATGGATACTTCTTGGAGATTACTGCAATGCCAAAATGCGCTGTTCCCTATAGAACTTACTCCTTCGGGGATTGTTATTTTTCGAAGGTTACTGCACCTATAAAAAGTTGCATCACCAATTGTAGTTATATTAGGAGGAATTATGATTTCCTCAAGACTGCTGCAATTATAAAACGCCATGGAACCAATATCGTTTACACTTGTTGGAATAATTATCTTTTGAAGACCGCTGCAATCTTCAAATGCATCCCAACCAATCGAAGCCACACCATCTGGGATTTCTATCTCTTTGAGACTTCCGCATCCACTAAACGTGTCAGGTTCAATAGAAAGTATTCCAACTGGCAAGTTTATTCTTTCTATATTACTACACATATAAAACGCAGAATCCCCAATGGATGTCACTCCATTTGGGATGTTTATGTATCGAAGATGCTTACATTCCCAAAATGCATCTTTTCCTATGGAAGTTACACTTGTTGGAATCTTTATTTCTTGAATACTGCTACATCCAGAAAATGTAGATTCTTCTATTGAAGTTATTCCATCTGGAATAGTGAG
>NZ_KK211312.1:42289-59233 GCF_000621585.1 [Eubacterium] cellulosolvens LD2006 | reverse complement strand
TGAGTTTTTGAAGACTACTACAGTCCATAAATGCATCTTTTCCTATAGAAGTTACACTTGTTGGAATCTTTATTTCTTGAATACTGCTACATCCAATAAAAGCATATTTTTCTATAGAAGTTACACTTGTTGGAATCTTTATTTCTTGAATACTGCTACATCCACAAAAAGTAGATTCTTCTATTGAAGTTACTCCATTTGGAATAACTATCTTTTGAATGTTGTCACAATTGAGGAAGGCTCTTTCACCAATATAAGTTACATTTTGAGGGATGGTTATCTCCTGAAGACTACTGCAACCTTCAAATGCGCTTGAACCAATATAAGTTACACTTTGTGGGAGGGTTATCTCCTGAAGACTACTGCATTCTTCAAATGCGCCTGAGTCAATATAAGTTACACTTTGAGGGATAGTTATCTCCTGAAGACTGCTGCAACCTTCAAATGCTAATGAACTAATGGAAGTTATGCCCTTTGGAATTATGATTTCCTTAAGACTTCTACACTCAGAAAACGCACCGTAACCAATAAAGTTTACGTTCTTCGGAATTTTAATCTCTTGAAGATTAAAACAGAAATCAAATGCATTGTTCCCTATTTCTAAAAGACTATTTGGCAAGGATACTTGTTCAATTTCGTAAGGATTACTTCGCCAAGAATTAAAGGCATTGTCACCAATACCTGTAACTCCTTCATCTATTTCGATTTCAGAAATCATTTCATTTTCATAACCTGATAAACCACACAATTCCTTATGGATTCTGTTAAACAGGGGATTATCCATATTTGAATCACATATTCTTCCTGTTCCTGAAATGATTAGTTTTAACTTATTATTTTCCCCTTTTACGACCTTCCATTTAACATTATCCTCAGATGTGGCCGAACAATCCCCCGAAGGCAATTGCGGCGGTGTAGGTGTAGAAGTCGCTGTTGGTCTTGGGGTCGCTGTCGCCACTGGGCTCTGGTTGTTTGTATAATTCGGTCTTACAATTTCCAAAATACGATCCGTGGTTGAACGGATATTGTGTCTACCTACTTTTCCACCGGATGTATTTCCTCCAATCGTGCAAACGATACCATTTGAATTGGCATAACAAATCTCAACATGCTCATAAAAATCAACTGGATCTGCATCAGCTGTAGAATTTTTATCTACCCAATCGTAGAACACAATATCTCCCGCTTTAGCCTTTGCTTTACTTACGACACGTCCACCTGCGTTGATAATATTATCGCGAAGGCTTTTGCAGAGTCCATCCGCTGGCACAGCCTTATCCTGTCCTGCAATTAGTGCACAGTCAGACACAAAATTAGCGCACCAAGCTTCCGAATAACCAAAATCCGCTTCTCGTCTACCTTCTTGCTGTTCTGCGACACTCAAAATATCTTTTGCCCCATCACCGGTTATCGTATACCCACCGGCGAAATGATCGGTTCTGGACTGAGTTCCAACCAATTCTTCATCTGTAACTGTTGCGGATATATCATCAGCTTCTCTGATTACACCCGTATTGATGTCCGTACCCGCAAAAACACCAATAGGAAAAGAAGATACCGCCAATGCGGCGGCGGTCAGTAATACAAGTATTCGTTTTCTCACGTGAATCCCCCTTTTTGATGTGATTATAGAAATGTCAACAAGTGAAAAATTATACAAAAAGCATGCAAGAAACATGCCAAACCGTATACTCAATCCTTTGGATATTTAACCCGTTCTTTGGCTATTGATACCTTTTATATAAAAATCATTGTCTTCTGTATTCAACGGAACTATTCCTTCCTCGTAAAAAGAAAAAGCTGGCAGAGATCTCAATCCCTGCCAGCCGTCAATAATATCATTTCTTCTTATCCTCTTTTAATCCGTACCAGGCAATGCCCTCATCTTTCCATCCTACTGTAAGCAGATGCTTCGCTTCATTTAATGCTGGTGTGTAATGATGGGATCCTGATTTAAGGAACGGGCAGTACCTGCGGTAAAGCGGAACTGACTTATCATCATCGGAATACCAGCCGATGCCTTCGTCGATCCATCCATATTTCTGGGAGAGGACGTCTCTCTCGTAACTGCTTGTCGTGTAATGGTGATCATTCACGAACGGGTTGTACAGGCGGTACACCGGTGTATCGGAATCTTCGGGCGCGTACCAGCCGATACCTTCGTATTTCCATCCGCGGCTGACGAGAACGTTTTTCTCATGCTCGGATTTCGTGTAGAAATGTTCCTGCGTGATCGGATGATATAACCTCTGCATGGCGACGGGTTCATCCTTCGCTGGTGGCGGAGTAGGTTCTCCCTGAAAATGTATCTTCAGTTTACCTGAGGCGAGCATTTCTTTATCCTTATCGTTGGGAACAAATATTATATTCCAACGATTTTCTGTACCGTTATAGTAGACGTCGTGTATATTCGTTGAGCTCAATTCGTCATGCAAACCTTCAACACGTGTCAGCGAATGAGGCAGAAATATTGTTTTCAGTTTTGGACAAGACCACCATATATGGGCGGAAAGTGTTTTTACTCCTTCTGGAATACGTAACTCCTTAAGGCGGCTACAGTCTGCAAACGCTCCATAGTCAATCGTTCCAGACCATTCATCTGGAAAAACAACTTCTTTAAGACTTGAGCAATCGGAAAACGTCAATTCATTGATTCCCGTTAAGCTATTTGGGATCGTGATGCTTGTCAATCCGGAAGCATAAAATGCACAGCTACCTAGATTCGTT
This sequence comes from [Eubacterium] cellulosolvens LD2006, assembly GCF_000621585.1. GTDB lineage: Bacteria > Bacillota > Clostridia > Lachnospirales > Lachnospiraceae > Bilifractor > Bilifractor cellulosolvens. Next base: position 56,506 of record NZ_KK211312.1, on the reverse strand, counting down.
AGTCCGCCCGGAAGCTTAATACTTTTCAACTGTTTACAGTTTTGAAATGCATAATAATCTATATATGTTACAGTATCGGGAATATTGATTTCTCTGAGTTTCTCGCACCCCTCAAACGCGTGCCATCCAATTCCTTTTAATCCATCTGGCAAGACAACCTTTTCGATTTTACTGTTACTGAAGGCGTAATCCCCAACGCATGTAACACCTTTGCATAATTCTACTTCTGCAACATAAGCATCGGCCATACCCGCTATATCTGCCAATTCCGAATCAATGTAGTGAATCAATAGTCCGCTTTCGTCTGAATAGCTTTTCATATAACCATTTCCGAAAACGACCAGTTTCAGCTTCTTGGCATTATCCGTCTTTACTACTCTCCATTCCACTTGTGAATTCCATCCGGAACAATCTCCGGAGAGAATGACTTCTTCAGATGCGGACATGACATCCTCTGTCGCTTCCTGTTTTTCGATCTGCTCAGCTGTCACGACATATGGACAGGACTGGGCAAGCAGACACGCCGCAAGAATAAGCGCAAATCTCTTTTTTCTCATATTTCAATCCCCCTTGCTGTAATTCATTGCTTGTCATTGATAAAAATATGTACTACTCCAGTATACGGCAGATACATGAAAAGTATATTTAAAAGATGGCTTTCGTATCACTTGATTTCGTGTATCTACCGATGGCGTTTATGGTGATCAGAGTGCGAATGTTGAGCGGTTTTCCGCAGGATCCCCGATCGCCACAAAACAGTGGATATTATATCACGCAGCACCCATCACAGATGTCACATACAGCAAATCATCCGTTCTGCCGATGTTTAGCAGAGCGAAAATATCCGTTCTGCCAATACTTTTCCATCCCTAATGTATTTCGGTGGACTTTACAGTGACATTTGCAGAGACATTTACCGCTCTGTGTGCCAGAATAGATGTCTGTGAAGCTTCGAAAAATGTGTGGTATCATAAAATATAGATTTTTATAAAGAACATGGAGTTTTTAATGGCAAGATCTTTTTCAAAAAAGGATGCCGCACGCTTAAGGGATGAGCATGCAAGCCTTCTGAATATCTTATACAGCATAAGCAAAGAACCGCAAAGACACGCGCAGAATATCAAAAATGCAGCCGACGGATTGGTTGCACAGGAAGTACTCCGTATCTTGCGGGATATTCCGGTTGAGGAGCTCAGCCGGCGCAAGGGCGGATTGCGTATAAAGAGTCTTCGAGATGCCGGTTACGACAATCTGGCGGATGTTTCTAGCGCCAATGTACATGCCCTTGCTTCCATCAATGGCATCAGTCAGGATGCGGCACATACCATAAAGAACATCGCCCGGGATTTCACAAACGAAGCCCGCAAAGAGACAAAAATTAAGTTGAGTGTGGATGCAAAAACAGAAAAGAATACGGAACTGCTCTCCTCTGTTTTCAAGTATCGGGCATTTACCTCCTTAGCCGGTCAGGCGAATACCCTCTTCTCTTCCTATAATCAGAGAGTCCAGGATCTGATCGGGAATCTTGAGCCATCTACCGGTACCTTTAAATGGCTCTTTACCTCTTCTGTCAATAAGCAGAAGGCCGAAGGAGCCTTCGCCGAACTGACAGGACTTCTTGGCGGTGAATACGGTTCACGAGCGAAAGAAATCATCGCTTATGCAAAAACCGTGGAGGCGGTAGATCCGCAGGCTGTCTGGAAGGACTTTGAGAAAAGATCCATTGAATACTTCACCACGCTGGAGAGTATCTGTCCGGGGATTTTAGGGAATTCCGATGAAATGTACGGACTGCCCGAGGATCTGGCAAGAGAAATCCAGGATCAGTGTTTTTTCCCCGAAGGTTTACTCTGTACATTGCGAAGATATCAGGAGTGGGGCGTGAAATACATCCTGCATCAGGGAAGGGTTCTTCTTGGAGACGAAATGGGTCTTGGAAAAACCGTTCAGGCCATTGCAGCGATGGTTTCCCTAAAAAATACCGGTGCGACGCATTTCGTTGTCGTCTGTCCGGCAAGTGTGATCACAAACTGGTGCAGGGAAATCCGGAAACACAGCAAACTGAGTGTAACAAAGGTACATGGGCATGGAAGATCATCCGCTCTTCATGCGTGGATCAAATCCGGCGGAGTCGCCGTGACGACCTATGAGACAACCGGTTATTTCGAGTTGGAAGATAATTTCCGATTTACGATGCTTGTGGTGGATGAAGCTCATTACATAAAGAATCCTGACGCGGCAAGATCTAAAAACGTAAAGAAAATCTCGACGCACGCCGATCGAATGCTCTTTATGACTGGAACTGCCTTGGAGAACAAGGTCGATGAAATGATCGCGCTGATCGATATTCTTAAACCGGAGATCGCGAATTCTGTGCGTGGACAGGCATTTATGGCCAATGCGCCGCAGTTTCGGGAAAAGGTAGCGCCTGTTTACTACAGAAGAAAAAGAGAACAGGTTCTGACCGAGCTTCCCGAATTGATTGAATCCAAAGAGTGGTGCTCCCTGACGCCGCAGGAAGAGACCATCTATGAAAAAACAGTTCTTTCCAGAAACCCTATGGCTGTCCGCAGGGTTTCTTGGAACGTGGATGACATCAGGGATTCCTCAAAAGCCAGACGATTGCTTGAGATTGTGGAAGAAGCAAAAGATGACGATCGGAAGGTAATTGTATTTTCCTTCTTCCGGGATACGATCGAAGCCGTTTGCGCATTATTGGGTTCCGCCTGCACGAATCCCATAACCGGTTCCTTGACGCCGCAACGCAGACAGGAAATCATCGATGAGTTTGAAAAAATGCCGGCCGGAACGGTACTGCCTGCGCAGATTCAGGCCGGCGGCACAGGCTTGAACATTCAATCCGCAAGCGTTGTAGTGATCTGCGAACCGCAGTATAAACCTTCGATCGAGAATCAGGCAATTTCAAGAGCATACCGAATGGGACAGACGCGAAATGTACTTGTCTACCGGTTGCTTTGCGCGAATACTGTTGACGAAAAGATCCTCTCGATTCTGGAGAGAAAACAGGCCGATTTTAATGCTTTCGCGGATGAATCCGTCGCAGCAAAAGAAAGTATCGAACTGGATGAAAAGACCATCGGAGACATCATCCAGGAGGAGATTGATCGCATCAACGCAAAACACGAAAGTCAGCTGACAGAAAAAGAAGGAGCCGGATCAAACTAATTGATCCGCTCCTTTTTCTCTACTGTTCCGGATTTTTGTAGCCCAAAAGTAAGCCATGATGATTTTGAGTACTTCTGCGTCTCCGTGAAGTCTTACACACCTGCAACGAAAGGCACTATTCGACTCACTATTCGTTTCATGCAACGAAAAAGGTCTGAGAAGCATGTGCAGAACGATTGGTTCTGTTTTGCTACTCTTATTTGCCACTTTATTTGCTACTAATCCTGTATCCCGATTCGCCCGGCTATATTACCGGATCGGGTTCTGATCCAAAATGTTTTTCTCCAGACTCTCAAATGCCTTGGCTTCGGTTATGGCCTAATCTATATGATCGTCAGCCGCCGATTCTTTATCTTTATGTAATAGCATATACTACTCCTGTCTCATACAAATTTTTGTAAACTCTGACTGGATACAAGCCTATGTATGTATCGATGTCATTTTTGGAGATATTCTCATCCTTGATCAGCTGAATCAGTCTTTCTGAAACATTTCCAACAGAACCATCCAGATACTTATCCAGATCCGTCAGAAAATCTAGAAGCTGTAAAACTTTATAGTTTTCTTCCGTGATTTCTGCTCTTGGCTTTCGAAGAATGAATCGTTGACCCTTTATTTCTATTTCTCGAATCTTGGCGCTGGCCTCATTAGAGACGATTTCCTGCACATAAGGTACTTGGAGGGAAAGCCCAATCTGATTTGCAAAGGTATATCCGGTATAGTATCCACGTGTTTTGCCGCGCTGACGGATATACTTGCATTTTGCAACGGTGCTTGCTGATATCGGTACCAATCCTTTCAGTTTCATATCCCCAGAAAGATAGTATATTCCTGCATCGTATCTGCATAACTTCCCAGCATCTACCAGACTTTTTAGCATTGGACGTAGGGAGTTGCCGGGAATATTTAAATCTATATCGGCCGTAATAATAGGTTCATAGGCTTTGTAATTCTTAAGCAAATAATCATACAACATATCCGTATCTCCAACGCAATTTAACTAAACTGGTAAATTATCGTTGCACCTGTATTATAACGGTTTTTTAAATGTAAATGTCAATAAACGTTATAGATTGGATCCTTTTCGTAATGAAGTGATCACAGTCACTCGATATTCTGGGTAACGATAAAAAAGGCCTGAAATAATTCTCAGACCTTTTTTACTATCCAACCATGTACCATGGTCATTTCTTTTTCCAAGGAACAGATACTACCGTCCTTGCTGCAAAAGGAGTTATTATTTGGCAGAGACATTAAGCTCGTTGCTGTTCTCTGGCATCGGAAACAAATGGAAACTTACGAATAAGTTCCTTATCCATTTCCATCATACTAAGAAGTCTGCTCGCCGCACCCGAGGGATGGTTCGTACCTGCTTCCCAAGCTTCCACTGTTTTGTCCGATACCCCCATGTAGCTGGCAAAGATTTTCTGTGACATTCCGGTAGAGTTTCTGATTTTCTTAACCTCATCGGCTTCGAAAACTCTTACAGGCTCCACCGTAACCTTATGCCTTTTTAGGATAGGGCGCTCGCTCTTGGCATCATCCACTGCTTCATTTAAGCCCGCCATAATGCTGCCATAAACATGATTCTTGCTCATGAGATATTCCTCCCAAACGATCCCAATTACGGGAAAACTCCGTGGTTTGTTGTCATTTCCTCTCACTCCAAACATATACCCTATCTAATAGGGTGTCAATACGAACTGACTTGTGTTTTTCGATTCTTCTGATGGATATTGCATCCATCAAAAAAGGCCTGAGATAACTCTCAGACCTTTTTCTTCGATCCAACCATGTATCATGGCTGTTTTCTTTATTTCAATGCACTCATTTCGCCCTCCTTGTTACAGAAGTAAGCATTATCCGTCAACCGATCATCTTCGTCCACGGACGATGCGTTGACCTCTTTTACCATGGCCACCAGATGCATAGGATCCGTGACCAGATGCGCCGGCATGACGATGACTTCGTGCTTGGAACTCGGGAGGATATAGAATTCCTCCTCGCCGATTTCTTTTCGTATCCGGCCGACAAAATCCGGGTGGAAGATCACGGCAGCCCCATAGAGCGCACATCCAAACATGGCCTTTTCCTCCTCGATACTTACGACCAGAGGAACATTTCCTGCGGAGGTTCCGCCGAAAACCGCATCCAGCCCGGTGGCGTGAATCTCTTTTTTCGCAAGATTTCCGATCGCATCCGCATGAATTGTTTCCGCGGAAACACCCATGATTTCCAGCAGCTGATCCGTGACGGTTGTAGAGGCATCCTCCGCGGTGAAAAGCTTATACACGATCGACAGATCACAGACATCCTTGTGCGGAACGTTGGTAAGATCGGCGATGGCCTTCTTTGCCACAACGACCGGTATCAGATGCTCCTTTGCCTCTTCGTAATCCCGGAAGTCAAAATCCGGCATCACGCATTTTTTCTTGCTTTTTTCATAAATCTCCAGAAAGCGGTCATACGCTTCCGCAAAGCTGATATTGCCCTTCCTGACTTCCTCATACAACGATTTAATGTTTATCGTTGTGGACAAAACGGAGCTGATGCCGATCCGCACGCCCCGGTAAGAGGTGGCGGTTGGTCTTGTCACGTCAATGACTTCCGCGTCGTACCCGTCTTCTTTTAGTTTCTGCACAAGGAATGTACGGAACAGCTCCTCGGTCGTAAACACAGGAATCTGGGTTCTTCTTTCATCCATTGCTAGATTCATCATACGATTTCTCCTTCTCCTGCCCCTTTGCGGCAGGCACAGTGGTCAGCCCTCTTCCATGGGCTGACGGTTTATGATCATCAGCCCCATTTCGGGCTTCCCGTTCGCTTAAAGAGAACGGCATGTTATGGAATTCAAAGTGATTTCGGATCTTCGCACGACCTTTTTTGTCATGCGACCTCCTTTTTGGGCAAAAAAGAAGACAAACCATTCATGGTTTGCCCTTTCGCTTTTATAAGCATGGTGGATAGCAGAAAACTGCTACCGTTTTTTTCCGGCTTACGCCCTAAAAACACAAAAAGAGCCGGGGTGACTGGCTCTTCGACTCGGGAATATTTTTGCAACAAATGTATATTCATATTGTACAAAACTATTCTCAAAATGTAAATGAAAAAATGATTTTGCGTATCATTTTTGTTTGGTTCTGTCATGTCCAAGGAAAAAGGACAGGGCAAAACGGTCTCTGCCCTGTCCTTTCTCTTCCTGTAATAGGAATCCGTCGAATTCCTACCGATGAATTCTAGTCGACATTATTGCGGACTCCGCATTTTTGTCTAATAGAGAATCCACGACTTCCATACCTCCATGCGCTCACATAGCGGCTTTACGACAGCTTCTCTTTCAGTTTCTCTGGGATCCCCCTCGGGCCACGGATCGTGCTGACACCATATTCCTTTAGCGTCTCCAGCGGAAATTTCTCCGGAGAGTGGTGTTTTATTTGCTGGAATCAGACAATCCCTTAGCGATGTTAAATCTCCAAGCTGTCCGGATTAAGAAGAAAATCATAAACACTCATGATCAATATGCCGTCCTCGTTATATAGCGGAGCTACAGCATCCTTCGTAATGATGATTTTTTTAAATCCATCGTCAATGTTCACTAACGAGCGTTGTTCTTGATCCATCTTTTCTTTATCAGGAAGTGCATAGGCCGATTGAATGTAATATCTTTTCGAACCCTTATTGCAAACAAAGTCTACTTCCAATTGTTTTCGGATTTTTTTACCATTCTTATCCACTTCATTCTTAACAACAGCCCCTACGTCGACATTATATCCTCGAACTTTTAATTCATTAAATATAATGTTTTCCATGGCATGTGTTTCCTCCACCTGTCTGAAATTGAGTCTTGCATTTCTAAGACCCAGATCGGTGAAATAGTATTTTGACGGAGTGTTAATATACTTTTTGCCCTTAATATCATATCGAATTGCATCATCGATAAGAAATGAATCCTTAAGGTAGCCTATATATCTGATGATGGTATCTTTGCTTATGGTCTTGTTCTTAACACTTTTAAATGTCGCCGATAGTTTACTTGGATTCGTAAGGGAACCAATTGCGGAAGATAAAATATTTAAAATCTCTTCCAGTTCTGCTTTATTGCGGATGTTGTTTCTTCCGGTAATATCAGAAATATAGGTTTCCTCAAATAGAGATTTCAAAAAATCGGATTTCTGATCAGATGTCTCAAAGCCTAGCACAAGCGGTATTCCGCCAAAAAGCACGTAATCCTTCCACCCTTGCTGTTGATCACCCTGGTATACGCTCATAAATTCGCTAAATGTCAATGGATACATATGAACTTCATCCCCACGTCCACGAAACTCTGTAATAATATCCTTTGACAGAAATTTTGCATTACTCCCCGTCACATATACATCTACATTTTTCTTTCTTCCAAGACTGTTAAGAACCGATTCAAAATCAGCAAGCATCTGTACTTCATCTAAGAGAACATAATACATGCCATCATCCGATAGATTTTCCATTAGATATGGGAATAAAACTTCCGGATCTCGATACTTTTTATTTTCATAAGAATCAAATGCAATCTCAATAATATGACTTTCCGAGACATCTTCACTCATCAGATGTTCCTTAAAGAGGTTAAACAGAAGATATGATTTTCCACATCTTCTCATACCCGTTACAACTTTAATTAATCCATTATGTTTTTTTGAAATCAGCTTATTTAAATATATATCTCTACGTATTTCCATATACTGTCACCTCATTGACTATTAGACAAAAATGCGGATTCCGCATTTTTGTCTAATAGAATTATATGTCTTTAGAAGCGACCATTCAATACGCCAGTCGACATTTTTGCGGATTCCGCATTTTTGTCTAATAGCGACTCTACGGATTCCATACCCATGCGCTCACATAGCGACTTTACGACAGCTTCTCTTTCAGTCTCTCCGGAATCCCCCTCGGGCCACGGATCGTGCTGACGCCATATTCCTTTAATGTCTCCAGCGGAAATTTCTCCGGGGTGTAGCGCTTTTCCAGACGAATCCGCATCAGGGCTTTGATGTCCAGATTCGTATCGGTGTACCGATAGGGGATGTCGGTCTCGATGACCGTTGCCTTGTACAAAATGGCGGAGACGGGGGAAGCCACATACATGTAGACCGTATCCTTTACCTTAACGCCTCTTCCCTGCTTCCAGTTGATCACATCCGTATCATCAAAGGCGTGTTCGATGTCATAGTACTTCGGATTTGCCGGAATCAGCCAGTCCCTTGGCGGCCGCAGCTTCTGCTGTTTAGCCTTGGATGCAGTCAAAAGAAAGCTTTCATCGATCAGGCGGCAGATGGTGGGAAGGGGAACAGACCCATCGAGAGCGATGGACAGCCAGTGTCCTTTGCTCATGTGATAGCCACGGAAAAAACCTTCCTGCCCGGCCAAGGTATCCAGTAGATACGCGTCACCCACCTTTACGTTTAGAAGATCGAGATCCCCCTCTTCGGAAAATCCCAGACTCTTCTTTTTGGCGATAAGAAGCGCGGCGAACCACTTCCGGTTATCCGCGTGGCGAAAGATGCCATTTCCCGGACTTTTTTTCCAGAGATATTCAATGTCGACGTGATAGGTTTCCCGCACATAGGCGAGGACATCCTCTTTGATCTGCATATCTTATTCCTTTCGCAACTGCTGTGCCATAGCGGCCTGCACTGCTTCCACACTCTTTCCGTTGGCATAGATGATGGTGGTGTTGGTTCTAGCCTGAATCTTGTAAAACATCTTGTGTTTCATATAGCGGGTCAGGCAAACGATGGCATCGACCTGAATGCCGGAAAGATCCATGGCTTCGCTTTCCATAAAGGAGCTATCCGGGTAGGCTTTCTTCAGCTCCTGTACCAGACGGCTGTCCATGCCGACAAAGAGGTATTTTCCATCCGGGATCCATGTCTCTTTCGGAAGTTCCTCCTCTTCCGGCTCTTTCTGGAGGTCATCGATCCATGCTTCCTGTAAGGCCACTCGTTCCTTCAGCTTACGGATCTCTTCATCTTTTTCCTCAGATTCTTTTACCAGAGCCTCGTACTTTCTCTGCCAGGAAAGCTCAATGCCATTGAGATCTTCCTGAAGACGTGTCCGTTCACTTTGAATCTTTTCCATTTTTTCTTCAAGAACGCGCCTTTGTTGTTCTTTTTCTGCATTCAAGGCGGCAAGCATGTTCTCGTAGCGGGTTTGCAGATCCTGTCCCGTGTACTTCTCCCACGAAAAGGTGGCAAACAGGTGGTCCTGCATGAGATCAAACATCTTGCAGAGGATGTCCATGCCGATCATGGATGTGATCATGATGAAGTCATCCCGCGGGGTATCGCTTTTTACATGCCGAATCAGCTCCACGCGGTTCATTTCCACGCCATCATTTCTGGTACAGTGGAGATGTACCATCTGATGATAGTATTTGTCTATGAGGGCATGAATATCCGGTTTGTACGCGTAGGCAGTGATATTCAGCATTTTCTTTGCGTCTTTGAATACTGAAAGATACCAATCTCCGCTTCCCCGGTGCGCCGTTAAAATGGCATTGGCAAGAAGATTCACAAACCCTCCCAGAGAATACGTCACGGTAAGCGCCGTGACCTCATCCCTGATTTCGTACTTGGCACGGAACATCTTCCAAAACATTTCTTCTAGTTCTTCGGGATGGATATGGAGATAGTCTGCTAATTCCTGCCTGCGCTTTGCAAGAAATCTCTGGTAAGCCTTTGAGGAATAAATCGGTGTGCCGTCCTCGAAGACCAGCTGTTTGTCGTATTCGTCATCGTAAGCCGTTTCGCACAGGTCATAGCTTCGTAAAAAGACATCTTCGAAATCGGTATAATCCTCTTCCAGCATCAATTTGTATTCATAGAGAAGGGTATCCATAAACGAACGGTTCTTTCGCAGGGCGCGCTCGATATATCCCCGGTGTTCGTTCTCCATACGGGAAAACCACATCTCTTCCAGCGTGGGATCCTCCGCAATTTTTCCGGCGGTCAGATACGCAACGGTATCCAGGACACAGTCTACAAAACCGAGAGTACTGTGCCGACGGATTTTCTTCTCTTCGAGAAGTTCTTTGTTTGTTATACGGAGCTGTTCGGAGAAGAACTGGATGTTTTGGTAATTTCCAGCCTTGATTTCTTCCTCAAAACAGTAAAGGATTATGATTTGCTTGATCCTTTTGGACTTGTCCGTAGGCTCCCGGTTTTCCTGCATGGATGTTTCTCCCTCGCGCTTTTTGTTTTCATTTTATCATAGGGCGGGTAGAAAAAAGAGAAAAAGCAGGTGCCTTTCTTTAAAAGCAAAGAAAGACACCTGCTCGATTTCTTATCTATTTGTGGCGTATTTCATAGAAACCATTACGATGCTGCATTTACCTTAAAAGCTTCCGTCTCACCGATCCAGCCGCGTGTGATCAGCACATCATACTCATGTTTTCCGGTTGTAAAGTGATGTGCGCCGGTGATAAGACCCGGATGCCAGAGTCTGTAAACCGTTGCATCACCCTTATCGTTGCTGTAGAAGGCAACGCCTTCATCTTTCCATCCGTACTTATCAATCAGAGTCTTTCTCTCGTTTGCATCTTTGGTGTAGTGATGATCTGTCGTGAATGGATTGAAGAGACGATATACCGGTTTGATGGTCTTCTTCTCTTCGTCTGTCGTCGGTGCCTTCGGGGACTTCCATGCGATGCCCTCGTCGACCCATCCATACTTATCGATCAGAACTCTTCGCTCGTAAGCGCTGGTGGTGTAGAAGTGTTCCATGGTCGGACCGTAGTAGAGACGGTAAACGGTGACAGAATCCCCCAGTCTAGGATACTCCTCTGTTCCGGAGGTCAGCAACGCGTAGGTGGAAAATCTGTTGGTGTAGATGTGCACGATGGCATTCTTTCCGGTGCCCTCCACATAATAAGTTCCGTCTTTCAGCGCATCCTTGGCCGGTGCAGCATAAAGTCTCCGGAATGCTTCTGCTTTTCCGTTGTGATAGCGCACAATCAATGGATTGAATTTCCCGGTAAGATCATACTTCACCGGAATGTCGATGACCTGCGCCAGGTTCGTCAGATTGGCGCTGATGCTGTCGCTTTCATTTTTTACTTTTTTGCCGTTCTTTACATCATAGACAATAACGATTTTGCTCACGGCAATATCCAGGAAATCACACTTCGTACTTTCCCTGTCCTTTGCAGGAATCATGCCTTCCGCCGTCTCTTTGATTGCAGAAGCTGCCTTCTTCGGAACATCTTTCTCCGCCACAGCCTTTGTCTCCATGCCGACGGTTACGTCTTTTACCTGGCCTGCTTTGAGCTTTGTGTCATCGGCCTTCGCAAGATCCTCCATCTGACTCTTGATTGCTTCCTGTTCCACGCCCTTGACATCCGGTGCGGCAGCATTGGGCTTGAAGTCAGCCTCTCCCTTTTCCTCATCGGCAGGTGCCGGCTTCTCCGCAGGTTTGGAAATCGTAACGGTAATGCATGCCGGTTTACTGTCACTATGATCTTCATCGCCCACCGCTTTATACCATACATAATAGGTTCCGGCGTTGGTAGCGGTAGGGATGGATGCACTCCACCCGGTTGTTGGTGCGGTAGTCGTGTTAGTCCCGATGGCGTACTGCATCTCACCATTTGAAGCAACTCCTGCTGTTACAAGTTTCTGCGCCGAACCGGTAAATGTCAAGACGTTAGCTTCGGGCGCCGTTGTGACTGTGGAAGCAGGAAGTTCAGGGAACGCCATCTTCTTAAGTGTATCAATTGACTGACCTTCATTGTTGATGGAAACAGTAGTTTTGCTTGTGTTATCTTCCGGGTCAGTCCAACCGGTACCGGCAATCGCATTTTTCAAATAGTTAATTGCCTTATTGCCTCCTATCGCAACTACCGTCGCATTCTCACCAATCGTCACAGCACTCGTTTGATAATTCTCATCCCTCAAGCCTGAATTGATTCCTGTTTCTGTTTGTCCTATAGCATTTACCTTACCGGATATGATATTGACTCCATACCCATATTTCTGTGTCTGAATACCATTAAGCGCTCCTTCAACATTTATCTCAGCATCTTTTATAGTAAGAGCATATGCTTCAATACCGACTGAATAATCACCGCTTCCTTTTACTGTAAGTTTTCCAGCTCCGGAAATTGTAGTATTACTACTACTTTCGATACCAATCTGAACATTGCCGGTTACTCCCACTTTATTATCAGAGTCTGTTGACAGAACGATACCAAGGTTATTATTTCCACTATAATATATTCCACTGGTATAACTATAATCGGGAACATTATAACCTTCAGCAATATTAACTCCGTTCAATGTGAGCGTATTATTGTCCGCATCGTAGCTTACCGTTGCCCCTGCATCAGCGTCGCCCAGCACATCGTTCTTGTTCGCGCTGGTTACCTGTACGCCGCCGACCCAGAGGGGATACGGTGTTGGCAGAAGGGCAAACGTATTTGTCGCAGAGTCAAATGTCACCTTGCTTAGGTCGAGCTTTAAAGCGGGGCGGACACCAAACTCTTGATCAACACTGGTACTAGGGATGACCCCCCCGGACCCGCCGTTCACGAACGCCGCCGCATTATCGCCGCCAGGCGAGCGGAGCCACCAGCCATTGCGATCTCCTTTTCTCTTTGTCTCAGACAATCCTTGTGCCGTTGTTGTATCAATCAGGGCTAAATCAGATATCACGCTGCTGATTCCTGCAAGCGGCCGCCCTTCTCCAGTCAATCCATCAACAAATGTTTTGATATCGGATGTTTCATAAATATTACCCTTTGATTGGTCACTGTTAAATGCTTGCTTCCCAAAGCTCTTTTTTGAGAGCAGTGTGACCGTTGTACTATCGTTGGCTATTACATACCAAGTTATCCCAGACACTTCACTAATGGTCAACTCGGTGTTATTTGTATTCAAATTACCAAAGCCGGTATACGTTGACGCCGGATTATATGTTGTACCATCCGCATACGCCGTCAAGCTCATCCCCGGCATCAGGCCCAGCACCAGTGTCAGGGTGAGCAGGATGCCTAAAAATCGTTTCATTTTAATTCTCATAAGCCTTTATCTCCTTTGCTATATTCACGGCTGTTATGGTCGCCGCTGAACCATTGTGTACCATGCCTGCGTATAAGCCACGAATTGCTCTGTGCTTCGCACTCCCGCAATTCTACGTCCATTCGCATTTCGCCCTATTGGGCTACATGCAAATGTCCGTTGCCTTGTCTAATGACTGTGTGACCTTATGTGCAAGCACAACGATCACCCAGTCATTGACAAGAGCTTATACGCGCAAAAACCGCCGAACCTGACAAGGGTATACTTACCCCGTCAAATCCGACGGTTATCCATCACGAATGTTGTATTCAGTTTCAAGCGCTCCGCAAGACGCAAAAAAGGCGCAGTTAGCCCATGTTCTGTTCTGTTCTGTTCTGTTCTGTTCTGTTCTGTTCTGTGAGAGCGTATGGCCAAGTCGCATATGTGTCAAGTCCTTTCTAAATATACGAATGCGTCACATACCCATCACAATATCCTTTATTATACAATATTTCGTTACCAAAAAGGATGCATGGATATCACAAATCGATGTTTGTAATTTTGTAAATATATACCGTTTTTTCTGTATTACGTGAACGGCAAATTTACGAAAAAGTTTTCGCAAACACATTTATAACCCTCACCAAGTAGCCGATAACATGTCTGTAAGGTAAGTAAGTTACAAGTTCACGGTAACAACCAGCACTGTCGGAAGGCGCGCAAGGATTGGTGCCGGAAGACATGATCAGGACATGGACGTTCTGAGAACGCTAAAGACAAAGGAGAAAAACATTATGGTAATTCAGCACAATATTCCAGCAACAAACGCATACAGAAACCTGACATCCAACCGTTCCGGTCTTTCCAAGAACCTTGAGAAACTGTCCTCCGGATTCAGAATCAACCGCGCAGCAGATGACGCAGCAGGACTTGCTATTTCCGAGGCAATGAGATCCAAGATCAACGGTCTTGATCAGGCAACAGCAAACGCAAACGA
>NZ_KK211312.1:0-42109 GCF_000621585.1 [Eubacterium] cellulosolvens LD2006 | reverse complement strand
CTGAACATGACGATGCAGATCGGTCCTACCAAGGGTGAAGTTCTTGACCTCAAGGGACAGGATATGACTCTGAAGGGAATCTTCAACGATCTGGATAAGGTTAGCTCAAGCGGAGTCTCTGTTTCAGCAACAGGGCTTACTGGAGATACTGGGGATAATGGTCCGAAGGCAGAGCTTAAAAAACTTATCGACGCTAAGAAGGTTGATAATAATCAAGCAGGAAAAGATCTTACCAATGCTGTCAGAGACGCAATGAACAGAGTAAACATGAAGGGCGCTGCCAGTGTATCTGTTACAGTTACTCCTGCTGGATCAGTATCTATCAGTGGCGGATCCAAGATCACTGGAGATGGAGAAGCCAGCGTAAAGGCTGCCCTCCTCGATGCTTATGATTCACTTGACGGTGTTCAGAAGTCTAAGGGTGATACAGCTACAGGTCTTACTGACGGAAAAGAATACATCCAGATTACATCTTCCGGAGTTGCTGGCGACGATGTAACAGCTAACGCTAACCGCGTTGTAAAGAACATCCAGTCTGCAATCGATCATGTATCCAGCTACCGCGCTGAACTCGGTGCTAAGCAGAACCGTCTGGAGCACACAATTAATAACCTCCAGGTAACATCTGAGAACACAACTGCAGCTGAGTCCCGCATCCGTGATACAGATATGGCGAAAGAGATGGCTGCGTACACAAAGAATAACATTCTTTCCCAGGCAGCTCAGTCTATGCTTGCACAGGCTAACCAGTCCGGACAGGGAGTTCTTTCTCTGCTTCAGTAATTTGGTGCAAAGTTCTTTTTGAGAAGTATCAGGAATAGTGAAATAATGGTATCTGTTGATATGCGTTTTGTATGAGGCGATATTGACATTACGATGAATGTGGCCGGTCGTGAGAAATCACGGCCGGTTTTTCTGTGGAGAGGAAAGCGTTTTTTCACTGCTGTGAAGAGGGTTTGAGGCGTTTACAAAGCAACTACATCTATGCCATATCGTATGAGCTTCCAACTGCACGAAGTGGCTTTTCTATGCAATTATTATCCTATTGTGAAGGGTCGATAATGAATGTATGGAGAAGTCAGCAATTCTGTCGTAATAAGCGGCATGATGGAAAGAACTGGGGGATATCGAAGAATACAATCCGAACATGGAAGTTCCGTGAACACAAGCAGCAAAGGAGTGACATAATATGGTAATTCAGCACAATATTCCAGCAACAAACGCATACCGCAACCTGACATCCAACCGTTCCGGTCTTTCCAAGAACCTTGAGAAGCTGTCCTCCGGATTCCGCATCAACCGCGCAGCAGATGACGCAGCTGGCCTTGCAATTTCTGAGGCAATGAGATCCAAGATCAACGGTCTTGATCAGGCAACAGCAAACGCAAACGACGCTATCGGTTTGATCCAGACAGAGGAAGGTGCTCTTACAGAGACCCACAGCATGCTTCAGCGTATGACTACACTGGCTACACAGGCTGCGAATGGCACTTACAACAGCACATCCCGCGCTTCCATCCAGAAAGAGATGGATGAGCTTGGAAACGAGATCGACCGTATCGCAAACAACACCGACTACAACGGAATCAAGCCTCTGGCTGCGGATTCCAATAAGAATGTTGGGGGCGAAAACAATGACAACAAACTGAACATGACTATGCAGATCGGCCCGACAAAGGGTGAAGTTCTTGACCTTAAAGGACAGGATATGACTTTGAAGGGAATCTTCGAGTCTTTGGATACGATAAAGGAAGCAAATGGAACTGTCGGTTACTTGAGTTCATTCACGGGGATTAGAGGAGCGCGTACGGTAATCAGAGATCTTATAGCAGATAATAGATTAGATATAGATCAGGCAGAGAGGGATCTTACCAATGCGGTAAAAGAAGCAGCTGAAAAAACTGGAATATCGGTACCTTCCTCGTTTTATGTAACAATTGATCTACCAATGAGTATAGAAGTTGAATTAGGATCTGATTGTGATACCGCTACAATTCATAATGCCGGTAGCTTGTTCACAGAAGTAACACATACGAATGGTAATGCTATGTCAGCGGCACTTAGAGAGGCTTATACTATTCTCGACGGTGTTCAGAAATGCAAAGGCGAAACCGCCGATAGTCTTAATGACGGCAAGGAGTACATCCAGGTCACTGCATCCGGCGTTGACGGCGACGATGTAACATCCAATGCGAACCGCGTCATTAAGAACATCCAGACAGCCA
Source organism: [Eubacterium] cellulosolvens LD2006 (assembly GCF_000621585.1). Taxonomy (GTDB): domain Bacteria; phylum Bacillota; class Clostridia; order Lachnospirales; family Lachnospiraceae; genus Bilifractor; species Bilifractor cellulosolvens. The sequence goes on along the minus strand of NZ_KK211312.1, from coordinate 39,884 downwards.
TTGATCATGTATCCAGATATCGAGCAGAACTGGGTGCAAAACAAAACCGTCTGGAACATACGATCAATAACCTTCAGGTAACTTCTGAGAATACCATTGCAGCCGAATCACGGATCCGGGATACGGATATGGCTAAAGAGATGGCTGCATACACGAAAAACAACATTCTTTCTCAGGCTGCTCAATCGATGCTTGCACAGGCGAATCAGTCTGGTCAGGGAGTTCTTTCTCTGCTTCAATAGTGTTTTGTATCATGCAATATTGGATTTACGATAAATGTACCCGGTCGCGAAAAATAGCGACCGGGTTTTCTGTAGAGTTCTCCTCTCTACAAAGAATGAGTTGCCACCGCAGTGACAACTCATTCGGATTACTTTTTGAAATAGCGATCTGCCGCATCGCTGTAGCGATAGATTATCTTTGCCATATCGCTCATTTAGCAATAATCCCCCCATGTTCGGTTTTGTATAGCCCAATGCGACCTTATAGAAATATTGTGTTTTTTCACAATTCTGTCATTCCGACAATTACCAGTTATTGCACAATCTCCATACGCGGTTCCCTTCAAAGCTTTAGATGATCTTATGAACCTCTTCTTCCAGTGCCCTATAATCTACTTTTCCTCGCTCGGTTCGTGGAAGTTCTGATCGAAACTCAATTTCATCCGGCACCATATATTCTGGCAGAGCGGATTTACATGTTGTAAGGATACTTCTGCGAATTTCTTCCGGTTGCTCATCCTCCTCGTTCAGGATGACAAAGGCCTTGGGATAATTGATTCGTTTTTCATTCGGAACTCCCACAACACAACATAAATCAACCGCAGGATTTGTACTCACCACTTTCTCGATCCGTTCCGGAAACAGCTTCGTAACCTGCCCATCGTCATCTTTGGTCATCAGAATACGCTTTATTCTTCCCGTGACAAAGAGAATGCCGTCCTCCGATATATACCCGATATCACCCGTATGGAGCCAACGATGTCCATCTGAGTGCAACTGAATCGCCTCATCCGTTGCCTCCTTGTTGTTGTAATATCCCAGCATTAACGTATCGCCGGAAAAACAGATTTCGCCTTCCTCGTAATAGGTAAGTTCTTCGGTTGTTCCCGGGATAACGATTTTGCAGTTCGTATGTACCATCGGTATGCCCACGCTATCCGGTGGATTGCATCCCTTATAGGACACTGTTGCTCCTCCTACCATTTCTGTTGCGCCAATTCCTTTGCATAATTCTGTTTTTGCGCCACACCGATGCAGTAAGTTATTAATCGCTTCCTCGGTTTCCTTACTCATTGCTTCCCCACCGTAAATCAGATGTTTCAGGCAGGATAAGTCTTCTTTCTCAATATCTTTGATATTAAGTAGCGCCTCCCAGTATGGAGGAATAGATAGGATATCATTCGGATGATACTTTCTGACATACTTTACGAATTGATCAGGTTCATACTTTGGAAGAAGAACAACCTGAAAACCGACCGCAAGCATGCCCATCATGGACTCCACGAGGCTATAGTTTACAAAAGGCGGCAGGACAGCCATACAGATTTCCTGTCGATCGTATTCTAAATTGCAGACAATCTGCCACATCAAGGAGTTACAGCTGACATCCGAGCACATAACCCCTTTCGGTACGCCGGTCGTTCCTCCGGTATGAGAAATGATCGCCATGCGATGGCAATCTTTCTTATGGTCTGGAATCACAGAATTTTTTCCGTTCTTAATAAAATCCTGCCAGTCCAAGAATACTTTGCCATCTAGATGTGGTCTTTTCACCTTTCGGGTATAAGCGATTTTCAGTGGCAACGACAAGGAGTCTCCCGGAGAGGCTACGATCACCTGCTCTGCAGAAGATTCCTCTGTTATGTCTTTTAATGTCTCATAGGTTTTGTCAAAGATTACAACGACTCGGCTTTGGACTTCATTGATATAATGGATCGTTTCGCTTCTGCCGGCCAGTGGATGAATCATGTTTGCCACAGCGCCAATTTTATTCAGCGCATATACGCAATATAACGCCTCCGGGATGCTTGGCAAAGCAATGGTTACGATCTCATGTTCTGTTACTCCAAGGTTTACAAACGCCGCAGCTGTCTTATCAATATTTTCAAATAGTGATGCATATGTCATTTTTCGACCAACATAATTGAGTGCGATGTCCTGCGGATAATCCTTATTGTTTTGATACATGTATTCGTAAATCGAACACTCCGGTATGGTGGTATGAATTGCTTCTTCAGAATAATACTTCATCCATGGTTTTTCGACCGACGGGTATCCCGTCTGTCTGTCTGTCTGTCTGTCTGCCAAGTATTTTCCCTCTCATTCTGCTGTTCAAGCATTATTTTGGCATTTCGTCACATATTGTCTTTTGTTGTTCGCATAGGAAACTTCACACAGTTCCCCATTGTGAACGCAATAATATCCTTCCTTGTCATTCTTCAGTAATTGATAGTCACGTTTTCCGGTCACATCACTCATTTCAAATTCCTTGTAGATCTTCACCGAATCCAAATGGTATTTTTTGCAAAGCATTTCAATGACTTCTTTGGGTTTATTCTTATACTCATCTTTCAAAATCACTTGTCCAACCACGTACGTTCCGCTGTCCGTAGTATGCGCCGAGATTTCCCATTCAACGACCGGATCACTTGTTTCCAGCGCGTACTCGATATCAAACAGATACTTGGTTTTCCCTTGCTCATCACGGTATGAATCGGACGCTCTTCCCAAAATGTTGAAGGATCCATCGGGATTTTGCACGGCGATATCTTCCGTATTTCCCCATCGAATACCATCCTTATCAACGTACCATCTATGGGCAGTCGCTTTGGGATCATCAAGATACCGGTCTGCCGCCGCAGGGCTTGTCACATGGAACTTTCCTCGTTGTCCCTTTGGCACAGTTTTTCCGTTCTGATCAACAATCTTGGCTCGAATTCCGGGTTCTACAGGATAACCTGTTTCGTTGGTTTTTGTTCTTTCATCCATAAAATAGCTGGTTATTGTGCTGGAGCCATCTTCAGCGGCTCCCCCTCCGATGGACAGTCTCGTTTTACAGCCATTCTTTTTTAACCAATTGTCAATCAGGATAACATTACTCTTGGTTAAGGGCTCTCCACCCGAACATGGTCTTGTCACATGCTTAAATGCGTCCGGAGCTATTACCCCCTTTTCAACCCCAGCCAAATAAAAACTCGGGGTCACCGTTACCCAGCTGCATTTGGATGCCATCAAATCCTCTCCGAAGGAATCTTTGTTGTAAATCGGTTGCGGAACCATGGTTTTTCCTCGTGCCATCTGCAACAGTCCGCAGAATCGTTCACCTGTTGCATGGGTGAGCGGAATCGATTGAAAACAGCGATCCCCAACAAAGTCTTTTGTATTGATGCCCTTATGAAGTTCAATAAGTGCATTTGCGGATAATTCTTTATATACGATACACTTAGGCTTGCCCGTCGTTCCGCTTGTGTAGGAATAGCTTACATCTCTGTCCATATCCACAGGACCATCATCAAGAGGTTCCGTAGATGTTTTACCGATTTCTATGATTTCTTCCATCCGTATGAAGTTTATGCTTTGCATGGTTGCCATTTTTTTCATGCATGCTTCTTGTTTGGACTTGTTATCAAAGATCTCTTTTAATTTTTCCGGCAAGTCTATGTGATCAAAATAATCTTTTTTACTCTCCGGAAGATAATAGGACAGGCTTGTCAAAATGACGTTTTTGATATGGCATGCTTCCAGATCATCAATCACAAAAGGTAAATAGGCATCAAGAAGAATCAATGTGTCAGACTTCTTCTTTTCTGTATAAGTCTTAAAATCACTTCTGAGGAATAAAAAATTTGGCGTATTCTGAATCGCGCCCATCTTGTTGAGTGCTAAAACCAATACATTGTTTTCCACAGACACCGGCAAACACAAAGTGACAACATCACCTTTCTGTACGCCGATGGATTTCAATCCGTTTACATACCATCGTACAACTTCTGGTAGCTCTCCGAATGTTATGACCGTTCCAAAATAGTCAATAGCAGCAACATCCGGAATTCCATGTGTCCATGAAATGATATTATCCAGGATGCTCATGTTGTATATTTCAACATCATTGATGGTTCGGTCAATTCGAGCCCACTCCGGTAGCTTTCTAATCAGTTTGTGCGTAGGAATCCGTCTGTCTGTCTGTCTGTCTGTCTGTCTGTCTGTCTGTCAAAACATATGCCTCCTTTTACAAATTATTTCAATAGTAAAATGTATTAGTTATGCGCACCCCGGGCTTTATTCAAGACTCAAGGCCGCTTTAACACATTTTGTTAAATCAGCAGTTGCCATCAATTGGTTGACATCTCGTTTCAGACAACGAGTCAATGGAAATTCCTCTCCATATGCCATAATATTTATAAACAGATTATCCAACAGTTCTTTCCCAAAGGCTTTCTCACATCGCTTCGAAATCAAATGAATCAACTCTTTATCTGAAACATTGGAATTTGGTTGTTTCTCAACATATACCACATACGATTTTGTTTTATTCAAATATACACAGCTGACAGATAAAACTCTTTTAGCATCTGAAGCAATTAGACTTGCGATTCTATACTCGGGTATTCCTGCGTTTTCCGCACTACTTCTTCCCGTAATATAAATCAGTCCTTTTCTATCTTTGAATCCATTACAACCAAGATTGCCCCAAGATTTTCCTTCCTTATCATTTATGAAAAATGCCGACGTTCTTTCAGGCGCATGATCATATTCCGTCATTGTACACGCAGAAGATGCCACGAGTTTCCCGCACTCAAATGGCTCACAATGTGTACCATCGTCCCTGAGTGCTGCTATTTCTACAAAATCATATGTGTTGAAGCCAATGGGGACAGATATGCCTTTCGCGTTTATCGGCTTAAAATAACTTCTGAATGCTCTTGTAAACAGACTCCCCAACTCACAGCAACCTCCGCAAACCGACATCCGCGTGATTACGATTGGTAAATGTGTATGCTTTGTGCCGCATTTTGTGTCACGGACAAATCTGTTTAAGAATCTCTCCTCTCCAAAAGACATCCCCTCTCCTACTGCTATGGGAAGAATCATATTTTTAAATGTGAAACGTCCACGCTTTTCGGCATTTAATCCATAATAGATTTTGGCCGCGGTTATCCACGTACTCGTAGTACAAATGGCCATGGTTGGCTGATTGATATATAACGCGTATAAAAAGTAATTATTATCTGTAATTGGATCCAGCGCTACACATGCCCCCTCCATCAGGGTGTCCGACAAAACCGATGCAACATAACTGTTCGAATACGTCGGAATAATGGAATAAGTTACGGAATCTTTTAAATTTGGCAGACCGGAAACATCTTTGTCATGGAATCGTCCCATGACAATATAATGCTTGTTTCTGTGTACGATGCCTTTCGGCTTATTTCCGTCTGTCGTTCCACTAGAATAAGTTATGGTAAAGATATCATCCAACGATGACTGTTCTTCTGATTCGCCCGAATAACCTATTCCTTCCTTAAGAAACTCATCAAGGGATATCACATTTGTAAGTTTGGAAATCGCCTCTAAAGTAGTTACTCTGTCAAACTCCGCAAATTGCCCGGTAATATCTTCAAATGGATTTCCTCCTGTGAGGCTGTGATCCAAAGGAATCACAACCACCTTTTTGTTTGTTTCCCGCTTAATCCTCTCAAGAGTTGCAAACATTTTTGTGACGCGGTCTTCACTTACAAAAAAGTAGTCATAGTTTGAACGGCAAATAATATCGAACAAATAATCAGAGTCAAATTCGCAGGACAGAGAATTAAAAATGGCACCTGTGTAACTGATTGCACCAAATAAATATGCCAGTTCCGGAGTACTCGATACGCAAAGCGCAACTCGACTTCCCTTTTTAATTCCATGCGCTCTGAGTGCCGGTGCCCAAATCATTTTAAAAGTGTCTATGTATTCACCATAGGAAACCGTTTTCCCGCGATATTTCAATGCTACTTTATGCAATTTTCCCTGAGCTCTTTTTTCAATCTCCGCCGCCCACGAATGGTCACGGTTTTCACGTATTTCTTTTATGACCGAAGCTACCCTCGTCTGTCTGTCTGTCTGTCTGTCTGTCTGTCTGTCTGTCAAAACATTTTCCTCCCAACGAATAGTTGTCAACTTTTTGTTTTCTCAGAGAATGAGCTTAGAAAATCTCATATACGTACTGCCTGCGATAAAATGTTTCTCTTGAACAGATTATTCCTTAAAAATATTTTGGTATATTTTACATTTTGTATTTGTATCCGATTATTTGTATCCATAAGATATATATGGTGAATTCCTCTTGCACTGTACAAAACAGGTGTGCTCCCATCATGATTTTACGATTTTGAGCCGTAAATCATTTTAAAAGTATCCCATGGCCGACTTTTTCAGAGGTTCCCTTTGAGAATTTACCTGATTTGTACAGAGTTATTCTGACAACCACACTCGTCATCGTCTGGTCTGAGAATTCTGTTCTCAGAAGTGGATTACTGCTCGATTTTGTCAAAAGAAAAGAACCGGTTTCCCGATTCTTCTCCATATGTTTATTCTGTTTGAATCTCACAAGTTTAAAGTTCACTCAAAGTCTACTCAATAATGTCCATATCACGACTCTGACATAAATTTCCACATGCTAGATCTTTCCCTTCTCTTCAGAAAAAGGGAGGGATTGCCCCCTGTGAAAGTTCGTGGTGCAGAAGTGTTGGAGCCTCTTATTCTCCAAATGGCTTTGCAGAGAAGGCAACGTATCACCCCCTAGTTTTTGCCACAATCATGTACACATCGGCAAAAAAATAAAAATTTGCCGATATGCAAAACTTGATCATGCTTCGCCCAAGTGTAACCTGTGTCTGATCTATTCCATTCAGATCGTACAATCTCAATCCTTTATCACTCTCACCGCCCAGATCTCATCTCTCCCGAAGGCATTCGCCATAAGGATTCCTTCGTCCTCTCCATATGCCTCGATGGTCTTTCCATCCCCGGCATAAATTGCCACATGATAAATCTTTCTCTTCTTCGCATAGAAGATCAGATCCCCGGGAAGCACCTTCTCACAGGGAATCTGCACCCCTGCATAGACCTACGCTTCTGCTACTCCAAATATGCTGTCTCAATGAAACCGTATGTTTGGCCAAAGAGGAACTCGTCTCAATAATTTCCAAAAACAAAACCGTCAATCAAATGACTGACGGTTTACTGATAAACATAAGGGAAACAAAAAAAATTTATTATTTAGAAACTCATATTTTTCCCAATGATACGATAAAACATAAATAATAATGATATACGCTCTATTGCTCAAAGAATATAATAATAACAATCAGGGATAATCTCTGAAATTCACGAAAGGAGGCAACGATTATGTTAAATTATTTTAACATAGTATTCGCTGCCACCTTGATTGTTTTGTAGGTTATTTGCCTACTCAACAGTCTAGGGGTTTTGGCAGTGAATCCTTAGCGTGTTAAGGTTATTAACACGATTAAGTCATTACTTGAAATAGCACTTTATGTTATTTCAATAATTGGCAGTGTTAATAATAAATGACACTGCTATAAAAACATTTTGTTTTTCCCAACCCTTCGGGGTTGGTTTTTTATGGTCAGCCCTTCTATATCTGGTATTCTTCTTGTTTAGGAAGTATTTCTTGCTATACAATCACTTCATACGTCTACGGTTTTAATCCAATCTTTCTGTAAAAATAAGTCAGTAAAACCCTTTATCAGTCCCAAATCTATCCTTTTCACCTCTAATCATCAATCACTCTCACCGCCCAGATCTCATCTCTCCCGAAGGCATTCGCCATGATGATCCCTTCAGCTTCTCCATACGCCTCGATGGTCTTTCCATCCCCAGCATAAATTGCCACATGATAAATCTTTCCCTTCTTTGCATAGAAGATCAGATCCCCGGGAAGTACCTTCTCACATGGAATCTGCACGCCCGCATAGGCCTGCGCTTCTGCCACTCTGGGGAGCACGTATCCAAACGTGCCATAGATGCGCTGCACAAACCCGGAGCAGTCACAGCCCTGATACAGATCCGTGCCGCCCCAAACATACGGACAGCCAATGGCAGAGGCAGCAAGATCAAGGATCCTCTCCCTGTCCGGGTGCAGCTGCTGTTCCCGTTTTACAGACGTAAAAGTCTCGTACAGTGCCCTGTTCTCCATGGGATCCACGATGGTTTTTGCCTGTGAAAAGTCCTCTTCCCTGCCGGATACTTCCGCGTCCACGTCTTTTCCAGACCGGATCGCTTCCTTCCTTACAAAGCCCTTGGTGTTGCCGGATTCCACATAGCACCAGTCTCCTTTATCTTGGAGCAGAAACAGAAGACCTCCCGCGGAAACTTCCGCCACCGTTCTGGATGCGTCTGAAGGTTCTTCTTTCATGGACAGGATGTCATTTGCAAGGCCATAGACCTTCTTTGCCAGTACCGCTTCACTTGTCATGTGGGTATAAAGAAATGCCGCGTTTTCCGTCCATGGAACATCCGGGGAGGCAGTCTCCGCAAACCTTGAAAGATCCGGCATCTGCCCTTTTGCCACGTCTTCCCTCATCAGCCGTTCCCTCTCTTTTTCTTCCTCTTGCCTGTCTGCAAAGTCCTCCCGTCTTCCAAAGCCCCGCACCCTGCCGGATTCCAGATAAATCCATCCGTCATCCAGATCCTCCAACACATAGACCACATTGCCCGCCTTGAAATGACCGACAACCTTTGCGCCCTCTCGTTTTTCTTCCAAGACCACGCCTTCCCGTTTCGCCATAGATTTTATGGCATCGATCTGTTTCATCCGCCAGTCCTTAGGAAAATCCGGCAGATCGACCAGATGCACCGTGGCAAGCAAGTCTTCGTTGGAACCATTCTCCTCCTCATCATCATCTTCTTCGGATCCATCCTCCGGTGTTGTTTCCTCCGGCACTTCCTCGATCTCTTCCGAAGGATCCATCTGCAAAACCTCCGTCTCTTCCATTTCTTCCACCGTTTCCGGTTTCTCTTCTTCCAGTGGCAATTCCTCATCCGGTATCGGCTCCGCCACTTCCTCATTTTCATAAGCCTCTTCTACCACGCATTCCGCTTCCGGCTCGTCCGTAGCATAGACTGCCGCCGGATAGATTACGACCGATACCGCAAGGATAATGCCAAGCAGCTTTCCCATTCGTCTTCTCATGGATCTATTTCCTCCTTTGTTTCATCGTTTTGTTCTTATAGAAAGCATCCGGCACCGCCTCCTGTACCTGCTCCACGGCAACTTCTCTTCCCTGTATCAACAGCCGCCGGTCTGTTCCAGCCGATCCGTAGCATGTGGACAGGGTCACCATGTGATTTTCTTCCTTTATGTCCTGATCATTGGCATACAGTGAATCCTTCGCCATCTCGTTTTGATAGGCTACAAAATCCCCCACCGTCGGAAAGCTTGTCTGATACGCCTTGGCGTTTTCCTTTGTGATCTGCACGGAAGATACCTGATAGAGGTGTCTGGTTCCATCCGGCAGAAACAAAGAGAAGGTATGATTCGGGCAGGGCTTTTTTACAAATCGTTCTTCCAGAGAACCAAACATGGAACCATCCGACATGTTGTGGCCATAAATGACGCTATTGGCATCTGAAAGGGACGCGTCATTGTCCTTATCCAAAAAGATAGATCCCCCGAAGTTGTAGGAACCATCCGGCAGATGATGCAGATAAAACGCATTGTTCGTATCCTGGCAGACCGGATAAGAGAGATCATCCAAAGAAAGCCATGCCACCACGTCCATCCCTGCAAATGCCTCCCAGTGGATCGGTCTGTTTGTCTGTTTTTCAGGTTCCGCTCCTTGCAGATCCTCACATTTGGCTTCCCTTTGATACGCCTCATAGGCTCTTCTGCTTGTCGCATACTGCACGCCCTTGATGCCAAGGACACCCGTGCAGATACAAAAGATCACAGCCGAAAAAACAAGGATGGGAAGCGCTGTTTTCTTTCTCATTTGCGTGTTCCTTTCTCATTTTTGGATAAAAAAAGGACAGAGGTGGTCCCTCTGCCCTATACGTTTGTATTTCGCCTATTTCTTTCTCTTTCGCATGGAGAACGCCACGCCAAGCATCAAAAGCCCGGATGTTCCTGCGCCCGCCGCAAGCGGGATCAATGGAAGATCTCCGGTCTGCACCGCCGAAAGGGTGCGCCCTGCGCTCGGGGTTTTGGACATCTCCGTCCCGGAGTGAGTCTCTGTCTTCTCGAACTTTACAGTCTGACCCACATCCGAAAGATCCTTGTGCTCAGCCACGATTCTTCCGGTCTTTGCCTGCATCAGACTCTCGAAGATGACGATCTCTTTTCCATCCAGAGAAGAAGAATCAAAGGTGAAGGTGACATTGGCGCTTCCATCGGAAGTGGAAGCCGTAAACGTCGCCTCCGCCGTCAGCGTTTTGCCGTTTACCATCACCGGCTTACCGCTTGCCTTGTCCATGGCAATGCCGGTAAGAAGATATTCCACGCCGGGGGTAAGACCTTCAAAGGCGCAGGTATCGATGAGTGTAGTCGTCTTGGAAGGACTTGCCACATGCGCGCCGCCCACCGTCGCGGTGGTTCCCATCTTCGGATAGCGAACGCTCTGAGAGGTATCCTCCAGATCCTCATGATGCGCCAGCATCTTCGACTTCTCGCCGGTGGTATACAGCTTCTCAAAGGTAACCGTCTCCACGCCGGAAAGCTTGGTGGCATCCACGGGGATGACCACGTAGACGCAGCCAGATGCCCGTCCGTTTTCCACGAGCGTATCCACTTCCGGAAGAGAAGGCGTTCCGGTCACGATTGTCTTGGACGCACCTTCGGCTTCTGCGGCTTTTCCCGCCTGCTCAAGGTCCTGCTTTACTTTTTCGATAAGGGAAGGATCGATGGTATAGGTTTCCCCTTCGGAAGTTTCGATCTTTCGAAGATTTACATTAAAGTACCGGATCACATCGCCTTCTTTTACCGATACCTTTTCGGTCTTGGTAGAAGAAAGCACCGCCTTCAGGTTGCTTCCATCTTCTTTTGGCTCACCTTCGTAGACATGGACATAGCCCCATGTTCCTTCTCCTTCCGAAAGCGTCCACGCATTTGGCGTTACCTCATAGATGCCTTCCTGGATCTCTTTTCCGCACCGCGCCTCTGCTTCTGTTACATCTGTATCCGTCTTTTGGATGTTTGCATCTTCGGACATGGAAGATGTAAGATCCGCTTTTATACTCTCCAGATCGGAGATCTTGGTGCTTCCATCCGGCATCAGGAACTGGTTTTTTACACCGGCGGTAAAGCTTCCCTCAGTGGCAGCTCCCGGAAGTGCCGCTTCCATGCTCTTATCCATCTGCATGGCTTTTAGCTGATAGGTCTCGCCCTCGGTCAGGTTCTCGTAGATCACCTGATCGATGACATAGGCACTCTTGGATCGAAGTCCCTCTTTATCCAGCGTAGCCGCGTCGGCGGCATTGGTCTTGATGGAAGGCACATAAACCGTCTGCGGAAGGCTGTGCAGATCCTCATGCACAAAGACTTCCTGCCCTTCCCTTGTCACCTTCTCAAAGGCAACCATGGTTGTGGTGTTCAGCTTTACGCCGGAGAAGGTAAAGATCACCGGCACATAGCCGCTTACCACATTCTCCTGGCTCTTGGGTGTGCGGAAGGTTATCTTCTTTGTCACCGGATTTCCCGCATCGTCCCGGACATCCGTCTCTTTTAAGCTTCCACCTGCCACACGTTTCAGGCATCCCTCAATCTCATAGGTCGTATCCGCTTTTAAGTTTTCATAGTAGACAAGATCCGCAATCCGCACCTCTTCGGTGGAAGCAAGTTCGCACATCTGCGGGGTATGATTTTCATACAGGGCTTTCAGTTCTTCCTGCGAAAGAGCGTTCCACTCTTCCTCGGAAAGATCTATGCCATCCATGGCATGGGTGCCGCCGCCCGGGATGTGGATGGTCTGATTTTCATCGCTTACATCTTCATGGGCGGCAACCGGAACACCACCGGCACTTTTCAGTTTTTCAAAAGCTACCAGATCCGCCCCTGCGCAGGATTTGATAAAGGCTGCGGGAATGGTAAAGGGCACCCGGATCTCTCCATCCACGTAGGTGATGGACGCATCCCCTGCTTGTTCCGTGGTCTTCTTTTCTACGGTAAAACCTTCGGTTTTGGAATTAACCTTCACCGTCTGCTTCGCCCACGCTTCGTTAATGGCTTCTCCTTTTGCGTGCACCGTTCCATTTGCATCCGTAAAGTCTGAAGCAAACATGAGCTGTGCTTCCTGTACATAGTCTTTTCCATCGATCAGATGGGAAGCCTTGATGACATCCTCGACCTCCACATCCTGCCCGTCGGCATAAAGGACATGTTCCTTATTTTTCTTATCAAGGAAGGTGGTCTCTTCTTTTGGGAATGCAACCTTCTGACTTCCGTTTTCGATGTTCTCCTCCGCATCCAGAAGGATGTCATCCTGATACAGCCTCTCAAAGGCTACCACCTCGGCACCGGTCAGATTCGCGGTATCTACATGGAAGGAAAGGAAGATCTTTCCATCGCTTACATCCGCAGCCGTAAAGGTCTTTTCCACTTCATTCTTTGTGCCATTTACAAGAGGCACCGTATCCCCCTTGGCAAAGGTCTTTCCATCAACCGTGGTGAAGTCTTTCTGGAAAACCAGATGTCCCTTGATGGTATAGACAATCGGCTCTTTCGTTTCGTTTCCGTCCGCATCTGTCACATAGGGAACCAGATGCCCTACCCGCACTTCATCGACGATCTCTACATCACTTCCATAACTTGCGTCATGATCTTTTGTCGCCGCATCCGTGGCAGTTGTTCCGATGGACGGATATACCACCGTCTGTCCCTTGTCGGAAAGATCCTTGTGCTCTGCAACGCTTTCCCCATTGCTTTTTTTGGTCAGCGTCTCAAAGACAACCACGTCTCCTTGGGCAAGCGTTGTAGAATCAAAGGTAAAGGTCACGTTCTCTGTTCCATTTGCCGCGCTTGGCTGGAAGGTCACCGGCTTGGTGGATACACCCGGCACTTCCTTTCCGGTCTCCTTATCCATCAGTGTTCCGGTAAGAACATAGGTCGTCTTTGGATCAAGACCGCCATAGGTGACGGTATCCACCAAAGTATCCTCGCTCTTCCGTACGCCCAGATGACTCTTGGTATTTTCATCGGTTGCCTCCGTGTGGATGTATGGAGCCACGTACTCGATCAGCTCCCAGTTCACTTCTCCGGAGGCATCCACCGACTGCGTAATATCCCGGTCGCCGGAGAGGATCTTCCATTTCGCGCCACTTGGAGATGAAGAATCCTCGACCACCTCCACCTTCAGTTCCCCTTCCATGGGAAGATAGCCAGCCGGGGCAGAGATCTCCGTGATGGTGTAGGAACCGAGGGCAAACACAAAACGATCTCCGATTTTTGTAGGAACGCTTGTGGATGATTGACTTAAGTACGCTGTATCTGAAAAACTTATTCCTCCCTTGGCATCGGTTTCAAAAACATAGGTCTTTCCACCCTCCCAGTCCTCTTTCAACTGGAACTTTGCACCCTTCAGGGATGCTTCGCCAAGGCCTGCCTGTTCATCCGAAGATTTCTTTTTTAAGACAATGGATCCCGGATCGTTCACAGGTACTTCCTCGGATTTCACAAGCGCCGTTTCGCCGTTCTTGATGGCGACCACATGTCTGGAAGCATCTACCTTGTAGCCTTTGGATGCGCTCTTTTCTTTGATGTAATAGGTTCCCTCCGGGATTTTTACTTTTCTGGAAGTCCCGTCGTTTCCCGTTGTTAAGTATCCATTGAAGACAGTTCCATTGTCGTCATAGGAGCCGGTGGCAAGCGTTGTACATGCCGCGTCCTTATAAACACCATAGACCGCCCCGGACAGAGAGTAGCAGGCATTTCCCTTCGTGATGGAAGGATTTGCCGATACCTTCTGAAGCTTCAGATGTCCATCCGTCGGGAATCTTAAAGAAACCACACCCGAGAGATGCTGATATCCCATCAGTCCATAGGCATTTCTGGATACCCCATCGGTTGCGCCCGGCGGTGTCGCGTAGAGTTCATACTTCGCGGTTCCTGTCGCCGGATCCCACGACTGATAGGTTGCCGTATAACTGCAATTCATGCCGACTTCCGGCGCGGCAGCCGTATAATCCGCGCATCCAAGGCTGACTTGTCCAAGACCGGTCTTTGCACCGGCGGGCGACCCGGATGTTACCGCAAAGTTGAATGCGTAGCTCTCGGTTCCGTTATCTCTCCAAACCACGGTACCCGAGCCGGAAAAGCTTCGCGGCACATTGGAAGGTGCTGATGCCGCACCCACCAGTTCCATCTCCGCGGAGGAGAGCCAAAAATCTGCCGGATCGAGCAGGTTTCTTACTTTCTTGTCCGTCGAAGAATCTTCTGTCGACGAATGATCCTCGGACGCACGTTTTTCCACTGCTTCTTTGGAAGGGTACACCGGATGATACACCGTTCCATCATCCAGAATGATCTCCCCATCTTCGGTCTGCACCCAGTGGTGTCCGTTTACCGTACCGCTTCGGATGATCTTCGCTTCCCGTTTCGCCTCTTTTGTCGGTGTGGGTGTCTTCTCCACCTTCTTTTCTTTTTCATCCGATTTGCCGGCTGAACTTTTCTGTACCTCTTCCTTTTTTTCAAATCGAACCGATACTGCTTTGTTCGTATCTGCAATCACTTCAAAATAACAAGAATCACTTTGTGGAAAGAGGTTTTCTTCTTCTCCAAGGCTGCTTTGAACCGTATAGGATGCAACCTCATAGCCTTTCTCGCTCACTGCCCGGATGGGAAGCACCTCTCCAACATCCCGGATCAGAAGCGCCGGCTCGTCCAGAACCATCTCTTCCCCGGATGCGTCCACTTCCCGTAAGACTCCATCTTCGTTCCTGCAAAGAGTTACTTGATCTTTTGTGCCTTCACCGACAACAACCGATCCGCCACAGGTCTCGACATCGACCAAGACCTGAACCTTCGGAGGCTCCTGTGCGGAGGATGAAGCAATGACTTCCTCACCAAAGGATGGAACCACTGCTCCTGCACACGACGCAAGAATCGTGAGTACCGATAGGATCCAAGCAAGAACTTTGCGTTTCACGTTAACCATAAAGTACTCTCCTCTCTCATTCTTATTCAATTTCTACAGCGTATTGCCCGCAGTTATCTTCGGTTTTTCTTTTTTCCTTTCTTTTCGTTTTTCTCTTTGATGTATCTGTTTCGTTCTTCGTACTGTTTGTTACTCTTCCACCCAGACTTTCTCTGTGTGGGTCTGCGCCGGATGGTTGACGGTATGCGTCACCGCCGGATGCCAGATGTCCTTGTACTCCGGTTCCTCATGGGTGACTGCCGGATGATGCACGGTATTGTACCGGGTAATTACCGCATCTGTGTCATGCGGTGGCTCCCTATCATAGGCCTCATAGTGAGCAGTCAGTGCCGCACTGCTTGTAAACTCTGCCCCACACCCACACATATAGGTGTAATACGGTATGTTCTCATCCCATTCCGGCTGATCCACCACCGTCTTTGTTCCTGCCGCTACTCTCTCGTTGTATCCTTCTTTGTCCACGACCGTCTCCGTCCATGCCGCCCGATCCGTCACGGTGCAGGTCTCATAGTGCCCCTTCCCGGACTTTTTGGCGGAGGATGTTGTCACGTTGGAGGAAGCCTTTGATTCGGAAGACGCGGTCTTTGTCGTTCTTTCTTCCGCTTTCTTTTCCTCTCTGGAAGCTTCCTTTTTCTCTGCCTGTTTCGTGGGCGTTACTTCCTTTTTGGGTGCCTTTTCCATGGGCTTCCCACTTGCGGCATCGATGGGATCCGTTCCCTTTTCCTGACAGGATTTGGGGATTTCCCTCTCCGGAAGCTTCACCGCCGTTCCGTCAAAGCGCGGTACGAGCTGCATGCCGGTATCGTACACAGCTTCTCCCGCGTCCGCATATTTTACGGCCTCTTCTTTGGAAAGAATGAACACCTGCCGCTTTACTTCGATGGTGGAATCTACCTTTCCCCGAAATGAGGTTTTTTCATATGCTCCAAGTTTTTCAGGATCCACGGTGATGCGGTAGGTGACCACATAGGTTCCTTCTTTTGTCACATCCACTGCCGAATCGTCCACCGTAACCTCTTTTACAATGTCTCCGTCAAAGAGAATCCCGGAAAGAAAGCTTACGTCTTTGGCATCCTGTTTTACTTTGCGATCCGTAAGGCCGGTGATGACATCCTTTATGGATGCTTCGTCCAGCTTCTTTGCCTCGGAGGATGCCACAGAGATTGCTTCTTTTTCCTCGTTCTTTGTGACACTGGTGGACACGGATGCGGTCACTTTTTCCGCAGATTCCACCACCTTGGATCCGCAACCGGTAGTGGTTGCAAGTAACATTCCGGCAAGTACGAGGATCATATATCTCTTTGTCATGGCTTACTCCTTTCGGGAATTCCCTTCGTTTGTGTATCGACAGTATTCTTCTAAAATTATTATACAGCATATTCGTATACTATATATAAATAATTTTATAGGTATACTGCGGATTCCTCTTTTTTCAGATACACCTGCTTTTTCTTCCGCCTCCTTCCCGCTTTCTTGTGGATCGAAATCCCCGCAAAATCTCTCCCGTGATATTTCAGATTGCCATAAACCAGCGTCGCTTCCCGGATGTCCTCACAGTCGATAACCATATATTTGGAAGACGAAGCGGCAAACTGCTCCAACAGTGCCCGATATCCATGACGAATCGGCAATCCCTCCTCGTAATGGTTTGTCAGCGTCACTTCCATACAGCCTCCTTTACTTGGCTTCCCAAGACCGGTAAAGCAGATCCTGCTCTATCTGTACGCAAGACGTTTTCCTCCAGTTCCTATTCTTTAGCCCGCAGCAATATTGAGCTTTCGAATCTTCGCATAGGCTCCTTCCAGTTTTCGTTTCGCCGTGTCAACGACCATCCCCGTGCTCTTCGACAGCTGATTGATGTTTTGACTGTCATATCCGCAGAATCCGCATCTGCGGATGACCAGCGCATATTCCTGATCGGTGAGCACTTCTTTTAATTTCGCGACCAGCTGTTCCTCCTGATAGGCATCCAGGAATTCCATCTGCGGAAGAGAAGGATCCGGGATGGTATCTTCGATGGATCTTCCATCCTTCTCATAAAGTGCTGCGCTGAAGGGAATGATCTTTGGATTCTCACTTTGATAGGCACAGACATATGCCACTTCCCGATGCATCCGAAGATCCTTGCTGATGGCAGATACATCCGGGGTATGGTTATGTTTTTCCTTGTACGCTTGGACATAAGCCTCCACTTTCTTCCGATGTCCCGCGTAAGTTGTGGGAATCTTCAACAGCTCCGCCTGTTTGATACAGTGCAGGATGTACTTACTAATCCAGACGTTGGCAAATGTGCTAAACCTCGCGTTTTTGTGAGCGTCATATCGCTCCACCGCTTCCAACAGGCCGAGAAACCCTTCCTGAAAGAGATCTTCCGCATATGAAAAGCCGGAATACCGGATGTGAATGATTCTCCAGATCAGCCGCACATTTTTCATAGCAATGGCGTTTCGAATGCCCCGTGTGGGATGATCTTTATAATATGCAAATACGTCCCGCTCTTCCTCTGCCGTCAGTCTTTCTTCTTGCTCCATCAATTCCAGAAATCGTTCCTGTTCCATCTGCATCCTCCTTTCCAAGAATCAGATGTTCGTTCTCTTTTTCCGAAAAGCGCCGCAAGTAGCTATCCCAAGAGCGGCAAACAACGTACTTCCTGCCTGAAGGGGAAGATTTCCCGCATCGGATGTCTTCGCGTTTGCTGCCAATTCTGTATTGGAAGAAACGCCATGCCGAATGCCTGCGGATACCTTCCGGCGCACCGTCACCGTCTCCGGGACTTCCTCCACCACCGCGGTGTTGGGGATCGTGGCGGAAATGGCAACCTTTGGAACGCTGCTGTTTAAGTAGCAGAAGGTGATATCGTACACCTTCTCATCTTTTTCATACCCCTCCGGCGCGCTTGCCTCATAAAGCTGATAGGTCTTTTCTCCAAGGTATTTGCCATCCGCGTACTCACCGATGGGAAGGTCAATGGATGTGCTCTTTCCGTTTCCATCCGTCTTCATGGTGGCTACGATTCTATCCTTATCTTTGAGGACATATTCGCCGCCCGCCAAAGGTTTCCGGTTCACGGAGGAGAGCAGGTTCAAATCCACATGCCCATAGGTTCTGGTGGATTCTAAGGAAAGGATGTAGGTTTCCGTTTTCTCATCGATAGTAAACGCTTTCTCTTCTGCCTTCTGATATCCTTCCGGGGTCTTGGCTTCCACCGCCACGTAATCGCCCTTTGCAAGTCCCCGAAGCTGTACAAAGGAAGGAAGAAGACCGTTATCGCCATACTCTGTGCAAAGGCTTCTGCTTTTGTCGCTTCCGATGCGGTAGAGCTGCAAGACGGCATCCTTGGTCTTGGCTCCATCCTCCGCGTCCACCACCATGAGAGATACGGTATTTTTCTTTTCGGAAAGGGAAACCTCTTTGGTTCGTTCCTCTTTTCCAATGCTGAAAGTAAGAACGCCTTCGCTTTCATCGGCATACACGTAACCGGGGGCGGTGGAAAGGGTGCGGAGCTGATACGCACCTTCCGTCAAGCGATCCGCGGTGTATGCGGATTTCCCGGAGGTAAAAACTGCCAATGCATCTTCTCCAACCGTTCCTTCTTCATCTACCGCATAAAGTCCGATGGTTGCGCCTTCAATGGGATTTCCCAGAAGATCCGTGATAGAAATCTTTGTCTCCTGACGCTTGGTGGAAATGGCAGCCAACAGCCCTTCATCGTTTTCCTCTGTCACCGGCGTGGTTTTCTTGAGCTTGTATGTGCCAGGAGCCGGGTCCAGTTCCACCTCATACAAAGGAAGTGATCCGTAGATAGAGGCCGGAAGATTGGAAAAGACAGCTTTTTGATCCGCCACGGTTGCGATGCCAAGAACAGATCCCGCCGTGATGGTCTCTCCTCCGGGAATGGTAAGATCCTGCACATTTCGAAGGGTAACTGCCTGTCCGTTCTGCGCTTCATCGGTTGTCTTTATGACAACGTCGGTCTTTTTTGCCGCGTAGTCGTAAGAGGCTTCTCCCATGCCGCCGGTAAAGGTGATGGGCATTTCTTCTCCCTTCACGGATACATCCGCATCCGGCATGCCGGTATTTACCAGATGGGCACTTCCGGTAAAGGGCTTGGTGGAAACGGCACATCCGTCTTCGCCGGTGGTCAGCGTCTCGATCACTTCCCCTTTGGCATAGGCGGGCGATCCATCCAGATAGACGACTTCATCGGCGACAAGCTGATAGCGTGCGCCCTTGACCGGTATCTTTTTGTAGGCGATGCCGGTGCCTTGGCTATCCAAGACTTCTTTTTTTGCGCATACCTTTACGCATTCAATCTGGTCAAATACAGCCGTTACCGCCACCTCTTTTTCCGGCATGGAAAACGTGATTTTCCCGGGAGAAACTTCGGTATAGGCGGTATCGACCGCAAGGGATCGAAGGGTGTAGCCGTCCACGCTTGTTGCCTCGATGGTGACAGCTTCGCCGGGAGCCATCGAAAGAGAGCCGACAAGTTCCTGACCGTTTACGGTTACGCTTCCGCCGGAAATCTGCGGCAAAGTAATGCCAAAGGCCGGATCCCCGACGAGATTGTCGGTTGCCGCTTCTTCCACAGCCCCGGGCTGCTCGCTTTCTGCATCCGCCGGGGTTGTTTCAGAAAAGACAGCCACAGGCTCTTCCGATGCCCACACCGGTAGGATGGATGCCTGCGACAGTCCTGCGCCAAACGGCAGCGTACAGGTCATGGCAAGCATCCATGCGGTGATCTTGTTTCTTCGCATAAGCACTATCTCCTTTATCATTTTTATATAGAGAATATGCGCCGCTCATCCATTCCCGTTTGTTCAAAGAACGACGAATATTGGTCTATCTGTTCCATACTGCTTTACCTGCGAAAGTCACAATCATATTATTTATATTATCTTTTGTACTACTTTATTACTTATTTTTGTCACTGTCAAATATTATTACTGTTTTGTCAAATTTACTTTTGACAATAGATAAAATTATTTAAGCATATAAAAAGAGTCCTACTCACATCTGCTTGACATGCAACAGATGCAAATAGAACTCTTTTCCTGTGCTTGAAAAATACGGCGTCGCATTCTTGTGACTTTCTTTGTGAGTCAGCCACCGTTTCTTTGTATTTTCCAGATCTCATCAGTTTTTTACATACTTTGTTCCTCTTCCGGCGCCAACTTTCCTAATGGCTCCCGTCCTAACCATTTGCCCCAAAACCGCTTCTATTGTAGTAGCACTGACATCCGGAAGTATTTTCCTAATATCAGCTTTCGATATCGGTGTTAGGCTATTAAGCACCGTAGCTTCTACTCTCGCTTGTTTGGTTACTTTTCTACTCCCAATTACTGCAAATCTCTTGTCTAGTTCTTTGTAGCAAGCATATACGGTTGTAATGAATTCCATGATAAATGCCGAATAGTCCTGACTATTCTCATGCCACCCATCCAATGACTTTTGCAGTGCCTCGTAGTAATTCCCCTTCCGATCATTGATTTGCTCCTCAAAAGAAATATATTTACCTGCATCGAATCCATTCTTGTAAAGGAGCAACAATGACAACAACCTTGATATCCTGCCATTCCCATCACGAAAGGGATGGATGCAGAGAAAATCCAGAATTACACACGGGATCAAAAGCAGCTGGTTAATATTTGGATTATCTCTCGCTTCCAAATATGCTAACTCCAACTGCTCCATTTCATCCGGCGTATCTGCCGCCGACGTAGGATGAAATCTTACACGTCTTCTTCCGCTTTTATCTTCTTCAATGATATCGTTGTCATATTCCTTATATTTACCTGGATATGAGTATCCTGCAATATTCATCAAGATCGCATGCAATCTCAAAATATCGGACTGCCGGAAATCCATATCCCTATAACTCGTATGAACTTCTGCGAGAGCATCTCTATACCCGGCGATCTCCTGCTCACTATGATTCAATGGCGCACTGTTACCGTTTACAATCTCATGAATTCGCTCATCTGTCGTAACTATACCCTCAATCTCATTGGAACTCTTTACTGACTGAATCTTTGCGATCGCCTCCAGCTCAGTAAAAACATCCACAAATTGTTCTTCCCGATTCATTGCCGAGACACGCAAAGTATATATATCTGTTGTAATGTTTAATAATCCTGCAGGAAGAAGCCCATTTTGCAGAAATGAGTAATCGAATATATGCATCACCCAGTCCCCTTTCTGCATTATTATATAGCCTTTTTTATGCAGATTGTCAATTTTATTTGCATAAATTATGTCCAATTTTTATGCATATAAAACACTGTAAAAAGTAACCGTGACATACGATAACAGCATGGAAGGAATCCATTCACTTGCAACAGATACAAATAGAACCCCTTTTTCTTTTTGTATTCCAGTACTTGACTGTTCCTTGACCGAAAGGCGTAGATGATCGCAATGACTTTTGTCATCGACCATGAAATTGTAGTTATACGCAAATATGATAGTGTATTTTACAACTCATTAAATGTCATTCTCTGCTCTGTTTGTATTGTACGAAGCTGGTCCAAAATCTTTTCATATGCTTTCGTGAGCTTGTGCATTTGCAAAGGATTGAGTGAGCGCAAATCGTCCGAATCAATCTTTGTCCCGTTACCTATCGGAGATCCTTTATAATAACCTGCCATGAGTTCAGAAAAGAGATGTGCTCTCGCCAGTGATTTTCCAAGAGCTTCGTGTTCCCTCATGAGATTTTCAACTTCTGCCGGTTTTAAGCTATTTAAGCAGTTATGATTCACGTCATTTTTTATCTGGGAAATGCGCAGAAGGTATTTATCATAAACCGTCATAGATTTGCGATCTTTGTTTTCTTCAAAATCCAGGACCGAAGGCTCTTCTATTTCTTTTTTATCATTAATGATATTCGAGATAATCCTAGCGGCTCTTTCCTGAAGATCTGTAGTCGCCACTTCTTCATCTGATTTCGTCTCACGAAGCTGCTTTGTGAGTTTATCAATATCCTTGCCATTCAGAATATGTCCCTTAGAAATAACATCTTCAATCACTTTTACGATTGCCTTCTGATCTTCTTTGTTATATCTACAAATCGCTGCCGCCTGCTCTATACAAATATGCCCTTCAGCTTCAGCTTTTAGAAGTTCATCACAGGCTCTGAGAAGTGATTTATATTTCCATACCGTGTTTCGCTTCACATTAAATTCTTCACAAATCCTCTGATTTATGTTTCCCTTAATGCCTTTTTTCCTTAAAATGTCTTCCAGATATTTAATCTGGCGCGCAATATAAATATCGCCGACTTTTTCTGATGCTTTAATAGAACCGCGACTGTGAATATTCGCGCGGAGGAATTGCAATCTCCTGTCAAGTTCATTATCCGGATAAGGATAAACATCGCATTTAACTTTTGTCTCTCCGAGCGCTTTTACCGCGGCAACACTGAGGAATCCAGATATTATCATATACATACCTTTATATTCACCATCAAGTTCCCATACATCAACAGCCCTCCTAAATCCTGATTCTCTGATTCTTTCAACTTGATTACTGATCGATTCCTCTGAGATTGGGCCTAATATGTAGTCGGTTTCAATTCCATCGGTGTCAACATACTCCATAAGATTTTCAATTTCAATTTCTCGATCACAGTTCAACCAAATATTTGCATCTTCAATCTTCATGAATTGAAATTCCTCCTTTTTTTGATTTCTTTTTTTCTACACAGAATCTATGTCCGATTTGGTTTATTCGAACCATCATTTTTTTAAAAATCCCAAAAAAAAGATTTGAGAGTCATTCTCTCAAACCTTCTTTAATCTTTTAGTTTATTTCATCGTCAGGAAAAGTCAAGGAATATTCAGCTTCTGCCTCTTCTTCTGAGAGCCCTTTTTCGATCTGCCTACGAATGAACTGGTCGTGTCTCTTACGTATATCACATTTCCATTCTTCTTCGTCTTTCTTACGTTGATCCTTCTGACCTTCAAGATACGCTGTCTTTTCCGGATAATCGAGTACATTTCCACCCATTCCAAGAACCTCCTTTTGGAATTCTTTATCACCTTTTGTCAGATGCTCTGTTTGTCACTTCAGAATGGACTGCGCATTCATTTCATTGTCTCATCAGAAAAAAGCTCATCAGCATCAGCTTCTGCCTCTTCTCTTGAAAGGCCTTCGTTCATTTTCCTGTGAATGTATTTTTCACGCATCTTTTCAATATTAGTTTTCAAGGCTTGTATTTCTTCTTCGTCTTTCTTACGTTGATCCTTCTGACCTTCAAGATACGCTGTCTTTTCCGGATAATCGAGTACATTTCCACCCATTCCAAGAACCTCCTTTTGGAATTCATTATCACCTTTTGTCAGATGGTCTGTTTGTCACTTCAGAATGGACTACGCATTCATTTCATCGTCGTCATCACAGAAAAAAGCTTAACCGCATCAGCTTCTGCCTCTTCTTTTGAACGACCTTTGTTCATTTCCATGCGAATGTATTTTTCACGCACCTTTTCTATAACAGCTTTTATCTCTTCTTCGTCTTTCTTACGTTGATCCTTCTGACCTTCAAGATACGCTGTTTTTTCCGGATAATCTAGTACTTTTCCTCCCATTTTGTCCAGAACCTCCTTTTGAAATTCTTTATCACCTTTTGTCAGATGCTCTGTTTGTTACTTCAGAATGGACTGCGTATTCATTTCATCTTATCATCAGGAAAAGTCAAGGAATATTCAGCTTCTGCCTCTTCTTTTGAAAGACCTTTTTCGTTTTGTCTCTGAATGAACTGGTCATGTATCCTATTTTTTTCATTATTCAATGCCTCTTTCGCAGCTTTCAATTCATCTTCTTTTTTGGCTATAATAGCATCTTTCTCCGCTATCTCAGCTTCATCTTCCTGACGTTGCTTCTTAGCACCAAGGCCTTCTCCTTTATTAATTAAGTTCTGTGCAACATCGCACATGCTAATCCCTCCTTTTTTATGAAATTGAATGTTCTGGTAACTTTCATCGCCCGTCATCACGGAAGAAAGCTTATCCCAATCAGCTTCTGCCTCTTCTTTTGAACAACCTTTGTCCGTTTCCATACGAATGAATTCTTTATGCATCATTTCAATCTCTTCGTTCGCTTTTTCATCAACCTACGATAAACTTCCTCCTCTGGATCATCAATTACTTTTCCATTCTTCATTTTATCCAGAACCTCCTTTTAGAATTTTTCTTTACCTTTTATATCATTAAGAATTTCGAATTCATATCAATCTAATTTGCCATTTTCCAACCCCTTTGAGTGGGGCACAAGCGTCTAACAAAGCATCAGAAATGTGGTTGTTCTTACAAAGTGGCTCATAAAATGTGTTTTGGCTTATGAAGCCTCATACGTAAAGGCCCCTAAGCACTGAAACATTTGGGGCGAATCCCCTAGGTATACGAATTGAGCCGACAGAACCGATCTCTAAAAGAGACTTTCTTACTCATCCAGCATAAGTTTCCTTTTTTTGCTTTTTGCTTTAAGTCGCGCCAGTTGTTCTTTTTCTTCTGACACAGGCTGCTCGTCTGGCATAATGCCGGCAATTTTCTCCATCGCTGTTCTCGTTTCGTGACGGGCATGATCCTGCACGCTCTGCGCTTCTTTCCCCGGATGTTTCCGAAGTTTTTCCTCTGCCTGCGATGTTGTAAACAAGTCTGCGATCCATTCCACACTTGCCATATTTGTCCTATGCATGCTTTTCTCCTTATTGTAAACAGACGCTTATTTTTTTCTATCCGATGTCGTAGTATCATTGTAATAGGAACGCAGAAAAAGGAGGTTTATGTATATGCCCACTTCGAGTATTCCATATAGTTTTTCTATCACGACTATAGAAAGTGCCGAGAAATTTGCCGCGGCTTTGGATCAGGAAAAACCGCAGGATTCAAGTACTTCTGTTTCCGGTGCTGAAGATGAAACGTCTTGTAGAAAACTGGAAGAATCGTACAAAATTGTGAATATTAATGAGTATTTGTCTGACCCATCTCTTGAGCAAAAGCTTCTTAGCATCCTAGACGAATTTCGTAGTCCGAAAAATGAGAATGTTGAGTGCTTCTTAAAAAAGGATGCCATTGCTTTTGCTAAGAATGGACAAGCCGTTTCGTATCTTGTTTTTCGAGCAACAACGGATGAATTTGTTGGGTATTTTACGCTGTGTACTCGCCCCATCACAATTGCGTCAACATCGAACACGATGTCCAACGCCTTTAAAGAGCGGATCGAGCCTTTGTGTACGCCGGATGAGAATGGTACTTACTCTTTTTTTGTATATCTAATTGCTCAGTTAGGAAAAAACTATGGCGTAAGCGAATCCACAAGGATCGATGGCAAAGATCTTCTAAGGCTTGCTTACAAGACCGTGCTCGAAATGAAGCGTCGAATTGGCGGCGTTGCTGTCCTTCTTGAGTGCGAAGATAGTGAGAACGATTTTCTGAAAAACTTCTATCTTGATAATGGTTACGCAGTATTTGGAGAGCGTGTTTCGGACGAAAATAAAAAGCTATATCAGCTAGTTAAATCCATATGGTAAAGAAATCCTGAGAGATAGTTAAGGAAGGACTGTACCGATAAGCGGTGCAGTTTTTCTTTTTGCCGTCCGTTTGTTTTCAGCAACGCCGCAAGGCAGTTATAAGCCCCGACCTCTAGGGTTTTCGCCATGGGTCTTGGTTGGAGGCTTACAGACGTCTATATGCGAAAACGTCTAAACCAAATAAAAGAATGAAATAAACAACAGCGACCATGATTAAATAAATAATGAAAACGCTCGTTCGATGATTCTCCAATCTTATATGATCCTGAATTATTTGTGCCATCCGCTGAATCTCGATATCGTAAGCGTCTTGGTCTTTTATCTCTTTTTCGATTATGACTTCTTGTTTTTCCATTGCTAAAAAAATCATCCATCCTTTTGTTATTGTATTTTGCCGAAAACCTGCCCGATGCTCTCATGGAACACCAGATCTGCCGACTTGTCCCTGTTTGTAGTATCCCGGTTGATGAACACCAAGAATCTGCCGCGGAAGGCATCGACAAGGGATAACGCTGGGTGAACCTCTCCGACCTCTAAGGCTTTTGCCGTAGGCCGGAGAGGTTCACCAAATTCTTATGATCTGCTCATAAAGCAGTATTTCTTCCGTATTCACATTCTTGTTGTCATGGTAATGTCCGAAAAACCATTTCTTGAATTTTGTTTTCTGACGAATCTCTTCCAGATAGTTTGTCAGAGGATCCGGTTTGTATCGACCGCCCCCAAGGATCGCCTGCGTACTGGATGCGCAGCAGTGTGTCACAATGAAATCTACCTCATCGCCGTGGACAACTAGATTTCTACGGCCTTCCTCCATTTCTTTCTCTGTCGGAAGCTCCCTCGCCCACCAGCTCACATGATTGATGCGATAGGGTAAAAAGCCCTTTTGCAGCGCTTTACGCTTTTTCTCAAAATCCGGGGCATCCACCTCCAGAATGCCACCGCTGATATCGTGACTGGAGGCACCGCCAAAAGTAAAGATGCTTCGACCTGCAATCTCAAATACCTGTCCACGCATTAAATGGATGACGGAAGGTCTTATTTTGTGGACCTTTCCGCCCTTCCAAATTTCAATCGGATAAGAATCTAGCCGGTCGAAATTCTCATGATTTCCATCGACAAACAATGTGGTATAGGATCTGCTGTCAAGCCAATCCAAAAGCATCGTTTCTTCTCTATCCGATGTATTCCGCTTCCATACGCCGCCAAAATCGCCACACACAATGACATAATCTTCTTTGGTCATCGTTTTCTGCTCCGGAAAAATCCTCGCATTAAAACGCTCAAAGTTCCCATGACAATCTCCGGTAATGTAAATCATGGTCTTCTCCTTCCAACTCCTTTTCGTCCTCATTCTTTAGTAGATACTTATTGCTCACCACCTTCATGGAAAGTGCTCCACTGATCTGCTCATTATAGATCGGCTCTGTCGGACGGATCACGATTCATCCCAAAGGACTTTTCCGACCTTGCCGGTGCAGCGTCCTCGTAAAAATCATCCTGTTCCGAAATAAACCCTAGTATGTCGGATGACCTGGCATGTGGGTTCTCATCCAGAAACGCCTCTACGGCTTTCCTCCTAGACGGTTTCTTCTCCGCATACGCTCGCACCGCAGCGACAAACCCTTCGTATGCATCCGATACGTGATAAAGTCGACGCACAAGAGTTTCCATTTTTTCCGTCCTGTCTGTATGTCTTAACAAGTTTCAATCATCCGGTTCATCAGTTCGAAAATCTCTTCATCCGAATGGCCTTTTTCTTGACACCACTCCACCACTTTTTGCATCTGTGCATCTTCGATTTCTTTTCCCGGAACCGAAATTTCTTCTTTTCCTGTAAATCGAACCTCTGCCATGTTTCGTCCAGTATTCTGAAGCCACTCTGAAAAGAAATCATCGACTTCCTTGCCCAGACGTTCAAGGCCTTTATATATCGTATTTTCTTGATAGAAATGATGCACATGTTTTTCCATGTAATCGGAATTAAATGCAAGCTCCATCCTTTCGCGCATGGCAACAATTTGATCCTTAAGGAAATGCCTCCTCTCTTGCGCGACATATCGCGTGATATTTTCCCGCAGGATATCTTCTGTGAAAATATGAGAAGTTTTTGCTTCTGCCTCTTCACGCGAACACCCTTCCCACATCTTGTATTGCATACATGCTTCTCTTTGTTTCGACCATTCCTCTCGAAGACCCTTCAGGTATCCCCTTCGATCATTTGTTGAAAAATCATCCATTTCTTCTCTTTCCATGTTGCCACTGTCCTTTCCAGATTCTTGCACCACTTGTTTTCCCACTCACGAATCCATCGATCTCGCTACGTTCTTCCTACTCATATCTCGTCGGATCTATCATGTCGAATACATAGTGCAGAATATCATCATCCGAATGACCTTCTCCTTTTACCCACTCCAACACGTTTTGTATATCCGTGTTTTCGATTTCTTTTCGGACTTTCGGCAATCGCTTTTGTATGCATGATTCTTCCCACTCCGAAAAGAACGCATCGAGCTTCTGTCGCAGCCGTTCGATTCCATCAAGCATGATCGAGTTCTCTGCATACGTGTCATCCATGGAGTCAAGCACATGATTCAAGCGTTCCTGCGCATTTGAAATACGAGTCCTCTGATGCATCGTCCGTTCTTCGACAGTAATCTTAATGAGTTTATTCCGAACCAAATCATCCGGATATCTTTGAAGAGCTTCTTCACGCGAAAGTCCCTTTCCCATTTCTTGTTCAATAAAATCTAGAGCTGCGTCACGCATCCCCAAGAGACACCCTTTTAGATACCATATAAACATTTGATTTATTCTCCTACTTAACGTGTAAATACCATACGCTTCTGCTTGTCCGGACGGGAAATACACCGAAAATGAAAACAACATTCCCGGCAAAAAGATCCGCTTCCATATCTTCCAAGTACAGCTTATTCTCCTGTTCACAGATCCATCGATCTCGTTGCCATTCTGACTACTTGTATTACGTCGAACCTATGATGCGTTTCATGTGTTCCAGAATCTCTTCGTCCGAATGATCTTTTCCATTCATCCACACCAGTACGTTCTAAACCCCTGCGTCTTCGATTTCTTTTCGGACTTCCGGCAATCGCTTTTGTATGCATGATTCTTTCCACTCCGAAAAGAACGCATCGAACTTCTGTCGCAGACATTCGATCCCATCAAGCATGATCGAGTTCTCTGCATACGTGTCATCCATGGAGTCAAGCACATGATTCAAGCGTTCCTGCGCAAGAGAAATTCTGCACCTCTGATGCTTCGTCCTTTCTTTGACAACATACATCGTGAGTTTATCCAGCTTGTCATCATTCGAAAAAATTTGAAGTGCATCTGCTTCTGCCTCTTCCCTCGAATACCCCTTTTTTATGTCGTATTGAATAACGCAATTCACGTACTTCAAGTTCAATTCGCGCTCATATCAATTCGCGCTCATATCGAAGAAATTCCTTAAGACACCTGATTGCCAACGGATCATCTAAAACATCGTCACACATTTTGTTTATACTTCCACTGCACTTGCGAATACCGTGCACCCCCTGCTAGTCCGGAAAAGAAATACATCGGAAACGGAAACATCATTTCCTGCAAAAAGATTGACTTCCATTACTTCCCGTCATAGATACACCGCGATCGTTCTTTTTTACCAAGGACCGATAAAGAGTTCCGGATGTTTTTTTCTTAAACAACGATTTGCCATGTCCTCGATTTCCTTTTCCGTCGGTTCGATAAAAACACGAGAAGCTGACGTTTCTGCCTTTTCACGCGAAATCCCTTCTTTTATCAGATCGCGAATATAGCGTTCTCTCTTTTTCTGTACCTCTTCTAGATATCCCTTGCGATATCCCTTTCGCCATTCCTCACAATATTCCTCTCTATACAATACCGGGAGTTGATCTACTAGTTCGCTTTTCACCTTCTCTGCAATGCTTGCACGATCCTCGTCCTTGATTTTTAACGCGTTCATTGCTGAATCTAAGCTACAACCTTGCGTTTCCATGAGATTTTTTATGCAGGAAACAAGAGTCTTTTTCTCACTTTCCTTATCCCACATTTTACGTAATTTTTCCATTGCTTCACTCATCGCTTCACATCCCCCTTTCCATATTCCGATAATCTCTCTGTTCTAAAGAAAAACGCCGCTTACTTAGAAGTCTTCGCACGGTTCTACGTCCTTTTTTCGCTCTTCATCTTTCTGCAATGATTGCACTGTTCTCTCCCTTGATATCTAAAATGTTTAGTGCCTCATCGAGGCTTCACTTTAGAATGTGCAAAATGCTCTCCATGTTTTTATTCTTCTTCTGTGGCAAATTTCATGATATCCTTAAACACATCGATCATCGCATCACATCCTACCTATCGTTTTTTACTGCTACGAATAATTACCTTGGCATGCCCTTCCATAAAAAAAACAGGTTATAAATCTCTTCATTTGCCTCGTTTTTTTCGTGACTTTTTTCTTTGTTTTTTGTTTATATTCTTTTCAACGATTGCACGATCCTCGTCTTTGATTTTAAGCACGTCCATTGCGCGTTCGATACTGCATCCAAACGTTTCCATGACATTTTTTGTGGCCTTAATATTTATCCCTTTTCTACTCTTTTCAGCTGCTTTTTCAGCGGCTTCTTGTACCCTCATTTCTATGAGTCTTTCGATCGCTTCGCTCATATCTTCCGCCTCCGTTGTCAGCGTCAGAACATCCTTGTCCGTCTCCGCTTTCCCCGCGTGTATCGGTTCATTTGCCAGCGCTTCATTTATCGTTGTAAGTCTTACGTTAAGTAATCTTTTCGCTTCCGCGTCTTTGTAGTCTTCGTTCGGTAGTACACGAATAATCTCAAGAAGGCGATCTCTTTCCTCACGAAGCGTCAGTTTTCTCTCAATGTCTTCCATTTTTTTACAAGAGTTTCTATACAGGAATCCGATTACCTTTCAGTGATGGAACATGAACTGTTCTTGAGGTCAGCTAACTCTCTCTTTAGTTCATATTCCTCCCTCCAGAGTTTAGCTCTTTCATCTCCTTCGTATTCTTAATCATTCTATGCATTTCCAAGATACGTGCGACAAACTTCGAACCGTTTACGAAGGTCTTCTCAACGTTGTCGCACGAAACGATTTTCTCCCCACGTCGATAATCCCAATCGTATTTTTTCCGATCGTCCGTCCACCCGGAACGAGCCTTTTCTCAATAACTACCGCCTTGTTTTTTCTTCCGGTAGTTCGTCGATCAGTCCTTCCATGTGACAACGGATTTCTTTGTTGATCTGCCTTACTTCCTCCATGGTCTGACATTGATCCGTAATCTTCGTAATTAACCATATAACAAAATGCAACTGCTTGTCCGTCATCCTTTGTATCCTCCAATGTTGCTAATGGGGTTTTCACTGTCTTCACCCGAAATTCAAGCAGCTCATGCTCGTGCATGTTTTGCCTCACTCGCATATCCGAAATCCTCGCTTCGAGTTCCGCCCTATGCGAAGGGCGAAACCAGGGATCTGCGGGAACCGCAAACGGCAACGTATGCGATCGAAGAACCTCTTCCACAAACAGACGAATGCAGGTAGATGCGTCCAAGCTCATCGTTTCGCAAAACTACTCAAATTTCTTTTTGTCTTCCTGATCGACCATAACCTCTATGGTTTCGCTCGCCATCAATACCCCCTTTCGTACACAATTTTTCAATTGTATGCCCCCACGAATAACTGGAAAGCTCACTGGGGTTTTCCTTATTTACCCAAAGGATTATCGGTAGTAAACGATTCTTTCCACGCTTCGAATTCTTCAAGTTTTTCTTTTACTTGTCTACGTAGTGCTATTGCCTCCTGATAGTCGGCAATACATGCTGTTTGAACATTATCCAGTTTGTCATTATCATCCACGAACTCATACACTCTAGCCGATATCTCTTCTTCTATTTCTTTAAGCACCTTATTCCGCTTGGCAGACAACGCCTGTTTCTCTTTTTCTGTTATTTCAAGCACCTTATCCTGCTTGGTATACAACGCCTCGATTTCTACTTTCGTCGTTGCGATTTTTGACTTCGTCTTATCGATGAATGCTTGTTTCTTGGCAATATCCGCGTCCTTTTCACGAAGGATCAGATTTATCCTAGCCAGTTCTGCTGTCAGGATTTTCTTTTTCTTTGCAATTTCCGCTTTTCTTTCACGTTTTAACCGCTTATTTTCTATATACTTATCTATAAACAACGCTTCCTCACTCTTCGTCTTTACGCAAATCCCTTACCTGACCGATTCGTTCCGAATTCAGAGAACCTCCCTGCAAAAGATATACGTATGGCCCAGCCACTCTTGACGAGCACGATTCTCATCTATAGCTTTTTTCAACGTGTGTACGGCGTCGCCCAGTGCCTCTATGTCTTCTATCGGAACTTTTGCAGGATCAGGACGTACCTCATCAAATTTCTTTTCCAGAGCCTCCAGTTTCTCATCAAGGAGTTTTCTTTCATCATCCAAAATCGATTCCGCCTCGAAATAAACTTCGATTTTTTTTGCCAGTAGCGTCTCAATTATCTTGACGAAGTCTTTGAATTTGTCAGCTTCTTGCACTTCTTCGATCTCTCCTGCGAATATCGCTTCGATCAATGCATTTCCCGATTCCTTCCGCTTGACATCCAGCTCTTTGATTTCCGCTTCTAATTTTTCATGCTCCGCTTTCCTTGTGGCAATGGACGCTTCGATTGCTGCCAATTCTTTTTCACTCTTCATGCGTGCTTCCTCCTCATTTCTATCCTCGAATTTCCAAATGTTTTAAATCCGAAGACGCACCGCGTCATCTTCCAACACGAGTTGGCAGTTTTCCAATTGGAAACTGGTTTTTCCTTTCATTTTTGCCCGGACGTTTGCCAGCGTTCGGCACTTAAAAAGAAAGACATTCGCCTCTTCCCTTCCAAGTCCATGCAAAAAAGCGGTGCGATCCGGAAGCTCTTCCACCAAGATCCGAAATTCCCGGTGTTGCAGGGCATTGTGCTCATACATGGCACCAAGATCAGGAATACGGGGCATTGCACGCAATTCCCTAAGCCTTGCGATGACTGCTTTCTGCCCCTCCTCATCCTTCCGAAACTGATGATATGCTTCCTTCTCTGGGATCCATTTTGGTCCATCCGTCGTATCTAACAGATACTTATTTCTCTTTTTTCGAAAAGCTCCGCAAGCTGCCGCAGCATCCATGATGATTTTCGCCTGTAATGTATACATATTTTCTCTCCTTTTTCGTTATCAAAATGTACTTGCGGCGTGCCCTCCATGGCACCGCGTATCAATGTTTCTTTTTTTCGTGTGTATCCGAAACGCACGAAAGGGCGGCTAGTTCGGCCGCCCTTTCGTCAAACAATTGTTCCAAATACCTGTGCCAAATCTATTTCTACCAATGGATGAGTGTACACGGCCAAGCCCTCATACGAAGGATACGCGAATGCCTCCGGCGCGTAATCCTCGCTCAAGAGATACCGCATCACGACCTTCCGATCAAGATCAACAACCCAGTACTCGTCGACACCGATCTCTAGGTAAGTTAGCATTTTCTCACCATAATCGATCCTCCTTGATGCCATGGTTGTAATCTCTGCAACAAATATCGGAACGCTATGCACTCCATCGTCTTTTATATCCTCATCATTGCGAACGACCATGAGATCTGGTGAAAACCGGTTTTCTTCATCCCTGTCTCGTTCGTTGCAATACAGCAGGACATTTTCGGAAAACACCTGCTCCTTGCCAGATGTTACAGCAACAGATTTTTGAAACGCTGTTGCGATTTTCTGAACCGCTTGGCTGTGTGCCTCCGATATTTTCTCCGTTACCAATGATCTTCCATGGATTCCATCTACCTGATCGTCTCCGTGAATGGCTTCGTTTCTTTCGTTTTTCACCGGCTTCTCCTAAGCTTCCATATACGTTTTTACGTATCTTTACCGTTGATACCAATAGCTATCGGTTCCCCATATGTACCCGTTGTTGTGCTCTCGCTCTTTTCCTTCGCTGATGACAGAATCCGGACCATCTTCCTCAATTTTTCGCTTCATTGCTTCCAGATCCAAATCCGAATCACAAACTTCTGGTATATAGTGGTCAAAGCATTCCTCACACATGCCATCAGTTACAAGCTCCAATTTATTTTTTGTCTCAAATATCCAATGATCTCTGCTTGATTGCTTCGGAACCGTAACGTCCCAAATGGAATATAGTTTTTCTCCTTTTGGAATTAGTTTTAAGCACTTCCCGCATCTGCAGTGAGAAATGAAGTCAACCGCCTCATATTCGTTTCCGTCGCACCAATTCACCGCATTTGCACAGCTTGCAATAATTATCTTCGCCGGTTCCAGCGCGATTTCTTTACGATCAAATAATGTAATGGTTCTTCGAACCACAGCATTCATTCCTCTACCAATGTCATGACAACTCATATTCTTACTCCTTTTTGACGACTAGACTATAAATTAATCATAACCCACGCCCTCATGGGTTGTCATTCAACTCCGGGTTGATGAAGCCTGTGCTCACCATTCCCGCATCCGAAGAAGAGCCTTTATAATCCAAATTTTTTAAATTCGATCCTTCCTCTTCTTGATCTTTGAGAGTGGACGATTCAACAATAACATTCTCTTTACGAACGACTCTCGGAACAAGAAGCTCATTCACACGTACACCCAAAAGCCCACTTAAGACATACAGATTTTCGAGGGAAATACTCTTTCCTTTATGCTTCCATTTATTGACCGCCTGCACCGTTATTCCCAGTTGATTCGCGAGGGTCTTATCCGTGAATCCCTTTTCTTTGATCCGTTCGAGAACCCTTTGTTTCGTAGCATCCATATCCAAACCACTTAACGAGTGGATACTAGAATTTGTGCGCACTATTCCCCGATCAGAAGGAACTCCTGCATGATTCAGATTTTCCGCATGGGCTTCTCTGTCTTCCTGTACTCTGGGAATGAAATATTCTACAATAACATCCTCTTTATGAACGACATTCGGAACGAGAAACTCATCCACGCGTACACCCAAAAGCCCACTCAAGCCATACAGGTTTTCGAGAACACAGCTCTTTCCTTTATGCTTCCATTTATTGACTGCCTGTACCGTAATTCCCAGTTGATTCGCGAGGTTCTTATCCGTTAAGCCTTTCTCCTTGATCCGTTCGCAAGCCCTTTGTTTCGTAGCCTCCGAATCCAAGCCAGACTCTTTTACTGGAATTTCCAAAGTCTCCTTTCGATCCAAGCGCTCCCGTCTATATCTGGCTCTATATGCCGCATAGTTTTGCGCAAATATCTTCATATACTCATCGTTCGTCAAGATCAAACTCCTTGTGCAAATATGTATTTCGATCAAGGCATTCCTTTGGAAGCACATACTCAGCACCATACCGCTTGATCAGTTTGTCATAGCGCCGCATCATTCCAAGGCTCTTTCTTATCGCCTTCCGTTTGCACGCCTCACATTCCACCAGATAAATGTCATCGATGTGCGTAGGGATCGTCACATACCGATAGGACGGCATCCCCGGGATATCTTTCGTCATCGGAATATCCCCCGCCATCATCTTTTTCTTCTTTTGCATGGCTTTTGCGTGCATCT
The DNA here is from genome assembly GCF_000621585.1 of [Eubacterium] cellulosolvens LD2006. Taxonomy (GTDB): domain Bacteria; phylum Bacillota; class Clostridia; order Lachnospirales; family Lachnospiraceae; genus Bilifractor; species Bilifractor cellulosolvens. Next base: position 4,595 of record NZ_KK211312.1, on the reverse strand, counting down.
GCCAGGCATGCTGTTTTTCCCATGCTTCTACACACATCCGGTTCCCTTTCGGATCATCCCGGAACCGACTTTCTCCTTCTTGGCCTTTCGGCTTCATATATTTTTTCATGTGTTTCTTCCTATTAAAATGCATCCCGTAAGCACAGCCTATTGAAAATATTCTCCCATGGAAACACAGCAGCTCTATGGCACCATCGTGATACAACGTCACCGGCTTCCGGAAGGAACAGCCGATCGATAGCGATGCGAATGCAGTTTTCTCGATTACTCCGTTTCCTGAACGAAAGAATACTGCGTACTAAAACTGCTCGTTTCTTTTATCAGTTTCTTATGCTCTCCCGGGTAAAGAGCCTCTATGATCAACTGGTAAATCTCCCCGTCCTTTAATTTTCTCGTTCTGGGAGAATTGCAATAGCCAACTACCCAATTGCGAACATTATCACTTCCATCTTCACGTCCCATTTCATATCCGCTTGCAAAATACCCTGCGCTTTCCTTCTCGCCGTTTTCTTCATCATCCTTCTTCGCCTGTGACAGATTCACAGCCTCTTCGTCTTTGCCGTTCTGCATGGCCTCCACCACACTTTGAACTTCCTGTTCCGAAACGCATACCATCTCAGCGATCTCCGCCATATCCACTCCGCTTTTTGCCGCCGCACGAATGACGCTCCATGTGAGTTCTCGATGCGCCTCTTCAAAACCTTTTTTGTATCCGATCGCACGATCGTAAATCGGGCGAAGTTTCTCTTCCTGAACGATCATAATCTTTGCAATGGTCGCAAGATCGATGCCGTATATGGCCATCTTCCAGATCATCTCTGCTTCCACATAGAGCTTATCAAAAATCGCTCCTCGATCTTCCGAAGCAATTCCATCCTCATCATGATTTTCATTCCAATCCTTTTTCAGATCTTCTATGTGTTTTTTCCGAAACGGTTCAAACAACGTATACCTTCCAATGTACAAATTTACGATGGATTCTTTATCGACTAACTGCATCACTTGATACGCGATATTCGCGTTCACTTGTTCTCTCTATCTCTTCCTCTGTTTTTTTATACGTGCGCGCGAAAGCAAAAACGCTACTGCTCAATCCTTTGGGATCTGTACAACATTTACCTGCACTCCCATTTGCTCCATAAATATTTCTCTTGCATTCTTTTCTCCCTCTTTGAGTCCGAGTTCATAACCTCGCTTATATCGAACCGCGAAGAGTTTTCTGTATTTTTCCGGGACCTCTGCCATCACGTATTCGTGTAGCTTACGTACGTTTCGTGAATCTCCATTTTTGTTTCGCTCTGCCTCCTCTAAAATCGTGTTCAACGACTTTTCTGTCATGTCAAATTGACGCAGGATTTCCATCTTGGTTAATTCTGTGTGTGTGAGCAAAGCATTCAGCAGTTCCCCCATGATATCGATATATCCTGTGCGAACCCCATCTCCAAACCCTTTCGCCAAATAGGAAACTTCCAGAAGGTTCTCTTCCGGAATATCCATCACCTCAGCGACTGTCTTTTTGTCCGCGTCATTGGTAAGCATGAACCAGATAATTTCTACCTTTGCCATGATCAGCTCTTCGTCCGTATCCAAGCTTTTCGGATAAATTTCCGGGAACGAACACTCATTTCGCAGCCCCTCCGGAAGGGTATCTCTTCGATCCGAAGCTGGAATACCAAAGTCACATGCAATATGTTCGGTTTTCTTTCCCATTCCCAACATAACGACGATAGCCTTTGCGCGAAGCGCGCCGATCTCGCCTCCAAAATGCTTCACCAACAATTGCAGCAAATGATCCATCGCATCCTTTTCGTTTGCTCCATTTCTAACAGCGTCAATCGCATCAATCATTTCTACAACAACAGGATCACTCATATACATATTTCTTTCCTCTTTTCTTACAATTATTTATAACTCGACCGTCTGTTCATCCAGACCTTACAGGTTTCCTTTTTCTTTTTCCGCTTTCACTTTGTATGCGATCAGATGAAGAACATAGGAAGGAACCAGTGCCGCTTCCCGTTCCCAGTCCAGATATGTTCGATAAGGAATACCCAGCCATGCGGAAAACTCCTTTCTATTCATGCCGGTTATCGCTCGGGTAATCCGTAACTGGTACGCAGCTAGTCTCCGTCTACTAGCCAAATCCATTTTCTCTTCGTTTTTGACTTCGACATGTGCTTCTGTCGCGATCCCTTGGAATTCGAAAAAATCTTTATAATCCATAAACGCACCTCCACGTACGCATTCCTGCGTCTGTGTATAGTTATATGCGGAATCCCGTACTTTTGCAATGGCATATCGGAAATCATTTTGTATAGTTCCAATTAATATACAAAAATGTCAGTGATGCAATCCACGGATTCCCCGTGTGCTATTCTTTTTTTCCTCAGGTTATGGGAAATGAAAAATTTTCGCAGATCACCGCCGCAGGTGTGCTCCTCGAACCATCCGCATGATAGCACGGCTCTTGATCGCTGTCACGAAGACATATTCTGACAGGGGAGAGATTTAATTTATAGTTAAAAAAAGTATTTGGATATGCTTGTGAAGCCTGTAACTTTGCGCTCATTCCATGGAAGATTACTCTGCCGGATTTTTTTATCTTCAATCGCTCTCACGCGCATTCCCCGGAAAATGCCTTCCTCTTATGCGCTTTACGTTCAAACGATCCTGCGCGTACATTCGAACAGCGTCCCCATAGCATCTAGAAAAAAGCAAACGACAAGAGAACTCCATCGCACAGCAATCTTTCCACCGACAATCCGCGCCTCGCACAGAATTGATTTCCTCTCATAGCCAAGGTTTGCTTCGCGGATAAAAAAAACTGCCACAAACATATCGTTAGTGGCAGTTCTGCATATATAGTCAAGCGACGAATTTGTAAATAAATTGATAAAAAGAGAAAATTGTAAATCAAAAAATGGATAAACAACCTTGTATTTGCTTATGGAATAAGATTTTGTCGCTTACGTGTCATGAAATTGTCGGTGATGGTTTTGTTCGCCTTTTTGTCGGCGATGCATCATAGGAGCGTATTATGCCATCGGTTTTTCATTTTTGTCAAGCTTTTTTTACGAAATAACTTCTTGTTGAATTTCTTATGTGTCAAAATATTTTGACCGCCCACGAAATTTTTTTCGTTGACAGCCACTTCCGTGGGATGCATAATACGTACCTGTGATGTTCTCTCGCATGGCGTTTGCGCACCCTGTTGTTTGCAAAGACCATGGTTTGTTCTTCAGCGTGTAAGCGACAAAGCTCCATTTCGTCAATAGTTACAATTTTCATTTTTACATTTTTTGTCGCTTGACTATATACAAAACTGCCACCCATACGGATGGCAGTTTTTTGAAATGTTCTGCGGGGAAAGGAGAAAACGTATGGAACATAATCCCTTATTATCCTTTGAAGATGGACTGGAAGTGACCTACTCAGACCTTAAGCATCATGAAAATGGCGAAGCATACATCACGATCTACTTCGAACGCCCAAACGCTACGGGTTTTTTTGATTCCGCAAGGATCAATTTCCCGGGTGCCGACTTCAAAGATGTAAAAGGATTTACCACCGAGGATTTGGAAGCGTTCCGAGAGTATGTAAACAGGAGTGGGCATACCGCCTTTGCGTTTGCCAAGGAGGACTCGCATACCTAAAAAGGATGGATTTCCTCGATGTCGTCGGGTATCCATAAGTAATATGCAAGTAATAAAAAACAGAAAGGTCTGATCGTAATATTTTGGTTGCGATCAGTGAAAGGTACTTTTATGCAGTATGTTCCTAGAAAACCCAAAAAACGTCGATACTATCCGCTTATTCGCAGCTACCACAATATCCTGGACGATTGTAGAAAAGGCATTGTTTTGGCATCAAATCAGAAGGTGTTAGATGATTACCTTAATTTTTGGGGTACTTGGGAAATATTTGGACTAATTTCCAAAGGAAAAAACCGACTCTTCCACCACCCAGATATTTACACTACGATTACAAACGTTGGATACAAAAGAGAGTTATTTTCCCTTGCTCAGCAGAACGTTTTAGATGACTTACGTGTTGGAAAACACGATGTTTCTTACGTTTGTTATCCGGACGTCTCAGCGGAATCAATGAAGTGTATCGTTCATCATTGCGAAGCGCATGGCGGCCACAGTCGGCGACTGGAATACTGGAAAGTGGCGCGTGTAAAGGGACGCGCATGCCCTGAACGTGGCCCTATGGTCGAATTTTACCGAACAGAGATACTTTGTCGTTTTGCGAATTGATAACGTATAATTAGTTTCGCAAATTCATTTCAGCCCGTCCGGGGGGCAAAAAAATAGACATAGCCCTGACTCACAAGTAGAATTGAGTTACCACACAAAATTCGAAAGGAGTCGAGAACTATGTCTGATAACATTATACAGGTGAACCAGGAGGTAATCCATACCGAATTAAAAGATCTTGTCCGTAACAGCGTTGAAGAGGCTTTAAACGCCATGTTGGATGCGGAGGCGGATCGGTTAGTTAATGCCGATCGCTACGCCCGTGAAGAGGGACGTAAAGGCTACCGTTCCGGCCACTACGATCGATCATTTACCACAGCTTCCGGTGAGGTCAAT
>NZ_JHXY01000019.1 GCF_000621585.1 [Eubacterium] cellulosolvens LD2006 | reverse complement strand
TCAGTCAGAATTAACACTTGGCTAATTCATCCCGTTATTACTGTTTTAAAGGATTTGTATTAACAATAAATTGTTGAATACTCATCGATCGTTCAAAAATGTTTTTTGAATTTTCGAGGATGTGTTTTACTGTTCAGTTGTCAAAGTGCTGTTTTTCTTAGTCATTATCGCTGTGCTGTTTGCGACAGCTCGTTTATAATAACTCATTGCTTTCAAGTTGTCAACACCTTTTCTAACTTTTTTTTAAGTTTTTTTCGATGTTGTTTTTCTTGAAAACGGAGAAGGAGGGATTTGAACCCTCGCGCCGGTTTAACCCGACCTACACCCTTAGCAGGGGCGCCTCTTCGGCCTCTTGAGTACTTCTCCTCAGTACCACTGTCAAGTATGTGTACTATCTCTTTCTACTTAAATACTTAAGTAGAATTGCTGCTCACTTTGCGTGACGCAAAAATGATTATATCGAAGCCACCGTTGTTTGTCAACGGTTTTATTCAGAAATTTTGAGTTTTTCATCCTCACTTTTTACTACTGCAAATCAGAGTCACCTGATAACCATCCGTATCCTGTCTTTCACTGCTTTTTTTCTATTCCTTTCAGTAGTGCAGAGGTCTCCTTCTTCCTTCGATTATTCCCTGTTTCCGTATTTCGCAAGAGCAATATCGTATATATTCGCTCCCTCACTGTCAATGGCAACGATTACCGGAAAATCTTCCACTTCCAACTTGCGGATTGCTTCTGTTCCGAGATCTTCATAAGCAATGACCTCCGAGGAAATGATTTTTTTTGACAACAGTGCACCTGCTCCTCCAACGGCAGCAAAGTATACACATCCGTTCCGGACAATCGCGTCTGTCACTTCCTGTGTTCTTCTACCTTTGCCGATCATGCCCTGAAGTCCGAGATCCATCAGTTCCGGTGCATACTTATCCATTCTTCCGGACGTAGTCGGACCTGCAGATCCGATCGGTCTCCCCTCTCTTGCCGGCGACGGTCCCATATAGTAAATGATCATTCCGTCAATATCAAACGGTAATTTCTCTCCCCGATCCAGCGTCTCCTTCATTCTTTTATGAGCCGCGTCTCTGGCTGTATATACTGTTCCGCTGAGATATACATAATCTCCAGCGTGAAGGCTTCTGATATCATCCGTATTCATCGGTACTTTTATCGTTCTCTTCATCTTTTATTCCTCACATCCCATATCGAATCTATATTCCTCTTTTTCAGCGCGAAACGCGTCATCACCCGGCTATTTCTGTCCAATCACTGTAATTTCTAATCCTTTGAACCTTTGAACACCGTTACACCTTTTGTCGCTGCTATCGCATCTTTCAATGCAATCTCTTCTTTCGATGCTCTCTCTTTTTGTACTTCCCGACCTCAAACATCTTTAAAAATGAGTGGTGCACGTCTTGTTATGTACGCGTTCTGGGTTTTGGGTCTCTGTTATGCACAAGAAAACGCTAAAAAACAGCGTTTATGTGTATAACCGTTCCACATCTATTTTCCCACGTCTATAAGACGCGGTGCCACGTATTACAACACTCTCACCGCATGACGATTTACATGGCAGCACATATTTACCGCAACAGGTAAACCTGCAATATGCGTAGCATACGTATTGATATTTACACCAAGGGCCGTCACTTCACCACCGAGTCCACCGGGCCCGATTCCCAGTTTGTTGATCCGATCCAGTAATTCCTCTTCCATCTCACGGACATATCCGATCTCCGAATGAGTTCCTGCCGGTCTGGTCAGGGCTTCTTTTGCCATCAAGGCAGCCTTCTCAAAAGTGCCTCCGATACCGACTCCCACAAAAACAGGAGGACATGCATTCGGACCTGCGTCTTTTACAGCCTGCAGAATTGCATCCTTAACTCCTTCAATCCCCTGCGCGGGTTTCAGCATGAATATCCGGCTCATGTTCTCACTTCCGAAGCCCTTTGTTGTCACCGTCAGTTTGACATTTTCGCCCTCTACGATCTTGTAGTAGATAACTGCAGGCGTGTTATCCTTTGTATTCTCACGGATCAGAGGATCGCCGACTACCGATTTGCGAAGATATCCCTCTGTATATCCGAGACGCACTCCTTCATTGATCGCGTCCTCAATATTTCCTCCTGTCAGATGAACGTCCTGACCGATCTCGGCGAATACAACGGCCATACCCGTGTCCTGACAGATCGGAATCCTGTCTTCCTTTGCAATTGTCAGGTTCTCCGCCAGCTGTTCCAGGATCTGTCTCCCCAGCGGCGTTTTTTCCTTCTCGATCGCGCCGTTCATACATGCGCTCATATCGGATGACAATTCGTAATTGACATCTATACACATCTCTTTTACGGCATCTCTGATTCTCTCTACATTCAATTCTCTCATCTACACTTCTCCTGCACCATACATTTTTATCTGACAAAGTCCGCAAGCGGACCTCGACTCCCCATCCCTTCACTCCTCCGGGTGAGCGCAGCAGGACGAAGAGCGCGAGTAGAATCGCGTCAGCGGATCTATTCATCTGCGAGCTGCGCAACTAAGCGGAGCGTTTTGTGTTATGGAAATTCCAAAATATTTCCCGGAAGAATTTCCCAAAGGATTATTCATAACACAAAAAGGTCTCTGAACCATACCTGCGTTCAGAGACCTTTCGTGTCATTCATGCTTAATGATCATCGACTTCCGAATGCTCCTCTTCGCCTTCTTTGATCGACTCTTCTATTCTCTCTTCGAATTTTGCTCTGAGTTCACTGCCGGTATCTGATTCATCTCCGGTTGTGACGTCATCTTTTCTCTCATTCTCTCCGTCGTTTCCCGGAACAGTCTGTTCTGCCTGCGAAGAAGCGGAATCCTCTTCTGCCTCGGCATCAGCATCTTCCCCGTCTTCTGAATCATCTTTTCTTACTTTCGCAATACTTGCTACGGAATCCATAACATCCATCAGTTTAACGCCCATCGCCGAGCGTCCGATGACAGATACATCATCCACGGATATCCGGATTACAATACCGCTGACAGTAATCAGCATAAGCTCATCTTCGTCGTTAACTGCTTTTACTCCGACCAGTTTACCGGTTTTCTCATTCGGCTTGTAGCACAGAATGCCTTTTCCGCCTCTCTTCTGGATACGGAACTCCTCAAACAGTGTTCTCTTACCGATACCGTTTTCCGAGGAAAACAGGAGGTACTCGCCCTGTGACTGCAGCTGCATACCAATTACTTCATCGTCTCCGTCGAGCATAATTCCGCGCACGCCCATGGAACCTCTTCCCGTCGCGCGAACATCCTGCTCATTGAAGCGGATGGACATACCGTTCGCGGTCGCAAGGAATACATCCTGCTTGCCGTCGGTGTATTTTACCTCAATCAGATCGTCATCCTCGCGGAGGGTGATTGCAGCCAGTCCGCTCTTTCTCATATTCCGGAAAGCCGGAACCGGAGTCTTCTTGACCATACCCTTCTTAGTCGCCATGAAGAGATACTGATCCTCCTTGAACTCGGTGACCGGAATAATCGCGGTGATTTTTTCCTCCGGCATCAGCTGGAGGAGATTGATGATCGCGGTTCCCCTTGCTGTTCTGCTGGCCTCCGGGATCTCATAAGCTTTCAACGTATAGGCACGTCCCAGGTTTGTGAAGAACATGATGTAATCATGGGACATGGTCATAAAGAGATCCTCGATATAATCGTTCTCGATATTCGAAGTTCCCTTGATACCTTTTCCGCCTCTGTTCTGCGCATGGAAATTCTCCGGTGACATTCTCTTGATGTAACCGAGATGGGACATAGTCAGAACATTGTTGTCATTCGGGATCAGATCCTCGGTGGTGATGTCATAGACATCATGTCCGATTCTCGTTCTTCTCTCGTCGCCGAATTTGTCACTGATGATCTGAATTTCATCACGAATAACTCCCAGAAGCACTTTGCGATCTGCGAGTATTGCCTGATATTCTTTTATCATCTTCTGAAGTTCGTCAAACTCGCCCTGCAGTTTGTCTCTTTCCAAACCGGTCAGCGTGCGCAGACGCATATCGACAATTGCCTGCGCCTGTTTCTCTGTGAAGCCGAACTTGGCCATGAGGTTTTCTTTTGCCTCGTTTGTGGTCGCCGACGCACGAATGGTGTGAATCACCTCATCGATCAGATCCAGTGCTTTCAGCAGACCTTCCAGGATATGAGCCCTCTCCTGTGCCTTGTTCAGATCGTATCTTGTTCTTCTTGTGACAACCTCTTCCTGATGTTTGAGATAGAGTTCGAGAATCTGGAGAAGGTTGAGTACTTTCGGCTGGTTCTCCACGAGCGCGAGCATAATAACTCCGAACGTATCCTGAAGCTGTGTGTGTTTGTACAGCTTGTTCAGAATGACATTCGCGTTTGCGTCACGACGTACATCAATGACGATTCGCATACCTTCGCGGCTGGAGTGGTCACTGATGCCTGTAATTCCGTCTATTTTTTTATCACGAACAAGCTCAGCGATTTTCTCGATGAGCCTTGCTTTGTTAACCATGTACGGAAGCTCCGTAATGATAATTTCACTTTTTCCGTTCGGGAGGGATTCGATACTGCTGATTCCTCTGACTCTGACTTTTCCCCGTCCTGTGCGGTAAGCCTCCTCGATTCCCCTGGTTCCGAGAATCTCTCCGCCTGTAGGAAAATCCGGTCCCTTTACAATCTGCATGATCTCTTCAAGTTCCGTATCCCTGTCTTCGTCGATGCGGTTGTTGATGATTTTCACTACGGCAGCGATGACTTCTGTCAGATTATGGGTCGGAATATTGGTCGCCATTCCCACGGCGATACCGGATGCTCCGTTTACGAGCAGATTCGGAAAACGCGCCGGTAGTACCGTCGGCTCTTTCTCCGTATCATCGAAGTTCGGCGCAAAATCAACGGTATCCTTGTTCAGATCCGCCACCATCTCCATCGAAATTTTGGAGAGTCTCGCCTCTGTGTATCGCATGGCGGCAGCGCCGTCACCGTCGACAGATCCGAAGTTTCCGTGTCCGTCGACGAGTGTATATCTCATATTCCAGTCCTGTGCCATTGTTACCATGGCGCCGTAAATGGATGAATCACCGTGCGGGTGATATTTACCCATCGTATCGCCGACAATACGCGCACATTTTCTGTGAGGTTTGTCCGGCCCATTGTTAAGCTCGATCATAGAATACAGGATTCTTCTCTGTACCGGTTTCATACCGTCGCGCACATCCGGAAGAGCACGTGAAGCGATGACACTCATCGCGTAATCGATATAGGAATCCTCCATTTTTTTCTTGAGATCTACTTCCTCAATGTTGTCAAAGACTTTGTCGTCTGTAGCCATTCCTTATTCCTCTCTATCCATCATCCGGACATCAAATCAGATATCCAGGTTCTGTACATCTTTGGCGCGTTCTTCGATAAACTCCCGACGGGGCTCTACTTTATCTCCCATCAGCGTCGTAAATGTAAGGTCGATTTCTGAAGCGTCATCGTCATCCATATTGACACGTAGAAGTACGCGGTTCTCCGGATCCATCGTTGTCTCCCAGAGCTGATCCGCATCCATCTCGCCAAGTCCTTTGTATCGCTGAATCCGGTTATTGCCATCGCGTCCGATCTCATTCATGATCTTGTTGAGTTCCTCGTCGCTGTACGCATACCAGACTTTTTTGTTTCTCTCAACTTTGTATAACGGCGGTTTCGCCAGATATACATGTCCCGTCTTGATCAGCTCCGGCATGAAACGATACAGGAAAGTCAGCATCAGCGTCGCGATATGCGCGCCGTCTACGTCGGCATCTGTCATGATAATGATCTTGTCGTAGCGCAGCTTCGAGAGATCAAAGTCATCGTGGATGCCTGTTCCGAAGGCAGTGATCATGGAACGAATCTCCGCATTTCCGTAGATGCGGTCCAGTCTTGCCTTCTCCACGTTCAGAATTTTTCCACGAAGCGGAAGGATCGCCTGTGTTCTTCTGTTTCTGGCAACCTTCGCGGAACCGCCGGCGGAATCTCCCTCGACGATAAAGATCTCACAGTGTTTCGGATCCTTGTCCGAGCAGTCTGCCAGTTTTCCCGGAAGAGCGAGACCGTCGAGCGCGGTCTTTCTTCTGGTCAGATCTCTGGCTTTTCTGGCCGCCTCTCTCGCGCGCTGAGAAACAAGCGATTTCTCGATAATCGTCTTGCCGACATCCGGATGCTGCTCGAGGTAGATCGCGAGCTGTTTGCTGACAACCGTGTCGACGGCGCTTCGTGCCTCGCTGTTTCCGAGTTTCTGCTTGGTCTGACCCTCGAACTGCGGATCGCTGATCTTTACACTGATGATTGCGGTCAGTCCCTCACGGATGTCTTCACCGGATAGGTTCTCATCGCTGTCCTTCAGAAGTTTCATCTTTCTTCCGTAGTCGTTAAACGTTCTGGTCAGCGCCTGACGGAATCCAATGACATGCATTCCGCCTTCCGGCGTCAGGATATTGTTTACGAATCCGTAAACGGTTTCGTTGTAGGAGTCGTTGTGCTGCATGGATACTTCAACAACCACATCGTTCTGCACTCCCTCGAAGTACAGAATGTCCTGATAGAGTCCTTCATTGCTCTTATTCAGGTACTGAACAAACTCCTTGATTCCGCCTTCGTAGTGGAATATTTTCTCCTGCTCCTGTCCCTCACGCGCATCACGGAGCGTGATCTTGAGTCCTTTGGTCAGGAACGCGGTCTCGCGGAGTCTGGTCTTCAGCGTCTTGAAGTCATAAACCGTCTCTTCAAAAATGGTGCCGTCCGGCTTAAAGTCTACGCGGGTTCCTGTTTTTTCCGGATCACATTCGCCGACAACTTTGAGCTTGTACATGGTTTTTCCACGCTCATAGCGCTGCTTGTAGATCTTTCCTTCGTGATAGATCTGAACCTCGAGCCAGTCGGAAAGAGCATTTACAACCGACGCGCCTACGCCGTGAAGTCCTCCGGATACTTTGTATCCTCCTCCGCCGAATTTTCCTCCGGCATGAAGAACCGTGAATACAACCTCAACAGCCGGGATTCCTGCCTTCTGGTTGATACCGACAGGAATTCCTCGCCCGTCATCCACGACAGTAATCGAGTTGTCCTGATTGATCGTAACTTCGATATGGCTGCAGTATCCTGCCAGAGCTTCATCCACCGAATTGTCTACAATCTCGTACACGAGATGGTGCAGCCCCCGGATCGATGTAGTTCCGATGTACATGCCGGGACGTTTTCTGACAGCTTCCAGACCCTCCAGAATCTGAATCTGGTCAGCGCCATATTCATTCGTTACCACTGTTGACTCTGTATCCATAAGTTCCTCCTAACTACTCAGCAGCTGCTTGTCCGGCCTGTTCCACACTGCCGTTCACAATGTGAAAAGCCCGGTTGACCGGAAAATTATTTTCAATCAGCTCATCCAGTCCGGTACATGTGATGAGTGTCTGAATTGCGTTCATATTCTGCAGGAGCGTCTTCTGCCTGTTCCTGTCCAGTTCCGACAGGACGTCGTCCAGAAGAAGAACCGGCGTATCGCCGATCATCTCTTTCACAAGATAAATCTCGGAAAGCTTTAACGACAGGGCGGCGCTCCTCTGCTGTCCCTGCGATCCGAAGTGCCGGATGTCTATGCCGTTTACCTGCACACGGAAATCATCCCTGTGAGGACCGGTTCCCGATGTCTTGAACTTCAGATCGCGCTGCCGGCTTTTCTCCAGTTTCTGTTCGAATTCCTCAGCCGCGACATCCGGTTCGTAAACGATTTCGATCTTTTCTCTGCCGCCGGTGAGATTGTCGTGGATTCCGACAACGATTTCGTTCAGCTTCGCAGTGAACTTTGCTCTCTGGTTAATGATATGACTTCCCAGTCTCACCATCTGCATATCCCACACATCCAGCGTCGGTTCGAGCGACGGGTTGAACGGAATATCCTTCAGCAGAGCATTTCTCTGCGTGAGGATCCGGTTGTAATCCGCCAGATCCTGATAGTAGATTTTATCAAGCTGACATAACTCACTGTCCAGAAACCGCCTTCTCTCCTTCGGACCGTGTTTGATAATATTCAAATCCTCCGGAGAAAAAAGAACGATGTTAATCATTCCGAAGAGATCGGCAGCCTTGCGAATCGGCAGTCCGTCAATCGCGACTCCTTTTTTCCCGTTTTTTTTCAGGTGCATGTCGATTTTGTGAGAGATCCCGTTTTTCCGGAAAATCAGACGCATATGTGCCTCTTCCTCACCGAAACGGATCATCTCACTGTCATGACTCCCCTTGTGTGATTTCGTTGTGCCCAGAACATGGATCGCCTCCAGGAGATTGGTCTTCCCCTGCGCGTTATCCCCATACAGCACATTGGTACCACTGTCAAAATTCAGAACAATCCTGTCGTAGTTTCTGAAATTCTTTAATTCTAGGGATTCTACGTTCATGCCTTTGTGACTTTTACCTGTCTGCCTTCATACTCGAAAATATCTCCGTCGTAGAGTTTTTTTCCGCGACGGGTATCTACTTCACCGTTGACCAGAACCTCGCCGTTCTGAATGACCAGCTTGGCTTCTACTCCTTCCTCAACCAGTCCCGCGAGTTTCATCGCCTGGCCGAGCTTGATAAATTCATCCCTGATCTGAATTGATTCCATTTTTTCACCTTATATCCTTTCGGAATTACACATCTCCATACGTACCACTGAGCGACGCCGTTCGATTCTTCCATTGCGGCGCCGGCGGTAATTTCAGAGATCAGCGTCCGACATTGATGTTTACAGGAAGAATGAGGTAAATGTAATTTCCCTCGTCATCCCGGATAAAGCACGGTGCCTTCGCATTGACAAAATAGATGGAAACCTGCTCGTCATCGATTACGCGGAGCGCATCCAGAAGGAATTTCGGATTAAAACCAATCGTAATGTCTTTTCCTGTCTTCTCTATATCCATCTCTTCGTCCATCGATCCGATGGCGGAATCGATCTGAAGTTCCATCTGCTCGTCTGTGATATCGATGATCACCGGCATCTTGTCACTCTCCCGGACAAGAAGCGTCGCACGATCGATACAACTCATAAACTCCTGACGGTTCATCAGTATTTTTGTCTCGTAATCACTCGAGAGCATCTGATCGATCTTGAAATACTCACCGTCGATCAGTCTGGAAAGAACAACGGTGTCATCAAACTCAAAGAGAAGATAATTATCCGAGAAATAAATTGTCACCGGATCGTCCGCCTCGCCGGAAAGAATCTTGCTGATCTCATTCAGTGTTTTTCCCGGAACGACAACCCTCTTCGGAGAGCATTCACCGGATATTTCCAGATTGCGGATCGCGATTCTATGTCCGTCGAGAGCTACTACCTTCAGTCTGTTATTTGACACCTCGAAGAGCTCACCGGTCATCAGCTTATTATTCTCATTGGCTGCAATGGAAAAAATCGTCTGGCGGATAACTTCACGAAGAGAAAGCTGGGAGATGGAAATAAAATCATTTCTGTCAATCTTCGGGAGATCGGCAAAATCATCTCCTGCTTTTCCCGGAATATCAAACTTTGCTTTTTCACAGGTAATGGTCGCTACATCGTTTTCGTTTGTCTCGATCGTTACTTTGTTGTTCGGCAGCTTACGTACGATATCCGAAAAGATTTTTGCGTCAAGAGCGATTTTTCCCTTCTCGACAATCTCACCCGGAACGATTGTCTCAATTCCGAGTTCCATATCGTTGGCAGTAAACTTGATCTGAGAAAAAGAAGCATCGATCAGAATACACTGAAGAATCGGCATCGTGGTTTTAGAAGGAACGGCCTTCATGACAATTCCTACACTGTTAGCCAGATCCTGTTGATCAAAGATTACTTTCATGCTGTGTTACTCCTTTCGTGCCTCGCCGGACGCCCAGAGAGACAGAATAATAATTAATAAAACCCGTAGTCTTCTTCTTAAGGGATGTTGAAATGTGGAAAACCCCTTCCAGGGCGCGTAAACGCTGGAGAAAAGGGCGTTGATAAGCCTGTCGCTAAAACAAAAACAAACCGTGCACAGCATGTTCATAAAGTGACCGGAAATTCTTATCAACCGGAAAAGTTATCCACAACGTTCATAAAAAAGTGGAAATCAGGACGGTGGATTGAGCTTCTTCTTTAAAAGATCAATGGTGTCACGGGTCTCTTTGTTGGAAGCGTAGTCCTGTTCGATCTTCTTGATTCCGTGCATAATCGTTGTGTGGTTCTGAACACAGATGGCTTCGGCGATCTGCTGGAGATTGTTCGTTGTCATCTGTCTGCAGAGGAACATAACGATCTGCCTTGGGTACGAGTATTTTCTTGCCCGGATATTGCTGCGGATGTCATCTCCTGTAATGCTGAAGTGTTCTGCGACAACATTGATGATGTAATCGGCGGTAATAACCTTAGGCTCATCCGGAGAAATGATGTCGCGGAGCGCCTTCTGGGCAAGTGCAATGTCGATTTCCTTCTGCTCAAGATTCGAGAAGGCGATGACTTTATTGAGCGAGCCCTCGAGTTCCCGGATATTGGACTTTACATTAGAAGCAATATACTCGAGAACATCGTCGTCGACAGAGGTTCCGTCGAGCTCCTGCTTTTTGCGCAGAATGGCCATTCGGGTCTCATAATCCGGCATCTGGATATCTGCCATCAGACCCCACTCAAAACGGGAGCGGATGCGGTCTTCGAGGATGTCCATGTCCTTCGGAGGACGGTCGGAGGATATGATAATCTGTTTACCTGCCCCGTGAAGGGCGTTGAAGGTGTGGAAAAACTCCTCCTGCGTAGATTCTTTTCCTATAATAAACTGGATATCATCAATGAGCAGCACGTCGATGTTCCGGTATTTCTCCCTGAACTTATTGATGGCCGTATTGCTTCCGTTACGGATGGCATCGATAACTTCATTGGTGAATTCCTCACTGGTGACGTAGACAATCCGTCTCTCCGGATGGTTCTCAAGAATGAAATGAGCGATGGAATTCATAAGATGTGTTTTCCCGAGTCCAACGCCTCCGTACAGGAAGAGCGGATTGTAGATCTTACCCGGAGATTCAGCGACAGCCAGGGATGCGGCGTGCGCAAACTTGTTGTTGCTGCCGACGACAAAGGTGTCGAAGGTGTACTTCGGATTCAGACCGGCAAGAATGGACTCATTCTTAATCTGCTTTTCCTTGATTTCCTTATCAGCATCCTTCGGGAGTACAAAGTAGATCTCGCAATCTTTTCCGGTCAGTTCACCGATTGCTGCTTTAATAGGAAGTTTATATTTCTTGGAGACATAATCGAGGCCTACTTGTTCAGTAGGTACAAGTATCGTGACGTCGTTTCCATCGACGTTATACACCCTGAGCGGTTTGATCCAGGTCTTGAAAGAGATTTCACCCAATTCGTGCTCTTCCTTTACTCTCTCAAGAATTTCGTCCCATTTTTCCTCTATAATGTTCATTGATGACCTCTGATTATCGTGTGATTACCGTTATTTCTTCTTATTATATAAGGTAGATAAAAGAAGACAAATTATCTCTTCTATCATAAACTATTCACGACTTAAATTCAATAAATAAAAAGACGCCCGGGCGGGACTGTGTATAACTCGTGGATAAACAGGCGAAAACATGTGAAAGAAATGTCGAAAACGATCTTTTTGACGATGATTTCATGTGCAGAAAAAAAATAAACAAGAACGGTTGTTTGAATCCATACCTGAAATACTTGTTTAAAAGTTGACAAAGCCTTACACAGGAATCAACATAGCAAAAACAGCCTTGAAGCAGTCTTCATCATGGGAGACATGTAGAATTATGAACTTCAAATTTAGATGTTATGCACAAGTTGTGCACAAAAATGTTGATAACTTCCGAAAGTTGTGCACGCGCAGAAATCGGACAATTGATTTACATAAAATGCGTAGAACTGTGGATAAGAATGTTCGGGAAAAAAAAGTGCATAACTCTTTGTACAAACCATCCATGAAGTGGATTTTCTGCAGGAAAACGCTATTTTTTCTATACAAACCATTGAAATTCCTTGACTTGAAAGGGTTTCGTGCATATAATGAAACAGATGTTTTCTCCGCATACATGACTGCAGGACCCGACCTATACGATTGACGGGTTCCGAAGTTTTAAAGATTGTCTCGCCACAATGCGGTGGTATGTTGAGAGTGAAGGAGGTGTAATAAGATGAGTAAAATGACATGGCAGCCGAAGAAGGTTGATAAGAGAGTCCATGGATTCAGAGCAAGAATGGCAACTAAGGGAGGAAGAAAAGTCCTCGCAGCCAGACGCGCAAAAGGCAGAAAAGTATTAGCATAATCGAATCCGTCAAGACCGCAGGTTACTGTGGTCTTTTATTTTCTGTATTTAGAAGAAACACAAATGAATTTCTACTACAGAAAGATTTGCGGAATGCGCGCAGCATTCTTATTTTGTTAAAAGGGAAGTAAAATGAAATTTTCAGAGAGTCTGAAGAAAAACAGTGATTTTCAGCAGGTTTATCGTCGGGGAACATCAAACGCAAATAAGTATCTTGTCATGTACGTAAAAGAAAACCGGCTGGAGAGAAACAGAATAGGTATATCCGTCAGCAAAAAAGTCGGAAACAGCGTTGTCCGTCATCATTTGACGAGGCTCGTGCGCGAAGCCTACCGCCTGAAAGAAGACTGTTTTTGCAAGGGCTTGGATGTGGTCGTGATCTGCCGGGTGTCCTCGAAGGACTGCACGCAGAAGCAGATCGCGGATGCACTCTATCATTTGGGCAGGATACATCACATTATGGAGGATAAAGAATGAAAGAGCCTGGAAAATTCGTCATGATCCGGGGGATACGTCTTTATCAGAAATATCTGTCACCGTTAAAGCGGGGAGTGAGATGTCCTTATCTTCCTACTTGTTCTCAATACGCTGTGGAAGCGATTGAGAAATATGGTGCCGTCAAAGGTGGTCTACTTGCGAGTTGGAGAATTCTCAGGTGTAATCCATTTTCACACGGTGGAATCGATCCGGTTCCCTGACAAAAAAAGTAAATAGACCAGCTCTACAAAATTTCGGGAGGAACGAAATTTGGAACTTTTATTGAGCAAGTCAACGATGCCATTGATCAAATACGTAGCATGGCTTCTTGGTTGGCTGATGAATGGTATCTACGTGGTTCTTGATACAGTGGGCTGGGCGAACATCGGTCTGTGTATCGTATTCTTCACAATCGTTATGTACATTGTGCTGACTCCGATCCAGATCAAACAGCAGAAGAGCTCGAAAGTTATCGCGGTGATTCAGCCTGAGCTTCAGCAGATTCAGAAGAAGTATCAGGGAAAAAAGGACCAGGCATCTCAGCAGAAGATGTCAGAGGAAACAATGGCTCTGTACGCGAAGTACGGAGTATCTCCGACGGGAAGCTGTCTGCCGATGCTGATCCAGCTGCCAATCATGTTTGCGCTGTATCAGGTTATTCTGTTTATCCCGGGCTATGTAAACAGAGTATCTACAATTTTTAATGGCCTTGCGGTAAAAATCACCCAAGCGAGTGGATACAGTAAATTACTCGAGAAATTTGTTTCTGACAACAGTATTCGTATTGTCGGAAACGGAAAATATACGTCGAGCCGCGTAATTGATCTTCTGTATCAGCTGAAACCGTCACAGTGGGAAAATCTTGAAAAAGTTTTCCCGGATCTGCAGTCGGAGATCGTGTCGACAGCGGAAAAAGCAGGAAAGATCAATTCTTTCTTCGGAATTAACATCACAGAGACACCTCTGGATGTGATCAAAGCCGGTTTCCACGGCGTATTCTCCGGAACAGCGAGCGCGGCGATGATTTTTGCTCTGATCGTCGGAATCGCGATTCCGATCATTGCCTGGTTCACAAACTGGCTGAACATGAAGCTGATGCCGCAGCAGGGACAGTCTTCTGACGGTTCGGATAATTCTGTTGCGAAACAGATGAATACGATGAATACCATCATGCCGGTATTCTCTGCCGTTCTCTGTCTCTCTTTCAACATGGGTATCGGTATCTACTGGATCGTCGGTGCTGTTGTTCGTATTGTGCAGCAGGTAATCATCAACCGTCATATCGGGCAGATCGACACTGATGAGATGATCCGAAAAGCGGAAGAGAAGAACAGAAAGAAAGCGGAAAAAGACAAGAATTACGTGAGCAACGTGACGCAGAGCGCGACTGTGAATGTGAAACGAATCCAGAATGAGAAGTCAAACGGTAAAGACATCGATTCTTCTCAGTTCTACAGAAATGCAAGTGATCTGGATCCGAACAGCATCACGGCGAAAGCAAACTGGGTGAACGCATTCGAAAGAAAAAAATAATTGGGAGGCATGGACATGGATTTTCTGGAAGTATCCGCAAAAACTGTGGATGACGCCATTACAAAAGCATGTATCGATTTAGGATTATCCAGTGACCAGCTGGATATTCAAGTGATCAGCGAAGGCAGTACCGGATTCCTCGGACTTGGCAGCAAGCCCGCTGTGATTCAGGTGAGAAAGAAAGAAATTCCTGAAGAGAAGCCGGAAATAAAGACGGAGGAGAAGAAGGCTGAGAAGAGCGCGAAAGCTCCGAAAGAGAAACCAACTCCGTCCAGAGAGAAAAAAGAAGAGAAAACGGAGAAAGCAGAGAAGCCTGCAAAGAAGGATGTGAAAGTCGCTGCAGCAGAAGCTGATTTCGAAGGAAAAGCTCCGAAGAAAGAGGCCGTTGCAGAGCGCACAGATGAAGAAATTGTTTCCATGAAGGCTGCTGCTTCCAGTTTCCTTGAAGGAGTGTTCAAGGCGATGGATCTTCCGGTCAGCATTACGATGACTTACAACAAAGAGGACGGAAGCCTTGATATTGACTTCGACGGTGAGGATATGGGTATTCTGATCGGCAAGAGAGGCCAGACACTGGATTCGCTTCAGTATCTTGTTTCACTTGTTGTGAACAGAGATCAGAAGAACTACGTAAGAGTAAAACTCGACACCGAGGATTACCGCAGAAGACGCAGGGAGACGCTTGAAAATCTCGCAAAGAATATTGCGTATAAGGTTCGCAGATCCCGCAGATCCGTATCTCTGGAGGCAATGAATCCTTACGAGAGAAGAATCATTCATTCTGCGCTGCAGAACAACAAATATGTTGAGACTCATTCCGAGGGAAATGAGCCCTACAGACATGTGGTAGTTACTGCAAAGAAAGGCTGATCAAAACAAATGGAAGGGAATGCGGATGAAAAAAAGCATTCCTGAAATGTGAAAATAAGCTGTCTGACGGACACCGTAGCGTGAGAGCGTTCGCGGGTGTCCGGCAGGCAGTTTTTTTTGTGTTTACCGTCAATTTGTGATATAAATGATAATGAAGTTTCGCGCTCATTTTTTGAGCGGTTATTTTTATTTATCGTTTTTTATCCAGGAAGTGGTGATGCATATGTCAGAGATCTACAGTGATACGATTGTTGCCATATCAACGGCAATGGCTCCGTCCGGGATCGGAATTGTCCGCGTGAGCGGTCCGGATGCGATAGAAATAGCGGATCGCGTGTATTCGAATCCGAAGGGAAAAAGACTTTCCGATCAGAAGGGATATACCATCCACTACGGAAATGTCTGCGAGAAGGGTGAAGTGATCGATGAGACGCTCGCAATGCTCATGAGAGCTCCGCATTCCTACACAGGAGAGGATACGGTTGAATTTGACTGCCACGGAGGCGTATTAGCCACGAAAAGAGTTCTCGAGGCGATCATTCACGCGGGAGCGAGACCTGCGGAACCGGGCGAGTTTTCACGCAGAGCTTTTCTGAACGGAAGAATTGATCTGACACAGGCAGAGGCAGTCATGGACATCATTTCCGCAAAGAATGATCATGCGCTACGGAGCGCCCAGCACCAGCTCAAGGGTTCTGTATCTGAGAAAATCTCAGTTGTACGACAGAAACTCCTGCACGAAACCGCGCACATTGAAGCTGCTCTGGATGATCCGGAACATATGAGTCTGGATGGCTATGTGGAGGAAATGCATGAAGTGATCACAGAGCAGAAAAGTGCTCTGTTGCGGCTTCTGGAATCCGCGGATTCCGGCAGATTCATGACGGAAGGCATTAAGACCGTCATTGTCGGAAAACCGAATGCCGGAAAATCCTCTCTGCTGAATCTGCTGATCGGTGAGGAAAAGGCAATCGTCACAGATATTGCCGGAACGACGAGAGATATCCTCGAGGAGCAGATTAATGTGAAAGGAATTACCCTTCGGCTGCTCGACACGGCAGGGATTCGAGACGCCTCGGACGTCATCGAACAGATTGGCGTGGAGAAGGCAAAGGAACAGGTAAAGGACGCGGATCTGGTTCTCTATGTTGTGGACGGATCTGTCGCTCTGGATGAAAATGATCATGAGATCATGGATCTGATTCACGACAGAAAATCGGTAGTTATTCTGAACAAGAATGATCTCTCCACCGTCATTACGAATGAGCAACTGGAAGAAAAAACACAGGCGCCGGTGATCTCCATGTCGGCCAAGCAGAGTCTGGGCCTCGATGAACTGGAGGAGGAAATTGAAAAAATGTTCTTTCACGGAGGCATTTCTTTCAATGATGAGGTCTATATCACAAACGTTCGGCATAAAACCTGTATCGAAGAAGCAATCCGTTCGCTGGGGCTTGTGCTTCAGAGCATGGATGACGGGATGCCGGAGGACTTCTGGTCGATCGATCTGATGGGGGCGTGCGACGCTCTCGGAAAAATCACCGGAGATACGACGTCGGAAGATCTTGTGAATGAGATTTTCTCCAGTTTCTGTATGGGAAAATAAAATCTATATTAGAAAAAGCTGGCGGATAGTATTCTGAAATAATAGTATTTAAACGAGAGTATAATTATATAAGATTTTATCCCAAAAGCAAGATTGATAGATATACCTATAGAAATGCTATAAGTTTACATAATGCTTTAATGATATATACACAGGGCCGCCGCATAGAAACTGTTTTCAATGAAACAGAGGCAACGTGCAGCCCGGCAGCTGGAAAAAGAGGAAGAAAATGCCTGTAATAGAGAAGACATATGACGTGGTTGTAGTTGGAGCCGGACATGCAGGATGTGAGGCGGCTCTTGCAAGCGCAAGACTGGGATTGAGTACAATCGTTTTTACCGTAAGTGTGGACAGCATAGCGATGATGCCCTGTAATCCGAATGTAGGAGGTACGTCCAAAGGACATCTGGTAAGGGAAATTGACGCTTTAGGCGGTGAGATGGGAAAGAATATTGACCGCACCTTCATTCAGTCCAAAATGCTGAACCGCTCAAAGGGACCTGCCGTACATTCCCTTCGCGCGCAGGCGGACAAGAGAGAGTACAGTCAGCGGATGCGTGATGTGATGGAAAATCAGGAGAATCTGACCATCAAACAGGCGGAAGTATCGGAAATCATTGTGGAAGATGGCATCTGCAGGGGAGTAAAGACATTTTCCGGCGCAATCTATCACAGCAAGGCAGTTGTTCTCTGTACAGGCGTGTATCTGAACGCGAGATGCCTCTACGGAGATACGGTGAATCCGACCGGACCGAACGGTCTGCAGGCGGCCACACATCTCACGGATTCGCTGAGAGAAAAAGGGATTGAAATCTTCCGCTTTAAGACAGGAACGCCGGCGAGAATTGACAAGCGAACCATCGATTTTTCAAAGATGGAAGAGCAGAAGGGCGATGACCCGGTGATTCCTTTCTCTTTTTCTACGGATCCGGCAGATGTACAGATCGAGCAGGTTTCCTGCTGGCTGACACATACAAATGAAAAGACCCATGAAATCATCCGCAGCAATATCGACCGTTCGCCTCTGTATTCGGGAAAAATCCACGCGACAGGACCAAGATATTGTCCTTCCATCGAAGATAAAGTGGTGAAATTCGCGGATAAAGACAGCCATCAGGTGTTTATTGAGCCGGAGGGCAGATATACGAACGAGATGTACATCGACGGAATGTCGAGTTCTATGCCCGAGGATGTTCAGGACGCGATGTACCGGAGTGTTCCGGGACTGGAAAACGCGAAAATCGTGAGAAACGCCTATGCGATTGAGTATGACTGTATCAATCCGATTCAGCTGAATGCTTCTCTTGAGTTTAAGAAGATCAAAGGTTTATTCTCGGGTGGTCAGTTTAACGGAAGTTCCGGATACGAAGAGGCGGCTGCCCAGGGAATCATTGCCGGTCTGAACGCCGCTCTCGAAGTAAAAGGTGAAGAACCGGTTATTCTGGATCGTTCAGAAGCTTATATCGGTGTACTGATCGACGATCTGGTGACCAAACAGACCTTTGAGCCGTATCGGATGATGACGAGTCGTGCCGAATACCGTCTGCTTCTCCGTCAGGATAACGCGGATCTTCGTCTCCGAAAGTACGGACATCGCGCAGGTCTGGTGAGTGATGAGGAATATGAGAAAACTCTCCTCAAAGAGAGACAGATCAAAGAGGAAATTGAGAGGGTAGAGAATACCTACGTCGGACAGACGGAGAAGGTTCAGAAATTCCTTGTGAATCACAACTCTACAGAGCTGAAAAGCGGCAGTTCCCTGGCGGAACTGATCCGCAGACCGGAGCTCAATTATGAGATGCTCGCGGAAATCGATGAGGCAAGACCGCACCTTCCGGCAGCGACAGCGGAACAGGTGAGTATTCATATTAAATATGAAGGTTATATCAGGAGACAGTTGAAACAGGTGGAGGCGTTTAAGAAAAAAGAAGCCAGAAAAATTCCGGCTTCGATTAATTATGACGATGTTCCGAGTCTCCGGATTGAGGCCAGACAGAAACTTGAGCAGTACCGTCCTATGAATATCGGACAGGCCTCTAGAATATCCGGAGTTTCACCTTCGGATATTTCCGTGCTCATGGTTTATCTGGAGAGTATCGGCAGGAAACAGGAAACATCGATTTGAGGTGAATTTTTGAGAGTATTGATCGTCAGACCATCTGCGAACAAGATGAATCTGAAAACATACAACTTACAGGAAGTCGGACTTGCGAAAGCGCTGGTGAGACGCGGGCATTCCTGCGATGTCATGTACTACGGAGGAAATGAAAAGGATCACTTTGAAACCATCCGGTTCGACGACGAAAAACATCAGATTCGGATCCTGTGGATCCGGGGGTTTTCATTCCTGCGGGAGGGCTATTATCCGACGTTGAAAAAATATGTGAAGGATTACGATATTGTTCAGGTCGGAGGATATGTTGGAATAACATCCGCGTGGCTGAATCGGAAATGCCGGGAGAAAACCGTCAACTATCAGGGCCCCTATTATTCCAAATATAATAAGAAGGACAATATCCGGGCGGCCGTCTTTGACAGGACTTTGTTGAAGTGGCAGAGACCGGAGAAAATGATCGTCGGTACAAAGAGCAGACTTGCGACGGAGTACGTAAAGGAAAAGGGGATTTCGAATGTCACGACCCTCGGAGTGGGGCTTGATCTGGATAATCTCCGCGCAGCAGCTTCCGGAGAAAAGAATGAGTTTATTGAAGAACTGATCAGCAGGAAGCAGGGACGCTATCTTCTCTATATGGGAAGACTCGAGGAGCGGAGAAATATCCTTTTTCTCCTGCGCGTATTTGCTGAAGTCTGCAGGAAAGATCCGGATGTTAAATTCGTGATTGTTGGCAAAGGAGATCGGGATTATGTTGATAAGTGTCGGAAAGAAGCTGCTCTTCTGGGGATAACCGATCGGATTATCTACAAGGATTCGCTGGAACAGAAGTATGTAAATCAGCTGTACAGAGTTTCGGATCTCTTCCTGTTGCCGACAAGATACGAGATCTTCGGAATGGTTCTTCTGGAGGCGATGTATTTCGGAGTGCCTGTCGTTACGACATTTAACGGAGGCTCGAGCACAGTGATCGACGACGGAAAGACGGGCGTTGTGATTGAACAGCTGGATGTCGGAGAGTGGAGCAGCCGTATTCTTGAATTACTTGGCGACGATGAACTTCGAAAAGAGATGACTGCAAGAGCCAGCCGGAGAATCGAGGAAGAATATACCTGGGATGCTCTCGCGGAGAAGTTTCTTGAAGTCTACCAGAAAAGACTTGATCAGAAGCATGATAAAAAGTGAGGTTGAAATGCAGGATTACGATCTTTCAATATTTGAGGAAGAAACCGGCAAACTGGGACTGGAACTCACGGATACGCAGAAAGAACAGTTTATCCGGTATTACGAACTGCTTGTAGAGTGGAACAAGGTGATGAACCTGACTGCGATTACGGAATACGACGAAGTGATTTCCAAGCATTTTGTGGACAGCCTGACATTGGCCAGGGATGTGGATTTCACAAAAATACATAATCTGATTGATGTCGGTACAGGAGCCGGTTTTCCCGGACTTCCACTTGCGATCGCCTTTCCGAAGGTAAAGGTCACTCTTGTTGATTCACTGATGAAACGGGTGAAATTCCTGAATGAAGTAATACAGAGACTTGGTCTGAAAAACGTGGAGGCTTTCCACAGCAGGGCGGAAGAAGCCGGACACAATAAGAAGTTCCGGGGACAGTATGATCTGGTGGTTTCCAGAGCAGTTGCCAATCTCTCGACGCTGGTTGAATATTGTACACCCTTCGCTGCAAACAACGGCATATTTGCCGCATACAAATCGAACAAGGCGGAGACGGAGCTGGAGAATGCCGGCAACGCCCTGAAGGTTTTGAAGTGTACACTGGAAAAGATGGACAAGTTTACTCTCGGAAATTCCCTCGACAATGAGGACATGGAGAGAAACATCCTGATTATAAGAAAGAGTGGAGAAACGCCGAAGGCATATCCGCGAAAAGCCGGCACGCCGTCAAAAACTCCTCTTTGATGATTGAACGTAGATGTTCCACGTGAAACATATTTTGGAAAATGTTTCACGTGGAACATTTTTTTTAAAACGATTATATTTAATTCTTGATTAAAAAATGATATAATCAACTCGCATGCGCAAAAGCGGTGTAAGGGAGAGAAAATTGAGTAGAATAATTGCAGTTGCGAATCAGAAAGGTGGCGTTGGTAAATCAACAACAGCCATAAATCTGTCCTCCTGTTTAGCTGAACAGGGGAAGAAAGTACTTGTGATTGATATGGATCCCCAGGGAAACACGACGAGTGGGCTGGGAATCGATAAAGTACAACTGGATAATACGGTATATGAACTCTTCATCGGAGAGTGTGGTATCGAAGATTGTATGGTGCATCTGAAGTATAAAAAGGCAGAAGCAATCAGGAAACTCTACCTCATTCCGTCGCACGTGGATCTCGCGGGAGCTGAGGTCGAACTTGTGGATGTAGAGAACAAAGAATATTTACTGCGCGACAAAATAGCGGAATACCGTGACCGTTTCGACTATATCATTATTGATTGTCCGCCGTCACTGAACCTGCTCACAGTAAATGCAATGACAACAGCAGACAGCGTTTTGATTCCGATTCAGTGCGAATATTACGCATTGGAGGGACTCGCGCAGCTGTTGTATACCATTCAGCTTGTGCAGGAGAGATTGAACGATACCCTTCGGATTGAAGGAGTCGTGTTCACGATGTTTGATTCCAGAACAAATCTTTCCAGTCAGGTGATGGAAGATGTAAAGGAAAACCTTGAGGCACATATCTTTAAGAGTGTGATACCAAGAAATGTGCGCCTTGCGGAAGCACCGAGCTACGGCCTGCCGATTAATATTTACGAGAAGAAATCGGAGGGTTCCAAGGCGTATAAGAAACTGGCGAAAGAGATTATCAAAAAGGGGATACAATAAAGGATGGCAGCCAGAAGAGGTTTAAATAAAGGCAGAGGTCTTGGATCACTGATACCTCAGAAAATCAAGTCAGAGAACGAAGGTAATTCTGAAGATCGGGGAATGACAGAAATTGAGGGGGCTGCAGCGTCAGGCAATGCAGAGAGCAGAACGGAAAAAAACACCGAAAAGCGCAAAAGCAGGATGGACGCATCCAATAAAGGCACAAAAACGGGAAAAAACCAGAAGACAGCCGGAGGATCGAAAACCTCTGCAAAGACAGCAGAGAGTGGTGAAGCAAAGATTGATTCTTCGAAAGAAAGTAGTATCAGCCTGAGATTATCACAGATCATACCGAACAAAGATCAGCCGAGAAAAGATTTTTCGGAAGAAGCGATCGCGGAGCTGGCTGATTCGATTCGGCAGCACGGCGTTCTGCAACCTCTGCTGGTGCAGAAAAGCGGAAAATACTACGAGATCGTTGCCGGTGAGAGAAGATGGAGGGCGGCAAAAGAGGCCGGCCTGAAGGACGTTCCGGTCATCATCCGTTCGTTCTCCGAGCAGGAGGCCATGGAGATCTCTCTGATTGAAAATATCCAGAGAGAAGATCTGAATGCGATCGAAGAGGCGGAAGCCTATAAACGGCTGATGGATGAATTTGAATTGACACAGGAAGCTGTTGCCGAGAAAGTCGGGAAGAGCAGAACGACAATCACGAACGCACTCAGACTTTTAAAGCTCGCCGGACCGGTCAGACATTTGCTTTTGAACGGATCACTGACGATGGGACACGCGAGAGCACTGCTCGCACTGGAAGATGAAGAAGAACAGATCCGTGCGGCACATAGAGTTATTCAAAAGAAACTGAGCGTTCGCGAGACGGAGAAAATGGTTCGTCAGATTTTGCGTCCGCGCAAAAAAACGGTAAAACCGGAGGATGACGAGCAGCTGAGACTTGCTCTGAAAGAACTTGAAGAGCGAATGGGGAAACACATGGGCACGAAAGTATCCATTCAGCCCCGCGGGGAAAAGGGGAAAATCGAAATCGAGTATTACTCACAGGAGGATCTGGAGAGAATCCTGGATATTATCGGATAAGATAATCGGAGGAACAGATGAAGGCTTTATTTGGGAGTACGGCTGCCGGAATGATCATCATTATCCTGGGTATACTGGTAGTCGTTTTGTGTATTATGGTCTTTAGTCTGGCGATGAATGTGAAAAGACTAAACCGTAAATACCGCCTGTTTATGAAGGGGACAGACGGAAAATCCATTGAGAAACTTCTGGCGTCAAAGCTGAAAGAAATGGAAGAATTTCAGGAAAAGCAAGCGGTCAATACAAAGACCATACAGGCACTCAGAAGGAATTACAACAAGACGTTAACCAAATACGGTATTGTAAAATACGACGCCTTCGAGGATGTCGGCGGAAAAATGAGCTTTGCGCTCGCGATGCTGGATAACGACAATACCGGATTTGTTTTGAACGCGATCCACAGCCGTGACAATTGTTATCTGTATCTCAAAGAAATTGTCAAGGGAGCCTCTTACATTATGCTCAGCGACGAGGAAATCGACGCGCTGAGACAGGCATCCCATGTGGGCGATGAAAATATAGAGCATGTAAACGTGAAAGAAACTGTCAAAAAAGCAGACAAAGCTGCCGCAAGAAGAGTAAACAGACTGCGCGGCAGAGAATAAAGTGAGGCAACATTCACCCATGAGAGTGAGAGGGTGTTGATGTTATAGGGAGGAAATACTCAAATGATAGACATTAAATTTTTAAGAGAAAATCCTGATGTGGTTAAAGAGAACATCAGGAAAAAATTCCAGGACAGAAAACTTCCGATGGTTGACGAAGTGATCGAGTTCGACAAAGAGAGAAGAGAAATCCTGCAGAAGAAAGAAGCTCTTCAGGCAGAGAAAAATAGAATCTCCAAAGAAATCGGTAAGCTCATGGGTCAGGGAAAAAAGGATGAGGCAAACGAGGTAAAAGCAAAGGTTGCTGAACTCAGCAAAGAGATCCCTGCACTGGAGGAACGCGGAAGAGTTGTTGATGAAGAGATCAAAAAGAGAATGATGGTCATCCCGAACATCATCGATCCGTCCGTTCCGATCGGAAAAGATGATTCCGAGAACGTTGAGATCCAGAAATACGGCGAGCCGGTTGTCCCGGATTTCGAGGTTCCTTATCACACAGAGATTATGGAGTCCTTCGACGGCATCGATATGGACGCCGCCGGACGTGTGGCCGGAAACGGATTCTACTATCTCCTCGGAGATATCGCAAGACTTCACTCCGCAGTACTTTCCTACGGCCGTGATTTCATGATTGATCGCGGATTTACCTATGTTATTCCGCCTTACATGATTCGAAGCGCGGTTGTAAACGGCGTTATGAGCTTCGATGAGATGGATTCTATGATGTACAAGATCGAGGGAGAGGATCTGTACCTGATCGGTACATCCGAGCACTCCATGATCGGTCGTTTTATCGATGAGATTATTCCGGAGCAGAAGCTGCCGATTACACTTACATCCTATTCTCCTTGCTTCCGCAAAGAGAAAGGTGCTCACGGAATTGAGGAGAGAGGTGTATACCGTATCCATCAGTTCGAGAAGCAGGAGATGATCGTTGTCTGCAAGCCGGAGGAGAGCATGGAGTGGTATGAGAAACTGTGGCAGAACACCGTAGATTTCTTCCGTTCCCTGGATGTTCCGGTTCGTACACTGGAGTGCTGCTCCGGTGATCTCGCGGATCTCAAGGTAAAATCCTGCGACGTAGAGGCATGGTCTCCTCGTCAGAAGAAATATTTCGAGGTGGGTTCCTGTTCCAACCTCGGCGACGCGCAGGCAAGACGTCTGAAAATCCGCGTACAGGGAGAAGACGGCGAGAAGTACCTGGCAAATACACTGAATAACACCTGTGTAGCTCCGCCGCGTATGCTGATCGCGTTCCTGGAGAACAACCTGAACGCAGACGGAACCATCTCCATCCCGGTACCGCTTCGTCCGTACATGGGCGGCAAGGAGAAGCTGATCCCGAAGAAGAGCTGCCTGGAGTAATTTATGTGACAGATAATGCTCCGCTTGCGGACTTTCTTTTGATATAGGAAATTCCTTCTGGATTTCTATAAAACAAAACGCTTCGCTTGCGGACTTTCTTCTTAAAGAATTATAAAAAAAGAGTGCAGGTATATACGGAAAAGAAAATCTTGCCGAAGATACAAATAGGTAGGAGACGATCCGCAGATATCTGCATTTTTTTGAATAATCAGACATTTTTTACTTGAAACGTGTATAATTTAAGGTAGAGAATGAGTGTCTGAAGAGAAGACAGGTGAGATAATCCTGTAGAGAAATAAGTAATGGAAGGGAGGCCTCTCTATGCATAAGTATTTAAAGGCGATAGGCTTCAGTCAGTTGAAAGAGCTGGATGATCAGGACCGGCTGATTCAGGATGTGCTCAGCCACTACGACTTCAAGAAAGTGATTGAAAATGAGGATCATCAGCTTTTTGCCGAGATATCCCGTGAGTACGCGCCAAACGCCGGGATCACTGTATGCGGGCTTTACGATGAAGATAATCTCTTTCATATGGAATATTATTATCCTCACTTCTGGGGATCGCAGGTCACTACATATGAACAGGTAACGGTAGAACGGCATATTGCGACAGAATCTTACGCGGCAGCTTGTGATGATATGCGGGTTGGAACGACTTTGATTTTTTATCTGAACAATGCGAGTGAATATCTCAGCCTCAGGGACAGCGGTGTGTTTAAGGAAGTTCAGGCTTCCGTGACGCTGGCGGCTCTGGCGGACAGCGGTTCCATTCTGATGCCGGTCAGAAAAGAGAAGAAACCGGTGACGGAAAATCCGGAGAAAGCGGAACTTCGGAACTCGCTGGTCAACGCGGCGCAGAACGGAGATCAGAAGGCGATCGAAAGCCTCACGATGGAAGACATCGACGCGTACACGACGCTGACCAACCGGGTAAAGCATGAGGATATCTATACCATTGTGGATTCCTATTTCATGCCCTATGGCATGGAGTGTGATCTGTACAGCATCCTCGGAGATATTACTGCGGTAGAAAAGAACAGAAATGCGGTTACCGACGAGGAAATCTGGCAGATGAGTATTCTCTGCAACGAAGTACCGATGGATGTCTGCATCAACGCGAAGGATCTGCTCGGAGAACCGGCAGTCGGCAGGCGCTTCAAGGGTTCTGTGTGGCTCCAGGGAAGAGTTGATATATAATAGAGAATATGATATAATCTAGCTGTTTCTGTAGCTCAGTAGGATAGAGCGTCCGCCTCCTAAGCGGAAGGCCGTGGGTTCGAATCCCGCCAGGAACGCGAGATTTTTTGTGGAAAGCGGAAGTGAAAACTTCCGCTTTTGTGTTATGCGCGATAAGGTCGATAGTAAGGCGGAGGTCCCCATGATCGAAAGCGAAATCAGAGAGTCCCTTTTTGCATTGCAGGATTTAAAATACCGGGATTTTCAGGTGAAACTGATCCCGGGTATGGATAAGGAAAAAATGATCGGCGTCCGGACGCCGGATCTTCGGAAGCTGGCAGGACAACTGGCAAAGCGGGAGGAGATCGTCGAATTCCTTCAGGCACTGCCGCACAGGTATTTCGATGAGAACCAGCTTCACGCATTTATCATATCCGCGATCAAAGATTATGAGAATTGTGCAGAAGAACTGGAGAGATTTCTGCCCTATGTGGATAACTGGGCGACCTGTGATCAGTTGTCGCCGAAGATCTTCGGGAAACATAAGCAGGAGCTGTTGATCTCGATTCGGAAGTGGATCCGGTCGGATCATACCTACACGGTTCGTTTCGGAATTGGGATGCTGATGAAGTACTTTCTGGATGAAGATTTCAAGACGGAATACGCGGATCTTGTGGCGTCTGTCCGGTCGGAGGAATACTATGTCAACATGATGATTGCCTGGTATTTTGCCACGGCTCTCGCGAAGCAGTATAAGGCTGTGCTTCCGTATATCCGCGAGCAAAAACTGGAGTTCCGGGTGCACAACAAGACAATTCAGAAGGCTGTCGAGAGTTACCGGATTTCAGATGAACACAAAAAGGAACTCCGGGCGTTGAAGCGAAAATGACAGAAGGATATCTCCGTGCAATCCTGCGTGAACCTGCAGCAGGAAAATCAGATGAGATTTTTTGTGGAAAAGAGCAGAATGAAAAACATGCGCCGCGCAGCAGTGAGCCTTGTGGCAGCGCTTGCGGCGGTGTCGACAATGTCGGGGGCAATGTGCACAGTTTATGCGGATCCGACGGAGAATTGAAGAAGGAGGAGCCGCCGAAAGCAAAAATCAAATACAAAGAACTAAACCTTGACGGAGCAGTACCGAAGAGTAAGAAATCATAAGAATATATGGATCCTCCATTCGATCACCGGGGTAAAAGGTGCGGATGGAGGTTTTTTTGTGTTATAGGAAATTCCTCCGGAATTTCCATAACACAAAACGCTCCGCAGGATGCGCAGTTCGCAGATGAGAAGATCGCTTACGCGATTCTGCTCGCGCGCCTTTCGTCCGCGCGCGCTCACCGGGAGGAGTGAGGGGATGGGGGAGTCGAGGTCCGCTTGTGGACTTTGTTTTGCAATATATCTTTAAGACGTTATAATATATAGTAAGTTTTATAATGTGTAAGAGCACATAATGCTGTCATCGGGCTTGAACATATCGAATGAAACATCAGCCGCAGCGGCAAAGGGGGAAATTCGTATGGATCGTAATAAGGAACACCTTGTAACAGTCATTATTCCCGTATTTAACAGGGAGAAAAAAATAGTCAGATGTATCGAGAGCGTTCTCCGGCAGAAAAATGTGAGTGTCGAAATCGTGATTGTGGATGACGGAAGTGTGGATTCAACGCTAAAGGTCTGCCACGCCTATGAAGATATGTACGACCAGATCCATGTATATCACAAGGAAAACGGCGGACTGGCCTCGGCCAGAAATTATGGTTTGGAACATATGCGCGGGGAATACGTCATGTTTCTGAACAGTGACGATGAGCTGGCAGAGGATGGCATCGAAAAAATGCTGAACGCATCTGTGATCTATGACGCGGACATGGTGGTCGGAAGGTATATGGAAGGGCATGCGGACGGCACAAGAATCCGGCCGGATTTTCCGGAGAAGTACCTGAACCGGATGCTCACCGAGAGACAGTTCTGGGAGATCGTGGCGATCGACGGCATCCATGTCGGAACCAGTGTGTGTACCAAATTATACAAGGCGCGGATCTGGCGGGCGCTTCGTTTTCCGGAGAATTACCGGGTGCATGAAGATGAGTGGATTCTTCACCGCTACGTGTCCAGATGCAACCGGATCTATATGCTGGATCACGCGTTCTATGTGGAGCATGTGGATGAAAAGGGAGAAGAAGAGAGTTTTCAGTACAAGCATCTGACAGGAGCGGATGCGAGACTGGAGCGGATTCGCTATCTGATCTGGAAAGGATATTTTCACGCGGCGCTCTACACCTTTGGATTTGGCAGTCGAATCCTGCTGAACGGAGTCAGGAATCTGGGGGATCCAAAATCAAAGCAGGAAATCAACCGGCTGTATCTCGAATACAAGAAAATCGTTCCGATTCTGATGAAACACGTGGATACGAAAAACAAGCTCCGGCTGTCTCTTTTTAACCATGATCTGAGAACGTATGGAAAAGTCAGAAGTATGTTCCGAAAAGTGGAGTAGAAAGGGACGGAGCAGATTTGTACAGGAAAATGATGAATAAAAGGAGGTTGCATGATTAGCAGAGTTATTGCGGGAATTTTAATTCCTTTTGCCGGAACGGCGCTCGGCGCGACGGCGGTTCTTTTTATGAAGAAAGAACTGGGATCGCTGGTGCAGAAAGCACTGACCGGTTTTGCCGCCGGAGTTATGGTGGCCGCTTCCATCTGGAGTCTTCTGATTCCGGCGATGGAACAGAACGCGGATAAAGGAAGGTGGTCGTTTCTTCCTGCGGTGATCGGATTCTGGATCGGAACAGCATTTCTGCTTTTGCTGGATCACGTGATTCCGCATCTTCATCTGGACTCCGATGAAGCGGAAGGTCCGAAGGTGAAAATTGCAAAGACAACCAAGATGGTTCTGGCAGTTACCTTACACAACATTCCGGAGGGAATGGCAGTCGGTGTAGTTTTCGCGGGTCTTCTGTCCGGCCACAACCAGATTACAGCAGGAGGAGCACTGGCTCTCTCCATCGGAATTGCCATTCAGAACTTTCCGGAGGGCGCGATCATTTCCATGCCGCTTCATGCTGCGGGCCAGTCGAAAGTGAAAGCCTTCGCAGCCGGCGCCCTGTCCGGAATTGTAGAGCCGATCGGTGCGGTACTGATGATTCTCGCGGCCGGCGCACTGACGCCCCTGATGCCGTATTTCCTCGCCTTCGCGGCAGGAGCCATGATCTACGTAGTTGTGGAAGAACTGGTTCCGGAGATGTCCGTCGGACATCATTCCAATGTCGGCGTCCTCATGTTTGCATTCGGTTTCACATTGATGATGGCGCTGGATGTGGCACTGGGATAAGATGACATAGATATAATCAGTGAGGACAGTGGGCATAATATTTTCCACGATTTTCCTGAGGTCAGGAAAATCGTGGAAGCCGGTGCAAGTTTAAAAAACAAGAAAGATTGTG
The DNA here is from genome assembly GCF_000621585.1 of [Eubacterium] cellulosolvens LD2006. Lineage (GTDB taxonomy): Bacteria > Bacillota > Clostridia > Lachnospirales > Lachnospiraceae > Bilifractor > Bilifractor cellulosolvens. The sequence goes on along the minus strand of NZ_JHXY01000019.1, from coordinate 39,582 downwards.
AAGTCTCTTTGGGGATTGGAATGTACATTTTTAGCAAAGCAAATGAAAAGACGGATCTGAATTCTCTGAGAGAGTTTGGATCTGTTTTTTTGTAACAATCCATGAATAAGTGATAAAATGGATCTAATGGTTTAGACAGGACGGAACAGTATTCTTAGTAGCATCTTGGGGGATATGATGACGAAGCAGTATGCAAACGCAGCAACGGTGACAGATGAATTACGACGTGGATTTGAAACGGCATATATTGACGGGGCGGTGGCATCCAGTATGGCTTACCGCCCTCAGTTTGTGTCTAATAATCACAAACAGGGAAAGAAAGTTCTTGCGACTGTAGAGGATGAACTTTTGAAGTGTGACAAATTTCAGATCAGCGTTGCTTTTATTACGATGAGCGGAATTACACCACTCTTACAGACATTGAAGGAACTGGAAACGAAGGGAATTCCCGGGGAGATTCTTACTACCAATTACCTGAATTTCAGTGAGCCGGCTGCTCTGAAGAAATTGAACGGCTTATCCAACATAACTCTCAAGATGTATGATGTGGAGGCAGCGGACGAGGGCTTCCACACAAAGGGATATATTTTTCAAAAAGATGAGATCTACAGAATCATCATCGGTAGTTCAAACATCACCAGTTCGGCGTTAACCAGTAATCGTGAGTGGAATACAAAGATTGTCTCTACCGAACAGGGGGAGGTGGCGCAGGAAATCGTAAAGGAATTTCATGAGCTTTGGAACAGCAGTTATGCACTTGGATTTGATGAGTTCTATGAGTCTTATAAAGCGCGATATAGAATTATTAAGCATCAGAGGGAGATCGCAAGGCAAGAGGAGATCATATCTCTGGAAAAATACAAGTTGCAGCCGAACAGTATGCAGGTTGGATTTATCACAAATCTGAAAAAGATTCTGGCTTCAAAAGTCAACAATGATCGTGCGTTATTAATATCAGCAACGGGTACCGGAAAGACGTATGCTTCTGCTTTTGCCATGCGAGAGCTTGGCTTCAAACGGGTGTTATTTCTGGTTCACCGTGGACAGTTGGCGAGACAGACGAAGAAATCTTATGAGAAGGTTTTTTCAAAGTCTGTGTCCATGGGTATCGTTGGAGCCGGACAGAATGAATATGAGGCGGATTATATTTTTGCAACCGTTCAGACTTTAAGTCGTGATGAACATTTGCTGAATTTTGATAAGGATAGTTTTGATTGCATTATTCTTGACGAAGCGCATCACGTACCGGCAAATACGTATCAAAAGATTATGCATCATTTCACTCCAAAGCTTTGGCTTGGTATGACGGCCACACCGGATAAGCGGGACGATCATATCGAGGGGAGAAATGTGTATGAGTTGTTCGATTATAACATTGCCTGTGAGATTCGTCTTCAGCAGGCAATGGAAGAGAATCTTCTGTGTCCTTTCCATTATTTTGGACTTACTGACCTGTCTATTATCGGAGATGATGAGGAAGATCACAGGGATTTTCGTATGTTGACAAGCGATGAGCGCGTGAAACACATTATCGAGCAGGCCGGTTATTACGGATACAGCGGAGAGAAAGTGAAGGGATTGATCTTTTGCAGCGGGATCCGTGAATCTGAGGAATTATCACATAAGTTTAATCAGATCGTGAATCCTTCTACCGGAAAATTATTTCGAACGATCGCATTAAACGGCAGTGCCAGTGAAGAAGAGAGACAGAATGCTTTTGAGAGGCTGGCCCTGGACGAAGATGATCCACAGGTTCTGAACGGAAATATGAAACCGCTCGATTACATTTTCTCATACGAGATTCTGAATGAAGGTGTGGATATCGTTGAGGTAAATCAGGTGATCATGCTTCGGCCGACCCAGTCACCGATCGTATTCATTCAGCAGTTGGGACGAGGATTACGAAAAGCTGAGGGTAAAGAATATGTGGTGATTCTGGATTTCATCGGAAATTATAACAATAATTTCATGATTCCGATTGCCTTGTCGGGAGACAGAACCTACAACAAGGATAATATTCGCAGATATATCATGGAAGGCGGACGAATCATTCCCGGAGCATCAACGGTACATTTTGACGAGGTGAGTCGAAAACGGATTTTTGCTTCGGTAGACAAGGCCAATTTCAGTGATATTCGGTTGATCAAGGAAAACTACGTAAATCTGAAGAATAAGCTTGGACGAATTCCTGCTCTGGCGGATTTTGATGCATACGGCGAGATGGACGTGGTTCGGATTTTTGACAACAAGAGCCTCGGTTCCTACTATAAATTCCTTGTTAAGTATGAGAAGGAGTACACGATCCGTCTGTCAAAGGATGAGGAAAAAATCGTAGAGTTTGTTTCTCAAAAGCTCGCAAACGGAAAGCGTTTGCAGGAACTTCAGATGTTGAGAAATATGCTGGCCTATGCGAGAGGTCTTTCAAGAATCGGCTTGTTTGCCGGTCTGAAAGCTGATATGGCGAATGTTGGAAAAGAGATCTCCGACGATCAGAGGAAAAACCTCGTAAACGTGTTGACGAATGAATTTCCGGCAGGTGTTGCAAAGAAAACATACGCGAAATGTGTCTTTATTGAAAAGGATAAGACAGATTATGTACCGACAGAAACGTTGATGGAGATGCTCTCCAACGATGACTTTTACAACATCATGCAGGAATTGATCGATTTCGGAATTTCCAGATACAAAAGAGATTACAGCAACTGCTTCGGAGATAGCGATCTGGTGCTTTATCAGAAATACACGTATGAAGATGTGTGTCGACTCCTGAACTGGGAGAAAAATGAAGTGCCATTGAATATCGGTGGATACAAGTTTGATAAGAAGACAAATACATTTCCTGTGTTTATCAACTATGATAAAGCAGAGGATATCAGCGACACGACAAAGTATGAGGATCACTTTGTAGACGGTTTCAGAGACAAACTGATAGCCATTTCCAAGTCAGGGCGAAGTATGGAGTCCGAAGATGTACAGAACTTCCTGAAGGCAAAAGAACGCGGCATTAGGGTTGAACTTTTTGTTCGCAAGAATAAGGATGATAAGATTTCCAAGGAATTTTATTATCTTGGACCGATGGAAGCTACCGGGGCGGCAAGACTATTTACGATGCCGAATACAACGTCGACAGCTGTGGAGATTGAATGGAAACTGGATGTGCCTGTACGTGAGGATATTTACGAATACATTGTGGGAGCATAAGTTTTGTTAACGCATACAAGTCATGCTTTCACTCCGGCAAGAGAAGAATTGTATTACCGGAATTCGACGTAGACGTATAAGATAGAGGAAATGATAAGAAAGAGAGCGTTATGAAGACGATCAGAGTTGTTGCCGCGGTAATAAAGACGTGGAATGAAGAGGGAACACCCCTTATTTTTGCCACCCAGAGGGGATACGGAGAATACAAAGATGGATGGGAATTTCCCGGTGGAAAAATTGAACCCGGAGAAAGACCTGAGGATGCGTTAAAAAGAGAAATCAGGGAAGAACTTGATACAGAGATATCTGTTGGTGATCTCATAGATACGATAGAATATGATTACCCGAATTTCCATCTGTCCATGGATTGCTTCTGGTGTGAGATTACGAAGGGAGATCTTGTGCTGAAAGAACATGAGGCAGCGAGGTGGCTTACAAAAGATCAGTTGGACGAAGTAGATTGGCTGCCCGCGGATATTACGTTGATCGGGAAGATACGGGAAGAGATGCATGGTTACTTTAAATGATTATTTATACAACGGAGATACGATACTCAAGATCATTAAACGTTACTCCGGGGACTTGAAAAAGGCTTCGAGGAAGAGCGGAAATACGATTGATCTGATTCACAGCAATTTTCTTCTGCGGATCGAGGAACTGTTGGTTCACAATGACTTCCTGACTTCCCAGTCGCAGAGAATCCGTGAGCTGTATAAGTATATGACGAGTCAGTACCCGCAGCTTGCCTTTACGTTTAAGGGACGAATTAAATCACTGATTCGGGCTGAGGAGAAGTTTAACGCGTACATTGTCGAGGCAATTTATGATTACTATAAGAAAAACGGAACCTTTCCGGAGCCGGCGCAAATCAAGAGCAAGATTGAGCATTTCCGGGATTTGATTGCCTATCGGATTGTTATTTCGATGCCCAGGTGTCATGTGCGCGATGAAGAGGAGCAAAAGAAAATCGAGCTGGACAGTCTGTACGAGATCGCAAATATGCTTCCGGATTTTCTGGAGATGCGCGGGTTCACCGCGGAAGTGTCGGCATTGGGAAATGAAAACGGATCGGAGAAACTGAATGAAGCCGTCCGGCCGTATATCCGAGATTATATCTGCCATCCGGGAACCTTCGGATACCAGTCGCTGCATATTACGCTGTATGACAATGAATCCAGAAGTAATGTGGAGGTTCAGCTCCGGACAAAAGACATGGATGATTACGCGGAGATCGGACCGGCCAATCATCTCGGTTATGAGGAGCGGCAGATGCAGGAGCGTGCCCGGAGAGATTTGATTCCGCAGGGAGAGTGTGTGTATTTCGACGAGGCCTATGAGAGAGGAATGCTTTTGCAGCAGCTGGAGCTCTCGAAGGTGGATGTAAATATGTTTGGCGCGATCAACAACAGTCTGATCAACGACGGCTGCGGACTGTACAGAGGAAGACTGATTCTACCGTTCGAGCATCTGTCCCGTTTCCAGAACGATGTGATCGACTGAGATTCTTTTGCCTGGGTAAAGGTTGATGTGAAAAAAGAATCGATGAAAAAATCTCTCAGCGTAACCTTGAAATTCTGCTGTCAGGGAAGGAAAAATGTATGAAAGTAACTGTAGCAATCGATTCGCTGAAGGGATCCCTTTGTTCCATGGAGGCCGGAGAGGCGATCCGGCGGGGGATTCTGCTGGCAGATAAAAGCGCGGAGGTGCGTGTCTGTCCGATCGCGGACGGAGGTGAGGGCACTGTTGAGGCTCTGACCTCGGGGCTTGGCGGAAGGATGGAACAGGTGTCTGTGACAGGTCCGCTCGGAGCAAAAATAACTGCGCGGTACGGAATCCTTCCGGAAGACTCTGGATTTAACGGCAACTCCCTGAGTGAAGACGAAAGAACAGATTTGTCCCGCTTGTCCGATACAGGAGGGAAGACTGCCGTAATCGAGATGGCGGCAGCGGCCGGCATCACCTTGATTGGAGAAAGCGAGAGGAATCCTTTGTGCACGACAACCTACGGTGTCGGTGAGATGATCCGGGATGCGATCGAAAAAGGGTGCAGACATTTCATCGTCGGTATCGGAGGCTCTGCCACGAATGACGGTGGAATCGGTATGCTCCAGGCGCTTGGCTTCGGTCTTCTGGATGAAAAGGGAAATGATGTGCCCTTTGGCGCGCAGGGATTAGGTGTGCTGAAGACATTGAGCGATGATGCGGTTCTTCCGGAACTGGCAGAGTGTACATTCCGGGTGGCCTGCGATGTCTCGAATCCTTTATGTGGAATTAACGGATGCAGCGCCGTCTTCGGTCCGCAGAAGGGAGCTGATTCCGATATGATCCGGCAGATGGATCAGTGGCTTGCTTCTTATGCTGCCCTGGCCGGAGTGAGATATCCCGGGGCAGATCCGGAAGAACCGGGAACGGGAGCAGCCGGAGGTCTCGGTTTTGCGTTCCGGACTTTTACGAATGCGGTACTGGAATCCGGAATAAAGATTGTTTTGGAGGAGACAAAACTGGAAGACTTCATCCGGGATTCGGATCTGGTCATCACAGGAGAAGGGCGGCTGGATTCCCAGACGGCAATGGGAAAAGCTCCAATTGGCGTCGCAAAGATCGCGAAGAAGTATGACATTCCGGTGATTGCTTTTGCCGGAGCGGTCGCGCCGGATGCGGGGATTTGCAATGCCCATGGCATCGATGCTTTCTTTCCTATTCTTCGTCGGGTATCGACGCTGGAGGAGGCAATGGAACCGGAGGCTGCGAGCCGGAATCTGACAGATACCGCAGAGCAGGTGGTGCGGCTCTACCTGCGTGCAAGGCGGTGATTATCCGGTTTACTTTCATATGGATAAGGAGTGACATGGCTGTTATCGAGGGGGTAATCAACAGAATAAAGCAGATTAGGGGGTATTACGGGGAGCGTTATGATGAGGGTGAATACTATGAATTCTGTACGAATTGCGATGCAAATCTTACCCTTCAGAAGGGATACAGCCCTTCGCTGAAATACTGGTATTGCAGGGGGTGTGGTCAGCTTCAAATCAACCCTGATATGGAATCAGATATCGTCTGGTACTGCGACCGATGTGAGGCGGTTTTAACTGATCAGGAAGGTTTCACGGAGGACGCAGGTGAGTGGAGATGCACAAAGTGCGGTTACGTGAGCAAACTCGATTCAAAAAATATTTACCTGACAGAGGGTGAGCGCGAGGAGGAAATGAAAAATCCTTATCGCGGTCTTTCGAAAGAGGATCTCCTGAGTTTGTCTTTATATACGAATCGCGAATCGGTCGGCGGCAGAGATGATATTTTTCGAATCAGCGAGATGGAGACAGGGCGGACTTATATAGAGAAAAGGCTGAGAACATATGAGAAGAGTATCTACGAATTTCTCCTGGAACACCCGGTTGCACACATGCCACGGATCGTGAAGCTGTTTGAAGGGGCGAACGGGCTGATCGTGATTGAGGAATATATCGAAGGACGAACGATCGCCGAGTTGCTGGAGGAGACTTTGATTCCGGAAAAGAAAGCGATCGAAATTGTGAAGGCTCTTTGCGTTATTCTTGAGGATTTGCATAACCTTCCGAACCCGATTATTCACAGGGACATCAAGCCGTCGAATATCATGCTGTCTCCGGAGGGGGAAGTGTATCTTCTGGACATGAACGTGGCGAAATGGTATGACAGGGATCAGAAAGACGATACCAGATATCTGGGGACAGAGCACTACGCGGCGCCTGAGCAGGTCGGCTACGGCTTATCCGCCTCGTCACCAAGAACGGATACTTACGCGGTCGGCGTACTGATGAATGTTATGATTACCGGCAGGTATCCCAAGGAGCAGCATGTCGAGGGAGAAATTCGGAAGATTATCGAACGCTGTACGAGCCTGGAAGCCGAGAAGAGATATACGGCAAAAGAACTGTTCGATGCGCTGGAATCGTGTGAAAGGAACCGGGATGCAGGATAAACCGACGAATGAACTCAATGCCCAGCTTGAGAAAAAAACGCTCGCTGATCTTGATATATATCTGAATGAAAACCGCAGCTACATGGCGGATGAAAAGCTGGCATTTTACTATTATATGAAGGACGTTCTGGACAGGAAGAGGATTCGCCTTAAGGATGTATATTCTTCTGCCGATGTATCAGAATCCTACGGAAGCAAGATTATCAGGATGGAGAAACACACCCGCAACAGGGACATGATCATCCGGCTTTGTCTGGCAGGGCATTTTTCTCTGGATGAGATGAATCGCGCTCTGAAACTCTATGGGTTCCGTGAGCTGTATTCGAAAAACGCGAGAGACGTCATGCTGATCCTGCTGATTAACGACCGTATTTTCGATATCTATGAAATCGATGAAAAACTTCAGGCCAGAGGGTATGAACCGCTGAAGTCAGATTCGTGTGATTGACATCAACACCCCCACCGTTCCGGTGGGGATTTTTGTTTTCTTAATCTGTTATTCTATCACCAGAAACACACAACGAAAGGTTACGCGGCGTGATCAAAAAGTAATTTGATTCTTGTAATTCATGAACTTACCATAAGAAACGGAGGTCGTACAACAAGGGAGATACAACATGAGAGAAAAGCTGAGTTTGGGGCAGTTTATTTCTACCAGGCGAAAGCATATGAGATTGACCCAGGAGGAACTTGCGGATCAAGTAGGAGTTTCCAAATCCGCGATTGCCAAGTGGGAGACGGACGGAGGTCTGCCGGATCGCGATAACCTGCGAAGAATCGCGGAGGTTATGGACGTCTCGGTGGACGAACTACACCGGATCATCGAACAGCCGGAGCCAAATCACAAAGACTTTTTTGACGTAAACATCACGATGGAAGTGATCAAGGCTCTGGAGTCGTATGGTTACAAGGTGATCCGTCCGGGGGAAGAGGTGTAGCATTTTTTTATCAGTGGATAATGATGTAGCAGGTGAAGAAAAGGAGAAGGTTATGGTTCATTGTATGAATTGTGGAAAAGTAGTGACAAAGAAGCCAACCGAGAATGTTGGAAGACGCTTAACGTAGATGATCGAGGCTGACAGAAAGGCGCTTGCGGCTTTCCAAGGCAACGTTAATCATCATATATTCCGGGAAACAGGATTCTTCTTCCAAATCCCGGAAAAACTTTTTTAAACATATTATATACAAAATGAGGAGGTAACTTATGGGTGTAGCATCGTTGGTACTGGGTATCATATCGATTGTGATTGGTGTTTGTTCCAGTGGATTACTCGGATGGCTTGGAGCAATTCTTGCAATCATCGGAGTGATACTTGGTGCACTTGGAAGAAAGGATCCGGAGAAAAAGGGAATAGCGACAGCCGGTCTGGTATGTTCAATTATCGGACTTGTTCTTTGTCTTCTTCTTTATCTTGCATGTTCGGCATGTCTCAGCGGCATGGCAGCTTCAGCATCAATTTAAGAAAAAAATAAGAAAAAAGTCCCCCTGCAATTGATAATAATTGGCAGGGGGATTTTTGTAAAAAAGGATATGAAATGCATGTATACACGAATGTATTTGGGTTTGTAATGCCTACATATGGGCTGATGATAGCTATGGGAGTAGTGTTTGCTAATCTTGTCGGCTTATTTGTTTTGAAATATGAGCACCTGGATTTTAATGATTTTATGGTTTTGGAAGCTTATGCTATGTTAGGCGCTTATATTGGAGCAAAGATCCTATATCTGGCGGTGACGTATAGACAGATTGATTGGAATAGAATACTTGATTACAAATATTTAAACAACCTGATGCTTGGAGGATTTGTATTCTACGGAGGCATGATCGGAGGATTTTTATTTATCCATTTAGGAGGAAGAATTCATAGAATACAGACAAAGGAGTATATTAAAGACTTCATTTTTCTCATTCCCTTCATTCATTGTTTTGGAAGAATAGGGTGTTTCATGGCCGGTTGCTGCTACGGTGTTCCCTATCATCAAATAGGAGCTGTTGTTTTTCCTGAAGGATCTTATGCGCCACCCGGCATAGAGCTTTTTCCGGTTCAATTGGTAGAGTCAGGCTGTTTAATGATGATCGCAATCTTTTTACTTTTCCAGCGGATTGTTCGCAGATCGGATTACACCACAGAAATGTATTTTCTGTTGTATGGGATTATTAGATTTATTCTGGAGTATTTTAGGTATGATGCCGTAAGAGGACGAATTCTTTTCTTTTCAACATCACAGTGGATTAGTGTGTGCATGGTCGTTATATCTGCGGGAATGTTTGTGGAAAAAAGAAGAAGAATAAAAAGCGTCAGATCGCGGTTAGGAGATAATCAGGTATCAATTGAAATCCAGGATTGAAGTAAATAACGAGATACGATGGAATGTGGGCGGTCACCGTTTGGTGGCCGCCCTTCTTCTATTGATGGAAACCGATGGAAGGAATTATGTCTTTGGGATAATTCTTCGCGCGTTTACTCTCGCCTCATGCGATCGACATCGCCTTTTAGGAATAGATTTCCGTTTACATTGTTCTTGATGGGCTGCAGTTTGTTTGTTTTGACAAAGTGGCTGATATTCTGCCGGCTGCACTCCAGAACTGTGCAGGCCTGAGAGGTGTCGTAGGTATAATTCTGAACGAGGGCTTTGATGTCATCGAGCGTCAGAGGAATCGTCTGCCCGGTTTCATATAAGGTTTTGGCTGGGATGTCAATGGAATTGTTGAAGGAAAAACAATAGCCGTCCGCCCGGATCATTCCCGATGATTTCAATAATTCATTGCCAAGGACTTTGTCCATTTCCGGTATACTATGCAGCTGTTCCTGCGATAGAACCTTCGTCTCTCCGTTTTGAAAGAAGGCGAGAAGTCGGTTGTCGGGGAGAATCGCAGCTTCCCGAAGATTTGTCTTCTGACGGCTTTGAACATAATCCGGCAGGGTGTCTGTTTTTCTTATATAGAGGCTGTCCTGGGAACATTTGCCCCGGGAAAGCTCCAGAAATTTGATTTCATCATATTCTTTCAGCTTGTGGGTTTTCAGAATACTCTGGATATTCTGACGTCCGCTGGGGATCACTCGTTCCCTGACCCACAGAAAGGAGAATTCACGGGGGATTGTATAAATCCCCTTCTTTACAAAGGCGGTGAATAGAAACGGCGCGCTCCACTCATCCAGATCGTCTTCCAGTTCGATGACGCAGGATTTTTCTTTTTCATAATACAGAAGAATGCCGACGCTCAACCTGGTTTCTTCATCGAGGATTTCATAAATTTTCATAGATTCTGTACCTCTCATAAATCATTTTCCAGATGGTTTCCAGGAATGCGTCGGAAAGAACGCTTTCCAGGCCATCAAAAAGATACGTTTTGTCTTCCTCTTAATGATAAGTGTAAGAAAATACTAATTTGACGAATGACAAATGGAATCAGAATTTTTTTATCATATATTTGACGTACGTAAAATAATAATACGAAAAAACGAAATATATTTGTCGACCGACAAGTAAAAATGAGAGATAGACAGGCATGATATCGGGGAAAAGAAAATTAGGTATTGACAAAATACCTAATGTGAGTAAAATGAAGATATAAGTTAAGTATTAAATAAACACCTAACCTCACGGCGAGAGGTTGATTCGAATTGCAAGCGATACAGGGGAAGAGAAAATGGCAGGAACAGATCTTAGAAATAGAGATGGACTTACGGAGCAGGAATTTCTCGCGAAGTACAGCCCGGGGGATTACAAGAGGCCGTCAGTGACGGTGGACACGCTGATCCTTGGAATGAACGAGGATTATTCAGGGATGAAGATCCTACTGATCAAGAGAGGCGATCATCCATTCATGGGATGCTGGGCACTTCCGGGAGGTTTTGTCTCCGAGAATGAGACGGCACATCAGGCGGCAGCTAGAGAATTACAGGAGGAAACGGGACTCTCCGGAATCTATCTGGATCAGGTCTACACCTTTTCCAAACCGGACAGAGATCCCAGAACATGGGTGATGTCCATCGCCTATCTGGCGTTGATTCCGGATCTTGAAGAAGTGATCGGAGCAGATGACGCTGCAGATGCGGCCTGGTTTGACCTTATGTTTACGGATGAGAAGATCGTGATCAGCAATGAAGAAAAAGACGTACATATTGCTTATGATTTGAGGAGGGAGACTTTTCGGAACGGCGCTATGCGGTACGAGAATTACATACCTACGCTGACCGGTGAGGATGCTCTTGCATTTGATCATGTGGAGATCCTGATCGAGGCATTCAAGAAACTGCGGAAAGAAATCCTCTACAATGATCAGGCCTTCTGCATGGTAGAAGAGAATTTCACCCTTCCGGAGCTGCAGGCTGTCTATGAGGCAGTGCTTGGACATGAGTTATACAAAAAGAGCTTCCGTGATATGGTCAAGGGAAAGGTTTCCGAGACGGGAAGAATGAAACAGTCGAAAACGAAGAACGGCAGAAAATGTAAAGAATACAGAATGAGCGAATGTGAGGAGGAATTGAGATGAGCAAGGTATTGGTAGTGGTTGATATGCAGAAGGATTTTGTGGACGGTGCCCTTCGCAATGAGGAGGCTATTGAGATTGTTCCCTATGTAAAGGAGAAGATTCGCAAAGCAAAAGAAGATGGGACAAAAGTAATTTTTACACTGGATACACACGACGAAGGCTATATGGGAACCGAGGAAGGAAAGAATCTTCCGGTTCCGCACTGCATCCGTGGAAGTGAGGGATGGAAGATTCTGGATGAGCTGGAACCGGAGAAGTACGGCGACGAGTTTTTTGAGAAGGAGACCTTCGGATCCACGGCGCTTGCCCGGTATTTCACAGACAATAAAGCTGAGATCGACGAGGTGGAATTCATCGGTGTCTGCACGGATATCTGCGTGATCTCCAATGTCCTTCTGACGAAGGCTGTATTGCCAAACAAGGTGATCACGGTAGATGCTGCGGGCTGCGCAGGTGTTACACCGAAGGCTCATCAGACGGCACTGGATGCCATGAAGGCCTGCCATATCCGGGTGGTAAACGAAGATTAAGAAATCCAGAATACGCATTAGCGAAAGAGCAGGGACGATCCTGGAGTCGAAATGTGTAAAAAAAAATGAAAATTCAAGAAATGGATGGGAGAATAAAACTATGAAATTACAGCCGATTATTACAAGTCTTCTGGAGACAGATCTTTATAAATTCAGCATGGGAATGACGATTTATCATCAGTTCCCGTCTTACCGAACCACCTGGACATTCAAGTGCAGAAACAAGGATGTGCACTTCACAAAGGAGATGGTGGAAGAGATCCGCGAACAGATCCGCGCATACTGCGATCTGAAGTTCACGGAGGACGAACTGGCATACCTCGGCGGGATTCAGTGGCTGAAACCGGATTACGTGGAATTCCTGAGACTCTGGCACCCGGTTTTCGAGGACTTCGAGATCACAGATGACGCGCCCTGCGGTCTGTCCATCGAGGCGAAGAGCACCTGGCTGAATTCTTCGATGTATGAGATCCCGACGCTGGCTATCGTCAACGAAGTATTTTTCCGCATGAACTACGATTATGAGGATCTGCTCGACTCCTACAAGGAGAGACTGGAAGCAAAGTGCAGAAGGCTTCGTGAGAATGAGATCTGCCTCGGAAATTTCTCGGAATTCGGTCTTCGAAGAAGACTTTCCGCCCAGGCTCAGGAACTTGCGATTGAGCAGATCAAGGAGGCCGCAAAGAACAGCAAATCTACCTTTGTCGGAACATCCAATGTTTATCTGGCGAAAAAATACAACATCGCGCCGGTGGGTACCATGGCTCATGAGTATATCATGTGCGCAGGACAGGGAAACAACAAACACAACGCCGCCTACTCCAACTGGTACGCGCTGGACGCGTGGATCCGCGAGTATTCGGTTCTGAACGGAATCGCTCTGACGGATACCATCGGAACGGATATCTTCCTCAAAGATTTCCAGCTCACCTTTGCGACCATGTTCAGCGGTGTGAGACATGATTCCGGAGATCCCTACGAGTGGGGTGAAAAGATGATCCGTCATTATCAGTCGCTTGGCATCGATCACAAGACCAAGACTCTGCTTTTCTCGGACAGCCTGGACTTCGACAAGGCCGCTGCTCTTTACGAGCACTTCCATGAAAACGCAAAGGTTGCGTTCGGAATCGGAACCTACATCTCGAACGATACGAAAGTTCCGGCGCTGAACATTGTCATGAAGACCACCGAGTGCAACGGACATCCGGTAGCGAAGATTTCGGATACACCGGGAAAAGGAATGTGCAAAGATGAAGAGTACGTTCAGTATCTTGAGAGAACACTGAAGTGGAGAAGAGAGAGAGAGTAAGCGTCCAAATATATCGAAGGCAAATATGCGCGGCGGGTATCGGATGAGTGGCCGGAGGAGCGGGGGCAAAGCAAGCAGGAGTGAAAATAATTCAACTTACGAAAAAAAAGTAAAAAAAGCTTGCATTCCCCTTGAACCCATGTTATCATCATCTACGGTTGATTGGTCAAGGGGTTAAGACGCCGCCCTCTCACGGCGGAAACATGGGTTCGATTCCCATATCAACTGCGTTGGATGTCGAAGAAATTCGACATCCATTTTTTTTGTCCTTTTGCGGATATGATTATTATTATTCGAAAACATATGAATGGCGGTGTGTTTTTGAATATCATTAATGTAGAAAGATCCTGCAAATAAACAGTGACTCGGATGGTTCTTATACACGAAATCAGAAAGATAAACAGGCCGGATTTGTGGATAACAGTAGGAATCATACTGTTAACTCGTGGATAACAAAATAGAAAATACCCCGGATTGCTGATAAACTATAGGTTAAACTATGGAATTGCTGGAAGATAAAGAGGAAAGAAATGCTCACCTATGATTTTGAACACATAGACGGTCCGATTTATGAATACCTCTACAAGTGTATCAAGGCCGATATCCTGTCGGGAAAGTTGAAACCGGACGAGAAGCTTCCTTCCAAGAGGATGTTCGCGAACAACAACGGGATCAGTACAATCACCATTCAGAATGCGTATGATCAGCTGATCAGCGAAGGCTATGTCTATACCCTGAAGCGAAAGGGATATTACGTCGCGAAAATGGAAGGCGTGATGCGGCCGATGTCCGCCAAAGAGGTACATTACGACATTGAGCTTCCGAAGTCGGAAGATGTGGAATACGATTTTTCGAGCAACGGAATCAACTCGGACAATTTTCCATTTACGGTCTGGACCCGGTTGTCGAGGGAGGTCATGTCCATCCGAAAAGATGATCTGATGACGATCTCGCCTTCTACCGGCGTGCGTGAGCTGCGGGAGGCGATCGCGGAACATCTGAAGTCGTTTCGTGGAATGCTCGTGGATCCCAATCAGATCGTAGTCGGCGCCGGAACCGAGTATCTCTACGGGCTGGTGATCCAGCTTCTGGGAAAGGACAAGAGCTTCGCGATTGAGAATCCGGGATACCGGAAGCTGACCTGGATTTATAAACAGAGGGATGTCGCCTGTTGGTTCGTCTCTCTGGATGAAAACGGAATGACGGTGGAAGGACTGGAGGAGAGCGGAGCCGATGTGGCACATATCTGTCCGAATCATCACTTCCCGACGGGGATTACCATGCCGGCAGGGCGCAGGCGCGAGATCCTCTCCTGGGCGAACGGGAAGGAGGGACGCTACATCATCGAGGACGATTATGACAGCGAATTCCGCCTCGAGCGGAAACCGATTCCAACCCTCTTTTCCGTCGACGCCTGTGAGAAAGTCATCTATATGAATACCTTTTCCAAGTCGCTGACGCCCACGATCCGAATCAGTTACATGATCCTTCCGGTGCATTTGGCGAATCGGTTCTACAAAGAGATGTTTTTCTACGCCTGTACGGTCTCGAACTTCGAGCAGTATACGCTGGCGCAGTTTATTTCCAGAGGGTATTTTGAAAAGCATATCAACCGCATGAGACTTTACTACATCCGCCGGAGAAAAAAGATCGTAGAGGTGATTCGGAACAGTGATCTGGGGGATGGATGCCGGATTATTGAAAATGATTCCGGCCTTCACTTCCTGATACAGCTTGACACAGAGCTTCCCGATCTTGTGGTCGAGGAGCAGCTGCAGAAGAAAGGTGTGAAAATTCGCGCTCTGTCGGATTATTATTTTACGAAAGAGAACGTCCGGCAGCATTGTTTCATCGTCAATTACTCGAATCTCGGCGAGGAGGAAGTGCGGATGGTGATGGAGTTGATGAAGGAGATGATTCGCGAGTGATGCAGCAATACTTTTTGAAGAGTTTTGTTATGTTTGACGATTATCTGAGGCGATTTTGAGACGATATTTTTTTTACAGAGATTTTCCCGTTTTTTTGGAAAAATCAGATCGTGTTTAACTTCAGATTAAGAATCAGTGACAAAAGCTTTTATACGTAAGTATCCGAGACAATTTGGATTTCGAGTTTACGTACAATGGAAGTTTTGCTTGCAGGAGGTCCGGATTGAAGAAACTGAGGACAGGTATATCGGCGATTCTGCTGGTGCTGCTGTCTCTCTGCCGGTGTATACCGGTACTGGCCGATCAGGTGACCGATACGAAGAATGTGGTAAAGGTCGGCTATGTTGAGATCAGCAACATGATGGAAGGAATGAGCGATGACGCCGAGAAGTCGGGACTTGCTTATGATTATCTTCAGCAGGTCTCGTATTATACCAACTGGGAATATGAATATGTGTACGGTGACTGGGACACGATCCTTGAAAAGCTATACAGCGGGGAGATCGATGTCATGGCTGCCGTCTCCAAGACCGATGAGCGAAAGGGGAAGATTCTGTTTCCCGACTATGCCATGGGTGCAGAGAATTATTATATCTACGTGAAAGAGGATGACGAACTGCTGTCCGAGGGTGTCAACGGACTGAAAGGACGGTCGGTCAGTGTCAACCGGAATTCGATCATGGAGAGCATGCTTCGGGAATGGAATGACAACGGAGACTATCAGATCAAGGTCAGGACATATCCCGGAAGTGAGCGTCGGTATGAGGATTTTTTCAACGGAGTGTCAGACGCGACAGTGGAAGCCGACAATGCGGTTCTTCCGGAGAATCATCTGATTCCGATGACGAGAATCGGAAGTTCAGAGTATTATCTCGCGGTTGCGGAACAGCGGACAGATCTGCTTCGTCAGTTAAACGAAGCGCTCGATAAAATCGCCTCCACGAATCCGAACTACACGAAGAAACTGCTGGACACCTACTTCCCGGATGGGAATGTCAGCACGACGCTCCGGGAGGATGAGCAGAGGTGGCTCGTCGGACACCCGGAAATCCGCATCGGCTATCTGCATGATTATCTGCCGTTTTCGAAAGAAGACGAAAACGGGGACGTGAACGGAATTCTGATCGATATGATGAAACAGATCGAAGAATCGCTGTATTTTGGTGAGACTTCAAAATTCACGTATGTCGGGTTCGACAGTTCGGAAGAGATGCTGCAGGCGCTGCAGGATGGAGAAATTGACGCAGCATTTCCGGTTGAGAATAATGTATCGCTTGCGGACAGGCAGCAGATTTACCTTACGGCCGAACTGATCAATACGACGATGAATCTCATCTGCAAAGGTGAGTACAGAGATGAGTCCCAGTTGAAAGGAATTGCTGTCCAGAGAGGAAATGACATTCAGGACGCACTCACGCAAAAGTTGTTTCCGGATGTACCGATCCGATATTATGACAGTTTCGAAGAGCAGCTGGAAGCGGTTCGGGACGGCAGAGTTGATGCGGTTGTGATCAGTGATTTCCGGAAGGATGTCTATCTGAACCGGGGAAGATACAAAGGGCTGACCATGGTGCGCCTCGGTGAGGAGAGCAGCAGATGTCTGGCGGTAAAGAAAGGGAATGATGAACTGCTTTCCATTCTCAACAGAGGAATTACGAACCTCCCGCTGGACTACGCTGTCATCGATACATACAGATACGCAGGAACAGCTCTCAATTATAATTTTGAAGACTACATCCTGGAACATCCCTTTGAGATCACAATTCTTGGAACGATTCTGGTAGCCGCGATCACAGCGATGATCGTCTACATCATCGGACTGCACAGCAAGCGGAGGATGCTCGACGAAATGGCTCACAAAGACAGCATGACCGGTCTTTTGAACCGCAGGGCATACGATGAGTACACGGATCTCCATGACGACACGAACGGAGAATCGGATCTGATGATTCTGGCGATGGACCTGAACGGACTCAAACAGGTGAATGATACTCGCGGTCATGAAGCCGGTGACGAGCTGATTATCGGCGCGGCCCAATGTATGAAATCGGTGCTCGGAAGATACGGGAAAGTGTACCGGATCGGCGGCGATGAATTTGTGGCTGTCGTACACCAGGATAAAGTGCATGACGGAAGTCTTCTTCAGGAACTCAGGAGAACTTTTTCCGGATGGAAGGGATCGAAATGCGAAGCGCTCTATGTGGCTGTGGGATATTGCTACGGCAACGAGAGGGAGGATCTGACGATCAAAGAAATGGTGCGGATTGCCGACTGCAGACTCTATGAGGAGAAACGGAAATTCTACGAGAGAACCGGCCGCGACAGGAGGCACCACAGAGCGACGGAAGAGAACAAACAGGAGAAATAGAGTAGGAACAAAGTCCGCAAGCGGACTTCGACTCCCCCATCCCCTCACGCTGGAGGAATTTCCTATAACATAAAAACTGAAGCGGCTGTGAGAGCATTATTCTCATAGCCGCTTCATTCGTATGACAGGATTGTTTGAGATATCAGACGTCTGAGTTCTCTGTCCGTTTTTCCTCAGACCGGCTGTCGGCGTTCTCTTCGCGGTTCGGGTCTTTCATCTGAGGTGCATTTCCACCCATGCCCATGCTGCTTTTTGCCTGTGTGGCTGCGCCGGTCTCATCCACGGTGGTAACAATGCCGGAGAGGGTGGCGGTTCCGGTTGTCGTTCCGTTGATCTGAATGTTGTAGGATTTCTGATCTTCCAGTGAAGCAGATGCGTAGACCGCTGAAGTGAACTGCTTCGTGGAAGTGTAACTTACCAGCTCCTTTCCGTCTTCGTCCGTGAGGGCGAAGGTTGTGCCTGCTTTCTGTGTCTCAGTGAAAATAACGGTGAGATCGTGAACAGTGGTATCTTCCGACTCGGAGATGCTCTGAAGCATTCCGGAGCTTCCGAGAGCAAGAAGGGTTCCGCCTGTCATGGTATAAGTTCTTGAGTAGTCGAGCGATCCGTTTCCGTCGTTGGTCGGACCTTCGACGATGATATCACCTCCTGTCTGTGTGATGCATGTGTTGGAATCCAGTCCGTCGCCGTCGGCGCTGATGATGATGGTTCCTCCGTTGATGAAAAGGTAGCCGCTGGATGTTTCCATCATGCCGCCGCCTCCCATATGTCCGGGATTCGGGAGGGAGCCTTCGTCACCGTTTTCGTCGGAGGGCGTTGGCGTTGCGCCGGAAATCTCCGGATCAAAGTCGCCGGACGGCGGCTGGGGGAATTGTCCATCCTCCGATGAAGAATCCAGTTCGCCACCGGCCGTGTTGATGCCGTCGTCGGAGGCCTTCAAATCAAAAGTTCCGTCGTTGATGAAAATGCAGGGTGCTTCCAGAGCCTCATAGCTCTTGTACACGTTGATCGATCCGTTGTTGATCAGAAGAACCGATCCCGCGGAGATTCCTTTTCCTTCGGCGGAGATGTTAAATTCGCCGTTCTCAATCTGAATCTGGTTTACAGCCGAGAACGCCTCATCGCCGGAACTGATGTTGAAGCTTCCGTCTGTGATATAGATGAAGCCGCGATTCTCGTCCTTGTCATTTGTCGATTTGAAGGCGTCTCCCTGTGTGTTCAGGGTGAAGTTTCCTGCGGTCACCTCGAGAGCGTCTTTTCCGACGAAGCCGTCGTCTGCAGCGGTGATGTCATAGGAACCGCCGAGAATCCGGAGGTCGTCCTTGCTGTGTATGGCGTCCTTGAACTGGGCGTTGACTGTGAGAGTTCCCTCGCCGTTCAGAACGAGATCCGAAGCGCTGTAGATTACGGCGTCGAGTTCCTCGTCGCTGTGGGTCTCTGTGTCGGAAAGCATATTCTTGGTTCCGTCCTCCAGAGAAATGGTGACTTTATCAGCCTCTTTAATGTTAATGACCGGTCCGTCGCTGCAGGAAATGGTGACGCCGTTCAGAACGATGCGGACGTTCTCCGTCTTTTGTGTGGATACGGTGATGGAACCGTCGGTCAGATTTCCGGTGAAGACATAGGTGCCTCCGGAAGTTATGGTGATCTTGGATCCTTCACAGGTCACTCCGTCACCGTTTACAGAGACGGCATCATCGTTTAACGCGATGCTTGTGTAGGATCCGGACGCCCAGTCTGTGTAGACATCGTCATCTTTTATTGTAATCATATCGGCAGTTACTGCAGTTTTTACCGCGGCAGCATCCGCGGCTGAAAGAGTGGCAGCGGAGGTCAGGGTTACCGACGCCTCACCTTCGTGCGTGAAGACCGCTGCGTTTGTAGTTTCAACCTGAAGCGTGTCAGAAGAAATCGAAGAGGATGCAGTGGAGCCGGTATTCAACGCGTTCGAGACACCGCAGCCTACCAGGGATGCGCTGAGCGTTGTCAGCAGAAGAGTGGCAAGTATTGCTTTGTATGTTTTATTTTTCATATTGTAATCCTCACAGTTCCTGAATATTTTCAGCAATTTTACCGCAGACAATGGAGAGATTTCCGTTACGTGTGCGGATGTTGTCGATCATTTCTTTTTCTTTCTTCTGATCCTTCAGGAAGATGCGATAGTTCAGTTCATACATGCTTCCGAGGTTTACGGTTTTTACCCGTTCGAGGGAATGTTTTACCGTGTACTCGTGGAAAATGTCATCAAAGATTCCCGTGTAATCGAGATCTTCCGGAATGGTTACTTTCAGGGTGCGGTAGTCGCGGTCATTTCCTGCAAAACCGGATTTCATCAGCAGAACAAACAGCAGGGAAATAACGGCGGTAATCATTCCTGCGAAGAGGATCTGTCCCATTCCGCAGGCAAGGCCGACGGCCATGGCAAAAAAGATCGAGAGGATCTCTTTTGAAGTCCCGGGAGCGGAACGGAAACGGACAAGGGAGAAGGTTCCGAGTACCGCTACGGCACTGCCCAGGCTTCCGCTGGTCATCAGAATGACGGCTTCGACAAGGGCGGGGAGAAGTGCGAGGGTGACCACAAAGCTTTTGGTGTAGTGGTCGCTGGATTTCATATAGACCAGCGCTATGATAAGTCCGAGAATCAGCGCGGCACCGAAACAGAGCGCCGCGGAGCTGATGGATAGTGTTCCGTTTGATGTATCGAGGATGGTTGAAAACATATGGGGGACCTCCTGTGGGGGAAAGTGATCTGTTGTGACTGTGTGTAGGCCCGACCGTATTTGGAGAAGGAGGTCGGGTAAATTTCATAGGCGCTGAGCAGCCGGACGATCGGAAGCGGAATGGCTCCGGAGGCTTTTAACTCCATGAGGTAGCCGGAGTCCTGATCCAGCAGCCTGCCGTGATCGCCGAGGGTGAGATCCAGCTCATCGGTTCGATATCGGATGTTCCGGTCGATTGTCAGCCGGAAGCTGTGATCAAAGGTTCCCATGTAGGAATCCCGGTCGTAGCAGAGAACCATCGCCGGCACCGGTCTGTAAAAATCACGGAAATAGGTGAGTTCTCTTCCGATCTGTGTGGAAGCAATGCTTTGGGGGATTTCATGTCCGGCGCCTTTTTCCGGCGCCTGAGATAGAAAATCAGTTGCTTCCGCGTAAGTGAGGGTGGTTCGCCTTTTATAGACAATGCCGTCGAACTTTTTCTTTATTTCCAGAAACGTCTGGCTGTCGGCGGTTGGAACGCCGTAACTTCGAAGCCGGAGCTTTTCTTTGTATTTGGGCTTTTGCATGGAGCGGTTGACCAGATCGTGATGGGTGGTATCGTAATAGATGTTCAGGATCCGGCTGTGGGGGAAGGCTCCGTCCGGCTCGATCAGCAGTGAGGCTGTTTCCAGAAACCGCAGATATTGCTCTTCGGTCATCCTGTATTTGATTTCCTTGCGGGCAAATGTGAGAATCGGTTTCTCGCCTTTTATTTTGATAGAGATCACATCCCTTCTGAAAAATCTTCTGCTTTGAGGACTTCGTCGTTCATCTGACCGGGAAGTCGTGTGTTTTCTGTGACTGTACGCTTATTGTAAAAAAGAAATGTGTTTGATATGTGGGAAAAATGTGTGTGACCTGTGGGAGAAGTATGAAGAATGTGTGTTCTGAAACCTGCGGGACGATCATGAAATAATGAAAGCCCGTTGTTTTTCTGATAAAATGAAGACACAGGTAAAAAGCAATTCCGGAATCATTTACCAACAGAAATGTAATCATATTATAAAAATGGATTGGTATAATTGAAGAAAGAAGTGCCGAAGTATTAAGTAGATGAGTCACGATTCGGAGATATGCGTTATCGGATGAGCGAAAATTGGAGGTGCGATCATGCGTGGGATGAAAGTCAGTCACTGTGGTATTACACAGTTGAATACCGAGGTCGTTGTAAATGCCGCAAATGAAAAGCTTCTGCCCGGAGGCGGAGTCTGCGGGGCGATTTTTGAAGCGGCCGGGATCCGGGAGTTGAAGGAGGCTTGCGATAAGATCGGACATTGCAATACCGGTGAGGCTGTCATCACGCCGGCTTTCAATATGAACGCGAAGTATATCATCCATGCGGTTGGGCCGAAATGGAAGGGCGGAAAGAATGGGGAGATTGAACTTCTCTATTCCGCGTACTATAGTGCTCTCGAACTGGCTGTGAAGAATGGTTGCAAGTCCATCGGCTTCCCGCTGATCTCCTCCGGCATTTACGGTTGTCCGTATGATCACGCCTGGGAGACGGCCATCGCCGCGTGCAGAGATTTCCAGGACGAGAACCCGGATAAGGAAATCAATATTGTTTTCGCGATTCCGGATGACGAGATCATGGAGTTCGGAGAAGTTATGCTCGAGACGATGGGGCTGCTGATCTGGTAGGATGGAAGGACTGCCCCTGTGACAGAGGGAGATCGAGGCCGGGACAATGAAATAGAAACAGGCGAAGAGGCGATGTTCCGCAGGATGCGGAGGTTGCCTCTTCTTTTATTGATTCCGCGGGAATCTGTTATTTCGGTAGATAAAGCCGCTCCGGTTATGTTTCTTTTCGCGTACAGAGGGGACGGAATGCGAAATATCTTTTTACATATAAAAAAAAGAAGCGCATAATAGGTTCCGGTGTGTGTATTTTTGCAATGAAGAAAGTTAGGAGTGATTGGTATGAACAAGGATCTGACGGTCGGAAAACCGGAGATGGTGCTGCGGAGTTTCTGCCTGCCGCTGTTCGGCAGTATTCTCTTTCAGCAGCTGTACAATATAGCGGACAGCTTCGTCGCAGGAAAATTCATCAATGAGGACGCGCTGGCGGCTGTCGGAAACAGCTATGAGATTACGCTGATCTTTCTTGCGTTCGCGTTCGGCTGCAACATCGGCTGTTCGGTCATTACGTCGATGTATTTCGGAGCGAAGAACTACGCGAAGATGAAGACAGCAGTCTTCACGTCACTGATCGGGAGCGCCGTGCTCTGTGCTGTGCTCATGGCCTTCGGAATCGGATTCTGTGATGATCTTCTCCGTTTGATCCGGACGCCATCGAATGTCTTCGCGGATTCCAAACTTTATCTGGACATCTACGTCTGGGGACTGCCCTTTGTTTTCTTCTATAATATAGCGAACGGAATTTTCACGGCCCTCGGAGATTCGAAGACGCCGTTTTATTTCCTGGCTGTTTCTTCCGTTTCCAACATCGGCATGGACATCCTCTTTGTCGCCGGTTTCCATATGGGCGTAGCGGGTGTCGCGTGGGCGACTTTCCTCTGCCAGGGAGTGAGCTGTGTACTGGCCATGCTGGTTGTTCTTCTGAGGCTGAGGGGCGTGCGCACGGAAAAGAAATACGCGATTTTTTCCTGGAAAATCTGCGGAGACATTGCGAAAATCGCGATTCCGAGTACCCTTCAGCAGAGTTTTATCTCCGTGGGAAATATCGTGATTCAGGGAATGATTAACGGTTTCGGTTCCGGCGTCATGGCCGGATACGCCGCGTCCGTGAAGCTGAATAATCTGGTGATCACTTCGTTTACGACTCTCGGAAACGGCATCTCCAATTACGCGGCTCAGAATATGGGCGCGGGAAAAATGGAGCGCATCCCGGCGGGCTTCAAAGCCGGGTTGAAACTTGTGTGGACCATTGCGGTTCCGATTGTCGCGCTGTATCTGATTTTCGGGAAGTATCTGGTTTGGTTCTTCATGGACGAGCCGTCGGAAATGGCAATGAGTTCCGGACTGATGTTCCTTCGAATTGTGGCTCCGTTCTATTTTGTGGCGGCGGTGAAACTCACCGCGGACGGTGTGCTGAGAGGAACCTCTATGATGGGCAAGTTCATGATTGCCACCTTCACGGATCTGATTCTTCGAGTCGTACTGGCCTACATTCTGTCGGGAACAGGTCTTGCCTCCACCGGAATCTGGTGCGCATGGCCGATCGGCTGGACGGTATCCACTGTTTTATCGCTGCTTTTCTATCTGAACGGACCGTGGAAAGTTCATAAGGAACAGAATGAGAAGGAGGAACATCAATATGCTGGATATCATCATTGTAGAAGACCATAAAGAAATCGCGGGCGTACTGCTGGATTTTTTGAAAAGCAGAAATTATCGGGCGGAGATCGCGCCGACGGCAGAGCGGGCACTGGAACTCTTTGAGGAGCAGGGGGCGAAGCTCATTATTCTGGATCTGATGCTTCCGGGACTGGACGGCTACTATGTGTGCTCGAAAATCCGGGAGACGTCCAACGCGCACATTCTGATTGTGAGCGCGCGGAACAGCAAGGAGGATAAGCTCAAAGGGCTGAATATCGGTGCGGATGATTTCATCGAGAAGCCCTACGACATCGATATACTTTTGGCAAAGATCGACGGTATCTTTAAGCGGAAATACGCGGTCGACGAGCTGAAGGACGCAAATATCACCCTGAATATCGCGAAGCAGAGTCTCTTCGTGGATGAGAAAGAGGTGGAAATCACCGCAAAGGAATTTGAGCTGCTGAAGCTTCTGATGGAGAACAAGGGCGTGAACCTGAAGAAGGAATTTCTCTTCAACTCGGTCTGGGGCTATGACAGCGATTCCGAGCAACAGACGCTGACGGTACACATCAAACATCTGCGGGAAAAGATCGAGAAGGATCCGAAGCATCCGGCGCACATCATCACCCAGTGGGGCAAAGGGTACCGCTATGAATAAATTTCGAAGAGTGATAGTGCTCATCCTTCTGACGGAGATTTTTCTCTTTGCCATCGCCGGTCTGTATCTGGCTAAAGGAAAAGTCCCGGGCAGTTCTCAGAAGAGATCGGAGGCTTACCGTGTGGAAATTGAGAGAGCGATAAAGGAGATGGAGAAACGTTCATCGCTTTCGACCGGAGACCTCGACGGGATCGCGGTAGAATATCCGTCCATCCTTGAAATCCGGCCCTTCGACAAGGGTGAGATTGTGAATGAAGAATACCGCCTCGGAGAGGTGAACGGCACGCTGTACCGCTTTTCCTATCAGGTGGACGACACAAGAGCAGGACTTATGGTGCTGTATGTGAGTTTTGTGCTGATGGTGCTTTTGACCCTCGGCGTGATGTTTTATATCCAGCGAAAAATCCTCGCGCCCTTCACCCGAATGACCGACGTGACAGAAGATCTCGCGAAGGGAAATCTCGCCATGCCGCTGGTGCAGGAAAAGAGCGGATATTTCAAATCCTTCCTCTGGAGCATTGACATGCTCCGGGAAAAACTGACGGACGACCGGACGCGGGAGATGGCGCTTCAGAAGGAGAAGAAGACGATCGTTCTTTCACTGGCGCACGATATCAAGACTCCGCTTGCGGCCATCGATCTCTATTCTAAAGCGTTGTCCGGGAATCTCTATGAGACAGAGGAGAGGCGGAACGCGGCGCTGAAGGGAATTGAGAAAAACGCGGAAGAGATTAAACGCTACGTCAATGAGATCGTCACGGCCTCCCGGGAGGATTTTCTGGATTTGTCCGTCAAAGTGGGAGAGGTCTATCTGTCCGACGTAATCCGCCCGGTGGAAAAATACTATCGCGACAAACTGAATCTCCTCGCGATTGATTTTTCCATCGAAGAATATCAGGACGTCCTGCTCTCCTGCGACGCCTCGAGACTGGTGGAGGCGATGCAGAACTGTATGGAAAACGCCATTAAGTACGGCGATGGAAAGAAGATTCTGATCGGAATCGAGGAAGAAGAAAACTGCAAACTTATCACGATTGAGAATACGGGATGTACGCTGAAAGCAGAGGAAGAGGACGCCATCTTTGACTCTTTCTACCGCGGAAGCAACACCCAGGGCATTCAGGGCAGCGGATTGGGACTCTACATCTGCCGGGAACTCCTGCGCGCGATGGACGGCGAGGTTTACGCGAAGATTGAGAGAGGAAACTTCCGGATCACACTGGTGGTGCGGATGCTTTAATTCGGGTTTCGCCCTACGTATTTCCTTTGAGAGGGAGCCGTCGACCGGCTTTGCTGATATACAATCCAATCAGAAGCCGAAGGAGAAATGATCGGACTTAAGGATTAATTAAGAATTGAAATGCTAGCATATCCATATACCCGGGAGAGATCGGAAGCACAGCAATAAGAAAAGGGGACGGTGGACATGTATTTTACGATTTTGAAAAAAGACCTGAAGCGGAAACGCACAATGGCCGTGATCATATTTTTGTTTACGGTGCTGGCGGCCTGCTTTGTGGCCAGCGGTATTAACAATACCGTGACGGTAATGAACGGAACGGATTATTTCTTCGAGAAGGCGGGAGTCAGCGACTTCGTCATCGTGGATGCGGGAGACGGGGTAATGCTCCGCAAAGAAATGAAAAAGCTTTCCTGTGTCAAAGAGATCCGGCAGGATCGGATGATGATGGCACAGACTACCAATATCTGGAAAGATGAGAAGAACGAGAAATCAGAGATGCTTCTCATTCAGTCTGTTTACAGGGACGGTCTTCGTTATTTCGATCAGAACAACGAGAGAATCACATCGGTGAAGAAGGGAGAGGTTTACCTTCCCCAGAAGATGATCGAGAGTTTCGACGTGAAGTACGGTGAGAAGATTCATCTGAAACAGAACGGTATCATGAAGAATCTGACGGTGGCCGGTACGCTGAAGGACGCGGTCATGGGAGCGCCGATGATGGGCGGATCCAGGATTCTGATCAGCAAGGAAGACGAGAAGGAATTTGTCGAAGCATCGGAGCTCTCGGTGCCGCAGGGATCGATCTTCTATCTTCGCTCCACAGATGAGGACGCGGTTGTGGAGCGGCTCTCAGATGTGCCGTCGATCATTCAGACACTGACGGGCAGCACGCTTCGCCTGGCCTATATCATGAGCATGATCGTGGCGATGAGCGTGCTCGCGATCAGCATTTGCCTGATCCTCGTATCCTTTGTGGTTCTGAAGTATGTCATTACATTTTCGATCAACGAGGAGTTCCGCGAGATCGGCGTCATGAAAGCCATCGGAATCCGGAACAGAAAGATCCGAA
This sequence comes from [Eubacterium] cellulosolvens LD2006, assembly GCF_000621585.1. Taxonomy (GTDB): domain Bacteria; phylum Bacillota; class Clostridia; order Lachnospirales; family Lachnospiraceae; genus Bilifractor; species Bilifractor cellulosolvens. Next base: position 12,776 of record NZ_JHXY01000019.1, on the reverse strand, counting down.
GCGTCTTCGTCGTGAAGTACGCCTGCATTGCGGTGGCAGGATCGGTGCTCGGTTTCTTCGCAAGTATTCCCTTCGGAAATCTGCAGATCGAGGCAGTCTCCAAAAACATGGTTCTCGGAAATAACGGTGGAATCTGGCTCAACGTCGCGGGAGCTGTCTTCGTGGCACTGCTGATGGTTGTGCTGGCTTACCTTTCTACTGCAAAAGTGAAGAAGTACACGCCGCTGGACGCGATCCGGAACGGAGAGACTGGCGAGCGCTACGGCAAAAAGACAAAGATGAAACTTTCCAGAAGCAGACTGGGCAACAGCTGGTTCCTGGCGTGGAACGACGTGCTCAGCTATCCGAGAAGATATATCACAATTATGATCAGCTTCGTCCTCTGCTCGGTATTTACCTTCGGTCTGGTGCTGATGGCGGACACTATGCGAAGTGACAAACTGGTCGAATCCTTCGGAACAAAAGGCGACGTATACCTGCTGCCGGATTCGATCCGCGAGGATAATCAGAACAAAATCATCGAGGCAAACGCCGCCGGAAAAGAATGCGAGACGGATCCCTACGAGGATTCGGTTCGGGAAATCGGACAAAAGCTGAAAGAAAACGGTATGCCCGGACGTGTCAGCATCGAGTACTTCTGCTCCTACAAGGCGGAAGTGAACGGCAAGAAGATCACGGCCTTCTTCGAGAGAAATCCGTATGTGAAGATGACGGATTACAAGTATGAAGAGGGAACGGCGCCGAAGTACGCCGACGAGCTCGCGATCACAGACAAGATCCGGAATGAGATGGGCGTCGACATCGGCGACAAGATTGTCGTTGAATTTACCTCAGGGAAAAAGACCTGCCTGATTACAGCGATCTACACATCGATGAATCAGCTGGGCAACTGTTTCCTCCTCCACACCGACGCGCCGACAAAGCCGGAGGATGTGGATATGACGATGATGTACCAGGTCAACTTTGACGATCATCCGTCCGCGAAGGTCATCGATCAGCGGATTGAGAAGATGAAAGAGATCTTTGACTCTGACAACATCATGAACGCGACGGATTACGTTGTGGACTGTATGAAGTCCGCGGACACCATGGACGCGGTGACGATGCTGCTCCTTGGCATCACCCTTCTGGTGGTTGTCCTTGTGGCAATCCTGATGGAGCGCTCCTTCATCGCGGATGAGGAGGGAAGTATCGCGGTGCTCCGGGCCATCGGCTTCCCGGAGAAATCCGTCATCCGCTGGCACGTCTTCCGCTTCATGATCGTGGCTGTCATAGCTGAGATCGTGGCAGTTATTTTTACACTGCCGGTGACACATCTCTGGACAGATCCGATCTGGGCGATGATGGGACAGTCAAAGGTGGAATACAACTTTAAGCCGCTCTCCATGTTCCTGATTTATCCGGGAATCATCCTGGGATGCACCCTGGCAGCGGCCCTCGGAACAGCAGTTTATACAAAGAAAATCAAGGCGGCGGATGTCGTGAATATCGAGTAAAACGGACGAATCGATATGGGGATCCTATGGACGGGGGAAGGCAAGGTATCGGCGTTTTTCCGGAATAAAGACAGATGGAGAGAAGTCCGGTATCGGCATTTTTCCGGAATAAAGACAGATGGAGAGAGGTCCGGTATCGGCGTTTCTCCGGAAGAAAAACAGACAGAGAGGATGAATGAGATGGCAAGTGTACTGGCGGTACAGAATCTGTGCAAAACATATGTAGTGGATAAGAGACAGAACAATGTTCTGAAGAACGTTAATTTCAAAATCGACGAGGGCGACATGGTGGCGATTATGGGACCCTCCGGTTCCGGAAAGTCGACACTGCTCTACGCGGTATCCGGCATGGACCGACCGACGAGCGGCGAGATTGTTTTTTCCGGAGAGAAGATGCAGGAGTACAATGAGAAGAAACTGGCGCAGCTGCGCCTGACCCAGATGGGCTTTATCTTCCAGCAGATGTACATGATGAAAAACCTGACGATTCTTGACAACGTGCTGCTGCCGGCGATCGAGAACAGGGAGTCGAAGACCACCCGCGAGGAGAAGACCGAGAGGGCGAAGGAACTGCTCCGCAAGATGTCGATCATCGATGTGGCGGACAACGATATCAATGAGGTCTCCGGCGGTCAGCTCCAGAGAGCCTGTATTGCGCGAAGCATCATCAACAATCCGAAGATTCTCTTCGCTGACGAACCGACCGGAGCGCTGAACCGCGCGGCATCCAACGACGTCATGGATGTGATGGAGCGGCTGAACAAAGACGGCACGACAATCATGATGGTCACCCACGACGCGAAAGTAGCGGCCAGATGCAAGAGAGTCCTCTATCTTGTGGACGGAAGCATTGTGGGCGAGTACAAGGCGCCGGAAGATGAGCAGCTGAGCCGCGCCGACAGGGAGCGAAGACTGAACAACTGGCTCATGGAACTCGGCTGGTAAAGGAGCAGGAGAGGCAGATTTGTTTTTCCTCCACAGGATTTCCGTTTTTCCTCAGTTAGATGGAGAATGACCCGCCAATAGATAGTAACTTTATGTGACAAGCGTGAGCGGATATTATATAATAAGTTGATATGACGAAATACAAAACCCTGTGAGAACTGCGGATTCGTCGTAAATGACCGGGCGGGTTCCGGCCAGAACTATGGAGGAAAAAATATGTTTCAGGTATTTGTAGATTCAGCAGCGAATATCCCGGCGACGATTGTCAAGGAATACGGAATTCATGTGATCTCATTCGTAAATATGGTGAATGGAGAACCGCTCGTCTGCTTCAATCCGGATCTGACGGAGGAGCAGGAGCGCGAAGAAGGACGTAAGTACTACGATGCGATTCGTCAGGGCGCGGAAGTGAAAACTTCACTGATCAGTACCGGTACCTTTGAAGATGAGTTTCGCCCGGTACTGGAGGCCGGCGAGGACGTCATCTATTTCAGCTTAAGTCACGGCATCAGCGGAAACTATAACGCGGCGAGAATCGCGGTCGAGGAGCTCTCCGAAGAATTCCCGGATCGCAAGATCCGCCTGGTGGATTCTCTGAACGCATCCCTTGCCCAGGGAATTCTCGGAATCTACGCAGTGGAGATGCGCGAAAAGGGCGAGGATATTGACACCATCGCCGACCGTCTGCAGGGCTACGCCCACAAGATGAACGGACTCTTCACCGTAGAGGATCTGAAGTATCTCTCCAGAACAGGAAGATTGAGTAACGCGAAAGCCTTCGTCGGAAATATTCTCGGCATCAAGCCGATTCTCAAGGGAAGCAAGGACGGAGTCATCGTGGCCTTCCAGAAGGTGCGCACGAGAAAGAGATCCCTCGCGACCATCATCGATCTGGTGGTGAAAAATATCGAGAATCCGGAGGAGCAGATCATCGGAATCGCTCACGCGGACTGCTATGAGGAATCTCTCTATGTGATGGAGCAGATTCAGGAGAAGGTCAAGGTTCGCCGATTCATCAATACCTCTTATGATTATTGCACCGGCTCCCACGTAGGACCGGGAACCATCGCCCTGTTCTTCATGGCGAAGGACAGAGAACTGGATAAGTAAGAAATAGCAATATACAGAAAAAAGAAGGAGACGTTTCCGCATCTATGCGGGAGGTCGCCTTCTTTTTTTATCTAAATGATGGAGTCCGATCCCTTCAGGTCATGGTTTCGATGTTTTTCGCAAGAGATATTACTAAAAGGGGGACGGAATTTCCTGTCAGTATTTGCGCAAGAATTGATTAGTAGCGAAAGTGTTTCTCTTCTAGAGTAATACCATAGACGTTTCTTGTGTGACCGAAATGGAAAGAGAGAAATGTATGAAATATGACAAATGAGGAGGAATGAAACGATGAAGAGAGGAAAGAAATTCGCGGCAATGGCATTGACTGTTCTGATGACCGCGGCAGTTGCGGCACCGGCGGGACTCACCGCTCCGCAGACACTCGGCGAGAAGCTCGGACTGGGCACAATTACGGTTGAGGCGGCTCAGGAGACCGTTCAGCTCCCGGATGGATGGTACTACATCAAGAATGTAAACGCGCAGAAATATCTGCAGGTGGCTGGAGATCAGGCCCGCAATGTGACAAACGTTGAGATCCGCAAGGGCAGCGGTTCCGCAGGACAGAAGTGGTATCTCCAGAACAGAGGAAACGGCTATGTGACACTGAAATCCGGTGTCGGCAACTACAACATCGATATCGCCAACGGAAGTTCCGAGAACAGCGCGAACGTTCAGATCTACGATGCGTACAACGGAAACGCGCAGCAGTTCATCATTCAGAGAACCGGCGCGAACAATGCCTATGCCATCGGAACAAGAGCAAGTAACGGTGTGAGAGTTTTCGACGCGGAGGGCAAGCGCACGGCGGACGGAACCAACGTTCTGCAGTGGCAGTACACAGGAGCCGCAAACCAGCAGTGGATCTTCGAGCCGGTATCAGGCGGCCAGGGACAGGACGTTCCGGTACAGCCGACACAGGCTCCGCGGCCGACAGCTGCGACACAGCCCACGACAGCTCCGCAGCCGACAAGCTCCGCACAGCCATCTCAGGGAAGCAACCTTCAGGTTTCCTACACAGTAAACAGCTGGGGAAGCGGCGGCCAGGTATCCTTCAAGATTACAAACAAGGGAGCGCAGGTAACTGGCTGGACGCTTCACGTTAATAAGAGTGATCTGAACATCACTTCCAGCTGGAACGTACAGCTCAAAGAGAGCGGCAGCGAGTACATCATCACTCCGGTTGACTGGAACAAGACGATCCCGAACGGCGGCTCCGTAGAGTTTGGCGCTGCATGCTCCGGAAATATCAGCCAGAACATTCGCTGCTACATGGAGGGAAGCGGTTCAGCTGCTGCTCCGACCCAGACACCGGCACAGCCGACAAAGACTCCGTCCCGGCCGACCAGCACACCGAGACCGACCAACACACCGGTTCCGACAGCAAAACCGACCCAGGGCGCGATTTCTGTGAACTTCGCAAGCTCGATCCCGAGCCGGTACACAGCTGTACGCAACAACGGCGGACGTATTGAGCACATCCGCTACACATCCAGGGATTACTACAAGAAAAACGGCGCAACCGTAACCAAAGAGGCAAACGTATACCTGCCGGCAAACTACAGCAGCACTAAGAAATACAATGTCCTTTACCTCATGCACGGCATCGGCGGTGACGAGAACGAGTGGGGACTCACCGGAAACTACTCCAGAGTAAAAGCGATCATGGACAACCTGAGCGCTTACGGTGACATCGACTCCTTTATCGTCGTAACACCGAACGGAAGATCCTCCGCGGCTCATTCCGGAAACAGCGATTCCAACGCGTTCTACAGCTTCGGCTCCGAGCTTCGCAACGATCTGATTCCGTACATCGAGACACACTACAGCACCTACGGAAACGGAACAAATCTGTCCTCCACCAGAGAACACCGCGCAATGGCCGGACTTTCCATGGGAGGAATGCAGACCATCAACATCGGTATCGGCGAGTGCGTAGATCTTTTCTCCTACTACGGAGCATTCTCCGCGGCCCCGACAAGTAACGCTGCAAGCAAGACCGCAAGCCTGCTTCAGAACAGCAGATATGACATCCGCTACTTCTACAACATCTGCGGATCTCAGGACGGCATCGCTCTGTCCAGCCACAGAAATGCAGCAAAGAACCTTCCTTCCGTATGCAACAAGTTCGTGAACGGACGCAACTATTACTGGCAGGAGGTTCCGGGAGGACATGACTTCAACGTATGGTATCTCGGATTCTACAACTTTGCTCGTGTAGCATTCAAATAATCAGAAAACAGACGTTTATTCGTAAACTCTCATAGTACATACAGCCGCGGCGGAAATCTGTCATTCGGAAAATCGGAGAGCAGATCGAAACCGCGGTTGTTTTATATGTTTTTTTGTGGAAAGAAGTAGGGTATACTTATATCAGTACTGTTAATTCTTATCATTTTTGAAAACCATGCATTATTAAAGGGAGACAAATACTATGAGAAAAAGAATGAGAATTTTATCTGTAGCGCTTTGCCTTGGGCTTGTAATGGCCTTGACAGCAGGATGCGGAGAATCAACAGGTTCAAGTTCAAAGAAAACAGCCACGAGCGCATCCTCGGAAGCGGATGACAAAGAAGCAAAAGCAAAGGAAGACGATGAGTCGAAAGCAGAGAAACTTGCGAGCGTCGTGAAAGAAGCAGAGGCGTTGAAAGGACAGACGGCAAAATCCGATGAGGATGAACCGAAAGAAGAAAAGAAAGAAGACAAGGACGAGAAGAAAGACGAGAAAAAGGCAGCATCCGGAAAAGTTACCGTAGAGGAGCAGGTGCTGTACGACAAGGACGGAGTCAAAATTACCGCCACCGGATATGAGACCGGCGGTTATATGGGAGACGGAATCAAGCTTCGCATCGAGAACAATACCGACAAATCGATGAGACTTTGCGCAGACGCTCTGATTGTCAACGAGTGCATGATCGACAGTATGCTCGCGGTGAAGATTTCGGCAGGAAAGAACGCAAACGAGGTGATGTATCTGTCAAAAACAGAACTTGAGGCGGCGGGGATCGATCAGGTCGGACAGGTGGAAGTATACTTCCGCGCGTATGACGACGAGACATACGACACGATCTTTAAATCCGACTGCATAACGATCAAGACATCCGCCTACGACAGCATGGATACAAGGGTAGATGACTCCGGTGAGGAGATTTACAACGAAGGCGGAATCCGGATCGTCGCGAAAGAACTGGACGACAGCAAGGACTATGCGACTAAGATTCAGCTGTTCATGGAGAACAACTCCGGAAAGAAAGTTACGGTAAGTGTGGATGATGTTTCTGTCAACGGCACGATGGTGCAGGCGTATATGGCGTCAGAGGTTGTACCGGGAAGAAGAAGATTTGATGATATAACATTCCTGGGAACGGATCTCGAGAAGAATGACATCAAGTCCATCGAAAACGTGGAACTCAAATTCAAGATCTATGACTCAGAAACCTATGAGACAATTGCAGAGACAGATACCGTCACGATTCTGACAAAGTAAAAGATCCGGAATATGTAACGGTCAACGAAAAAAATCCCCCGTGTGTCGACATTCGGGGGATTTTTTTAATACTCGTCAGCAAAGCTTTCACTTATACATGGATGAGTATCGCTGAAATGGAGCAGGATGAACGCATCATGAGTGTAAACGCGGATATCGTTGCGCTTCCTGCGGGTATCGTGACGGCTGGATACATGGATGAACTCAATAATAGTAAGAAAAATAAAGATGATACCAGGGAATGAAAAAATTGAGTACATAGATTCAATTTTGACCGTCGGTTCGCAACCTGCGTATTTTTATAATATTTGTAGTAGCTGAGGAAGCTTTTCCTGTGGTAAAATTGAAGTCAAATAGAAAGTCCCCTTCCATAGGACACTGGTTTTCGATGAAGGGGAATTTATCTCGGGGCATTAGCTCAGCTGGGAGAGCGTCAGGTTCGCAATCTGAAGGCCAGGGGTTCGATCCCCCTATGCTCCATTTTTTTGCAGGATCCATAAATGAGCAGACTATTTGTGAATGCTTGCTGAGTGTATGTAAATAAAGACTGAATCAGTATCAAAATTATCAGATGACACCGGAAATTCTACCCGTTTGAGGATGAGGATTCGGTGTTTTTTTGATAGAGAATGTTCTTTTGCGATTGAAGTGCTGAAGCAGAAGAGTGGGATCAAAATAGGAGGACAACGATGCTTCGTTTGATAAAAACATGTATGAAAAGAAACAGACATTTGATCCGATTTACGTCTATGGTTGCAGTCCTTTTCCCGACGGTCCTTTTGTCCGCCGGCTGCGGAACGAAAGAGCAGGAGGAAGCGGTTGTTCAGAAATCCGAATCGGTTCTTTCCGCGTCATCGGTGGTTTCGGAGGATTCGCCGGTTGTGGAAGACCTGGTTTCGACCTCGGTACTCACGATCTCGAACTATGTGGAAATCGAATTTGACGGCGCCGGTTATGAGGAGATGGGCGCCGGTACGTTCGATCTGGAGAATGCGAGCGGAAGCACAGCGGACGGGGATGAGATCAAAGTGTTCGCGACAAAGGATTTGATTCTCGATCAGATCAGTTATGTGTCGGAGGAGATGGATGGCTCGCATCTGACTTACATCTATGTCGATGGGATGCTGAATACGAAGCGGCAGATCGGAACAGGAAGCGGCACGTTTGATCTCAAGGACAGTTTTCTTGCAGAGGGAGAACACAAGGTGGAAGCCGTTCAGTATGACAACGATCAGGCAGACGGCAGGGTGATCACGTACAAGAGAAAGAACTACACGGTGATCCCGGCGTGAGAAATGGTTTATGTATTTAAAGAAGAGATGAATGTAATGGATCGGAATAAGGCTTTACAGCTTTATCCAATCGGTGCATTGGGACAGATCGGTCTCGCGTGCTTGCGTTTGCAGAGGCATCATCATTGTGCTGGCAATTGTTTTGGAAGAAAGAAGCCGGACGGAGAAGATAGAATCACCGCTCACTTTATTACCTGTTTCGCAGCCTTGATTATCTATCGAATACTTGAGAAAAAACTTGGGGGGGGAGAATATACCTGCGAAAACATCATAAGAACGCTAAAAGAAATGAACATGCCGGTTATGCCCGGTGAAGGCTATATACCAGAATATACGAGAACTGATCTTACAGACGAATTACACGATGTTTTCGGTTTTAGAACCGATTACGAGATCGTATCACAAAGAAATATGAAAAAAATTTTGATGACTATAAAAAAGTAGAAATATAGCTACATCCGGAAAAAACAAACAAAGCCCACAAACGGCATAACTACGCTGTTTGTGGGCTTTTGACTCTTATCTCATAGGAAATTCCTCAGAATTTCCCATGAGACAAAACGCTCCGCGGGATGCGCAGCTCACAGAGCAGAAAAATCATGATTGATGGAGAATACAAGAAGATTCTGAAACAATATCATAAACTTTCTGACAGGCATATTTTAGTCGCTGAGACTGATATGCCTTATTCTGATGTGCTTAAGATCGTGGTCCTTTCTGATAAAATCCGCAAGGCAGGCAATGAACTTGTTGGTCTTATGAGAAAGAATTATGATCAGCTTTTTCGTACAAAGAGGTATCGCAAACTATTATCCCTGTATGGTAATACAGGGGATAAAGCTAAACGCAAAATTCTTGCTAATCAGCTTAATAAAATGCAGAAATCCTATAATGTCACATGGGATCACTGTAGAAAATCTATGATTCCAATAGGCAAAAAGTATGGTGTCGATGCTGTCTTTGCTCTAACCAAAGCTGAAGATATCTGGCGTGGCATGGATAGGTCAAAGAGAGCATCTAACCCACAAAATTACAATGATGACGGTACTGTTAAGAAAGGTTGTAAAACTTGGAAATACTCAAATCATTATAAGAAACTGAGAGCCAGACATGCTGAATTATGTCGTATAAATGCTGTAAACAGAAAGCTTGCAATAAACGAGGATGTAAATCACCTGCGGAGTCTTGGAGATGTTTTTGTAACTGAACCTAAAAATACAAGTAAGCTCATGAAGAGAGCCATGGAAACCACTAAGAACGACAAGGGTAGATTTAACAGGAAAAAGCGGTTCGGTAAATCCATAAAAAACAGATGTCCCGGAGGTTTTCAGTCAAATGTAGAGAAGAAATTCAAAGCCACAGGTGGCACATATATAGAAGTCCCGAACAACTACAGGGCTTCGCAATATGACCATACAGCAGATGATTATATAAAAAAGAAGCTGTCCGACAGATTTTTTAAACTACGTGATGGAACTGAAGTACAGAGAGATTGGTATTCATCGTTCCTGCTATACTGCTATGATCCTATGACACATGATATAGATAAAAATAAATGCAACGCAAAATTTGAGGAACAATACAACAGAGAAAAAGCCCTAATCACTTGGATTAATGCTAATAAACTTAAAATATTAAACAGCGGAATTAAAATAGCTTAACAACTTAATAATCAGGGAGATTGACCGTACTTCCTTGCTAAAAAGCAAAAATTTACCGCCAATGTGGTCGTTGGACTGCTTGGTAATAAAAGTCCTGATTCAAACAGAATTACACTTGTAACTCCAAAGTCTGAAAATGATGTACGATTACAAGCTACACTTGCCAATCAGAACCCCACGGGCTTGCCCGTGGGTACAGTCAGGAGGGGAAAACTATGAGAGAGAATCTTGCACATCTGTTCAGAAGATCCAACGACAAGGGAATCAAAGCGCCGGCATCGGGGAAGTCCGCCGGAAAGCTCACACTGAAAGTTCCTTCGAAAGAAGATGAAGAACAAGTACTCAGTGTCCGGCAGGAGCTCATCGAAAACGGAGAGTCGGTATTCCCGGGATCCTATGCGGAATTTTTGAAGATGGTTGAGGAAAATGCGGTTCCGGATGAGAGTGAAGAGATTGAAAATGTGACAAAAACAGGCGTAAAGGAGACTTTTTTTGCATTTGATGAGAATGACAGACTGATCGGATGCATCGATTATAATCACGATCTGAATCCGCTCACAAAACTTATCGGACAGGTCGGCTACACAGTTCGACCGTCGGAGAGAAGAAAAGGATACGCAACGCAAATGCTGCGACTTGTGACAGAATATGCCGGAGGAAACGGCGCCGATAGTCTGCTGCTTACGGTCGATCGGGCAAACAAAGCGTCTATAAAAACCATCGAGAATAACGGTGGAAAGAAGCTGTTAAGCTATCCAGCCCGGTTCGCAAATAAGATATTGGAGTTAAATCAACAAGATCTGATGAAGAGTAGAAAAGCGGTTGTCTACATGATTAACATAGAGTCGTGAAAAATCTGACAGGTCTGGGTGACAGGTACCATGAATAAGAAGAGATGGATGTAATAGATCGGAATAAGGCTTTACAGATTTATCTAATCGGCACATTGGGACAGATCGGTCTCGTGTGTCTGGCGGTGTTTTTATCAAGAAGAGTTGTGGCTGTTGATTACACCACTCCGGCTGGCATGATGGCTATTGCTCTTGGGGGCCTATCTTCTGCGCTCTGGGGCACAGTTTTATCTGTGAAATACAAGAGAAAAGAATTGTCCGCGGTTTTAATGGATTTCTTTGGTGTGCTTCAACGCCCCGGGTATTACCTGCTGGTGTTTCTGTTTCTCTTTTTGGATTTCTTTTCTGCGATTCTTGGAGGCGGCATTGCGATCGAGGTGTGGTATACGCCCATTATCCTGTTTCTAAAGGCGCTTGTGTTTGGTGGAATCGAGGAGATTGGTTGGCGATATTTTTTTCAACTTGTGTTGCAGGAACGATGGAATTATGTGGCCTCGACATTATGTACATTCGTCGCATGGGGGATATGGCATTTCGCTTATTTCTATGTGGAAGGAACGCTTTCCGTTGTGGATCCAGTTCCGTTTTTGTTTGGACTGCTGACGAATTGTTTTATACTGTCAGCTATTTTTAATGTGACAAGGAGTTTATGGCTGTGCGTCATGGCACATGCTTTGATCAATGTTTTTTCTCAGATTGTTGTGGGCGGAGATGCCTGTGTGGCTTACGTTTGCAGAGGCATCATCATTGTGCTGGCAATTGTTTTGGGAAGAGAGAAGCCGGATGTGATGAAAAACAACAACGATCAGGAAACTTGACTATTCATTGGTTTTGTATTATAAGGAATATAGGCAGAGAAAAGTAAACAGTATAAATCACAAAAACGCGAGGAGTGGCAGCTCCTCGCGTTTTCTATTCCGTTTTGGTAAGGGGGCTTAATCCTTAGGCTCGTTGCCATTATTTTTCACCGTCGAGCCATTTGCAAATGTAATAGGCAGTTACACTTGCCGCAACGGATATGAGAACAGTCCGGGTGACAGGTACAATAAACATTAGTGTCCATGAATCCAGATACTTTCCACTAGCATCACCTTTCCATTCCCTTTCCACAACAGTTCTGATATCCTTTTCAGCGTCATCGAGTGCACTATCGATAACCTCTGCATGCCGGGTTAACACGCTGGTAATGGTATCCAATGTGGCTTTAAGTGGGTTTTAGATTTTGGACAGCGACAAGTGTTACGCTAGATCGAACAGCAGATTTTTTAGAAATGAGGTAAAGATACCCGAATTCATAAATGGTGATTGATATCACAACATGAAATTAGATACAGCCTGAGATACACTTTAGAAAAAGGGTACATATACCCCAAAAATAAAGAGGAGGGATTGCGTGGAGATTAAAAGACAACGATATTTGGACAAGTTGATCAGCCACATGAATAACGGTCTGATAAAGGTTATTACTGGAATAAGAAGATGCGGAAAGTCTTATTTGTTGTTCAGGTCTGGGTGACAGGTACCATGAACAAACAGAGCTATGCGACAAATTTCGGTTATTAGAATTCCTTGTTTTTTAGCAGATCCAACAGTGTATATTCGCCCTTCCGGATTTTTGACATTTCATGGTATTTCTTAATTGAAGCCACCAATACCATAGGATCCGCAAAGTACTCTGTTACAAAATCTTTAGATTTAACGCCAGGCATCCTTAAATTCTCTTTACAGAAGTCGCTCGGTTTCTTCCCGGATTTCTTAAATTCCCTGTATTGGTCTTCATTAAAGATGATCAGCATCTCGATCTCGGGAGCCGTGATTACATTGATGACATCCACCTTATGTTCGTATGCCTTGCTGAGTTTAAAGTTTTCACGCCGCGAATCCAGTATTCGGATTACGGATATTTTATCTACGAAGCCTTTTCTCAGGTACCTTTC
>NZ_JHXY01000018.1 GCF_000621585.1 [Eubacterium] cellulosolvens LD2006 | reverse complement strand
TTACGTTGAGCATCAAAAAGAGCGCTGTCAGTACCATCGCTAAGATACTTTGATACACAAAGCTGTACTGTTGCAGTACTTATGTCGTAAATTCTTGCGATATCACGGATGGGTACGCTATTAGCTCTGTCCAACAGAATGTGAGCACGAATAACTACTTGAGCCTGTATTGTACGTTGTTTGATTAATGAACGAAGGTATTCGTAATCTCCATCCCTAAGGGTTATTGCAGTTGCTTTTCTTGACATAATAGCCACCTCTGTTATACATGATAAAACTATTATACCACAGAATAATTAAAGTATCAGTTATTTATTTTTCGTTATACTAGTATTATTAGAAGAAATATCTACTGGTAAGGTGATCCATAATACACTGATAACTACCTATGGCCTTAAATACAATGAATATAGCACCTTCTTTGATAATGTGATAACTATGGAGGCATTATTTGATTGTTGATTTTCAGCCTGTAATGTAGTGTATGTGAGATTTCTGGCCAAAAATCAACAACATTAGACAGAAAAAGTGATCTCGTGGCAGAAGGGAAGATCTTCTATGTATTCTTATATAAAAATGTATAGGGGTGTACAGAAGAAAAATTGGAGGGATTAGCGTGCGAACACGTGAAGAGGCATTAACCTATGGTTTGACATTTGAAAATACATACCAGGAAGCTCCGTTTCATGATCCGAATTGGCAGCTGATTAGAGTTAGGCCAGGTAAAAAAGCTTTCTTGTGGACTTACGAGAAAGATGGACATATCTGTTTAAATGTAAAATGTGATCCGGAATGGAGAGACTTTTGGAGAAATACTTATGCCTCAGTTTTGCCCGGTTTTCATCAGAATAAAGAGCACTGGAATACTGTAATCCTGGATGGTTCGATCCCTGATAAAGATATCAAAAGGATGATTGCGGAAAGCTATGACCTCGTGACGGATACTCCAACAAAACGCATATACGAAGCTGTAAAAATGATACCCAAGGGAAAAGTGGCAACTTATGCTCAAGTGGCTGAGATGGCAGGAAATCCCAAAATGTGTCGCGCAGTCGGAAATGCTTTGCACAAGAATCCGGATTTTGAAAATGTGCCTTGTTACAGGGTAGTTAACGCCAAAGGAGAATTGGCCGGCGAGTATGTCTTTGGTGGAGCATCGGTACAGAAAAAACTGCTGGAAGCGGACGGTATAGAGGTTGTTGATGGCAAAGTAGATTTGTCAAAATATGCCGTAGAAATAAATCGGGTATAGGTACCTGAATATCGTTGCCTAAACGGGATTGAAGAATCCGTGGAGATCATCGACGTGATGAAACCCATCTACAACTTTAAAGCAACAAATTGAGGGTGCCCAGGTTATGTATCAGCCGGAAGGTTTTTCTTGACCCAAAGTTTCAGGGAATCTACGGTTCCGGAAATGCGGTCAAGTTCCTTCTGAATATGGACAAAAATTATGAAACCTACTCGTTACAACTTTTGAGGTTGAAGCGGGTAGGTTTTTGTCTCATAGGAAATTGCTTCGCATTCCCTATGAGACAAAACGCTCCGCGGGATGCGCACTCGCGCGATATGTAAATGCGTTGCATCCGCGCTCGGCGCGAGAATGTCGCTAGCGACATTCTTTTTTATCTCATATGGACATGATCACTAAGGAACAATATAAATGTTGGAAAAATATAATAATTGTTGCAAATAACGAATAATATGCATCTATTTTCGGAAAATTCTTTGACACCACGCGGTTAGCGTGTTTTAATATTCGTTAGATTGACTGAATGCGAGGGTGGGGCGTTGAATTCTGCGATTATAATCTTTGTTATTTGTATTATCCTGTTTGTCATTGATAAATTCAAACCATTTACTGTTGCGATGCTTGGCTGTGTGCTCTTGATTTGTTGTGGAGTATGCACTCCTGAAAAAGCTCTTGCAGGTTTCACAAACGACATCGTCCTTATCATTTTCGGGACGGAAATATTCGGTGCCGCTTTTTATGAGTGCGGTCTCGGGAGCCTTGTTGCCTCTTACATTATAAAACTATCAAACGGGAAGGAAAAGCGCGTGATCGTGATTGCGGGCTGTTCCGCTGCGATTTTGTCTGCATTCTTAAACAATCAGGTCGTATGCTCGATGATGATGGTCGTGTGCATAAGTATTGCAAAAACATCCAGCACCGTCTACTCAAAAAATATCATTCTGCCGGTTATAATTTGTGCAATTCTCGGAGGACAATGTACGCTCATCGGCGCACCGGCAACGCTGATCGCTTCGTCAATGGCAATGGAATCTACGGGAAAGGGTATCACGATGTTCGAACTTTTCCCTATCGGGTTTTCAATTTTCATCGCTGTAATGAACATGATGTGCTTTTTTTCGTACAAACGAGGAATCAGGATATGGGGGGAGGACAGCGATACATCTGTTCCGTCTGACAGCGCTTGCCTTAGTATTCGTCTTGACAAAAGAAAGGCGGCGGTGACGCTTTTGGCTGGCGTCGTAATGCTTGGATTGTTTATAAGCGGCATTTTTTCAGTCGGGATTGCCTCGGTGATCGGGGCGTTGATCTGTTTACTTGGAAGGGCGGTCGATGAGAAAAAAGCTCTGATGCAAGCCGACTGGAATATTATTATCTGGCTCGGATGCAGTATCGGCATTGCGGGCGCTCTCAGTGAAAGTGGAGCGGTGCAGCAACTCTCAACCGGCTTTTGCGGTTTGATACCACAAAATACGCCTGACATCGTACTTTTGGCGATCTTTGTATTCATCACAGTAGTGGTCAGCAATGTGCTTGCCAATACAACGACAGTGATCATGATACTTCCCTTTGCGATAGAGACAGCCGGAAACTTTGGCCTGTCATCTACGCCCTTTGTTGTGGCAGTAACTATGGCGGCAGGATTATCCATCTTGACTCCATTATCCTGTGGCTTCATCGGCATGACGATGCGGGTCGGATACAGATTCAGAGATTATATACGTTACGGATGGAGCATACAGCTTGCTTCAATGCTCATGATCATCGGATTGACCCCGGCAATATATCCGTTCTGAGAGCCGTCACAACGGTTCCTTAAATGACAGTAATATATAGCACAAATAATACTTATTAAATGGGACGGAATAAGGGAACACTGTGACAAATGGAGAAATAATAGCGCAAAACATTAGTTTTGCGCTATTTTATGGACAGGGGGTAAATAAGAAAATATGTTTGCCAATTCTCTTTCATGACCATCACTCCTTTATCAATAAAATTTTTGATTAAATAAGATACCGTGGGTTACGTTTCGAGTCCTAAGAATTTCCTCAATCCTTCCGTATCGTCATCCCATAGGCTGTAGAAGTTGACGTGTGCAGGATCGGTACTCCGGTCTGTAAATGCCGGATAAAGGAAACCTGCTTCCGGTGAATGGGGAATCCGGTCGTCATCAACCGGCGCAATTGCAAGGATCAGATACTGGTAAGTTTCTTCTGACTCATCCTGATATGATTTGTCGGTTGCTTTGCGCGGCACATCGTAAGCGCCGTAGTAAACGTAAATTGCATAGGGACTTCCCGTCGGATAATTCTCTGCAATCAGCTCGTAGAGGTTCAGCATCAGCGCGTCATTTTTCAGACCACAATCCCGGATGGCGTAGATCAGCTGCCAGACAGACCCCGGTGCAAATCCGGGGATCGGATACTGTTTCAGTTCCTCATTCGGTCTCGAAAAAGGAATTGCCTTGGCAATGTCCAGGCAGCGGCTTTTTTCGGCACCCTTCAGATTCAGAAAGTTAGTATTGAATGTGCCTTCTATATAACCATCCGCATCAATATATGCACCGGCGATCCGAACCAGGTTACTGCGGGCCGATGTCATTCTGCGCGTGAGCTCCAGCATGTCTTCTCTGTTGATATTTCCCATTTTTTGTAAGTACCTTTTTATGATTAATTGTGAATCGATGACGATCGCATCATAATAACTATGCTTTAATGACTTTTCGGAGAGCATCCAGAGTTTCCTGCACGTCTTTGAGGTTGCAGTTCTCGCCCATGTGGCCGATGCGGATAACCCTGCCCGCAAGAGCATCGATACCGCCGGCGATCTGAATGCCGTAGTCGTGTCTCATCTTCTGCAGGATGCTCTGATCATTTGTTCCTTCGGGAACCTTGATCACGGTCACGGTATTGGACATTCCGCTGTTGAGGAAAAGCTCCAGCCCCATGTCTGTCACAGCCTTTCTGGTTACTTCCGCAATCCGCTCATGCCGTTCGTACACATCCGGATCTGCCAGAAAATTGTCGAGGGCTGCGCGCAATCCCATAATGTCACTGGCAGGCATCGTATACGGGAACCACCGGTTTTGGTAGTAGTCCCTGATGGCAAGAAGGTTTGCGTAAAAACTTCGAATCGGAGTTTTCCTTGTCTCCATGGAAACAAAAGCCCGTTCACTGACCCATACCATGGTCAGACCCGGAGGCGCGGACAGCGCCTTCTGCGAACCTCCGCAGAGAATATCGATCCGGGCGTTTCCGAGATCCAGCCGTTCGCCAAACATCGCGGACACCGAATCTGCCACAACCATGATACCGTAGTCGTCGCAGATCCTGCTCAGCGTCTCGATATCATTTCGCACACCGCTTGGTGTATCACAGTGTACCATGGTCGCATATTTGAAATCTGCGTCTTTTTCCAGAAAAGCCCGCAGGTCATCCGGTTTTACTGCTTCCAGGTAGTCCGTGGAAAAAAGGACTGCCTCTCCGCCATACATTTCTACAAATTCCGCAAAACCTTTTCCGAAAATGCCGTTGTCAATGACGAGCACACGGTCTCCGGGCTCGGTCAGCGATGCGCAGGCGGCCTCCAGACCGAGAATTCCCTCTCCGCCCAGAATAAAGGCTCGATGATCGGTTGCTCCCAGTGCTTTCTCGAGAAGGTCACAGGTCTCTTTATAGAATTCATAAAAGGCCGGATCCAGATCCGGATTACGAAAGGCCCTGCTTCTGGCTTCAAGTACGTTCGGCCGCACTTGCGTCGGCCCGGGTGTCATTAATTTCATTTTACTTCTTCCCCCTCTGTCGGTAAACCTGTAAATATTCTTTTCCCATTTTTACGAAACGCTTTGTCTTACGGGTTCCGTTACGCCGATCTTTACTTTTCTAAGTACAGGCATGATCGCCAGAACGATCAGGGCTGCCGTGCCGACCTGCAGAATATTGCCGGGAATCGAACCAAAGGGCGCAATCCAGTTATGATAAAGAATGACTTCCGCGAAATAATAGCCGATGACTTTGATCAGGAGCGCGAGAACGAGTGACACCGAATCGTTGAGGGATCGGTGGGGAAGCGGATGTTTTTCCGCAAACCAGCCGGTCTCAAATCCCATCAGTCCGACAATCACGAAGGTAAAGGGTGCCCATACGGTCCACCCGCTCAGCAGGTCGAACAGTCCCATTCCGATACCGCCGGCCAGAGCGCCTGTCTTTTTTCCGAAGAGCATGGCGGCTACAAAGAGCGGAACATTTCCCAGATGTACCAGACCTCCGCTTCCCGCAAACGGCAACCGGATATTGATGAGCCAGGTGGCTACATAGGTGAGCGCGATCATAAGCGCGGTGATAACAAGTACCTGTGTGTCATTGTTTCTCTGAAACCGCCGGTTTCTTTTCTCCTGATTAAACATAAAACCTATCTCCTTACTTGGTGAGTTGTGTCTATTTTATCCCAAAGTGGAGATATTACCATTATCAAATCGGGGCTTTTTTATATAACCAGATTTTTGTAATAAAAAAGAATGTCGCTATAACATAAAAAAGAATGTCGCTAGCGACATTCTCGCGCCGAGCGCGGATGCAACGCATCTACATATCGCGCGAGTGCGCATCCTGCGGAGCGTTCTGCGGTTTATTTCAGCAGTTTGGAGAACTCCAGTGCTTTTCCGACGTCTCCGTCTACCTTCAGTTTTCCGATCGCATATGCGGCAACCGGATCAAATTGTATCATTTTTTTATTTATTTTGTGAAAAAGATTTTTTTCAGGTCAGCCGTAATTCCGCGGCGGTTTTCTCTACACAATCCACCAGGGCCTCCAGTGTAGCTTTTTCAGCTACGTAGGTTTTCATGTTGTGTTTACGGGCTTCTTCAGCGGTTTGATTCCCGATACAGATGGCTTTCAGCCCGGAATAATCGATGTCTCCGACACTGTTTACGAACCCTTTTACCGTTGACGCGCTTGTAAAAACCGCAAAATCGATCAAATGCTTTTCTATGGCAGCCCGTTCATCAATGACCCGGGATTTTACATAGACTGTTTCATAGATGGGGAGATCTTTGATTTTCAGGCCGTCGACTTTGTTCAGTTCAACTGTAAGAGCCGGATTTCCGTTTTTGGCCCGGGAAATCAGAACCCGCTCACCGGGTTTACAGTGCCCGGCCAGTTCCTTTCCCAGTGTTTCGCCGTCGTAATAAGATGGGACGAAATCTGCGTGAAGGCCGTATCTGCCAAGTTCATTCCGGGTTCCCCGACCTATGACGGCGATGCGTGTCCTGTAGAGCGTGCGGGCATCCTGTTTTTCCAGAAATGCGTCGAAAAAGATTCGCACACCGGCAGGGCTGGTAAATACCATCCAGTCGTAGGAGCCGCCGGCTACTTCCAACAGGCATTTCTGAAAAGCTGTGGTATTCGTGAGGGGTTCTGTGGCAATGGAGGGAAGCTCCCACACTTCTGCCCCCTTTTGACGCAACATCCCGGAAAGTCTTGAGACGGATTCCTTCGGCCTTGTCACGATCAGCCGCACACCCGCCAGAGGTTTCTTTTCGTACCAGAAAAACTTTTCGGACAGAGCACAGACATCACCGACGACAATGATCGCCGGAGTCTCAACCGCCTGCGCTTTACACTCCTTTACCAGATTCGCCAGAGGCGCGCTGATTCTTCTCTGATCAGCGGTGGTACCCTTCTCCAGAACCGCGGAAGGGGTTTGAGGATCCATACCTGCATGTAACAGGCCGGCGCAGATATCCGGAAGAGCTGCGATTCCCATCAGGAAAATAAGTGTTCCCCGGGTGCGAACCAGAGCATCGAAATCAATATCATAGCTGTGATCCCTCCGTCTGTGTCCGGTGATGATATGTACTCCGGAGCAAAAGTCCCTGTGGGTAACGGGAATCCCGTTGTACGCCGGAACCGCAAAGGCACTGGTGACACCGGGAACAACCTCGAAGGGAATCTCGTATTCCGCCAAAAGTTCCAGTTCTTCCCCTCCTCTGCCGAACACGAAGGGATCGCCGCCCTTTAAGCGAACGACGTTCTTTCCTTTCCGCGCTTCTTCCAGAAGCACGCGATTGGTCTCTTCCTGTTTTAAAAAGTGATTCCCGGAGCGCTTGCCCGCGAAAATCAGTTCCGCGCGTTCCGGGATCATATTCAAGATACTTTTTCCAACCAGGGCGTCATAAACAACGACATCTGCCGACTCGAGAACTTCTTTTCCTCGAAGGGTAAAGAGACCCGCATCCCCGGGGCCGGCACCGACCAGCCACACTTTTCCTGTCATTTATCTGTTTCTCCGTTATTGATCTTCTGCCCGAAGCTTTTCGGCCAGTTTTCTGCCGAGGGCGGCAGCGCGTGATATATCATCTTCGGCCTGACCGGTTCGGATCACGCCGCTTTTTTCTCCGTAATACAAAGCTCGCAGCCGGATTCTGTCACCTTCAACCTGTGCGAACGCACAGATCGGCGAAGAGCATCCTCCGCCGAGTTCCGTCGTAAAAGCCCGCTCGCATACGGCGCAGGCAGCTGCCCCGGGATCGCAGAATTTCTCCAGATAGCTGTAATCTTCGCCGGAACGGCCCTGTAACGCCAGGATTCCCTGTCCGGCGGCAGGGATGACTTGCTCTGTCGAAAAATATCTGCTGATCCGGTCTTCGAGTCCCATACGTTTCAGCCCGGCTGCGGCAAGAATCAACGCGCCGTACTCTCCTTCGTCCAGTTTGCGAAGACGGGTCTGGAGATTTCCGCGCACCGGCCGGATGTTGTATCCCGGAAACAACGGTTTGATTTGCATGGCTCTGCGAAGGCTGGCAGTGCCGATGGGAAGCTCCGGATCCGGGCAGTCCCTGCCTTTTGGCAGCACAAGGACGTCGCGGGGATCCTCCCGTTTGGAATATCCGATCAACGGAAGATCCGGCGGCGTAATCATCGGAACATCTTTTAAACTGTGAACGCAAAGATCCGCTCTTTCCTCACGAAGGGCAGTGTCCAGTTCTTTCACAAAAAGACCTTTCCCGCCAACCTTATCCAGGGTACGATCCAGGATTTTGTCTCCGGTCGTCTTCATTTTCAAAAGAGAGATCTCCGCGTCCGGCAGGTTTTCTTCCAGATACCGGACCACTGTCATGCTCTGGGCAACAGCCAGCAGACTCTCTCTGCTGCCTACTACGATCTTTTTCAAATCAGATACCTCCGGATTGCCGAAATCGTGCGATCAAGATCCTCTCCGGTATGCGCGCCGGAAAGGAAGATCGCCTCGAACTGGGATGGCGCCAGATAAATTCCCTGTTCCAGCATATAGGAAAAATACTCCCGGAAACGGTTGGTGTCACTGCTTCCCGCCGATGTGTAGTTTGTGACTTCCGTTCCCGTGAAGAAGATGCAGCCGAGAGATCCCACGTGATTCAGACAGAAATCCCCGTCGGCTTCTTCGAGGATTTTTCCGATTTCGCCGAAGAACCGATCGCTTTTTCGATTCAGGTCGCTGTAAAAATCTTTCTTCTCCCTCAGGATAGACAGCTGCGCCAGTCCGGCTGCCATGGCCACCGGATTTCCGCTCAGGGTTCCGGCCTGATATACCGAACCGAGGGGCGCTATTTTTTCCATGATTGCTTTTTTTCCGCCGTAGGCGCCCACCGGCATTCCGCCGCCGATGATCTTGCCGTAGGTACAGAGATCCGCGGAAACTCCGAAATACTCCTGGGCACCTCCCGGGGCAAGTCGAAAGCCGGTAATAACTTCGTCAAAGATCAGAACACTTCCATGTTCATCACAGATGGCGCGCAGGCTTTCCAGAAAGCCTTTGGCGGGAGGAACAACACCCATATTGGCGCCCACCGGCTCCACGATTACCGCCGCGATCTGCCCCGGATTTGCCTCGAACAATTCCCGGACACTGTCCGGATCATTATATACCGCCGTCAGCGTATCCGCCGTACAGCCGGCCGGGACGCCGGCACTGTCCGGGATTCCCTGCGTCATTACACCGGAACCTGCCTTCACCAGCATGGCGTCGCTGTGGCCGTGATAACAGCCGGCAAATTTGATGATTTTATCTCTCCCGGTAAATCCTCTGGCCGCTCTGATGGCGCTCATTACCGCCTCTGTTCCGGAGTTGACCATACGGATCATTTCCATTCCCGGCACAATCCCGCAAATCAGTTCCGCCATTTCCACTTCACGCCTCGTGGCCGCGCCGAAACTCAGCCCGTCTACGGCTGCTTTTTCCACAGCCTCCAGTACGGCAGGATGCGCATGACCGAGAATCATCGGTCCCCAGGATCCAACGAAATCAATATATTCCCGTCCTTCTTCATCATAGATGCGGTCTCCCTTCGCACGGGTGATAAATCTCGGTGTCATTCCGACATTGCCGAAGGCGCGCACCGGACTGTTCACACCGCCCGGAATGCAACGTCTGGCCCGGTCAAATAATTCCTGTGATTCGGACATCATCCAATCCTTCCTTCCTGCATATATCCGGCAAGTTCCTTCGCGAAATATGTAATGTAGAGATCCGCTCCGGCGCGGTACGCGGAGGCGGCCATCTCACAGACAATACGATCCTCCGCGATCCATCCGTTGGCGGCAGCTGCTTTTACCATGGAGTATTCTCCGCTGACACTGTAGGTTGCCATCGGGATATCTGTCGCATCTTTGATCTCACGTACAAGATCCAGATAGGACATGGCCGGTTTAACCATGAGGATATCGGCACCTTCCTCCACATCCAGCAGAGCTTCTTTCATTGCCTCTCTGCGATTGTGATAATCCATCTGATATCCCTGCCGGTCTCCGAACGCTGGTGCGGATCCTGCCGCTTCACGGAACGGGCCGTAAAAAGCAGAGGCGTATTTAACCGCATAGGACATGATCGGTGTATTTTGAAAATGATTGGCATCCAGCATGCGGCGGATTGCTTCTATACGACCATCCATCATGTCGGAGGGAGCCACCATATCTGCCCCCGCCTTTACATGAGAAAGGGCTGTTTTTGCCAGAAGATCGAGGGTTTTGTCATTGTCCACATGCTCTCCGCATAAGACGCCGCAGTGACCGTGGGAAGTATATTCACACATGCAGACATCGGAGATCAGATACAATTCCGGATACTTCTCTTTGATCGAACGGAGTACTCGCTGGACGATTCCGTCCTCCGCGTAGGCACTGCTGCCAACTTCGTCCTTTGTATCCGGAATGCCGAATAACAGAAGACTGCGGACGCCGGATGCAAGTACCGGTTCCAGAGCCTCCTCGATCCGGTCTTCGGTATATCGGTACTGTCCGGGAAGGGAAGGAATTTCTTCAACCTT
The DNA here is from genome assembly GCF_000621585.1 of [Eubacterium] cellulosolvens LD2006. Taxonomy (GTDB): domain Bacteria; phylum Bacillota; class Clostridia; order Lachnospirales; family Lachnospiraceae; genus Bilifractor; species Bilifractor cellulosolvens. The sequence continues at coordinate 62,015 of NZ_JHXY01000018.1, read as the reverse complement.
GTCCTTTCCATCCATAAAGAACATCGGATAGATCAAAGACGAGCTGTCGACACGGGTTTCTCTCACCATTTTGCGAAGACGTTCTCCGGAGCGAAGTCTTCTCGGTCTGTGTAATATGTCCATTTTCAGTAATACTCCTTTATTCCCTTTTATTTCCCGGATTTATCATTTCCGTCACGAAAAACGGCTTCCATTGCGTCCACACATTCCCGGAACACATCGTCGGATAGTCTTGAACGCATACCAAAAAGCAGATGATTCATCATCCGCTCCGATGCGCCTCCGGCTTCCTGCAGAATCAGCTCCTTCGGCCCTGTCTCCTCAGCGGATTTACGAAAAAAGGAGGTCATTCTCAGGCATACATTTTCGGCTGCCGTTTTTTTCAGTTCCTGTATCTTTGGAAAAAGATCCTTTCCTGTGTACCAGTCATAGAATTCGTCGATTTCCTCGGCGAGGATTTCTTCCGCCTTTGAAATATTGCGACGAAGCTTCTCCGTCATCCTGCTGATCCGAAATGAATCCACGTCAAAAACCCGGAACGCAGGCAGTTCTCCGATCCCCGGTTCGACATCCCTTGGCACAGCCAGATCAACGACGTAAACAGGCTGATCCGGCACCAGCTTCTCCATTTCCTTTCTGGAAAGCGTGAAATTCGGACTGCTGGTGGCACTGACAACCAGATCACAGGAAGGAAGCAGCTCATAGCGGTCCATATAGCCGATCCGCCTGCATCCCTTCGGTATATCCACCAGACCACTGGTATACTGTCTGACGGTAACCGTGACATCCGCTCCACGTTCCATCAGAGCAAGGGCAGAGAGTTTGCCCATCATTCCGTTGCCGATGACCATGCATTTTTTTCCCACGGTATCGAAGCCCTGAGCCTTCAATTTATCCAGGGCGGCATGGATGATGGTGTTGTCTGCGGAAGAAAGATCTGTTTCTGTTTTTACCCGTTTTCCGGAGGTCAAAGCAAGCCGGAACAAAACCTCAAGCGTATGATCCGTGGCACTGTTTGCTCTTGCAAACTGCTGCGCATCTCCCACCTGTGTCAGAATCTGATCCTCTCCGAGGATCTGGGATTTTAGTCCCGCGGTGAGGCGGAACAGGTGTTCCACAGCCTCTCTTCCGTTTCGTTCTGTGAAATAACTGCGGTACTGCTCCGGATTCAGGTTGAGAAACGAACAGAGGGTATCGATCATCGAAAACCCGGTCTCTTCATCGACGCTCAACCACCACTCCATCCGGTTGCAGGTAGACAAAAGAATCGTTCCGCTGACTCCCGGAAGATCGAGAAATCTCCGATAGGCTTCTTCTGTTTTTTTCTTAGTGAACGAAAAAATACCGCGGACATCCAGATCCGCTTTGTTATGATCAATACCGATCATTCGGACAGACATTTTTTTCAACTTCCTCCTGTATGCCGAATATGTTTCTCCCTCATAGATGAGGAAATTGGAATATGTAACCGGTCATCGATCACAGGTTCTCATCGCTCAACTGTATCTCATCGCATGGCGTTACATTGTATTCAGTTTTTTATACCATATGAAGGGATAGAACTCAAGAAAAAGGCCGTATCCGCCCCTATTGCGATTTCCTATCACCGGTGCTTATGGTTAATTATTTGATTGCGAAAAATCCTGCCTGCAGATAGGAACTCCATAACAGATCAACGGATTTGAATCCGCAGGAGCGAAGCAACTGCAGGTGTTCCTCGATCGTGATCGGAAAGAATTCGTTTCCTCTTCGATCTTTGTGCATCCGGACCTCTTCTTTTCCTTTTCCATGGTCGGACAGAAACTTTGTCCATCTGGATAGAGCGAGGGTATCGCTTTGCTCTGTGGACATTCTGATATTTTCAAACGTGATGAACACACCGTTTTCTTTCAAAGCCCGATAACAATTCTGTACGGCTTTTTTTCGCTCCTCCGGCTGGTAGTAGTGATGACTCTGAACAGCCGTCACGACATCATACGCCGCGTCAAAAGTAAGCTCTCCGGATGAGATATTCAGAAACCGGACATCTCTGCCGGCCAGTTTCTTCTTTGCAAGGTCAAGCATCTGCGTTGACGGATCACAAAGGGTGAAATTCACATCCCTCCTGCTCTCCAGTACGCGGGCTGCCAGCGTTCCGGTGCCGCATCCTGTATCAAGCCAGTTTACACTTTTGACGTCCGTGGCTTGTACGAGATCAATGATCTGAGCGTGAAATTCTTTATAATACGGCAGAACATTTACGATGTTTTCGTCGTAAATTGCTGAGTTATATGCAGATTTATTATCGTTCATTGAATCAAGTCCCCCGCTATACCAAACATTCCATCGGCGTGTTAAAACTCTCTCTCATTATACTTCGCACAGGTAAAATCCGAAAGAACCTTCTTTTACTCATGCTAAAAAAATAGATTAAAAAAAGACCGGCATCAAATTATCCGAATTGCTTTTTGTCCGAAGGCTGGTTGAAATAACAAGAACCTTACTCATAATGCCCTCCCTTACTGCAGATACTGCTCATAAAAACTCTGAAGCTTGTCAAATGGGATATAATCCTTATCCCCTCCATCATAAAGATCCGTATGGACAGCAGCCGGAATTATCATGAGTTCCTTATTGTCTGCATACTTGCTGTCTTTTACCATATCTGCATATGCATCCTTTGAGAAATAGCATGAATGAGCCTTCTCTCCATGTACTAAAAGAACTGCGCTTCTGATCTCGTTACTGTATTTAAGGATGGGCTGATTTATGAAAGACTCGCATCCGATCACATTCCAGCCATCATTGGAATTGATGCTTCTTGCATGATATCCGCGATCTGTCTTGTAATAGTCGTAGTAATCCTTCACAAAGAACGGCGCATCTTCAGGAAGAGGATCTACCACACCGCCTGCACGCTTATATTCTCCGGCTTTCAGGTCTTCAAGTCGCTGCGCACACATGGCTGCTCTTTGCTTATAGCGAGCTTCCTCACTGTCTTCTGAATCAAAGTAGCCCTTTGCCCCTACTCTGGTCATATCGTACATAGTCATTGCTGCTGTAGCCTTGATCCTGGTGTCAAGTGCAGCTGTATTGATTGCCATTCCGCCCCATCCGCAGATTCCGAGAATACCTATTCTGTCAGGATCTACCTTTTCATTCAGAGAAAGAAAGTCAACAGCCGCCATGAAATCCTCAGTATTGATATCAGGTGAAGCCATGTATCTTACATTTCCGCCGCTCTCGCCTGTAAAGGAAGGATCAAAAGCTATTGTTAAAAAGCCTCTTTCAGCCATAGTCTGAGCATAAAGCCCTGAGCACTGCTCTTTAACTGCTCCGAAAGGTCCTGATACTGCAATTGCAGGAAGTTTACCCGCTGCATTCTTTGGCACATACATATCAGCTGCAAGTGTTATCCCATAACGGTTTACGAATGACACTTTGCTATGGTCTACCTTCTCGCTCTTTGGAAATGTCTTATCCCAGTCAGTTACAAGGTGCAACTCTTCTTTTCTGATCATCTTCAAATCCCTCCGTTATTCTTGCTTATTTCATTGTTAAGGTTTCTAAGAACGAAATCCATGCAGTCCACTTTTCTTCCACTTTCATGATATTCATCCATCGCTCTGCATCTTTCTTTTTTCATGAGTTTCAGCGTATCATTCAGGTTTCCTGACTCAAACTCTCTTAAAATGCACTCTGCGATTTCATCTTGGCAGCCTGCGTCGAAAAGGCACTGCCTTAAATGTTCCTTATTCATGGTCTGTCCTCATGTTTGACGTGATTCATTGTCTTTACATTTTTCATTCTATGAGCTTGCTGGTTATTTCGCTAATGGTTATAATGAATATCGTATTATTCCTTTTTGGAATATCATCGAGCAATGAGCAGTGACATAATTTGTGCGATATGTGCGTTGGAAGCTTGCTTACATAAGCACATTATCGCAACAAATTATATTCGGCGAATGCCGAAGAACGAGAAATGCGTAGCATTTCGAGTGCACTGAAGATTGGAGTATATATGGAAATAAGAACCTTAAGATATTTCCTTGCTGTTGCAAGAGAAGAAAACATGAGCAGAGCTGCTGAAATTCTGCATGTTACACAGCCAACCCTTTCAAAACAATTAAAATCTCTGGAGGAAGAACTTGGAAAGAAGCTTTTTACCAGACACAGCTTTAGTATAAAGCTCACAGATGAGGGTCTTCTTCTCAGAAACCGTGCCGAAGACCTTGTTCGCATGGCCGACAAGATTGAACAGGAATTTGTCTCTCTTGATGATATAAGCGGAGGCGACTTATTTCTTGGTCTTGCAGAATCCTATCAGCTACGGTTCCTGGCAAGATCCATAAAGGATTTTAAGCAGACTTATCCAAACCTCCACTATCACATAACCAGTGGAGATACAGAGCAGATAGCAGAAAAACTGGATAAGGGGCTCCTGGATTTTCTCGTACTTGTCGAACAGCCTGATACTGGAAAATACGAATACATTGAGTTCCCGCAGACTGATACCTGGGGGCTTATCATCCCTGCTTCAGATCCGCTTGCAAAGAAAAAAGCCATCCGTCTGGATGACCTTAAAGACCTGCCACTATTTTGTTCTGATCAGGCATGGAATGGGGATATAAAAAACTGGGCAGGAAGTCGCATCTCTGAGCTTAAGCAGGAAGGTTCATTTCGTCTCGCCTATAACGGCTCAATCTTTACCCGCGAAGGTCTTGGATACCTTCTGACCTACGACCATCTTATTGACACCTCGGAGGGAAGCGGCCTTGTATTCAGGCCCCTTTCTCCAAAGCTTGAAAACAAAATATACATTGTATGGAACCGCTATCAAGTCTTTACACCTATTGCTGAAAGATTCCTTGAACACATAAAAAAGAATTTTAGCTGATCCATATTTGAAATAGTAGAATCGATATAAATCTTCTGATTAAGAAAGTTTCCATTCGGATACATCATGGTCGGATCATCTTCACATACCTTTCCGATGGATGTGCATTGAGGTACAGTATACTGCTTACCGGCATAATACTTCCGTCCATGCTCGTAATAAATGTACGTTGTTCCTTTGATTTTCTTCCTCGAAATGCCTGTTTTCAGCTTCGGTATTTCTACCACTAAATCAAGATACATGGCTCCTCCAATAGAGTGTTAATTATATGGGGAGTTCACATTTATAGCATAACGTGTCTTTTTCGTTTGCTGTTTTGGGGTTAGATGGTACCGTACACCACCGCTTTTTGGTTCTCTCAGCATGTAACCAGCTGCTTTGGCATACTCCAGCAGATTATCTGGGGTGTTGCCGATCATATCGCCCGGGATTTCCACGATCACCATACCTTGATCGAACTTGGAAGATGTCTTGATCAGTGAACTGGAAGTAACCTCTGCCTCCTTGGAGGTGGTTGCGGCGCCTGTGGAAAAGCCGCATCCGGGGATGGCCGTTAAGGCCAAAAGGCTGATTGCAGTATCCATAAACGTTTATTCATCTTTGTATCTTCCTTTACCTTCGTGGCACCTGTCACCCAGGTTCTTATTCCCAGCTCAGAAAAATATCCATCTCATGCCATTTCTCACCGCCCCATTCAGATGCAGATTCTCCCAGATCACGAAATCCAAACTTCCGATACATCTTAACTTTTTTTGTGTTACAGGTAAGCACCAGCCGCCTTCTTCCCTGTTCTTCCTCTCTGCGGCAATAGTTCCACACAAGCTCCCTTGCAAGTCCCTGCTTCCTATATTCCGGCAACACATCAAGCCCCAGCAACATGACATTTTTCCCTTTCGGATCGTGCAAAGATTCATCCGTAAAAAACTCGTCCCGAAACGCCATCTCATCCGTGCAGATCCCATTTAGAAACCCAGCCATTTTACCGGTCTCTTTTTCTATAGCAACAAAGAACTGCTCCGAGGCGACACTTATTCTTTCCAGGATGTGTTCCTTCGTGCAAGCTTCATTCGGCGGAAAGCATATCCTCTCGATTTCCGCAGCTTCATCTGCCTCCTCCGGTCTGATACTACGGAACTCATACTTCTCATAAACGCTGTCATCTTCAATATTCATCATGCGCAGAAGTTCTCTCGCCTTCTCCCTGCCTTTTTCCGTCATATAGGCATATTTATACCCGCCGCCACGTTTCCTCTTCGGATTAATGATCAGTTTTTCTTCATCCAGACGGTCTATTGCATTGAAATCATAATTCTTCCACGCGATCTCATCATATCGATTGCCCTCTCCGTCCGGAAATCTTGTCAAATATAAAAGAGCCAGTGTCAACTCATCTATGGCTTCCTGTCTCGATTTCTTATCCATCCTATATCCTCCAACTTTTATGTCTATAATATTCATTCCCACTTCTTCCATACATCCGGCAGATAGCCAAGCGTTGCCTGTTTGCCGTTTCTTACGATCGGTGTTTTCAGGATCTGCGGATTTTCCAGAAGTTTGCTAAACTTATCCTCATCGGCGATGTATTGAAATAACGCCACGGCATCCTGATCTTTTGCGTCAGGATTTACCATGTTCATGATACCACCAACAGCATTGGAAACCGATGTCAATTCGCCTTTGCTTAAGGTTTTTTCCTTTAGATCAATGAACTGATACTTGATTCCGCGTTCCTTGAAAAAACGCTCTGCTTTCTTTGTGTCATTGCATTTTTTTGTGCCGAAAATCTGGATGTTCATGCCAATACCTCTTTTTTTCTTGTCTATTTGTATGTGGTGGTGAGCAGTCATGCGGATGGATCGGTCAGTTGTCTACATTTTGGAAGCTGCATCTTTTTCGATCCAGTAATTTGCTTCTTTTTCATAATCCGGTTCCCACATAGGTGTGTATCTCCCCTTTGTTTTCGTGTATTTAAATAGCTATCCCCTTAAGACTTAGCGGTACGGACAGGAAAGGATCATAGGATAATCGCGCAAGAGCTGTGGATCCAGTTGCCATATATCCCTTCGCGACCGTCTCCGATATCCAGCTTCCCTCGTCAAAGTGATCTCTTCGGAAATGCCACGCAATTACGGCAAGGATCTGCCTGTGCGTTAAGGTGGCAATCCATTTCTTGGAGGGATAAAAAAATAGGTTGAATTGTAGCTATTAATAGTGGTACACTTTAATCAAGAAAAAGGAGGTGCCCGTATGACAATAGATACCAATACAATGATTTCCATCACCGAAGCAAATCAGAATTTTTCCAAAGTAACGAAGCTTGTTGACGAAAAAGGAACCGCTGTTATTCTGAAAAACAATGTTCCACGCTATCTTGTTATAGAGTTTAGTAAAGCAGAAGAAAGTGCTCTTGCGTCAGATGAAGATGTACTTGCAATATCACAAAGACTACTCAAAAAGAATAAAGATGCTTACGAGGTACTTGCTAAATGAAACGACTGAGTAAAAAGCATATAATAATGCTACACTCGCAGTTGATAGAAGAATTTGGTGGCAGTGACGGGATTCGGGATTATAAACTCTTGGATTCCGCGTTAGAAAGTCCGTTTCAAACCTTCGATGGCGTAGACCTATATCCTTCACTCCAAGCCAAAGCAGCAAGACTGGGATATGGGTTAATAAAAAACCATTGCATGATAGACGGCAACAAACGACTCGGTGCACACGCAATGCTTGTTTTTCTTGCTGCTAACGGAATCGATCTCGATTATTCCCAGAAGGAATTGTTCGATGTAATCCTTGGTATAGCAGACGGAAGTCAGGCATACGAAGATCTTTTGATGTGGGTAATGAAACACCAAGCGTAAAATAGATGATATTCGCGGCATTTCTTTTCTTCATACGTAAGCAGGATGTCTGTCTGCATTACAGGAAGCATGGCGCTCATATCGTTATCCAACTGCCATGGGATCCGGGAGGCCTTGGCGGTGATCTGCGGATACTCTCTCCCGTTCGTGTCAACCCTGTGATACAAGTTTCTTGAAATTTTTTCTCAATCCCCCCTAAACTCAGCTATTTCATCCAATGGCTTTCTTGATCTTGCTTCCGGTAACTCTGCTGGAATACCAACTGCAATGGCACAAACCAGTTGACCATCCACATTCAATTCCTCTAACAGTTCCTGATAAGCAAAGCATGTATTTCCAATCCACAGTGTTCCGTAACCAAGTTCTGTAGCCTTCAATATCAAATTCTCTACTGCCGCACCTATTGATAGTGTAGAGTTGATTTCTGTAAATCTCTGATCAGGATTCAATTCTTCAAACGGTGAATAACCATCTGGATCAACGACACAAATTGTAACTGGAGCTTCCCGCATAATCCTTAAAGTGTTTTTGGCATCTTCAATTCCTGATGCAGATCCTGGAAGCATTGGAATCTCAACCTCGCGATCTATTCCCTTTTCCATTATTGCCAACAACGCTTCCTTTTCAGCACCTGAGAATACAATAAACTTCCACGGCTGCCGATTCTTTGCCGATGGCGCAGCTTTTGCGGCTTCAATCAATTCCAGAATGTCGTTTCGTGGTATTTTATCCCGCCTGTATTTTCGTATACTTCGCCTTTTATATATCATTTTCTAACAATCTTTCTTACTTCCTTATTCGCCCTGCTTTTCCTGAAGCTTCATCTTGTATTCCTCTTCCGCAATTCCAATCTGCTGCTGGATCTGCTCAGCGGTAGGCAGGTACTCCTGTATCTCTTTAATCTTTATATTGTCATAGGTGGCGACACCCATCGGAGTGGTTATTCCCTGAAAAGCCAGCTGAACCTCAGTGCGATCCATGTCCTTACAGATCAGCAAACCTATCGTAGGATTATCGCTTTCCTTTCGGATAAACTCGTTCACAGCATTCACATAAAATTCAGCTTTCCGGCAAATTCCGTATCAAACGGCTTCACCTTTAGTTCCAGCACGACATAGCACCGCAGATAGATATGATAAAACAACAGATCAATCTTCCTGGTCTTCCCGGAAATGATGATTTCCTTCTGCCGTCCAACGAATGCCCATCCCTCGCCTAATTCCAACAATGCCCCCACGGGATAAAGCTGAAGCCTGTTGGAAGCGGAATTTCTGCAGCAACTTGTTGCAGAAATTCCTCAAACGGCTCTTCATGAATTTCTGAACCAACTTGGTTCAGTTTTATACCGGATGCCCTGACACCGCTTTCAATATCCTCAATAAGCAAGGCTGTCTCTTCCTTTGGATTTTTGTCACATTTCAATCTTTTTCATAAAAAACAATATCCATACGATCATTTACTTTATCAATCCTGCCCGTTTGATGATGCCCCAGTTTTTCGTAAAGATGGAGATTACATTTTTCCTCGCAATATGATTTCTTTCACAGCTTCAAAACAGCTATCAATTCTTCTCTTCATGGTACCTGTTAACCAGATGTTCTTCTTTCGGATTGATTTTTTTCCTATACCATAGTATTATCCAAGTAAAGGAAATGGGTTTTTGTCTGGTAAGCGATCATTCGCCGAGAGAGTTGCTCGTTTCTTTTTTTATGTCTATAGCATCATACAAGTATAATTTTCCATCGCTCGAATGCCGTACCAGCATAGATGCATGAAAAATATTATATCTTTCTAATTCACGCTCTTCTCAAACCATTGTCATTTACATATACTATAGATGCGATGGCGATTAATTCTTCTGGGTTAGCAGTTAATGAATTATTTGGGTCGATATATAGAGTGAGGTTTCTTCTATTAATTCTTAATTTCTCAAAATATTCCGGATGCTCAATAAAGTAATCTTGTATTGTGAGATAGTATACGGTTTCTTCTCTCACATCAACGAGAAATAAAACAAACGGAGCAGGATTATTTAAAGCGTAGTTTATAGTACGGACATCAAGAGGAAAGCTGATCATTTGCTGATCGTTATTGTCCACATATTTTATGCTCGTTCGGCCTTTAATTTGCCCAAAAATTTGCCTTCCTAAGAAGTTATTTCCATCAGACAATTCCAAAATGATATCTGTGCCATGATCAGTACCGGTCTGCTCATGCCACTCCCAGTGTTCTGAATCAATTTGATATGCAAAAATGCCTCTAGACCTTGTACATACTGCTCTTGCAGAAACATCTCCAGGTAATTGACACATTATTATTTCTCCTTATATGCCCTAACGCTTATTATCATCCTTCTGAAATTACAAAATTGCTAAAAGTAATTTCATAATAGTTATCCATCTTAGTCAACGATAAAAAGGGTTCATCCCGAAACGACACGGCATCGTTCATTTTTTGTATCACCTCTACTGTACTTTCCCATCTATGGTTCTCTCGGTTGTCCTTTTTATTTGCCAATGTGATAGCAGTATTATAATCCATAGACAATGGATCCGTTATCACTTTTGAATCTATTTGATTAAAAAATCCGTTATATATGTCAACCGCTTTATCATAGTCATGGATAATAAGATCAATATTTACTGTAAAATATCCGGTATCTCCGTACCCAATAGTTCTATCCATTTCGGCCTCAATATTCCCGATCGAAATACTCTTTATGACATCTCGTTCTGGGATTGTTTTATCATTCTCATCGTAGAATTGACAAAAGATCGACGTATCGGATGTTTTGACAGGTTTTACTTTTAAAGTCGCATAATAATCATCAAACGAACTCCCCTGTTTCGGTATGTTATTATAATAATACTGATAAGTTTCAACCACTTTTTCAGCAGTCATCTCATCAATATCATATGTGTAGGAAGACTCTGGTGATACGATTGCTTGTTCGCCATTTATGTCATTCATGGGTTCATTTTTCTGCATGTTTTTATCGCTTGTCACACCCAAGCGCTCTTCGAGGGTAGTAACTCTCCTTTCGAGTGCTTCATATTCTGAATTAGATGCACACCCACAGAAGAAAAATGAACTCAGTAAGAATAGCAGAATTGCACAGTTATACTTAAACATTTTTTCTCCTTTACCATAATAATTGCGTTGGTTCTTATAATGCCAAACCTTTTGCAATTGTAATCATTTCTTTAAAACTCCGAACAATCGTTTCTTTGGATATTCCTGATCCCCAGCTAATACGAACGGAGCTCTTGATCTTTTCAATGGGAGTTCCCATTGCTGTCAATACATAGCTCGGGGCGTAACTCTTTAAAGTACAAGCGGATCCGTTTGAAATTGCACAATACTGCTTTGTAGAAATCATCAACGCTTCGGAAGAAACACCTTTAAAGCAGATGTTCATTGCACTGTCTACGCAATAGGATTGATCTCCATTCAATGAGTATGCGATCTCTTCTTCCTCAAGGATTCTCAATAGCTCTTGTTTAATTTGTTTATTCTTCTTGGATTCCTCTTTATGTTCCAACAACGCTATTTAGCATGCTTTACCCATTCCGGCTACTAATGCAACCGGAGTTGTTCCCGGGCGGATGCCATGTTCCTGCTGACCTCCGAAACAAACGTTTTTCACAGGAGGAAGTTTATAGTTTGTTTATCATCCCCCAGTTCTTCATGGTACCAGTTAACCAGACTATAACCAGATTGTCAGTCGCAATCTATAACCAATGCATTTTTTCCATAATCAAATCTGGAAGGTCATCCTTGGGGACTCTACGTTTAATAGGATACATATCCTCTGTTATCTCACTTATAATCTTTTTTTGTTGATCTTCACTCAGTCCAGATTTGACTGCTGTCTTTTTCATTCTAGACAGTATTCCCTCCAGCAATAAATCTGAAGGATCATCGTAATCAACATAACAATCCTTACCATTCACGTCATAAAAGCACACTTCCGCATACAACGCAAATGAATCTACATATCTCGCTTCATCATATAAAAACTCCGCCATGGAAAGCCTTGTATTCCGATACAACCCCCATTGTCCGTTATCCGCATACTCCATAGAACATTGATTGAATCTTCCCCAAATATAATCACGCCAATGTTTTAAATCAGCATTCTTATTTACGTCCCAGATGGTAGCCTCTGGATATTTGTGAGAATGGCAATACGGAATATACGAATTTGCTGCCACTTCAATTTCTCCCAGTTCAGTAAGCACGTATTTGTTCGAATGAATATACTTACTCAGCATCACATCATTTGCCTGCTCAGAAATACGGTTTACAAGATCAGCCTTCTTTCCCGTAACAGGCAACTTCAATTCAGACAGAATCCTCTTCAATTCATCGAGTTTAAGTGTCGGCAACAATTCCTTTGGCGTAGCGAATCTAATAAAACCTTCTGCCTCCAAATTTTTTAGCGCGTCTCCTACATTCCTTACACCATAATCGAACCACCAAAAGCGCTGATATCCTCCTTCAGGATGCGGATACTTTCCCTTCTTGCAATAGTCTAAAAGAAGAATCTGCGAGACTGTTAATCCATGTTCACTCTTCCTACAGCTTGCATCAACCTTTGCAATCTCTTCAGCCTCTTCACTGGCCTGCTGTTCAAGCTCTCTTAACGTCGGTTCCTTAAATGCTATCTCTACATTCGGATTAACAACCACGTTTTGTTGTGCATTGTTTTCATGGTAATAGTTTTGTTGCTGTACATTATTCTTTTTTATATTTTGCCTACGAAACAAATTCAATAAGCTCATTTGTTCACCACACCTTCTCCCTTTGTCTCCCCATATAGAAAATCCACATATCAACCATCTTTCAGCAAAAAAAACTACTTATGATTGTTTGACTCGTTCCTATCAATAGTACTTTACAAGACTGCTTATTCGCCCTTTAACTCTGTTTGCATTTTCGGGCGTCCAGCGGCCACCATTCCGTTTTCCAACGGCCGATTTCCGATACATATCAGCCGATTACGCAAACCAATTATTCCACGATGCACTTGATATGAGCCTCCATCGCACATGATGGTCTGGCAAAGCGGCAAACAGGCCTTGGAGGCGGTTTGCCAGAGGCAGAAGCCTATCATGTGCTACTCATGTAAAGTACCTTTCGCGGCATAAGTGGTTTGCTGGTTACTTACGACCGTTCATTAACGGAATTGGACCGTTTGGCTGCGTAAAATCGGCCGTTTGACTCCGTAATATGCACTCTGTTATCTGCTCATCAGAAATAGTATTAACTAAAGCTAGTGACAGATACCCATTTTCGTCAATGAATGGCTCTATTCTCTGCTTTCTCAAAAACAATATATTATGCATAAGGATACGAAGTATTCTTTTATCAAGATTCGTTGCATCGCCTCCAAACGAAGTCACCACTTCCGATAGCGCTTGAATTGCAACCGTTTTATGCTTTTCCGGATAGCTATCAATTGACGAAAGCATTTCGTCGAACTCAGAATATATGTTTTTCTTTGTAATTTCATCCCCATTCTTGACTGTTTTGGAAAGATGTTTTAGTACATCTTTCGTTATTGACGTTAGACACCCTTGATCCATAAGTTTCTTGACGTATGATAATAAATCGATAGCATCTACCCCCATATTAACTAGCCAGTCTGGGATAGATGTCACTTTCAGCTGAACTGCGTCATTCGATGCAATAGAATAAATCATTGCTTCTATTGTCACTAGTGAATATTCATCATTCTGTGTAACAAAAGAAATAGCATCATAATCACAAATCCCCAGAAGTACTTTACTATCAAATTCGCCGAAAAATGATCCAGTAAGATCGTTCTCACTTTTTACGATCGGAATAGCCTCACAGAACCGCTTTAATAAGCCTGCCTCCTTAAGCCAGTACTCCTTTCCTAAATCGTCAACCTGATTCAAGAAAGGTTTTTTATCAATTACTCCGAAATATGCCACTGTATCTCTGTCATATTCTTTAATAATCTCCGACACATCAGATTCCACCTGTCTCATAGTAGATTCCATAATAGTTCCACCTGCTTTAACAATATCTTCCACAGGTATTCCTACTTTGAACAAAGCCACAAGTGCCGAAAATGTAATAATATATTTTCTAGCTTGTTTTGATGTCTGGAATGCTTCCCGAATAAAAAAGGCTGGGGATGATAGAATCATGTCCACAAACTGCAGATATGATAGTCCCGTATAATTCTTACATACGAATAAAGGCATAGGAACTTCTCGAATGTTATTATATTGTTCTAGGCAATCTAGAGCGGGCTTTTCATCCGGCGTATTTTTAACAAGCCACTCATGAAAAGTAGATATATCAAGCTTTCCATCCTTTGAAGGAAGACATATCTCTCTAGCCAAACCGTTCTGTGTCATTTTTGAGGTACATATCCTAAAGAAATATGCGTCGATAGGGATGATGTCAATCACCTCAAAATCTTCTGTGCCAATTACGACATGCTTTCCCTTAGTTTTTCTTAAAAAGCCTAACCCTGCAGCATCGTCTTTAAATACGTGATAGTCTCCATTCCAATTATAAGGAGATTTTGGCAAAATATTATTTTCATATACACATAACCAACATTGTTCCCCAGCTTCGTTTTTACAACAAGCTGCCGTCCCACCTTTGATAACATTTATCTTCGTGTCATCCGTTCGCTCGGATCTCATTCTTATAGCAAGAAACTGCCCAAGTGCTGGATTATTGTTTCCTTCAGACATCAATATTGCTCTAATGTTTTCATTTCTTGCTTCGGATATATTCCCCTCCAATAGGTTATACGCTGCAACTAACATGTGAAGCCTTGATGTGTCAGCATCTATTGCAGCATCAATTACGGCTTTATCAACAGTTCTATTATTCATCAAGGATAGTGTTAGCAACGAATCTATTACGTACACATCCCTTTGATTTTCTAAAAAAGAAGCTTTATACCACTTTAGAGCTTCAATATCATTCTTTTCTTCTTGAAGAATAATAGCTTTATATTTTTTTATTCTAAAATCAATATTGCCAACCTTTTCATGTTTATTAATATATACTCCTGCAATTTCATACTCATTAAGATTGAGTAATCTTTCAATTATAAGATATTCAGAACTAGCAAATATTCCTCTCATTTTGCCATCTCGACATGCCGCAACAAAACTCTTTTGTCTTTGCTCGGATGGATCGATATCCAATATCTCATTCCAGTATTCATATACGAAGTCAAATTTGCCAGAAAGCTTCTCTAGTTGTGTCTTTCGTTCGTCATATAGCCCCGAAACCTTTAGTGCCCCTATATACATAAAGAAGAGAGCTGCATCTTTTTCAAACAGTTCTTCATGATTCCTACAAAATGAAATCAATTCCTGCGCATTCTTCTTCACGGCAAAATAATTCCGGATTAACCAATATGAGTCGTTCTTTATTGCATACTCACACAAATCCGCTATATCTATTTCATTTTTTTCAATTTTCACAGCCAAAATATAATCTGACAGTGGACGATAATTCTTCAGTTCTTCAGGAATAAGTCTATCAGCATCCTCGATCTTATTTAATACAAGATTTATCTTTACAAGAACAGAATAGTAGAAAGCACGAATACAGCCACATAAACGATCATAAATACTTTTTTTCTCTTGCAGTACATCTAACAATTCAGATAGACCGACCTCATTGTCTTTGAAGACATATTCACCAACATGTTTTTCAACTTTTCTATCTGCCATTAAGATCTCAGTCAACCATGTTTCATTATCTTTCCCCAATTCTAGAGAATTATATATATTACGTATTTTTTTATCAAACAGCAGCATTACAACCACTTGCTTTGTCAGCCACTCTTCTTCAACTAACAGTTTCTTGTTTATAGTAAAACTATGGATTTCCAATCCCTTTTCACAAGAAACCGTCTCCGTGATTATCCCATCATATTCGTTTTTTACGAGGCACTCAATAATTTCTCTAAGCGACCTAGAATCAACAATGTCAAGTAGTGAGTCAAAATTCTCTCTTCTAAAAAGTAAAATCGGCAAAGCAATTCTGATTGCGCTATCTCTAACCAGAAGACTCTGTATATCCTTAAGTTTCTTCACAGCTTCCGCACAATCCTCTGAATACATGATGTCTGTTAGGCAATTATGATAAATAGCCAAATCCTCAGATCTATCCTTTATTGCAGTTGCCAAATCATCAAACTCTTTGAATCTTCCATTACATATTTCCTTAGCAAACAATTCTGCTATGATAGACGCCTTTGTATCACTTATTTTTATCCCGCTTTTGATTTCATCAATACCCTCTAGTATTTGTCTATCATTTGCCTGACTCGTACATTGAAAATTCTCCACTGTATCATGTAACTTTGAAAGATTTTCTAAATTCATTGTCATTATGAAGCGTTGTTCAGGTGAGAGACTATTTCTGTAATAATCTCCCACCCTATCATCAATAATAACAAACAATTCTTTAATGATCTGCTCTTCGTTATTTGAAAATATAATTCCTTCTCTATTCGCAATATCTCGAGCAATTTCTATTTGTTCTATAACAAATTGAGTTTTGCTTTCATCCAATTTTGTAGCAATGGCTCGCTCAACTATCTTTTTCACAAACCGCGTGTTTCGAATAAAATATTCGAATGCGCTTGTATCAAGATAAGTATTAGACTTATTCTTCCTACAAAACTCATCTATACATTTCCTAGTTTCTTTAAAAAACCGCTTTTGCTGCCGTTTCTCAATCCAATTTGTAATATTGTCTTTAGTAATTTCATAAATAAAACTTGCCAATATGGAAGAAATCAGCCCTGCAATCATTTTTAATAAATTCCCCCAACCTAATTAACCACTCAACTTCAGCAGCATCCGCTTCAACGATATTATGTAACCACGCCTTCAGTTACTCATCACATTATCGTTTCCTGCAACGCAGATTCACGCACACACACTTCGAATACCTCAAGGTACATGTCAGCAGGTTCTGTAAAACGTTACAAGTATCTCCAAACAAAGCCCCCCGCATGTTTCTGGACTCCTTTTGCAGCATCTCTAATACTTTTTGAACTTACACCGGTATTTCTTTCTGCATCTTTAATTGAACTATACTGAGCCACTAATAATCCGGCATCATTGTATGACGCTACAGGTCGTGCTTCTCTTGTGTAAACACGTTGGATAGGCTCTATATCTCCAATGGAACTGTTTTCAGTTTCTTTCCTCCACTGATAACCGCCTGCGGTCATTTTGATTCCCGTTATCGCACGTTTAATATTAAAGGCTCCTATATCAGTTGCATGTTCCACTTCTTCGAAGGTCTTGTATTCCCGTAGAAATTTCCCATCTTTGTCATACTGACGAATTACATATCCTTCTATCGGATTTTTCTTTGGTTTTACTTTCGGTATAGAACGTTCTTTTTTCTTTGGTTTCGGTCTTAATTCAATTATCCTAACATCATCACTTTTGATGTCAGTATTGACCTTCTGATCAACCTCACAACCATCCTTGATTTCTGTCTCTATCTCAATTCCAAACAGGGATGAAATAAGACTATCATCTATTACCCTGTCTTCATCCTTATGATTATGAATATCTACCAAAATCTCGTTGGTTATCGACACCAAACGTTTATCAAGATACTTTTCAACATCTATTCCACGTAATTGGAAAAGAAGCAACGGTTCCTGATCAAGAATGCTGCCTATTGAATATAACACAGCGATAATATGCTTACATAAAGCAGCATTATCCGGACAACTACAGGTAAAATCTATTTCCTTAGCTGAAGGAAATAATCCTTTTTCTACCGAAAAAAAATCTCTGCAATTATCTGGAACAGTACCATTTTTTAATTGCTCAATATCTTTAATTTTATCTATAGATTTATTGATAAGATCTTCGTCAGCCGGTCTTATATGAATGTCAACGCTATATGGCAATGGTCTTGTGCCAATCACGTTTGCTTTTATATGTCCTCCATCTATTTCTATCTCTTGAACGGCTCCCTTTCTGATATATGTTCTTCCACGCTCCAAACGATTCATATAATCAGCATATCTCGATATATTCTGGCACCACTGTTGCCCCCACCATTCATTCGAGATAGTCTTAGTAGATAAACGAACAAGGTATTTACTCACCTTCATCACCTCCATATGCTACTGCTTTCTTCAACTCGTCTGGGGAAAGTTTCAAAAGAACATTCGTGTCAATATCATTCACATACATATCCGCTACAGACTGCTTATCCTTAAGCATACAATCAATGACTTCCTCTATGGTATTCGCTGATATGAATTTGAACACATTAACATTGTGTTTCTGTCCGATACGATAAGTTCTGTCAGTAGCCTGATTCTCTACTGCTGGATTCCACCACCTGTCAAAATGGATCACGTTAGTTGCTGCAGTTAAGTTTAGTCCTACGCCAGCCGTCTTTAGTGATAAAATCATATATGGATACTCTCCATCCTGGAATGCATTTACATATTCTTCTCGCCTTTTCATCGAGGTATCGCCGTCGATGGTGGCTCCTTTTTTCTTAAAAACAGCCTTTAACAACTCATCGAGCGCCGGTATTATCTCCTTGAACTGAGTAAACACCAATACTTTTTCGCGCTTATCATAAATGGTTTCACAAATATCTCTTAAAGCAATAAATTTCCCGCTCACTTCAGGTTCATAATCCTCACGTCCATAATACTGACTCGGATGATTGCATATTTGCTTTAATTTCATTACAGAGGAAAGAACAATTATTTGCTCTTCCTGCTTACTCTTTGTCTTTGCAATAGCTGCATTCATGTCCTCTACAGCTTTCCGATATAATACAATCTGCTCTTTGGTCAGATTTATTGAAACATCTATCTCATTCTTTTGGGGCAGATCAGAAATAATGTTTTTGTCTGTCTTTACTCTTCTTAAAACAAATGGCTGAATAAGGCTTTTTATCCTTCTATGTGCATTCTCTTGCATGTACATAGTCTTAAACTCTTCTCGACTTCCTAACAATCCCGGATTAAGGAAATCAAATATAGACCACAACTCCAAAACATTATTCTCTATCGGTGTACCAGTCATTGCAATTCGAATATCCGATTCGAGACTCTTTACTTTCCTTGCTTGCGATGTATAGTAATTCTTTATCGCCTGCGCCTCATCCAAGATAACAACATCCCATTTCACTTGGGAAATATACTCAGATCTCGTTGCAGTCTGGTATGTCGCAATAGTTATGAAGCCACCATATTCATCTGATCCGGGTGCATTATTTCCCCTTAAAACAAAAACATCTATATCCGGCGTAAACTTATCAACTTCAGACTTCCAGTTAGCAATAAGCGTAGCCGGAACTATAATAAGTACATGACCTTCTGGATTCTCATCTTTGAATTTTGAAAGAAAAGACAATACTTCTATTGTCTTTCCCAACCCCATATCATCCGCAAGGCACGCTCCAAATCCAAGTCTTGCCATTCCCCATAACCATGAAAAAGCATCTTTTTGGTATGGTCTAAGAATACTATCCAGTCGGTTTTTGGCGAAATCTCCGGTTACTTCCTCATACGCTCTTGATAATAAGAAATCTAACCAATCATTTCTCGAAAACTCTACATTTGGGATAGTATTACCAGGCACTTTTCCAATCCCCGCCTTGGTTTTTAATATTTCAAGGAGCGTTGTCCCGTCAGCCGCTAAGTCCTCGTATTCTTTTAGAAGCTGCTCAAGATCCTTATGATTGTTTTCAATCCACCTTCCTTTAATAATCTCAAGACCTTCATTTCTTTGAAGAAAACGTCTTGCTTCATCTACTGTAAGCTCAACACCATGATAGATAAGTTTGGGCGTAAACCTATTTATTCTATTCTTACATAGATATCTTAGGGTAAATAATTCCTTTTCACTAAAATCCACTAATACGGTAGATTTTGTTTCCGTATACCATTTAGGAATCCGGCATACGATACCGCATTTTTCAAAAATCGGAACTTCCTTCAAAAAAGCATAAGCCTCTTTTTCGCCCATCTTTATCGGAAAATAGATATCTCCGCTTTCCACATATCTTGCTGCAAAAACACTTTCCTTCGAAGCCAGTGTTATACCTGCAATCAATCTGTTTAATTCGTCTTTATTGCTCCTAAATTCCTCAATCGCATTTTTCAAAGGAAAATGTACAATTCGACCTCCTCGAGACGCGGTGTAGGAAGCAAGGAACGCAAAAGGATACTTATCTTTTTCCTTATTTTCAACCAGGTGGAAGTATATTCTTGAAGGTATGGTTATATTGATCCCCTTTTCCACAAGAAATTCCCTCTGTGTTCCCGCAAAGGCCGTAGCCTCCTTCACATAGTACTCATAAAAGATTTCAGACTGTTTTTTAATCCACTGATCCGTTACATATTCTTTTCCTGCAATAAACGGAACGTAGGGTAATAATTCATCAATTTCATACGGTTTTATGGGTTCCACAGTGATTTCACTGAAGTTGATTCCTTCCGACTCAATCACACGATGCAAAAACCTCCCCGATAAGTATTTGAGGAATTCCAGCGAAGCGGAAGCTTTTATTATATCTGTAAAAGCCAACTCATACAAAAAACGTCTTCTATCCTTTTGGAAAAGGTCAAAAAGAGCCTTTTGATCCTTCGAAAGTACCAATTCATTCACAACATCCGCTTCGTAACCATATTCAGTTATGAGTACATTAAATACATCTTCCCCCACAGTATTCACCTTATATCTAGCACTTTCCAAATAATCATTTACCCAGAAAAGCCCCATACAACACAGCATATTCTTAAGAATACCTTGCCGCTATCGTCCTATATTCACGCTCATCCTGCGTTGTATGAAATTCCTCAAAAACATCAAAACAAACTTCTCTATACAGTATTAGATCCCTCTTCATTAACGGTGACAGCCACCCCGGTACTTTTAGTTATCACCATAAAAACCATTAGTTTCACTATCTACGAAAAAACTTCTATAGCTTTTTATAAAAGAATAACTCACACCTTTTTTAAAAGTACTATTTTCTTTTCTGATATCTTCATTTGCTTCCGCTATATCAGCCTCTGTTAGTGTTGGATCAAGAATCTTTGCGGCATAATTAAAAAAGCCTACAGCAACCTCAGCATCATCAGTAGTCAAGTATATTCTAATACTGCCATTTTTATCAAACAAACTATTCCGATAATAATTAACTATGTCGACAGTTGTGTCCCCGATAGTGCATTGTTTTGCTACCGCACCCTCAAAAGCATTAAGCCGGAACTCATGTCTGTAGTGTTCTTCATCTTGAATATCTATTTCAACAGGATTTGTCAGTTTATTATCTGCTATAGCGTTATACTTATCAATGAATGTGTCTATCACGTCATATTCAGAAACAGCCGCTTCGTCAGAAATATTCCCTTCCGATGTTGATCGAACCATAGTTTCATCATTCTTTGTTTCTTTAACACTTGTAGTCGTTGCATGTTTTTTTGAGGTCTTTGTTTTACTGTTGCAGGCAACCAAAATCATTAACAAAAACCAGAAGACAGCCGTGACAATCACTTTCTTTTGGATGATCCACGTATTCTTTTTCCGCCATATCAGTACCATTACAGGAGCAGGGAAAAAGAATATCCAGCCGAGTATCCACCACACAAGGTTATTCTTCTGATTATTGCCTCGACGTCCACCTGGACGCCCCTGTTTGTTTACCTGTTCCTGTCTTCCTCGCATGTTATATGTACTTTGAGAACCGCAAAACTCACAAACCCTGCTATTTCCGATCTCTGCCCCACAATTACTACACCTCATTGTTCACACTCTCCTCGTAGTCATTCTTATCCGTTATGTGACCATTCTCAATCAGCACTGATTTTCCTCATCTCACGATAGACGACACCAGCCAACGCTCCCATAATAGCATTGTACTTAGTCTTATCTTCGAATAATGCCGAATAACTGTCCTGAGCTTCTACATAGCTCTCCATAGCGGCATTATCAAACGCCTGAGGAAATATGCTCTCTGCAAAAATCCTTGGATCCAGTGTTCTTGCTGAACTAGCAAGTTTTTCGTTCTTCATCAGTTTTTCGTGCAACGCTCCAAGTATTACCCTGTCACCGTCGGTGAATTCACCCTTGTATTTCTCATTGATCTTTTCAAGAATCTCATCAAGAGTACTCTTTTGTCTCTTGCCCTGAGAACTCTTCTGTTTTGCGGGGACGTACTGACCGTCTACGCTTTCAAGTTGAATTGTACCTTCAAATGTTTTTTTCAATTTGTAGTATTCCAGCTTCAGCTTTCCATCCAGATCTACAGGCTCTTCTGTTTCCACTGGAAGCAGGCCAACCAGATAGCTTAAAAACAGGTACTCCTTGTGCATTTCCTTATCAAACATACGGACGATCTGTGTCAGATAGCTGTAATAGCGGATAAGTGTTCGGCAAAGCCTGCGGAACTGATATCGTTCCTCCGGATTTTTCAGATTATAGCGATCCGCTACTGGTTTAAGCACACTAGTCATCTTTCCCATTGCCGTCGCATCCTGTCTTCCAGGCTTATTCCATATCTCAATAAATGCAGCGATGTCATTCTCATTGTAGATTGCATAATCCAACAGTTCCCGCTCCGTCTGATAGATCAGATCCACGTTCACTTCCTGTTCCAGACTGGTCTCCTGATAGAAAGGCTGAAAGGCATCTAAAATATCTTCCTTCTTGTTTGCAAAATCCAACACAAATGTATCGACCTTGCCGGGGCAAGTTCTATTGAGGCGTGATAAAGTCTGTACCGCTTTAACATTCTTCAGTTTCTTATCAACGATCATCGTATGAAGCAGAGGCTCATCAAAGCCTGTCTGATACTTTTCAGCCACTACCAGCACATTGAAGTTGTCATGGAACTCTGCCTTCGTCTGGTTCTCAGAAATATGACTTCCATCTTTCCTTACATTCAGCCCGGATTCTGTGTATTCCTCATCTCCATCCTGTACTGAGCCGGAAAAAGCCGTCAGAACATCCATATCTGTGTAATGTTGCTCTTCTATGTAACGCTTGATCTCATGGAAATACCGGACTGCAGCCAATCTGGAATCGGTAACAACCATCATCTTACCCTTCCCGCCGATCTTGTGGCGGGTAGTTCCCCTGAATGTCTCAACGATAATCTGAGACTTCTGACTGATGTTATACGGATGAAGCTTCTCATATTTCTTGATAACCTTTGTGGCTCTGCTCTCCGGCAGTTCCGGATTTTCCTGTGTATTCTTGGCAATCTTAAAACATGTATCATAAGTCATATAGTTCTGCAGAACATCCAGGATAAATCCTTCCTCAATGGCCTGTCTCATGCTGTAAATATGGAACGGTCGGAAGGAGCCGTCATACTGAGGTTTTCCAAACATCTCCAGAGTCTGTGCCTTTGGTGTAGCTGTAAACGCAAAGAACGACAGATTGGGATGCCTGCCATGCGTGATCATTTCCTGAACAAGCTTATCCTTCCTGTCAATTTCGTCCTCTGCCTTGCCCTCTATTTCCGCATACTCCTGCAATGCTGCTTCTGTATCCGCAAGAGCTGCTTTCAGTTTCATGGCTGAGCTACCCGTCTGTGAGGAATGCGCCTCGTCCACAATAATCGCAAAGTTTCTTCCTGCAACCTTATCCACTTCCTGATAAATGACGGGAAACTTCTGTAATGTGGTTACAATGATTCGAACTCCGTCATTGATCGCATCTCGAAGATTCTTGGAATTCTTATCCTCGCCGATGGTTTCAACCGCACCGATGGTATGATCAAACCCGGAGATTGTCTCCTGAAGCTGTGCATCAAGAACAGTACGATCTGTCACAACGATAACACTGCTAAAGATGGCTCTATTTTCCTCATCATGCAGTGAAGCCAATCTGTAGGCAGTCCAGGCGATAGAATTAGACTTACCGGAACCGGCACTATGCTGAATAAGATAATTGACGCCTGCTCCATTTTCTAAAACGTCACCTATAAGTCTACGAACCACATCCAGCTGGTGATACCGTGGAAAAATCAAAGATTTTTTCTTTGTAATCTTCTCACTTCCATCCGGCAACAATTTCTTATCTTCTTTAATCTGAAGATGAATGAATTTCTGAAGAATGTCCATCATGCTATCTTTCTGGAATACATTCTCCCAAAGATAGGCTGTCGGATATCCATTAGGATTAGCAGGATTACCTTTTCCGCCATCATTTCCGGCACCATTAGATCCCTGGTTGAACGGCAGAAAAAACGTATCCTTTCCTTCCAGCTTTGTTGTCATCCACGCTTCCAACTGATCTACGCAGAAGAACCCCAGAATACGTTTATTGAACTGAAAACAAATCTCTCTCGGATCCCGATCATACATCCATTGGCGTTTCGCATTATCAACATTCTGACCCGTGTACTGGTTCTTAAGTTCAAAAGCAAATACCGGAATACCGTTTACTGCGATCACCATATCCACAGAATTATGAGTATCCGTGGAGTAGAACCACTGCCGATTACAGGTGATCTCATTCTTTGCATAGAGTGCCGATGCCGTCTGATTCAGGCTTGACTCAGGCTTAAAATAGCACACCTTGAATGTAATGCCGCGATGCTTAAACCCGTGCCGCATCACTGCAATCAATCCGTCCATATCGCAGGAAGTATTGAAAGCAAGGCAGAATTTTCGCTCCGGATCAACCGCATTCTGCATGGTAAATCTTTTCCATTCATTCGGTTGCGTCTTCTGAATAAAGCGAATCAAGGTATCAGAATATAAACCCAAACCCGGATCATACAGATCATTGTTATGGGTATAGCCTCCAGCAGGCGACAGAAATGATGCTTCGATGTCAGCCTCAAAGCGTTTTTCCGTTGTGACATCTACGCTCATGAATGAGGCACCTCCTTTTTTCCAGTTACATATTCGTAAATCATAGATTTTTTATAGTTTTCAAGTTCTGCAAGGAACTGTTCTTTTTTTGCAATTAGTTCATCTATTTCAGCACATTTACTGTCAATGTAATCCGCTATTTCTCTCTGTTCTTCAATTGGGGGAAAACACACTTTTATCGTTCTGAACTTATCCCAATACAGACGAAGTCTGAAATCAGCTATTCCGTGAGAATAACGTTTCATTTCCTCTTTTGCCGGTTGTGTACGCAGAAGAGCCTCCATATATCGGCTGTCAATTTCCCGTCTGGGCTTAACTATGACATATGCTGGGCTAACCATACCATCTACCCTGACTGCACCGAAAGCACCTTGCCATGCTCTCATCATGTTGTATGTCAAATCCCCCGGATAAACCCTCATGTACTTTGATCTATCTTCACTGCGTACAAAAACTCTTTCGCTTTCATCGTTAGACAGTTCTCGATCTGAAACACCAGTATTTATTGAAACGGTGAGTATCGGTAACTCATCATTACCATTTTCTTTTCTTTCAGAATACAATGCTGCTATTCTGAAAACCTCCCATTCTTCTGGAATATTTCCAATCCATTCAATACCGCTATCCTTCATTGTTCTATCACCACGAACGCCCACAGTAACCGCGTGCGTGATGATAGCCTGACGAAGTTTTTTGTATTCCTCAATTGAGGCTTTTGTTTTCTTGATGACGCTGTCCATCAGGGAACACAAGTGGTTGAGATAGGTGGCGATTGATTGTTGTTCTTCAATCGTCGGAACCGGAACACTTATTTTTTTCATATCAGACCAATTTGTTGTCCATAAGTCGTCAACTATCCCATGCCCCCATTTATAAAATTCATCAGAAAACATAGTGGTATGAAACAACCAATCATAATACTGAGGATTCATTTCCGTTTGCGGACATAGAATAGTATTTATGAGCGATACCGAGCCATCATAGTCTGATATGCCGCAAGAACCTCTACGATCAGAACGACTATTAATAGCGAAATCACCTTTTTTAACAAGCTTCCTATCATCATGTGCATCAGTTTTTGCGGCTGTGCTTAACTGAGGGACTACTCCTTCCATAGTAACGGAAAGCGGAGGATAATCCCTATCACTTACTTTTACTTTACGTTCATCATACAATTGACCGATTTGTCCTAGTTCCCAATTCTCCGGAATCTGTCCAACCCACTCAATACCACTATCTCTCATCTTTCTCATTGTCCGTCACCTCCGAACAAAGCCTGGAGGCTGGACTGTATATCAGCTTCAATACCACTTAATCTTTCCATTATATCTTCCACATTTTCTGGCACTTGATATTCATAGAAATATCTAGTCAATGGTATCTCATAACCAATCTTAGTTTTCTTTTTATCTATCCATGAGTCAGGTGCAAAAGGCAAGACTTCGCGCTCAAAATATTCATCGATATCTTCCACAAGTGGGACATTCTCTGTATCTCTTTTAGTAACATCAGCCACAGGCTTCCCCTTCTTCAATACAGGGTGTCCCTTCTCATCCAATTCCGGTCTTTCAACTGTAATCTTTCTATATCCGAAAGCATCATTGTCAAAAATCTTGCTCTGACAATACACACCCTCTTTGTCGCCATAAATCTTATCATTGACGAATTCTCCGTAAGAAGTAATAATAAGTTCTCTACAAAGGTCGGTAACATCATATCTCTTGAATCCGATTGGTTTTCGTCTCTGTTCTCCACAATGTGACGCATCTATAAGCTGAACTTTTCCCGCACGTTCTGCCGACTTATTCTTGTTCAGAACCCAGATATATGTACTGATACCTGTATTCATAAACATATCTGTAGAAAGCTGTATTATACAATCCAGCCAATCATTTTCAAGAATGTATCTTCTAATCTCGGAAGGCCCGCTACCCGCATCTCCTGAAAACAGTGGAGAGCCATTCTGAATGATGGCCATCCTTCCATTTTTAGCAAGCTTTGAAAGTCCATTCAGAACAAACAACTGCTGTCCATCGGATATCTTCGGAAGGCCCGGTGCAAATCTGCCTAGTTCTCCTTTTTTTGCCTCATCCTTAACTTTCTTTTCTTCTCTTTTCCAATCTATACCGAACGGTGGATTCGAAATAATGTACTGGAACTGATATCCGCCAAACTGATCATCGGAAAGTGTGTCACCAAATTTCATATTATTTGGATCGCCACCGCGAATCATCATATCGGCCTTCGCAATAGCAAAGGTTGACGGATTGAATTCCTGACCAAAACAGGTAACATCAATATCTTTATTTAATTCATGGATACGTTCTTCCATGCAACTGAGCATCTGAGACGTTCCCATCGCCATATCGTAAACGGTAACATTACCACCTTTGCTCAGATCCGCATCATTAAGCAACAAATCTGTCATAAGATAAATAATATCGCGGCTTGTGAAATGAGCTCCTGCTTCTTCACCAAAAGACTCCGAAAACCTCCTTACCAAATCCTCGAATATGTATCCACAATCGACAGTACTGATCTTATCCGGACCCAAATATCCCTTTTGAGAATTAAACTCCTTTATAACCAGATACAGTGTATTGCTTTCCACCAGACGCTCGATAATACTTTTAAAATCAAACTTGCTGAGGACATCCTGCACGTTGTCGGAAAATCCGCTCAAATAGTCTCTAAAGTTTTCCTCTATATGTTCCGGATCCGTAAGCAGTGATGCGAAAGTGTATTTGCTGATATTGTAAAACTGATAACCGGATGCCTTGGTAAGGAATCCATCTCTTACCGCAAAATTCTTAACCTTCTCATACTGCTCTAACACTGCATCGTGTGTTGGCAGGAGACAATCATGAAACCTCTTCACAACAGTCATTGGAAGAATAACCAACCCATATTCATGAGGCTTAAACGGGCCTCTCAACATATCTGCCACGTTCCAGATCATGGTAGCTTTTTCTGCAATATTTTTTCCTACCACGTTAAACTTTTCATTTGCCATTGTTACAATCTCCTGTCTTTTACCAGTCTACCTCAGCTCTATGATCTCTTGCACACAATCTATTCACTTGCCGCGAAGTTTTCCTTTTAAATCTCCGTAGCTTTTTTTGCACGCACTCTATATTCCTCTATCAACGGATCCGGCGATATGATTCGCATATCGCCCACAAACTGGAACAGCCATCCCCAGAAAGTCGGCGATACCTGCACCCTCACAGATGCCACACACTTGCCCTGTGCTGTCCGGATCATCTTCGTGTTTTCCCCGAACTTGTCATGGATAACACCGATCAGCTTCTCGTTGAATTCCAGCACAACGTCTTCTGTTTCGCCGCCATACATCCGAAAGGCCTGCTGGCGGAACGTGGCGATGTCCTCCGTCTCCAGAATTGCCTTTTCACTGACGGGTTCCTCTTCCACAGCAACGGTATCCATGCGATCCACCCGGTAATTGGTTTTTCCCTCATACTTGGAAGACCAGGCCATCAGATAATAATTGTCCTCGCTAAAGATAAGTGCCATGGGTTCCACGACGTACCGCTTCTTGTCTTTCCGATATACTTTCTCGCCATCCTCGTTCCTGTCAAAATAATAGAAAGAGGCCTGCTTTCGCTGGATCAGTGCTTTCTCCAGTTCGGCCACGTTTTTATAAATCTCATCATTTGTATGCTTCGTGGTGTTGAAACACACTACATTCTCTCGAAGGATCTCCGCCCTGCGGCTGCCTCCGAGAGTCGCTATTTTTTCTATAAACTTGTTTGTCTGTTCTTCCGTTATAAAGTTTGCGGCCTGAACAGCATCAATCAATATCTTCAATTCCGGTACCGAAAAGTCACGATTCTCAAAATAGTACCCTCTTTGATGCCCGACAATCGCGCTTTTGATATCGTATCCCTGCTCATTCAAGAATTCGATTTCTTTACTGAGTGTCCTTCGGTCTACAGATATCCCCATATCAGCCGCCTTCTGAATAATATCGTTGGTGCAAAGGGGCTCTTCCTTGCAGCTCTCCTGTTTCAACAACTCCACGATTTTCAGCAGCTTTATTTTCTGAAAGCTTCCACCTGTCATGCATTATCCTCACAAATAGAATCCTTTTTTCGCTCAACGTATATCAGTATAAGATACTCTCCGACAAAGTACAATCGTTTTCTGTCGCTTTTTTGCGAATCTTATTGTTCTAGTCGCGCAGAGGAAGTATGATTGTTTATTCAACGAATTAGTGTGACCAATCATTTCACCTTACACACAGCGAAACACATTAACATCTTCTGTGACTATTTCCACATAGGAAAACCCCACGGAAACTTTTGTTCCATGGGGTTTTCTTCATAGTATATCACTGTCACACCGTTATTTCGTTCTTTTACTTTTGAGAGTCCCGGACAAGCTCCTCACTTTTTCCCGCGATCTCATCCTCGAATGGAAGCCATGCCATGTACAGAACCAACAACCTTCCATCCTGTTTGAGAATTTCGACCAGTTTAGGCATCACCCGCTCGTGATCAAAATACCAGAAACACTGACAGGCAGTGACCACATCAAAGCTCTCATTGGGAAAATCAATTTTCTCCGTAGCTACCGCCCGGAAATCGATGTTCATTCCGGCCTTTTCGGAGATACGCTTAGCCTGTCCGATCTGTTCCGGCGAAATATCCGTTCCCGTCCAGTGTGCTCCATATTGGTACATGTTCCTCGGAATCCCCCCTGTTCCTGTTCCGAGATCAAGCACCTTCTGCCCTTCTTTGCAAAGTATCGGTTAACTATTTCATTGCCTGTATTATTGAGTTTTCAAAGAACAAATCTCATATAGACTCTATTTTTCGTCCGTAAGTTGTGTTAATAGGATTGAATACTTCATGATTTTTAAGCAGCAAAATGTGTTCTTTCTTAACATTTGTAAGCACGCTCGGCGAATGCGTAGTGACAATAAACTGTACTTTAGGAAAGATATGACGTAAATCATCCATAATCCGTGCCTGCCATGACGGATGCAAATGCATATCCAACTCATCTATCAATACAACCCCGGGAGTGTTTTCAAGAACACTGTCAAAAAGCTGCGGGTTAAGCACAGCCATACGATATGCTATATCAGCAACCATACTAATCGTACTTCTTACACCGTCACTCAACATCTTCATCGGCATCTTCTGCGGAATTCCATGATCAAGATAACTGATTTCAATTTCCTTAGACTTAACCATATAATTAAAATGAATATGGTCCGAAGAATTGCCGGCCCCGGCATAACATGCAGCCATGGCTTTCTTAACTGCCTCAAGTTCAGGTATAGGCTGACCTTCCTGCAGCTGAATGGTAGTCATCTGTTCAAACCACTTCATCATCATTCGAGCATTTGATGCAGATTCCAGACAGGTATCATATCCGGTAGTCCTGCTAAAATTAGTTTTATTGCCGTCTACCGTCCTGTCCTTCTTCTGCATATATAAACGTCCTGTACCATAATATGCGATTATAGGAAGGATTATAGATGTATCACCTTTTCTGATACCTTTTTGTAAATCAGCAGCATAGTTCATTATTGATCTAGCATCAGAAATATGTGTACGTCCCTTTTCCTTATATAATCCACGTTTCCAGGTGAACGATTCACCATCCACATTACATTCTGCCTCTATTTCAGTTGGAAACTGTTTCTGTGAATCATATCTGCTTCCAAGTTCATATGTTTTCAAATGAACATCATCCTGACTGATACTGTTCGACGCAACACCATCGAGCCCCGCTATATAACTCCCTAAAGCAATCGAAACAGCATCGAGCAGTGCCGATTTACCAGCGCCATTATCACCAACAAGAATTGTAAATTCAGAATTGAAATCAACAGAAAGATTTTCGTAGCATCTGAAATTATGAAGCTTTATCGATTTTAAATGCATATTCTTCCCTCTTCTTTTAACTAAAGAACCCAAAATCATCTGCAGCAAAAGCAATATCAATTTGGAATTCTATTCTTTCCGGAAGATCTGTACTATCTTCCTTTTCTATAATCAGATAGTAAAGTTCTTTACTATCATAAACTGTTTTTGTCTCATGATAAAGAAACTGCTCTCTTGTCAGTCCACCGTTACCTTTATAATCTCCCAAGCTCTAATCCTTTTTTTCCTTTTTTTCGTAATGAACCAAATCACCGAAATCACAATCGAGCTTGTCGCAAATTTTCTCTAAAACCAGCATTGAAACCGGTTCGCCTTTACTCATTTTGGCGATTGTGCCACTACTTAGTTTGACTTCATTCATCAAATCCGTTTTGTTCATGTTGTTGTCGATTAACAACTTCCATAATCCGTTATAAGATATAGCCATATATAATCCTCACTGTTTGCGATGTAAGACTTCCATCGCGGCAATTAACGTCACATATAGCAATTATATTACGAACTTGAAGGAATAACAATCTAAACGTTAAGAAAATCTTCGAGTTTATAAAGATTATGTTCTTGCAGAATTATCGAGTGATATTGTGTTTCCTGACACGTTCCTTCTTCTGCTCTTCATCGCTTTTAAGAAATTGGTCTCATATATAAATTTTATAACTAAGCCTGAATTATAGAAATCTATAATTGCCAGCAGGCAGTTGAAATCATCACAACCGCAGCTGAGTCCCGCCTAAAAACGCAAAAACAGAGCGTCCATCACACGAATGCAATGTCGCTCTGCTTTATTACTTTTATAGTTTCCGAACTTGTATCAAATGGCTCTGCACTTGTGTCCGGAGGCCGCTTCAAAATTATATCGTACGATACCAAGATCCAGTTTCGTAAGCGGTCCAAAACCTGCTTTGATCGTAGCTTCATCTCCGTCGAGGCTGATCAGAAATCTCTGCTGATTCACCGCCGTGGGCGCCTGTAACGCAGCTTCTACGCCGACTCTGAACCATGACGGCATTTCTTTTTCCGGAATATCACACAACTTTGAGAGTTCTTTTGATTTATGGGCTGTTCCGGATGAACGTCCGTAGCCGATGGCAATCACGCAGAGGATTTTTTCTCCATCTTCGAGGACAGCTTTGCACTTTCCTTTGCCATAGGTTCCGGCAACCCAGCAGGTATTGAGTCCCAGCATCTGAGCTTCCAATACGATCTTTTTTCCTCAATACCGCCAACGCCGCATAGTGCCGCACCTCAAACTGTTCCGGAGCTATCTCGTCTAACAGATTGCGGTGTTCCTGATCCCACCGTTTCAATTCTTCCCCGGATAAGGATGCACCTACGCCCCGGCAGGCTTTCATCCTGCCATGCCAGGATTCCTTCGTGAAAGGCACCATCACATCATATTCTTCATGGTCTTCCATTTCAAAGTACTCATAGGCCACATCAGGGATCCAGATCGGATGTCTGGTTTCTCCCGCACCCGACCAGTTGGGACTGTATTTCAGTACAAGCTCCTCGCTTTTTCCCGCGATCTCATCCTCGAATGGAAGCCATGCCATGTACAGAACCAACAGCCTTCCATCCTGTTTGAGAATTTCGGCCAGTTTAGGCATCACCCGCTCGTGATCAAAATACCAGAAACACTGACAGGCAGTGACCACATCAAAGCTCTCTTTGGGAAAATCAATTTTCTCCGTAGCTACCGCCCGGAAATCGATGTTCATTCCTACCTTTTCGGAGATACGCTTAGCCTGTCCGATCTGTTCCAGCGAAATATCCGTTCCCGTCCAGTGTGCTCCATATTGGTACATATTCCTCGGAATCACCCCTGTTCCTGTTCCGAGATCAAGCACCTTCTGCCCTTCTTTGCAAAGTCCTCTGTCCAGGATCTTCCGGTAGAATTCTTCCGGGTATATATCCCTATACTTTGCATATGCCTCGGAGGTTCTTCCCCAATCGAAGGCTTTACCGGCATCTATTCTGATATCTGTTATTTCCATATGACAATACCATCCTTTTTTTCGGATCATTTACGTACATTGCGATATGCTCTATTCTCATTTTTCCTCCGTATCTTCTTTAGGCCTTAAATGCCGGTCATCCTGTATCGTTGATTGCGGTATTTACAATTCTCAATATGTGTCCGCATCGGATATCTGCTGACCTGCAGAAGACCATGCGTTACATCGATAAATGTTATTCCGCTTTGCCCATTTGTTATTATATGTATATTAGGTCTTCATATCCACTTTTATCCGTTTGTTATTATTTGTATGTTTTTATGGTAGCAAAATATATCGCATGCTATAATAATATTGTCCAGATATGTTTTTGCGCTTTTGTCTTTCAATGATAAAAAATTAAAAATTTTCTTGATATATCCTATCCACAGGCGGTTTGATGTCGCATTTTGCGATATCAAACAAATACCGCATTCAGAAGAGCCGGTACACAATCGGATCATTTTTATTAGGCACAGTACGCCATCAGTACCCTTTTCAACTTCTGTACAAAGTTTGCCCTTTCACACTGTTATTTCTATCTGATTCCCCTCGATTGCCACGATGCAGGATTCATAGTATCCGTCTCCGGTTGTGCGCGGTCCGCTGACCACCTCATACCCGTCTGCTTTCAATCTTGAGGTCAGCTCGTCCACCTTCACCGTGCTTCCGACAGAAAATGCAATATGGACATAGCCTGTTCTGTTCAACGGTTTCACCGGATCCTCCAACTCCGGCTTCGTCATGATTTCCAGGCGCGCTCCGTCATCAAAACTTATAAAGTAAGAACGAAAATCCGTGGTTTTATTATGGTATCCATCGTTGGATTTGCCTCCCAGATACTCTGTGAAGAAGGCTCTCGCTTTTTCCAGATCATTTACGTACATTGCGATATGTTCTATTCTCATTTTTCCTCCGTATCTTCTTTAGGCCGTAAATGCCGGTCATCCTGTATCGTTGATTGCGGTATTTACAATTCTCAATATGTGTCCGCATCGGATATCTGCTGACCTGCAGAAGACCATGCGTTACATCGATAAATGTTATTCCGCTTTGCCCATTTTCTATTATATGTATATTATTTTCGTCAAACTATTTACAGTAATATATTTCCATGTTATAATTGTATTGCATTAATATATTTTCACTTGACACAGTAACTTTCAAACAGTTGACAATTATGATACTATAACTATATAGAGAAGGGAAGCGCAATGCATTTAAGCAGAGAACAGAAGATTGCGAAAATCAATCAATATCGTCCCATCGACGACGTATTCTTTGAAGTTCTGGCAAGAGATATTCCTTTCGATCAGGAGATGCTTCGTCTGATTTTGGATGATGAGAATCTCATTGTTGAAGACGTCATTGTCCAGTCCGACGAACGCAACCTGTACGGACATTCCGTCCGGTTGGATGCCCTATGTATTTTAAGCAATGGAATCAGGTGTAACGTGGAAGTTCAACGTTCTGACAAAGACAATCACCTCAAACGCGTCCGATACAATGCGTCCATGATAACTGTAAAAGATTCAGATACCGGAACGAATTATTCCCTGCTTCACAAAAGCAGTGAAAGAGATCAAAGAAACAGAAGGAGGCAGAGAGAGCATGTGCAAAATTATGGAAGAATATGCCAAGGAATATGCTGAAGATGTAGCCATTGATACCACGATCGAGACTGCATTAAAATATAACGCGACCAAAGAACAAATCGTACAGGATTTGGTAGAAAAATATGGCCTTGATTCCGCATCTGCCCAAAAGCGAATCGAAGAATTCATTAACCTGAATTATTCACCGAAGTTAGGTGAATAATTCAGGCTTATGCTTCCAAAAAGCATTGGTTTTTCAACATTGGGTTTCTGTGTTATAATTTCTTTGTTCTTACAAATATGGGGCGTGACGCTTCTTAAGTTTTGTGTTCTGTTTGTACGAGATTTATCTTTACGTATGCAAGTATGCACTGATAAATACATGAAAACAGAGAGTAAAACTTAAGATTCCTGTTCAAGACAAAGGCTACCCTTACAAGGTGGTCTTCTTTGTGTTGAGCAATTATGCCCCTTTCGCGCGCATATGCGGAAAGGAGTTTTTTATTATGAGTCAAAATGAATGGATGAAAACCGTCGTACAGAAACAGATCGGCTATGAGTTTCAAAATCCACTTTTGTTACGGCAGGCCTTCGTAAGAAAATCGTATACGGAGGAAAATGGTGGAGAAAACAATGAAGTTCTGGAATTTATCGGAGATACCGTTTTGAGTACAGCTGTGATGCGCTATCTTACGGAAAAGTACGGAAACGCTCCCTCTTTCAAGCGTCCGATTTGGCCGAATACGCCACAGAAACCGATGGATTTTCATTGCGAAAAGACAGAAGGTGAACTGTCCCGTCTGAAGCAGAAGTTGACGGAAAAGAAAACCCTGGCGAGAAGGATTGATGAACTAGGTTTTGCCAAGTTTCTGATCATGGGCAAAGGAGATATCGGGCAAAACATGGCAAAACAGGCTTCTGTCAAAGAAGATTTGTTTGAGGCGATTCTTGGAGCCGTTGCGTTGGATTCATCTTTCGACTACGAGAAGATTCAAAGTGTTGTTGAGATTATGCTTCTTCCGGACTCCATCGTAAATGATGGAGAAGAAGCTGACTATGTGCAGTTAATCTATGAATGGGATGATGCCATTGGTGCCATTCCTTATTTTCGATACAGGCGGGAACCATACGGAATATCATTCTCCCCACACGATCCAGAGGTCATAGTCGTCTTTCCAGAACATAGATCGTCTTTCTCTGATCTGTGTTATACCTGCGAGATGTCAATCCGCAACGATCTTCCGAGATTTAAAGCTTATGGTTCCTCCAAAACCGATGCACGTCAAAACGTCTGTGAAGCAGCTTACAAATATCTGGCTGAACACGATGAGCTACTCTCTATACGAGATGAAATAGAAGAACCATCTCCAGCCATGGCTATCAACCAGCTTGAAATCCTGGCCAGACGCGGCTATTTCGCACTTCCGAAATATTCTTATAACGAATCACATGATAAAAACGGAAATCCGATTTGGCGTGTGAAATGCCGAATAGATGAGTTGGATCTTACGTTTGATGCTAAGTCCTCCTCAAAGAAACAGGCCAAAAAAAAGGCTGCATATAAGATGCTGACGTATGCGTTGAAACACTACGAAGACGCGTGAGAGCGTTCTTTCAGTCTTTGTAGTGTAAAAGAGCGTGGAGATTTGCCCCACGCTCTTACTTCAGAAAATCATCTATACCATCTCAGATGGTAGAATCTTCTGTTTCTCTAACGCATTCCTCATGAGGGTTGCAAACTGTCGGTTTCCATCCTCAGATAAATGAATCCCATCATAGATCAGATCAAGATCCCACTTCCCCGCGTCGATAAAGCCTGCCCCATACGTTTTGGCGACCTCATGATACCGACGCCCCAATTCTTCATTTGCTTTTTGGTACAGATACATCGGATGCCCGGAGGGAAAACCCAGCCATGGAGGACTGATGATGATACACAAACATTCCTGATGCGCTTCTTTTACCATGTGCAGAAGATATTCCATATTCCTTGCAATTTCAGAAGGATTTGGCGTAGCCTGATTTAAGAGGTCGTTTGTCCCGAGCATCACCGCAAAATAATCCAGCCTCTCGTATTTCCCAAGCATCTCCAGCAAGTGCTTTTGTTCCCAGTCGTACTTTGGAAGGCACCTGCCGTTTTGTGCATCTTCTATAAGCTGTATGTTTGGTTTCAGCTCCTCCCGTAAGATCGTCGGCCAACGTTTTTTCTCAGGCAGACGAGCGTCGTCATAGATGGATGCCAAAGGATCATATCCGTATGTATTCGAATCTCCGTAAATATATAGGGTCTTCTTTTCCTGCATATTCTTCCACCAATTATCCCAAATCTATATCACATAACGGAAGACACATGTGTACACTTCCTAGCTACCGTATTGATAATTCTTTCACAAAGAATCGATTCATAGTGCTATGTACTACTTCCTTCGGACGCTTGATCTCCGTATATCCTGCCTTCTCATAAATATGGATCGCAGCTTTTAAGTTTTCATGAGTTTCCAGATATGATCTTTTATATCCGGCTTCCTTCATTTTCGTTTCAATAAATTCGATCAGTTTATATCCATATCCGAGACCTTTTGCGACATCATCGAGATACAGCTTTTGCAATTCCGCAGTATCCTCCATCGATGCAAATCTTGCATATCCAATCCCGCCAATCACTTCTCCAGCAGGATTCTCCATCACGTAATAGCTTCGATCATCCCTACTATAGAATTCACTGAGATGATCCAGATCCTTGTCATAATATACCGTTCCCGAGATATTCAGATGAAATTTCTTTAGGTTATTTCTAACAAGGGCTGCAACTGCGGCATTGTCTTCCTTTTTTATTTTTCTGATTGTATTCATGTTTCTTGCTTACTCCACACTATTCAGCAAAAAGCTGTATCACGTTGATCACTGGTTCCTCATAGGGATGAACCCTTCGTATTGCTTCCACAGCCCTATCTCTCTTGTGATCCTCTACATTTACTTCTATTTTCAGCTCCTGTTCTTCGCTCCACTCCCCCGGCGTTCCAATCGCAGGATTCGATCCTTCTTCCGAGAACCAAACACCCATAACCGGATAATACGACAAGCATCCCCGATACTTTCCGATATGCCCTGCATCGACTTCCAGTAATGCCTGTCGAAGCACCTGTAAAGATTCTTTTGGAATATAGGTTTCTATTTTGTACATATGCCGCAAACTCCTCACTTAATTAGACCGTTGTATGAGAATAATTCCACCGTCGTAAGCAAGAACAAAACCGTTGTCATCATAGCCAAAGCCGCAGGTGTAGAATCCATAGTTCTGGAAGATTTGTATTCGCTGCTTTTCAGAGACGAAATCTATCGTTGTTACATAGTTCTCATCCGTCTCTACATCCACGTACTCGCTCCGAGCGGTTCTATCCCTCAGCTTTCCACCATACTGTCCGGAAAGTTTCAGTTCCTCATCCGGAAGTGCGTCGCAATAAGCAATCAGGGCTTCTTCGTCGTACTCCACTTCGCAGGCCTGGATCTTCCCTGTTTTTCCATCTACCATCGTAGATTTCTGACTTGAAATGACAACCAGCATGGATGGACATCGCTTCGAGAAAGCGATCCATTCCAGTCCTCCGACGGAAAAGTCAACAACTATCTTCCATCCTCTTATCTTGTTTATGGCTCCAAGCATCTCTTCACGATTCATGTGCGTCTCAATCCTGTTCTTTTTCTGATTCCAAATGTCATCGATATTCGGCTCCGGTATAAGAATCTACAAAGGTTCTTCTTTGTGAATCAAATAAAAGATCTGTGCCTTCAGGTAAGGAATAGACGCCAGTACTGCCGGTTCTATCTCAACAAGTCTATCAAAATCCACCACCATGATGTTTTCCAGTATGTTGATGTACTCCTCGGTATCAGTATCGCCTAAGGCTCTCCACCCATTGTCTGCATCATTTACCGGGTTTTCTCTGAACATCCATTTTAACTTCGAGGATCCTTCGTATAGGGATCTTGTTATTATGCAGCCGCCAAGATTATGTGTCTTTAGCGTCTCTGTTTCTTTCGTTTTCTTAAATCTCTTAAACAGCCCCATGTTTCATTTCCCCATCTTAATCACATCGAAAACACCTTCACAAATACTGATTTATAACGATAACGTAGCTACTATGGTATTGATTGTTCCATGTAAAAGCCAACTTGCAATAATACTCCCACCAAGTCTTTTTTCATTCATCCAGCCCAGGAACCATGCAAAAGCCCCGGGAAGTAACGTCATTACTATAGCCACAGGTATACTATGTGTTGCGAATCCAAAAGGAATTCCATGCGCCATACCAAACAAAACTGCCTGTATGGTATTGCCGGCAATAAATCCAATCTTTTTTCCAATGCGTTTTAATAAAAATCCCCTAAAGACTATCTCTTCTGATAATCCGGTACGGATAAAACCATATGCCAATACAGCGGGAAATGCGGCGAATCCTTTACCGGCAAAGTTACTACCTGCTGTAGTTACTTCAGCGGACAGAAGCTTTATCGATACGATCGTCAGACCTATATACATTCCTGTGACAAGAACGATTGCACATGCCGTAACCAACCATTTTCCTTCATGCTGGATCTTTTTTATTCCTAACCAATTTAAGAAGTTTTGCGTCTTTCTGGCAAATATCAGCCAAAAGATCAGCGGGATCAACGAAAACAACAAGAGCTGTACCAACGCGCCAATGCATTCGTTAACAAACATTCCAATCATGTCTCATACCCCCCATTCCTTACATTATGTACACGGATTATAATCTGTCCATATCGCTCATTCCCAACCCTTACATACATCTACCCAGCCTTTTGCGTTTGAAGCGCTCTCCAGCTCCTCCGGTGTAATCTTTACGGATGTGAATTCATTTCCTCCGGCAGGGTGTACATATGCAAATCGTTTCAGGGAAATATCCAGCCAGACCGGAACATCTCCCGGCACAGCAAAGGGACAAACGCCTCCCGGCTGGAAACCAATCATCGCCTCCACTTGATCCCGGGGAATCATGTGTGGCTTTGCATGGAATTTTGCCTTAAACTTGGAACTGTTTACTCTTCCATCCCCAGCCATAACGACAATGAATGGCTTGTCCTCTACCAGAAATGACAATGTCTTCGCAATCTCTGGCTCTGAACAGCCAATCTGCTGTGCTGCGTGCTCTACCGTATCTATGGTTTCTGTATGAACGGTGAGTCGATCTCCCAGAGATTTTTCTTCAAGGAACACTTTTACTCGATCATTGACCATCTTTTCCCCCTCCTTTATTCATGGTTGCTTCTCAGATCCACCTGCGTTTTACAGATCTTTCAGCTTCGTACCTGACTCGGTTTTCCAATCAACGTTTCCATTGGACGTATGTCCAAGAATGACTGCGGATGCCGCTGAAGGTGCGTTGAATTCGTAATCTCTTTGAAAAATGCCGTCTTTGATTACTTCATCCTTTATGAGAGTATTTCTCAGGTTGAAATACCCTTTCCCCTGTTTCTCAAAAGAAGGAACAGTATGGTCAGATACAACGGAACCCGATAATACCGTAAATCCTCCAGTACTCACAAATCCTTTCGCAGACGCAACTGTTCCCTTGCAATACAGATAGACCGTGTCATCCGTAGCCGTTGGTACTGGTACAAGGACTTTATATCCCAGTGTGTTGATGAGAATCTTTACATTGTAAATAAACTCCTCCATCGTAGCGATCTGCGCTTCTTTTAAGACAGTGTTCTTGTATGTATTCTTCGTAAGTATAGAATATCTGCCACACTCTTTTGCGATCTCAACAAAACGATTCTCCAGATATCGAATCAGTGCTTTGTTGAGGTCTCTTCCAACAAAG
Organism: [Eubacterium] cellulosolvens LD2006; assembly: GCF_000621585.1. GTDB lineage: Bacteria > Bacillota > Clostridia > Lachnospirales > Lachnospiraceae > Bilifractor > Bilifractor cellulosolvens. The sequence goes on along the minus strand of NZ_JHXY01000018.1, from coordinate 22,032 downwards.
ATCACCGCCGTGTTCCAGTAGTATTTTTCTTTACCTGCTTGATACTCCCTTAAATGCTGCGTCAGCCTGTCTAGAACATTTTCCGCTTCTCCGATATACACAGAATCCGTTCCGTCATCTTCCTGACACATCAAAAAATAAACACCTACCCCTCGGATGTCTTCCCTGTCACATCCCTGTACTTCTGTCCTTGGAATCTTAATCGCTTTACCATTCCAATTTGACAACTCGGCAGTAATAAGACTGTCTGCCGTTCCATTTACAAGAAATAATTCAATTGCTTTTCCATACATCATCTTCCCCTCCAATACACGATGCGTTTCCCGTGATTACAATTTTCCGTCACAAGAACTTTTCCATAGTGTCATAGCACAGATAGTCCCCGTTTTCTGTTTCGATCATGTCGTATTTTTTACCACATAACTACGCTTTATGTACATCTGTTTTCCCGGTAATGACGCATCTAGAATAATATGATCGTAGTTCCTACCGATCATCTCTTCCGCAAAATCCATCAACGCTCTACCATATCCCTTACCTTGATAATCCGGTAGAACAAACAGCCTGTTTATCTCATTATCTATTATCGTTACTGTTCCGATTATAGCTTCTTCTCCTTCGATCAGAAAAACTCTTCCGGAGCCGATATCAGTCTTAATCCTTTCATCAGAATGGTAATCGCTGAAAAACTGAACCGCTCCATTCGGATAATATTTGGGATATATCGACCATATCGTTGTTTGCGTTATGGTTTTTATAGAATTAAAATCTATCCCCTGTGCGGCTCTGATTATTTTCATTGCTGACATATCTGTCCTCCCCGGTCAGATAAGGCTATTCATCACAGTCTTTCTAAATACTTTGCATCCACGAACTTCGTCAGCCAAACACCATTTACAGATCTATAAAAGGTAATGCCATCTCTGTACATCTTGCCACTTTTCACTTCATAGATAACCGGCTTTCCATGACGACTCCCGACTTTCCTTGCAGTGTCTATATCGCCAGACAAATGCACATATAATCGAGATTTTGGTATAAGTCCCTGACCATCAATAGATGCTGTGTATTTCTCTCCAGTTCCATGATAAAGAATATCCGGCGGAGTAACTTCCTCAAGCTCGACATCAACAGGTATCGAGTGTCCCTGATTTGCTCGAATTAACGTTTTATCCTCATTGAATGTATATCTCCGCTTCTCATCCTCAGCTACAATTCTTTCAAGAATCTCTGTGTCCAAAGGATGTGTCTTATTCACTCCTGCTATAAGTTCTGAAACACTTGCCCAGCCATGTTCATCAAGAGTAATCCCGATTGTTTCCGGCTTATGACGAAGTATCAAAGATATATATTTGCTTATGTCCTTATCTAACATTTTTCCTCTCTTTCATTATCCATTTCCGTTAATATATCTTTTCTATCTCTCCAGTAATACCATATGTTTCTTTGAATACTGACAAATCATCCTCATTCTTTATGAGCATGATTTCTTTAAACTCACCTGAAGCAATATTTTTAAAGCCTGCCACTTGTTCTCCATGACAAATGGAGACTCTGATTACAGGTTTCATTGAGGCTTTATCATAGTTTTTCTTCTCAATCCTATGCTTAAAAAACATAAACTCATCTCCATATCACTCAGATCTCAACAGAAGAATTCATCTGTTTTGCCAACTGAAAAAGCCGATCAAAGCCGCTTCGCCCACTCCCCCATACTCATAGGAATGCATGAAACTTTCCAATACGATCTTTCGACTGGTTTTCACGTTATTTCTCTGACAGATAAAAAGACGGCACCAAGTGATGACTTCGATATTTGCCCTCGTATTTAAAGCCTGTTTTTCTCTCCCGAGCTATGTATTCCTTGATTTCGTCGAGAGTCTTCCCTTCCAGTCCGTCTTTGTAAAACTGGGTCTCTGCATATACATATCCCTCATTGTCAGGATCCCGGTATCCACCACTTCCCACAGATACCAAATGCTGCAATGTGTCGCAGTAATCCCACCAAAGGATAGCGGAAATGCGACCTCCCTCCGCATACAGAAGATCAAGAAAAGACTCCCAATTCTTGAAAAGATATTCTGGGCAGAAGGAATTCTCTCTGATAAAGTTCTGCACGCTCTGACTGATCATTTTATCCTTTCATCCCCACATGGAAGCTTCCGAGTGGTTCTTTAAAGCAGTTATCAGTTGATTGACCGAAAAATGATTTGGATTTAGATATGCGATGCCGCTATCTATCAAATCAAAAGCATCATAATCAAACTCGATGGTATCATCATTCATGAAATCATCGTCGATCCATTTATAATCTTGGGGCACATGCATCATCGTTTCCAACAGTTTTTGAGTTAAAATCTCAGCATCAAAGCTCCTGATCGGAAGAAGCCTCATGTTGTATTCTCTTGTGTCTTCCTCTAGTTTCACAAAGAAATCTTCTCGTACAATTGCCACGCTTTCATTCTCCAAGAAATATGCGACGATGTTCTCTTCGAACAAGCCTATATCGTCATACATCTCCGCCTTTGGATCGTAGTACACGGTCTCGATATCCCCAGCACCGGATAAATAATACTTTCCGATGACCGCCTCTAATTTACCGCAAAGGGAAATTCGTGGCATTCTCTCTTTTTTTCTTTTAAAAAAGCTCACCAATTTCATTGTTCACGTCCTGTAAAGCGCCTTTTGTTATTCTTCCACCAATGTGGTTTCCATCTTCTGCTCTATGCATTCTAGAAAAGTTTTCAATGATGGTCGAAGTGGCTCCAAAACCTTCATGTTCCGCATCAGAACCGATATCCTTTTGCACTCTGTATCACGCTCTATGAACAGCTTTGTAGTCTCCCGGAGTTGCTTTTGACAGTCCTCTTTTCGATAATCGGATAGGGAAATCAATGCGATACAATAATAGTACCCTGCGATATCAAAATCGAGCCAATAATCCTGCTCAAAGGGAGGAATATACGTCTCCAACAGCTTTAGCACGGCGTCAACAGTCTTTTCCTTCTGCGCAAAGGGAGCCATCCGAAGATATTCCTTTTTTGTAACAGGCGCATGCGTTGTCTGAGCAATCTTCCTGCATAATTCCCATATTTCTTCCTTGGATGCGCCAACGTTTTCTGCCGCCTCCAATAACGGCAGCGTGATCTTAGAACGCCAAATGTTTTCCCCCGGGAACTTCGATCCGGTAATGACGTATGATTCTCCATTTTTGATGCACGCCTTCCGCGCAGCATCTTCTTTCTCCAGATATTCACGCACTTCTGCCGCGGATGGAATTATTTTCCTTCCCATCAATTTTCTCTCCCCTTTGAACCATGTGGATGTTCTGCTACTTTCTTTCCTCTCATTGCCTCTTATTTTATCACAATTTTCTCTCTTTCCGACTCGTGTACTAAGTTCTCTCCCCCTACAATATCTCTAGCCTTCTTTTCTTCATGGCATCCATCACCTGATTTTCTTAGGGTTCTTAGTAATGTCTTGCTCAGTCGAGTCGTCAATTTACAGTTACAAAAAGGATCCTCGGCTAGATATATGTGTCTAGGCGAGGATCCTTATCTTTTGCAGATTCTAACTTTGTTCTGTATCTATACGATTCAGAAATTCTTCCGGCGTATATGCAGGAATTGGACTTTTCATAAAATCTTTCACATTCCTTGTGATAACGATACTGGCTCCTATTCTTCTCGCAGTTTGAATCTGTACAGCATCTTCAAAATCCTTCAGCTGCATTTCAAGTGCATTTTTTACATCATCTTCTGTGAGATCTTCAAAATTAAATATCAGGGCAAGGGCTTTGTAGACATTATTTATCATTTCCGAAGAAAGCTCTTTTCTCATGATATAAACCATGTTCATAAACGTGAGTACAGAGATGTAACCGGTAATTTTACGAACTTCACACAATTTCCATATGAGCGCGGACTTCTCGTAGTGCGGAGATCTCTTTTGGAAAACATCTAACAATATGTTCGCATCAATCAATACTTTCATACTTTTCTCTCAGAGCTTCTTCTTTGGCATCCTTATAGTCATAATTTCCTTTGAGAATCCCAGCAAGAGAATCTGTAAGATAGGATGCTGTTTTGCCTTTTGGTACAAAGCGACCGACTTCCTGACCATTCTTTGTGACGATAACTTCATTTCCATTTATAACCATTTGAAGGTATTTTCCGAAATGATTTTTGATTTCTGTTGCGGTTGCCATTGCTTCTATCATGGATAGATCCTCCTTTCGATTAGCTAATTTTATTATATCACAAATTAGCTATTATTCAATCTCCTCAGCAGCTCGCCTGCTCATTAAAATTGATGAAAAATCGTCTCTAACTGGTTTGCATTTAATATCTGATATGCCTATTCAGCTAGACAAATCATTCTTGTTAACGCAAAGGATATTTCCAGCTTTTCCTGCAAAGCCTTATGAAACAACCGTATCTGTTTCCGATCCATCCCTTTCAGATCCTCCGGGTATCCATATGTTTCAAGCAGCTCCGGCCTTGTCCGTTCATACACCGAAGCGTAGGAGAGGAGAGTGCCGCGGAAAGAAACCACCTTCAGATGCTTCACGTACCGTTCTCCGTGCACGATGCAAAGATCATCAAAGCCCTTGCACCTACCACGATGCTTCAGCAAAAGGGCAGGAAGATTTTGCCCAAATGACTCGCTAACTTAAGTCCCCCAGAGTCATTATTCCACGGAATAGAGTGTGTTCTTCTCAAACAATCTTATAATAATTGACCGCCTTGGAGCTGTTGGAAAGGAGCACTTTTCCCAGATAGCTGTCGATCAGGGCTTTTGCTTCTTCATATCTGCCCTCCTGAATGGCCACAACACTTTTGAGATGATTTAATGTCATGTCCAACCGGGAACCACGCTTTTTTCCGGAAGTCTTCAATTCTTCCAGTCGGGCAATGTAAATACCGGCTGTCTTCCTGTCTTCCAGATTGAGATAATAGCTTGCCAGTCCACCGAGAATGTAGGCGTCACGCAGTTTGTTTACGTCTTTCGACATGTCTTTGTATGTTTTTTTCATAAAAATCCTGTCTTTGTTTCAATTTCTGCGCCTGTAAATATGGGAATGGCGCACATATAGTATTATAACATTTTCCTGCTTTATTACGTAATAATCTTGTTTGTCTCCCAACTTGGTGGACTATTTCTGTAAATTCAAATTGTCCCCAAAAATACCAGGTACTTGGTTCGATACTTGTTGTTCACGACCTTAATCAAACATGTTTTACGTACCTTCTCACGATCTCCAATCCACCCATCGGTACGCAAAATTTTTCATCCCTCGGCGGAAGACAGGCCTTATAGACTTCTTCCAAATCAAACCATTCCACACCATCCAGCTCCTCTTTCTGGATGGTAAGATCGTCAACACTGATTTCTTTGTCATAAACGTAGACAAATGCGATTTCCTGATCCTTGAACATTTTCCCGTGGAATTCTTTTTCATATTGAATAGGGAATGTACCTGCGAAATGTAAATCATCCGGATCTGCCTGAATACCCAGTTCCTCAGAGAGTTCTCTGGTAGCAGATTCCAGTGGCTCATCACCGGCCTGAATATGACCCGCGGATGACGTATCATAACATCCGGGAAAAGAGTCCTTGCTAAGTGCTCTCTTCTGCAGAAGCACTTCCACCCTGTCTCCGATTTTTCGCACCACCCATATATGCGCGGTTCTATGCCGAATGCCCTCCGCATGCGCCTTCGATCTTGGTACGGACGCACCGGTCGGCAGTCCCTTTTCGTCTACGATATCTAAACGTTCTTCTTCCATTTCTCCCTCGCTCACTTTTTCTGAAGTTTTAGTCTCCTTTTGAGATTGCGGAGGAATTTCCTATAACACAAAAAAGAAGCCGGACGCATCCGACTCCCTTAGGCTTTGTCCTCAGACGTCCGCCGCAATTCTGATTATAGCTTGCCATACTGATAGCTAAATATCAATCCTGAACTCACTCATCATGTTTCATTAGATACTTGTTGTTTATTACTTTAATTGACAGAGGGCCGCTAATCGTGTACGAGTGAACAGGCGTAACCGGACGAATTACTATTCCTTCTCTTGTTGTACCGTTGTATCCGATTCCTTCTGATCTTGACAAAAGAGCAGCTTCATCAGGATATTTTAGCAAAAGATCATCCCCCACCTCTTCTACCGGAACCATCTGACATCCGACAAATTCACATATTTTCCTAAGAGTTGCCAAATCAGTTCTCTTGTCATTAACTCTTGCCGTAAATACAAACCACTCCGGTTTCTTTAATTTGAGCCTGTTTTTCTGTATTCCTTCACCACACCATTCCCCCTGAAGCGCCAGAGTGCTGAGTTCATGCGCATCTGCATATGCCTTCATCTTTTCAGGAATACCCACTGCTTTTACATACTCTACAAAAGACGACTTTCCGTCATCCTTATATGAAAAATTGTGTCCGGTGTAAGAAATCTCTCCATCCCTTATACCTATCGAATGACTTGAACCATCCATCTTAGTAGTTATGTAATACGGCAGGCCTTTAAATTCGCTGAGCAGACCCGGCGCGGATTGTATTCTTATCTCATCAGTCTTGGGAATATACCCTGGACGATCACCAATCATTGTTCCTCCGGAACCTGCCCTCTCAGGCATTTCCCACTCAGGCATTTCCCACTCACGTACTCCAAGAATTTCTGTAACATCCATCCCCTCTTCAATGGTCATCCCCCGAAGCTTTGGAAGTTTCTCTATTCCGAGACATAACCCTTGCGATATCTCCCCTCTGAATTTCATGGTCTTTAATCTGAATCCTTCGCCCATGAAATCACTATTCTTATATGAGCTCTTTCTTAAAAATTCAAACTCGTCACATACCGGGAGAAATGAGTCTATTTCAAAGTAGACTACCAGATCCCCCACATGAAACTCTCCTTTTCCGCAGACACACTTCCACCCAAGAATATAAACCAGTTCCAGCCTGTCTGCCTCGGGTATTGGCATGACCTCTTTAATCTTCTGTATTGATGCCAGTTTTCTCATTTTACCTTCTTCACTCCTCTGCCTACACTTTTTAACAATATGAAGTCTCAATCAAAACATTCATTTTTTTATAGCCTCTCGGCACCAATAACTCGTCTACGCTCACACCCAAAAGTCCACTGAGAGCGTACAGATTTTCTATAACAAAAAATGTTCCTTTGTGACGCCACTTATTGACAGCCTGTGGAGTAATCCCCAATTGCTCGGCTATGTCCTTGTCCTTTAATCCCTTTGTTTTAATCAGATCACAAACACGTTGCTTCGTAGCTTCCATGTCCAAACCTTTTAATTTGTCCGGTTCTTCCAGAGTCGCAATGTAATCCACGCGCTTCAGAATTTCCCTGATTCTGAGTATTTCCATGTCTTTCATCATCTTGATATTTCCTTCATCTCTGTTTCTGAATTGCTAGTCCGGATTCTGAAGATGCCTTGCAAGCAAACTCCTTTTCACCCGTACTTAGTATTATTGTAATATCAAAATTCTTCACTGACTATAAACTCGTGGTTGATATCGTTTTCTCGTATCATTTCTGTTGGGTATCCGTAATCCCAAAGAAAAAAGAATAGGGTAATCGCTTTATCATACACGTAAACAAATGTGATATCCATCTCACCGAAATCAATTTCACCGAAGTCAACTTCGGCGAAGTTAAATTCGGAGTTTTTTATCCGGCGCAAAAAACTCCGGGATACCAACGAGGCGGCCGGTAGAGTAATCATTCTCTACCGGCCGCCTGTCTTGATTTATCAACCCTGTTTATTGAAGCATCATTTGCGCAGCGATTCGCTTATCGTGCGCCTCTGTTAATCTGGCAGTTCTTCGAAGTGCTTCACCCATCTCCTTTAGCAACTCAACGCCCTCCCGATAAGTCGGGGCGATTCTCGTCCAGCGATCAACAAATGCCTCACAAGAAGCTCCTCTATAGTTTTTCCCTATAAAAAACTCCTATAAAACAAGTCACTTAATCCTCTGCTGATTCACCGAGATTGAATTCTCTCGCTTGAAAATCCGCTTGCGGACTTTGTTCTAAGCTTCTGTAGCGCTCCAGCCGGCTTCATGCCAGCACTTGCCGGTTCCGATCTGCTTCACAGAAGAATAGTAGGGCATCGGAAGTTTGCCCTCCGGCGATGCTTCTCCCGTCAGCACATCTGCGATCGCGTTTCCTCCTTCTGAGCCCGGCAGATAACACATAATACAGGAATCCCAGTCTTTCAGATAATCATCCACAATAACATTCCGTCCTGCGACAATGAGTGTCAACGTAGGTTTGCCGGATTTTGCAGCCTCTTTGATGGCCTTTTTATTTCCTTCCAGAGCCAGATCTCCCACGATGGACAGATCTTTCGTGTCTCCGTTCCACTCCGCATAGGGCCGCTCGCCGACACAGAGAACAATCAGATCACACTCGTCGATTTTCTTTGGATCTGTGATGATCTCGAAGTCTTTTTCTTTTGCCGAAGCTTTCAGTGCATCCAGAATCGAGGGTGAATCCGGAAGTACACGCTCACCGTTATTCGCATCGGTCTCTCCCTGCCAGAGATATGTCCAGCCTCCACACAACACTCCTGTGTCGTCTGCCGCCGGTCCGCTCACATAGACTTTCATTCCCTTCTCTATGGTCATGTGCTCTCCTGCTTTGAGAGGAACAAAAGATTTCACCGCCAGTTCCCTGGCTACTTTATTAGATTCCTCACTGCCGTATTCATAGGTTGGTTTTACCTCTTTCAGATACGGATCTTTGAAGAGACCAGCGTCCATTTTTACCTTGATAATCCTGGTGACAGCATCATCCAGCCGCTCCCGGCTGATCGCCCCTTCTTCCACAGCCTCCACAAGGTAGCCCCGGCACTCCTCAAAATTATCCGCTTCCATCAGCATATCGATGCCTGCATTCACGCAGAGGATCACGTTTTCCTTCAGATCCGCGCCGGAACAATTCTCGATGGAATCCCAGTCCGAGAGAACGAAGCCGTCAAATCCCAGATCATCCTTGAGGTAGCTGATGTACTTCGCGTTTTCGTGCATCTTCGTGCCCTCCAGCGAAGAATGGGACACCATAATAACCTGCACTCCCGCCTTCACCAGGCCGTCATAGACCGAGAGCTGTCCGTCGATCTCTTCCTTTGACATTTGCGCATCACCCCGATCAATGAGGCGCTCAGTCATATCCGAATTTTCTCCTGTTCCGTACTTCGTGTAACCGCCTCCGAAAAAATGCTTTGCGCAGACCACGACACCCTCGGACAGAAGTCCCTCCGCATATGCCACCGACAGATTTTTGACCATCTCATTGTCGTCGGAGTAACACTCATAGGTTCTTCCCCATCTGGGATCCTGAGCCGCATCCACGCAGGGCGAAAAGTTCATCAGCATGCCTGTGTGCACAATATCCGAACCAACCAGACTTCCATATTTTTTCATGAGTTCCGGATCATTGGCTGCTCCCATATTGATGTTGTGCGGAAAAATTACACAGCCGGAGGCGTAGTTCACCCCGTGCACGCTGTCCTGTCCGTAGATATAAGGAATCGCTGCCTCAGAAGAAAGAGCCCCCTCCTGATATTCGCGGACTGTATTCATCCAGTCATCCGCTGAGGGATTCGGCAGTTCACTGAAATTCGAGAGTACCGATCCATAGTCGTATGTCTTCATGTCCTCCGGACTGACATTGTAAAAAGCGCCCTCTACCATCTGGGCCGCCTTTTGTTCCGTCGTCAGTGACGCGACAATTTCTTCCGCAGTCTTTCCCTCGTATCGTTCGATTCCGCCTTTGGCCGCTTCCTTTGAAACGCTTGTCGAAACCGAAGAGTTCTCAGAAGCCGTCGTACCACATGAAGCAAATACAAGCGAAAAAGCCAGTGTCATTGCTGCAATCTTTCTGTATTTCATAAAATCCCCCCTGTCCGTAATATATATTACAAATTATAATATATATTATATTACTATTTGCAAGGAGTGGCTATTTTAAACACCGTTTCACTTGATAGCAACAAAAAAATTAAACTCAGCAAGATATATAACATTCAAACTGTGTAGCGGCTGTCCGTATAAGCGAGAGTATTATGAGACACTCTCAAACACTCAGCAGCTGTCTGTTCAGTTGGAATAACAGTAGATAACTGTACCTTGAGAACTCAAAACTACTTCTGATCACACCAACGGGATTCGTGCACCCTTTTTTAAGGATCAATGCCAATAAATCTCCTGTTTGAAAAGAAATTACGATTCGAAACCCGGATGCACAGGATATTCCTCCGGAATTCACATGACACAAAGCGTTCCGCCTAAGATACGCAGAATCGAACTTTAAAAACAACGCGTGAAAGAAGAAATCTGCTATAATTGTTTTAAATAACAAAGGCAGGCTGTTCGAAAGGAATATATACTCTGATACTTAAGGCAATATCAGACAACAGAATAAGGATACTCAATAAGGAGGCAGGCAGACTATGTGTACAGCAATTACGTATTCGACACAAGATCACTATTTTGGACGCAATCTTGATCTGGAGTTTTCCTATCACGAAGAGGTCACAATTACACCGAGAAATTTTCCCTTTGCCTTTCGTTGTAAAAATACCATCGAGCAGCACTATGCTTTGATCGGCATGGCATTTGTGGTGGACAATTATCCACTGTATTACGATGCGATAAACGAAAAGGGACTTGGCATGGCGGGATTGAATTTTCCCGGCAACGCCGACTACAAAAACGAGTGCCCGGATGCAGACAACATCGCTCCCTTTGAGTTTATTCCGTGGATTCTGTGCCAGTGCGCAAGTGTTGCGGAAGCCAGAGAGCTTTTGTCCCGCATAAACCTGGTTGATATAAGCTTCAGCAGCGAGCTTCCCTTGTCTCCGCTGCACTGGATGATCGCGGATCAGAAGGAAGCGATTGTTGTCGAGTCTGTCAAAGAAGGACTGAAGGTGCACGATAATCCGGTAGGCGTCATGACCAACAATCCTCCGTTTGATAAGCAGTTGTTTTTCCTCAGTAATTATATGAATCTTTCACCGGAACCGGCCCGGAATGCTTTTGCAAAAGAAATCGGACTGGAAGAATACAGCCGCGGCATGGGGGCGATCGGTCTGCCGGGTGATCTTTCATCGGCCTCACGTTTTGCAAAAGCCGCATTTACCAGAATGAACGCTGTCTCCGGTAGTTCTGAAGCCGAGAGTGTCAGTCAATTCTTCCACATTCTCGGATCTGTGGAGCAGCAAAGAGGCTGTGTACATCTGGGAAATCATAAATATGAAATCACGATCTACTCTTCCTGCTGCAACATGGATAAAGGCATTTATTATTACCGGACCTACGAAAACCCGCAGGTCACCGCTGTGAAATTGTTTGCCGAGGATTTGAGCGGCAAAGAGCTCTTCCGATATCCTCTCAGAAAAAAGATGCAGATTCTCTATGAAGAGCAGGGAAAAGCTTAAATGCTACCTTCCCAGGATTTTACAACTCAAAAGGCAAAGCAGAACTGATCAAGCTCTGCTTTCCAGGAATGCTAGAATCTCGGCTTTGGATCTCGTGCTCTTATGAACTAAAACTTCCCATACCCCAAATGGGATTTGTTCCTTGAAAACTCAACAATACAGGCAATGAAACAGTTAACCGATAGCGACTACCGGCTTTGTTAAGGCATGCTGAAGAAAGCTCGGCTGGCGATCTACAAACAGGCTTATGAACATTTGGTCATCCGCAGTAAATCTGTATCGCCCGGTGAGTAAATTCAGCAGTTCCTTCTCCGCCCATCTTATTAATGTTCTCGGTGAATTCTCCGCCACCGGCATACATCTTACCAAGTCCGGAAAGAATCTCATTAGAACACTTATAAAAATGCTCGGTAATAAAGCTCTGCAGCTTCCTTACCTGATCCTGTACTTCTGCAGAAGCAGGATCCTGATCCTTCATACCTCCGAACTCTTCAAAGATTTTCATGAAATCGGCCATCATTCTTTCTTCCTCGCTCTTTGAACGCTTTTGGTCCTTCTCTACAAATTCCTTATATTCCGGAGTATTACCCCACTGTTCTTTTGCACGCTTAGCGTATTCGTCTAATTTGCTTGAATCAAATGCTGTAAAATCCAAATGTCTCACTCCTCTCAGTTTTAATCCACGGCACATACTGATCAAATTTTCGATGTGTTCCTTCTTTAATTCTAGAAGTTCTATCTGCTGGTCAAGTGCCAATCTCTTGTCAAAATCAGATCTGGTTACGATATCCTTGATATCCTTAAGCGGAAACTCAAGCTCACGAAACAGTAAAATCTGCTGAAGTCTCTCCAGCGCCGCATCATCATACAGCCTGTATCCGGACTCGGTATACTCCGCCGGTTTTAAGAGTCCTATCTTATCGTAATACTGCAGCGTGCGTATACTCACTCCTGTCAGCTTACTCACTTCATTTACTGTCTTCATGGCTATCATCTCCTTCACGTGTGATTACATCATAAACTATTACGCTACGTCATAGTCAAACAAAAAAATATAATTCTGCAAAAAAAGATCGGCCTCAAATCCATTTCTGAATTCCTTGCCGGTCTCCGCTTCGCTTTGGTCGTTGCTGAACACGTACCACTGGCACGTAGCAACCTCTGCTTTTCCTTCTTTCGATTGTAAGTCTTTCCGCTCGGTACGCTCCTTGTGCGGACATAATGCGGACTTTTTGCGGACACCTTCAAAAAATCTGCATATCAAACACATCTCCAATATCACCATCAATACATATACTTCTATCTTCTAGTTCTCCGGGGCAAAAGGCTTCACCATAGTTCAAACAGGCATATACGGCATTTTCATTCGATAATGTCATCTGCCAAAATGGATATTTTATGATTACCGGAGTGTTTGCTCCTACTCCAAGTTCAAGATACAGCACATGCAGTCCTTCATGCCTTCTCAGAAAATCCGAATATGCCGCTGACGCTCTGTGCCACCCATCGTCCTCCACAAAAGAATCATCCGCCCTCAGATTCATGGCGACATCATTTCCGTCATCCGGGCACTTCGGAATCAGTTCAGATGGTATCCTCATACTGATCTTTCCATCCCCCGTAGTGAGTAATGTCGAAATTATATAACTCTCAACATCACCATATAAACCGCCGTTCCGACAATGATACTGATAAAAGTATTGTGCTTCCACTTATAGCTCACAGCTACGACAAGAACTGCTATGATTCCCGGGATTCCCGTTCCGATCAGGTCACTCTTCGCTCCCTTCAGGCAGTATACGATAAGCACTGCCATTATTGCTGAAGGAAGGATCTGGCCCAGCCTCTTCATCCAGTCCGGCATACTGCGTCCGCCTCTGAAAAGGACAAAAGGAAGTGCTCTGAGTCCAAATGTGATCACAGCCGAAACTGCGATTGCAACCCAAAAATAAACTGTTCCCGTCATACCGCCGAGCCCTTCTTTCTTGCGTTATAGAGCACCAGAAGCATGGACACGATGATAAGCGCGGGCAGCATAAACTGATTCTCACCAAATATCAAAAGACATATGATCCCAATCGCCAAGCCTGCGAGTGCAGGAAAATGAGTATCTGCCTTCTCCCACTGATTTATGAAAATGATAACGAACAACGCTGTCATGCAAAAATCAATGCCTTCCATGGAGAACGGGATCAGCTGTCCCAATACTCCCCCTATGACAGCTCCAATCATCCAGTAGCATTGCGAGAGAAATGCCACCCAGAACATGGTCTGCTTTTTCCCTGCACCTTGCAGTTCCAACGTGCAGTTCACGGCATAAGTCTCATCCGTCATCGTATGGATCATATAAGGCTTTTTTCTCATACCTTTTTCCCGACACCTTGCTTATTGCCCTGTTCATGGCTTCTCCGGGTAACATGGCAACACCACCTTTAAGCTGTATCCATTTTTATATTTCACGTCTATAAAACTGTAAGTTAAAAATCAACGAGAATATCTGAGATGGCAACCAATGTAGCCTCTCCGCTAATTCTTATCCTTCCATGCTCAAGGAGTTCGCAATATAGATGCCCACCTCTCTTTGACGCCTGGTACGCATGAATCTCTGATTTTCCTAATTCTTTTGACCAATAATCAGCTATCTGGCAATGCGCAGAACCGCAAACGGGATCTTCAGGAACCAGAAGTTTGGGAAAGAAACTCCTCGATACGCAGTCTGTATCTTTTCCTTTTGCCGTAACATTTTGTCCACGTCCGGGAAGCCCTGCAAGTTTAGCCTGATCCGGCTTCATGTTCCGGATCTGCTCCTCAGATTCAAAAATACATACAAGATCTGGCCCTAGTATCGCCTTAACGGGCCTCACACCAAAAGCACTTTCCATCTCATCTGTCACCGATATCTCCTGCTGTTTATAAGTAGGAAAATCCATCTCATAAAGCTTACCCTTTCTGACAATCGTCAGTTTTCCGCTGAGAGTATTAAATTCTATTACATCCTCGTTCTGCTCAAAGTAATTGAATATCACAAAAGAAGATGCCAGAGTAGCATGACCACATAGTTCAACTTCGGATCCGGGAGTAAACCATCTGAGATGATACCCCTGTTCCTCCTTGACAATAAACGCTGTCTCGCTCAGATTATTCTCCATAGCCAACTTCATCATGAAGTCTTCTTTCGGCCATTCATCCATTACACAAACCGCCGCCGGATTTCCGGAAAAAGGTTTGTCTGTAAAAGCATCAACAATATATTGCTTCATTACTTGCCTCCTTGATCGATAATGCCTGAATACTATATTACCATCAGCAGCGTCCCCGCTCCGATCAGGATGCATCCCATAATTGACTTTGCAGTAAACTGCTCATGCAGGAACACAAATGCCAGAACCAGAGTGATCACCACGCTGAGTTTGTCTATAGGTACTACTTTAGAAGCTTCTCCCAACTGTAATGCTTTGTAATAACATAACCACGAAGCACCCGTAGCCAGACCTGAGAGAATAAGAAATATCCAGCTTCTTTTGCCGATCGTCGATAACCCGCTCTGTGCATGAGTTATGAATACCATAATCCAGGCCATTCCAACCACTACCACGGTTCGGATGGCCGTAGCCAGATTAGAATCCACTCCTTCGATTCCTATCTTAGCCAATATTGAGGTTAATGCGGCAAATACTGCAGATAACAGTGCAAATATGATCCACATATATCTAAAACCTCCCCATCTATATTTCTGACAAGTGAACTAATAATGCATATATAATCGCATTCAGTTTCTTATAGTCCAAAATGATTCGTTCTCCTTTAACAGATAAAACTGGAATTTTACCTTTCTAATAATTTCATATGACTCTTATATACCAAATTCTAATACAGCACTCGCTATGTATCCCACCACGGTTATAACCGATGGCAAAAGCACCGTAAATCCATTGGAATACTTCATGGCACAAGCCCAGGTCACTTCAAATACTCCCGCCAAAATCAACATGATCCACTGCTGCATTTCTTATACCTCCTCAAAAAAAATACGCCACCTCTTTATCTTCTAAGACCTAACGATAAAGAAATGACGTGCGTCCTGCTACCCGGTGGCGACAGACGTCTGTTTTACTTTTCGAGGTTAAGGATACAGGAACATGAAAAAACTGTCAATAATAATCATTCCAAAAGATGGCGTAAACCTACTGTCAGTTGGAAATGGTCACACGAATTCTTTCTTCAATCGTTAGCACTCGCACTTGACGAGTGCTAATTTAAGTGCTATAACATAATCGAACAGAGGAACAGAGAAGACCACAAGAACGGTATGTTCCAATGATCTAATCCCTCCTTCCCCTTGCTCAGTAGCTATTAACAGTATTGAGTGAAAAGGAGGTAATCATTATGTTAAGACCTAGTATTTTTGGAGAAAATTTATTTGACGACTGGTTTGCATTCCCGGATTTCGGAGATCTGGACAGAACCGAAAGAAAGCTGTACGGCAGACATGCCGACAGGATGATGAAGACCGATGTTCACGAGCATGACGATCACTACGAAGTAGATATCGACCTGCCCGGCTTCAAGAAAGAAGAGATTGGTCTGGAGCTGAACAATGGATATCTCATTATCAGCGCAAACAAGGGTCTGGATAAGGACGAAAAGGATAAGAAGGGTAAACTTATCAGACAGGAGCGTTATTCCGGATCAATGCAGAGAAGCTTCTATGTCGGCGAGAATATCACCGAGGAAGATATCAAGGCAAGCTTCAAGCACGGTGTTTTGAATCTCACCCTTCCTAAGAAGGACAAAGAGAAACTTCCCGAAAAGAAACAGATACTCATCGAAGGATGACATTACAATGGGCCTGCGGATTTCCCGCAGGCCTCTCTTTATGCTTGTGTATTGTGTCTTTGTCTAATCTGATAAGCACTTAACAGAGAAGGTTGCATTGCCTCCGATGACGATTGTAATCAATAGTCGTTAGACTTTGCTTTATCAGATATGGTTATGGAAAAAGCTGAAGGTTAGTCCCTCAGCTTTTTTCTATGCCTTTCTCCATCTTAGATGAGATTTCTTTTGTATCCAATATATTCAAAATGCTGTTTTGTTCTGGAATGTGTTTCTTTATTTCAAAGCCGCACTGAGGCTGTTAGGAATCCCCCTCGGTCCTTGCACAGCATATATTCCATACTCAGATTTCAGCCTGTCAAAATTTTCTTTATGTACTTGAATACATCATCTCTTATAGATGCCATCAAAACATCTCCTGCCATAATCTCACACATCATTAGTCCGGTTGCTGACCATCATGAGCCTTCCAGGTGCACTCTGCTATTTGCATATCTGTAAACACAGCCTTGACTTTCTCATTCTGCACCCATTCCATCATTTATATATGCACTGTCAACACCTGTAATCTCCGTATCCCTATCGCATCTGATTCCATATATTTCTGTGAATTGTGATAAATCCATCTGTTTAATCTGTGTTCCTTTAATATCCAGATAGCCAAGTTCAGTGTTATTAGTTAAATCGATGTCCTTTATACCTGCACAATTGCTACATGACAGATATCTAAGCTTACTATTTTGTGAAAAGTCTGTATCACTTATATCTGTATCTGAAATATCAAGATACCTGAGATTTTTATTATTACTGACATCAATCTCGTTTATCCGGCTCCCTGCGCAAATAAACATTTCCAGATTTGGCAAATCAGATAATTCTACCCTTGTCATGGCTGATTTACTGCAATCCAGGTATTCAATAGATTTATTTGATGAAAGATTGATTGCGCTTATTTCTGTGTTCTGAAATACGAGTTCGGTTAATTTCTTATTCTCTGACAGATTCAGTCCTGTTATTTTGGTCTCGGAACACTTTAACTTCTGCAAATTGACGTTATGTGACAAATCAAGTTTTTCTATCGCTGTATCGTTGCAATAGAGTTTTTCAAGCAACTCATTTTTTGACAGATCAATGTCTTTGACCGACGAACCATAACAATCAAGATACTTTAATTCAGTAAGGTATTCTATCCCCGCAAGACTCGCCATATTTCTACATCCCTGGTCACAATTAATGTATAGTCTTTCAGCAAGGCCGATCTCATCACCTGACAATATGTTATTTTTATCCATATCGAATTTTTCTTTCAGATAATTTCTGAAACACTCGTCAGGAAAGTATTCTTCATTAAGCGGTATACTTTTATGATTTTCAGAATCCGCTTTTTCTGACTGATAATCATCTATCATATCATCATCTGTCACCTTATAATCACCATAATTATCAATACTATAAGCAGTCTTATCATTATAAATAACCCAGTCCTTCAGTACCTTATCATAGATAAACCAATGCTTTTTCCTTTTGAGATCTTCTTCGGATATTCCATTGCTTTTAAACCAGTCCATTATCTCTGCTTCACTGTAGTCAATAGCATTGCCGTCTTCACCGTATAACACCTTACCATTTTCAATCTTATACAGATGTATTTTATCGAATGAGAGTGTGGAATCTGCCAAATCATATCTGAAGTACATGTAATACATACCATTATCATATTTTTCACATAATTCAAATGATATATACCTTGGTTTTTTGTAATAATATATGACTATACTCTGATTTGGGTTCAACTCATCATCTCTGTATTCGGAGGTGATTGATTCATATTCATGTAAATTGCGGTATTCTCTTTCAGGATCTTCATATTTGAATTGAGGCAACTTATCATATACAGTCTCCTCTGCTTTAAAAGTAGCAAATACAGGCTCTATTTTACGCTGTCTTTCATAGTAGATTTCATCAAATATATTGTTTTTTGTTTTACATGAAGGCATGAACAATTTTGCCGCAAAAATAAAACATACCACTATTACTGCGGTTACAATTATGTGTATAGTCTTCCTTTGCATATCTTTCGCCTTCCTTATCCTTCAGTTTTTTCTATATGTTCATGACCTGTTAGCCTTATACTTCAACATCATTAAATGAACTAAACAATAACCTCCTCATGCGTAACTTATTTTTCCCTAATGTCTGGTTAAATATCCCTGTTGACAATGGAACAACCATTCAAGAAGCATAGTTTCAAAGGATTTCCAAATATTGCATCTTTACGACATTTTCATTAAAAAATATAAATGCCTTGTGTGATAAATCTGCTATAGGATTATAATAAAAAATCATAATAAAACATATACCCAAGGCAATGGTATAACTAACCAATATAGGCCATATCTTATACGTTAATTTTATTTTTTTATTCAATAAATCTATAATCAACGGAATAATCATTATGATTGCAAAAATAGCGCTAACTATATTATTTATTAACCTTCCCGCTTCTGTATAACATACTGCATACATAGTACCATCTCCAAAATCTACCGAAAGTGAAGGTTTCTGAAGATTAAATCCATAAAAAAAAGATATAAATATAAAACCATAAATAATAAATAATAATAATTTCTTTCTCATCATGTCCTCTGGCAATTTGAAGTTATCAAGCATTTCGCTTGCCTCACATCATTTTACACCCCAAAATGTATCACAAACTTCCGCTCCCTCTCTGCGACCACCAGCATTTCCATCAGCCGCCTCATTTTGGAAAGATCCTTGATCGCATAAGAAATAATTTACATTTAAATTCGGAGCCTTATATCTATTAGCCATTTTTAATTTTTTTCTGCTTTTGGCCAATTCATGCCTCTAACAGCCAATCAGCTAAATCGACAATTCTGTCCATCAACTGAGTATTTCTTATTTTATATTTCTGTCTGATATCACTTACAATCAGAGTGTCAAATACATCTGCAATGTAATCATACTTTGTTTCCGGATCTTTATATAGATAAGAGCCTGCCATTCCACCTTCTTTAATATATGATGATAGGGTCTCATATCTGTCGCTCAAATCAAAATACCTGACATATTCCTTGAAGGAAAATGGAAAAACTTTTATTTCAAATGTTCGTCCAGTAAAAGTGTGGCAAGATCTGAACTAAGCAAAAAGCATTTGAACCGGTTATATATATATCATACTTTTCGAATGCATGCGGTCCATTGATGGCCTTTTCAAAATCCTCACACATTTGAACTTCATCTATCAAAACAAAATTCTGCATATTCTCTTTATACAAAGAGTTTATATGTTCATACAGCGCTCGAAAAGTGAGCAGTTCTTCAAACTCCGGCAGGTTAAAATTGATATGGATTATATTTGCATCTTGTATATTTTCATCTATATATTTTTTAAATGATTCCAAAAGCTTTGACTTTCCGCATCGTCTTACACCGGTAATGACTCTTATATCCGAAGTTCCTATTACATTGATTATTTTCTCCATATAGGAATTTCTTGGGATGAGCCTCATAATATCCATTTCTCTCCTTCTGTTTGATAAGATTATTCCATCGCGTCTATTAGCCATTTTCAATATTTTTTCATTTTTGGCTAATAGAAGCGTGGCATTAAAAAAACGGCGGTGAGGAATCGTTTCAGACTCTTCACCGCCGATTAAGTTTCGGTTCTGCTATTTTGTTTTCTTTATTTAAGTTTAGCTCCGTCCTTAAATGCCTCTCCGACTCTGCCACCTACTTTATAGTATCCATGGGTGTACGGATCAAATGCGATAGCTTCAAGTGAATCAACATCCACCTTCCCATCCTTCATGTTAGCTTCTTCAACGGATGTTCTTAAAACCTTCCCGATAACTCCAAGTCCGGTATCATCGCTCTGATACTCGATAAACTCACACTCCATAGCAATTGGGAACTCATTGATGACCGGTGCATCTACAAGATCGGATTTGGTATATGTCATGCCGCTCTTTGCAAACTTCTCTTTTTCGGTATTTCCGCTTGCAATACCAAAATAATCAGCCTCTACAACATGCTTTACATCAGCGATATGAACTACGAAGCCTTTTCTCGCCTTGATGTTCTGAACGGTCTTATGCGTCTCCGTCAGGTTAAGTGCCACGCGATCACGCTCCAACATGGTTCCCCATGCCGCATTCATCACGTCCACGCTGCCGTCCTCGTTGAATGTCGATATCATAAGTACCGGCATCGGGAAGATTGCTTCTGTTGTCTTGATCTCCTGTTTCATTGCTTTAGTTCCTCCTGTCTTTTTACCCTATGGCAAGGTTTACTTACTATTTTGTATTCTTTATTATTCTTTCCAACCATTTTTCTATACCGCCGATCACTTGCCATCCGGGAAGCTGGTGAAGCATCCTCTCTCAACTTCCGGATAACCGTATTTCACCTTGGCATCAGAAAACGCCTTGATCATAAAGCTCATATTCCGTGCAAGGTTTCTCATGGTCTGAAGTCCTTCCAGATCTTTTTTGACATCATCCGCGGTAAATCCATGTACCTGATTCCAATAAGTTGAAGACGCCACCGGCATACCGCTGATGGTAAAGTATTTGTTCAATACATCAAAGCTTGCCGTATTGCCTCCTCTTCTGCAGCTTACTACTGCAGCTCCTACCTTCATATGCTTTGAAAAATATGTACTGTAGAACAACCTGTCCATGAAGGAAATGATATTTCCATTTGGAGATCCATAGTATACCGGACTTCCCACAACCAGACCATCCGCTTCTTCAAGCTTGGGTGCGACTTCATTTACGAGATCATCAAACACACACTTTCCGGTTTCGCTGCATTTGTTACAGGAAATGCAGCCTCTGATATCTTTTGTTCCTACCTGGATCAGTTCTGTCCCGACTCCTTCCTCTTCAAACACTTTGATCATTTCATCAAGTGCAGTCGCTGTACAACCGTGTTGATGTGGGCTCCCGTTTAAGATGAGCACTTTATTCATTCGTTCGTCCTCCGATCTTTATTATTATTTCAGTTTTAATCCGTCCTTAAAGGCTTCGCCGCTTCTGAAGCTGTTTGTGCTCCGACACTTAAACTGATCGTAACGTCACCGTTTCCGAATGTATCTTCAAGTTCTTTTTCATCAAGTCCCGTGATCTTTCCCAGCCTCGTATATGCCCAGGAATTTGAACCGTAAAAGATGACTATCTGGTTTCCTGAATAAAGGACAATGTCACCCGGACTTGTAGTCGTCTGACTGTCATTTCGCGGAAGAGAAGTACCAATACTTCCGACCTGTTCGAATCCCCCATACATGGACATATTGATATTCATACCGTATCCGACAAGATCTTTAAGCGCATCCACACTCTCGTTATCTTCCCATTCAATAGATAATCTTTTATCCCCAACCGAAAGGCATAACTCATCCATAGCTTCTACCTCTTCTTCCTATCATGTCAAGCCCTAAATTCAAGTTTTATGCGGGTTTGACGAACTACATACCTCTTGAAACAGAGCCAGATGGGTATGGACATCATCGTATCTGGTACTGAATAGTTGGTTGATGGGTATGGCAAACAGAGCGTCCGTTGATTATGCTCTATTAAGGCCATTTTCCCTCCGATCAACTATGGCGGTGAACCTTCCGTGCCTATGGGGATCGTGTCCCAACTTCCTTCGTCCCACCTGTCCATACACCGAGTGCCAGCTAAGCTTTCGTACAGGGTCTTGCCCTACGGAGAG